>JBEKZP010000012.1:0-119687 GCA_049509755.1 Terriglobales bacterium | reverse complement strand
ACTCGCCGGGCCGCAAATTCAGCGACCGCACCCTTCGTGGGTTCAGTCAAACCGATTGAATCCGACATCCGCGACCCTTCAGCGAGACGAGCGCTGTAGTTGTTCAGAGATTCCCTAGTGCTGTAGGTATCAGTCTGGGTCCCTTTTAACGGTGTGCGCGGCATTTTAGACGAATCAGAGTTCCTGCCCAAGCACAAAATTCCCCTGCTGTCCGGCACCCGGTTGGAGCCGGGCGACATGCAGCGGGTCACATCGGCTTGTGACCGACCTTGCTCCCCGGCCACGCGGGAAACGATTACACTCTAGGGTCCGCCCAAACAGGAGATGTCGTCGCGATGGATCACGTGGCCCAAGCCGCTATGAAGACCTCCACCACCGACAAGGCGCACGATGTCCTGCACACCGAGGGTCATCCTCTCGACGCGCTCTTCCATCCCAAGACCGTCGCCGTGATCGGCGCCACCGAGCGTCCCGGCTCCATTGGACGCCGCGTCCTCTGGGCCCTGCTCAGCAGCCCCTTCGGCGGCACCGTGTTTCCAGTCAGCAAGGACCGCCCCAGCGTCCTCGGCATCAAGGCCTACCCCAACGTCGCCGCCGTTCCGGAAGCGGTGGACATGGCCGTCATTGCCACGCCTGCCGCCACCGTGCCCGGCATCATCGGTGAATGCGTGCAGGCGGGCGTGAAGACTGCCGTTATCATCTCCGCCGGATTCAAGGAGTACGGCGAAGATGGCCTCGAACTCGAGCGCCAGATCGCCGACCGTATCCGCGGCGCCCGCCTGCGAGTCGTCGGCCCCAATTGCCTCGGCGTCATGAACCCGCTTACCGGGTTGAATGCCACCTTCTCGCAACAGATCGCCCGCCCCGGCAATGTTGCCTTCATCAGCCAGAGCGGCGCCCTGTGCACCGCCATTCTCGACTGGAGCCTGCGCGAGATGGTCGGCTTCAGTGCCTTCGTCTCGGTCGGCTCCATGCTCGACATCGGCTGGGGCGACCTGATCGACTACCTCGGCAACGACAGCCGCACCCAGTCCATCCTCATTTACATGGAGTCGATCGGCGACGCGCGCCATTTCCTCTCCGCCGCGCGCGAGGTCTCGCTCAACAAGCCCATCATCGTGATCAAGGCCGGGCGCACCGAAGCCGCCGCCAAGGCCGCCGCTTCCCACACCGGCACCATGGTCGGCAGCGACGAAGTCCTGGACGCCGCCTTTCGCCGCAGCGGCGTGCTCCGCGTCCACTCCATCTCCGACATCTTTTACATGTCGGAAGTGCTGGCCAAGCAGCCGCGCCCACGCGGGCCGCGCCTGGCGATCCTGAGCAACGCCGGCGGCCCGGGCGTGCTCGCCGCCGACGGTCTCGCGGCCCAGGGCGGCGAACTCGCCGAGCTTTCCCCCAGCACGCTCGAACAACTCAACAAAATCCTGCCGCCGCACTGGAGCCACGGCAATCCCATTGACATCCTCGGCGACGCCGGACCCGAGCGCTACGGCCAGGCGCTGGAGATCGCGCTCAAGGATCCCAACGCCGACGGCATCCTTGTCCTGACCGCGCCGCAAGGCCTGGCCGAGCCGACCAAAATCGCCGAATTGATGAAGCCCTACGCCACCTCGACCGGAAAGCCGATCCTGGCTTGCTTCATGGGCGGCGCGGAGATCGTCGCGGCCAACGAGATCCTGAACCGCGCCGGCATTCCGACCTTCCAGTTCCCCGACACTGCCACCCGCGCATTCACCTACATGTGGCGGTGGAGCTACAACCTGCGCGGCCTCTACGAAACTCCCGTCCTGCGCAGCCAGACGGAGCAGGAGCCCGACCGCGCGACCGCCGACCGGCTGATCCAATCGGCGCGCCAGGCCGGACGCGCGCTGCTCTCCGAAGCCGAATCCAAGCAAATTCTCGCCGCGTATTTCATTCCCACAGTGGCTACGCGCGTCGCCGCGACCGCCGACGAAGCCGTCGCGCACGCTGACGCCATCACCTATCCCGTCGTCGTCAAGCTGCACTCGCATACCCTGACTCACAAAACCGATGTCGGCGGGGTCCAGCTCGACCTCAAGGATGCTGCCGCGGTTCGCGCCGCTTTTCAGACCATCGAGAACAACGTTCGCGCCAAGGCCGGCCGCCAGCATTTCCTGGGCGTCACGGTGCAGCCCATGATCTCGCGCCACGGATTCGAGCTGATCCTCGGCAGCAGCATCGATCCGCAGTTCGGCCCGGTGCTGCTGTTCGGCCGCGGCGGCCAGTTGGTGGAATTCGAGCACGACAATGCCCTCGCGCTGCCTCCGCTCAACACCACGCTCGCCCGCCGCATGTTCGAGCAGACCAGGATCTACAAGGCGCTTCAAGGCGTGCGCGGCCTGCCCCCGGTGGACATGGCGGCGCTGGAAACGCTGATGGTGAATTTCAGCCGCCTGGTAATCGATCAGCCATGGATCAAGGAGATCGACATCAACCCGCTGCTGGCTTCCGGCGACCGCCTCCTCGCGCTGGACGCGCGCGTCGTCCTCCATCCCGCCGACACCCGCGAAGACCAACTACCGCGTCCCGTCGTCCGCCCCTATCCGCAGCAGTACGTCCGCGATTGGACCATGAAAGACGGCACCCAGGTCACCATCCGGCCCATCCGCCCCGAAGATGAGCCGCTGATGATCGACTTCCACAGCCGCCTCTCCGACCGCAGCGTTTACCTGCGCTACTTCCAGCCGCTGAAGCTCACGCAGCGCACCGCGCACGAGCGCCTCATCCGCATCTGCTTCATTGACTACGACCGCGAAATGGCGCTGGTCACCGAGTTCAAGCGCCCCGACGGTTCCAGCGAAATCCTCGCCGTCGGCCGCCTCAGCAAGCTGCACGGCACGGAAGAGGCCGAAATCGCCGTCCTGGTTCGCGACGAGTACCAGCACCGCGGTCTCGGGACCGAAATCGTCAGCCGCCTGTTGCAGATCGCCAAGGACGAAAAGCTGAAGTACGTCGCCTCCACCATGCTCGGCGTCAACCGCGAGATGCGTGCCATCTGCAAGCGCCTGAACTTCCAGCTCAGCGTGGATATGGAAGACGATCTCATCAACGCCCGTGCCACGCTGACGTAGTCGGCGTGCCTTCGACTCAGGGCACCGACCGCTGGCCACTGGCCACTATTTGCGATACAACTGAGCTACGCCCATGAAGCTCCTCGCCGTACTCCTCCTGTTCACTTCCGCCGCCGTCGCCCAACAATTTCCCGCGGCGCCCAGCAGCACAAAAGCAGAAGACAAAGCCGATTACTCGCAGGAGGCCTACGTCGTCGAGTCCCAGCGCACCGTGTACCGTTTCGAAAACGACGGCACCGGGCGCAAGGAAGTCACTGCCCGCATCCGCGTGCAGACCGAAGCCGGAGTCGAGGCGTTCGGACAGCTCATCTTTGGCTACAGCTCCGCCAACGAATCCGTCCAGTTCCCGTATGTCCGCGTTCTTAAGTCCGGCGGCGTGGTGGTCACCGCGCCGGCATCGGCCATTCAGGACCTCAACCCGCCCGTGGCTCGCGAGGCGCCTGTCTACACCGACTTTCACCAGAAGCACGTCACCGTTCCCGGCCTGCGTCCGGGCGAGATTCTGGAATACCAGGTCGTCACCACCACCAACACGCCGCTTGCTCCCAACGAATTCTGGATGGAGCACCGCTTCTTCGACGCCGGCGTCGTTCTCGATGACCAGCTCGAGGTCAATATCCCGCGCAACCGCGCCGTCAAGCTGAAAACCCGCCCTGGCCACGACGCCAAGGTCACCGACGAAGGCGAGCGACGCATCTATCGCTGGTCTTCTTCTCACCAGCAGCGCGACGAAGACGACGCTGACAAGAAAAAACGCCGCCGCGCCCAGCCCGAGCAACCGGACGTGCAGATGACCACCTTTGCCTCCTGGGACGCCGTGGGCCGTTGGTACGCCGGACTGGAACGCGACCGCCGCGCGCCCTCGCCCGAAGTCCGCGCCCGCGCCGAGGAACTGGTGAAGGGCCGCAACACCGAGATGGAGAAGCTGCAGGCCATCTACGACTACGTCGCCAAGAATTTCCGCTACGTCAGCCTGTCGTTCGGCGTTGGCCGTTATCAGCCGCACTCCGCTGCTGAAGTCCTCGCCAACCAGTACGGCGACTGCAAAGACAAGCACACGCTGCTGGAAGGGCTGCTCGATTCGGTGGGCATTCACGCCTCATCCGCGCTCATCAATTCCAGCCGCAAAATCGACCCCGACCTGCCCTCGCCCTCGCAATTCGACCACGTCATCAGCGTGGTGCCGATCGGCAAGGAAATGGTCTGGCTGGATACCACCACGGAGATCGCGCCCTTCCGCCTGCTCACCTTCAACCTGCGCAAGAAGAAAGCGCTGGTCATCCCGCCCAGCGGAGCGGCCCAGCTCATGGAAGCGCCTGCCGGCTCGCCGGTGCCGAATACGCAAGTCATCGAGACCGAAGGCAAGGTCAGCGATCTCGGCAAGCTCACCGCCCATGTTCGCCTCTCCTTCAGCGGCGATAGCGAACTGCCGTTGCGCGTCGGCTTTCGCCAGGTGCCAAACGCGCGCTGGAAAGATCTGGCCAAAGTGGTGGCGCAACTGGAAGGCTTGCGCGGCGACGTCTCCGAACTCAAGGTTGACGATCCTGCCGACAACCGCGGTCCGTTTCACATCGAGTTCAATATCGCGCAGCCCAACTTCCTCGACTGGTCCAAGCAGCAGTCGCAACTCGATCTTCCGCTTGCCCGGCTACGCCTGCCGGATCTCTCCGAATCCGACGAAAACTCGGTTGAGCCCATCGAAATCGGCGCGCCCGGCTCCATCAGCGTCCGCCTGAAAATCGAGTTGCCCGCCACCTTCAGCGCACGGGCCCCGCTGCCGTTCGAGATGAAGCGCGATTATGCCGAGTACCGCGCCACTTACGACCTGAAGGGCGCCACCTTCACCGCCGAGCGCTTCATCAACCTGCGCGCGCGCGAAATCCCCGCCGCCCGCCTGCGCGATTACGCCGCCTTCCGGCGCGCCGTCGTCGCCGACGAGGCCCAGCAGCTTGCCCTCGACAACACCCAGCAGGGCACGCCCAAGCCGCCCGAGAACGTCAAAGCCGAAGAGCTCTACGAGGCCGGCCTCAGCGCTCTGCAGGCGGGGAACTATCGCGGCGCCGCCGAACTGCTGAAGCGCGTTGTCGAACTGGAGCCAAAGCACAAATCCGCGTGGAACGACCTGGGCAACGCCTACCTGGCGCAGCGCCGCACCGCCGATTCCATTGCCGCATTCCAGAAGCAGATCGAAATCAATCCCTTCGACGAGTTTGCCTACAACAACCTCGGCCGCGCCTGGTGGGAGAAGCGCGACTACGACAAGGGCGCGGAGGCGTTCCACAAGCAGATCGAAGTCAACCCGCTCGACAAGTTCGCCCATCGCAACCTCGGCATCATGTACCTGGAAGAGCACAAGGACCGGGAGGCGCTCCCCGAACTGGAAAAGGCGACGTCCATTAGTCCGCAGGATGCGCAGGCGTTCATCAGCCTGGGCCAGGCGCAACTTGACCTCGGCGACGACGCCAAGGCCCTCGCCTCGTTCGACCGCGCCGTCCAGATCGCCCCCGCGCCCGGCGCCTGGAACAACATCGCATACCAGCTCAGTCTCAAGGGCGTGCACCTCGACCTGGCGCAGCAGTACGCCGAATCGGCTGTCGCTTCCACCGCCGCCACCTTGCGCAATCTCACTGCCGACAACATGCAGTTGGAGCAGCAGGCGCTCGTCATCTCGCTGGCGGCGCAGTGGGACACCCTGGGCTGGGTCCATTTCCAGCGCGGCCAGCTCGACCAAGCCGAGCAATTCATCCGCGCCGCCTGGCTGCTCGGCCAGCACGGCGAGGTCGGCGACCACCTGGCTCAGGTCTATGAAAAGCGCGGCGAAAAAGAAAAGGCCATCCAGACCTACGCCCAGGCTCTGGCCGCGTACAAGCCGCTGCCCGAGACCCGTCCGCGCCTCGCCGCGCTGCTCGCCGGAAAACCGGACAGCGCGTCCACTGCTACCGATCAGACTGCGGAAAAGGCGGTGAAGAAAGGCGCGAACAAGACCGCGGGCGATAAGGCCGCGGTGCAAAACAAGATGCTGGACCTGAAGATTGACGGCCTGGTGGACAAGGCCCGCCGCGATCTCGAGGCCTTGCGCACCATCGGCCTCGGCCCGCTGCTCCGGGAATCCGCCCAGGCCGATTTCTATCTTGTGCTCGGCCCCGGGGCGAAGGTGGAAGAAACGCGTTTTATCAGCGGCAGCGATAAGCTGAAGCCGTTCGCCGACGCCCTGCGCGGCGCCAAAGTTGAATTCAAGTTCCCCGACACTACGCCCACCCGCCTGCTCCGCCGCGGCACGCTCTCCTGCGTCCCCGCCGGCGGCTGCAATTTCGTCCTGCTACCCGCCGACGACCTCTCCGGCGCGCAATAGTTCAACCGTTTCGCGCCCTCGCCACGGCGCCGCCCTGGTCCGCGCCGCCGACCAGTTGCTCAAGTCCGACCCCGACATCCTCGGCATTTTCCCCACCTTTGTCGGGAAGGAATAGCGGGCACATCTTCGGCAACCACACGATTGCGATGTCCTGTGCTAAGCTGCGGCAATTTTGCGCGCCGCCGCCATACTCGGACCGAAGGCCACCCTGCGCGACCTCCGCCCGTTTCAAGTTCCCGGGGTGGATATGGTCACCATTCCCGACCTGCAAGCCGATGCAGCGCTTGACGCCGTGCTGATCTTCGGCGGCGACGGCAGCGTTCACCGGCAGTTAGCGGGGGCGGTCGCTTCGCAAGCGCCGGTGCTCTGCGTTCCTGCCGGCAGTGGCAACGATTTTGCGCACGCCCTGTGCCTGGCGACAGTTCGCCAGGCACACTCGGCATGGCGACGGTTCTGTTCCACCGCGGACAACGTGCGTTCTATCGACGTGGCAGAGATTACCTGCGAAGCGGCCGCTCGCAACTCGCAACTCGAGACTCGCAACTCGCTCTACTGCTGCGTCGCCGGCGCGGGCCTGGATTCGGAGGTCAATCGCCGCGCCAACCGCCTGCCCTCGTGGCTGCGCGGCCATGGTGGTTACGTCTTGTCGCTTCCCGCCGCGCTGTTGGCTTACGATGCCCCGGAGGTCACCCTTGAACTGTTCGATTCCGACAGCCTGAGCCGCGTTCACGAACCGGCAACGCTGGTCGCCTTCGCCAACGCGCCCTCGTACGGCCACGGCATGCGCATCGCCCCGCGCGCGCGCCTCGACGACGGCAAACTCGACGTCTGTTTCGTCCGCCGCACCTCCAAGCTGCGGCTTCTCCGCCTTTTTCCCACCGTCTTTTCCGGCGGGCACCTGTCGCTCCCTGAAGTCGAGTACGCGCAGTGCTCGGCGCTGAAAATCGAGAGCGCGCGCCCGCTCGACATCTTCGCCGACGGCGAGTTCGTCGGCTGCACCCCCGCGGAAGTCCGCGTCCGACCGCACGCTCTCCGCGTCATCGTGCCGTGAAACGCATCGCGCCTTTCAGTGCCAAATGGGGTCGCTGTTCCGGTTGAGGATTCAGCCGCCATCCAACATCAGAGTGCAGGCTGCCCAGCCGGGCAACCGGCGTTATAGTGCGGACATGAGGTGTCCGGTTGAGCCATTTTCACCTGCATTACTGCCCCCGTACCGGGACGAAGACGACGAAGTACGGCGCTTCGTTTTTCTCCGAAATTGAAGCGGTGCAAGCCGCCGGATTGGCCAATGCCACCCGCGGTCCCGAACCCGGGTACTACAGCATCCAACAATGCCAGCGCGGAACCTGCCGGCCCGAGCCTCCGGATATTGAAATTGAGCGGCGCCCCACGCCTGCGGCGCCGGGCGCGCCCGCGTCCGCCGACTCGCCGAGATGTTAAACTAGCGCCTTCCATGGCAAACGGTGGCCGGTCGCGGACGGGACTGTGGGTGCTGATCGGGGGTGGAGCTTTCTTCATCTTCGTGCTGGCGGTGTACACGCTGGTGTACCTCAGCCTCCGCGGCCAGCAGGGCACGCAATACGTCGTCAGCGGCAGCGGTGACAAAATCGCAGTGGTGGAGATCGAGGGCGTCATCCTCGACCCGCAGCCCACGGTGCGCGACCTGAAGAAATTCGGCGACGACAGCTCCATCAAGGCCATCATCGTCCACCTCAACACCCCCGGTGGAAGCGCCGCGGCATCGGAAGAAATCTACAAAGAGGTGCGGCGCATCCGCGACGAGAAAAAGAAGCGCATTGTCGCCGACATTGCCATCGTGGGCGCCAGCGGCGGCTATTACGTGGCTTCCGGAACCAGCAAGATTTTCGCCAACGAGGCCAGCGTGGTCGGCTCCATCGGCGCCATCATGGAGTGGTACAACTACGGCGACCTGGTGCGCTGGGCCAAGCTCAAGGAAGAGATCATCAAGTCAGGCGAGTTCAAGGACACCGGCGATCCCATGCGTGAGCTGACCCCGGCCGAGCGCGCCTACCTGCAGGCCATGGTCAACAACATGAAAGACCAGTTCGTCGCCGCCATCGCCAGCGGCCGCGGCCTGAAAGTCGAGGACATCACGCCGCTCGCCGATGGCCGCGTCTGGACCGGCCAGCAGGCCTTGACGCTCAAGTTGATTGACCAGATCGGCGACTTCGAGGCGGCGGTGAAGGACACGGCCAAGGCGGTGGGCATCAAGGGCGAGCCCTCGCTGGTTCGCCCGGCCAAGGACCGCCGCAGCCTCCTCGACCTGGTTTTCGGCGACGCCTCCGAGTGGCTGCCCGACCGCGCCAAGCTCCTGCAAAAAAATCCCGGCTTCTATTTTCTCTGGAAGTGAGTGCCACGATTCCGGTACATTCAAGATGGACCGAACCTGCCGGCGGCCTCGACTTGCGGCAAACCCCGTACGATCTGAGATGTCATGCGTTCCTAACCCACAGGGAGAGAGATCATTATGACCAAAGCCGACCTCATCGATGAAGTGACGCGGCTGGCGGAACTGACGCGCAAGGACAGCGAGATCATCGTCGAGACCATCTTCGACAGCATCGTGCGCTCGCTCCGCACCGGCGACAAGATCGAGATCCGCGGCTTCGGCAGCTTCCGCACCCGCCAGCGCAAGCCGCGCATCGGACGCAATCCCAAAACCGGCGCACGGGTCGAGGTTCCGGCCAAGAAGATCCCCTTCTTCAAGCCCAGCAAGGAACTCAAGGACCTGGTGAACACCGGCCAAGGCGCCGCCGCCGCGACCACCCCGCCGAGCGCGAGCTAGGAAAATTAAGAAGTAAGAAGTCAGAATTAAGAAGTAAGAAGTAAAGATGAAGAGCCGACGCGGGCGCATACGACGCCCTTTTTATTATTCTTCATTCTGACTTCTTAATTCTTAATTCCGATCGCCCCCACCATCCTGCCCGTCACTCCCTTCTCCCTGCGGTGCGAGAACAGCAGGTCCGTCCGGCAGGACGTGCACAAATCCGAAATCCAGATGTTCTCCTGGCGCACTCCGGCCTCCAGCAACTGCCGCCGGTTCGCCTCCACCAGGTCCAGGTGAGCGGTTCGCGGTGGTTCCCCATGGCCCGGCGCACGCTGGTTCATGAAGAGAAGCGGATATTTGCGACGCACCGGATCGGACGAAAACACCTCTTCGAACAACTCGCCAGCATAGAAAAACTGCGACCCAAACTTGTCCCGCAGGTCTTCGCCGACCTGGTAGCAGCAGCGGTGAATCCCTGGGCCAATCGCCGCCATCATGTCCGCGGGATCGCTGCCGAATTGCCGCCGGAATTCGCCCACGCCCTTCTCGACAATGCGCGCCAGCGTGCCGCGCCAGCCGGCATGAAACGCGCCCACCGCGCGCCGCACGGGGTCGGCCATCAGCACCGGGAGGCAATCGGCAGCCCGCACCGCCAGCACCATCCCCGACCGGTTGGTGATCAGCCCATCACCTTGCAGCGGCCGTGCCGGAACCTCATCCACCCGGTGAATCACGCTGGAGTGGACCTGCCGCATCCCGACCGAAGGCCAGGTGGCGCCGTCGTCACGGATCGCGCCGAGCGCCTGCAAGAACAGTTTGCGATTGCGTTCGACGGCTGCGCGGGTGTCTTCCGGCGTGATGCCCAGGTTCAGCGCCCGCCCGCCGTAGGCTTCCGACACGCCGCCGCGCCGCGTGCTGAAGCCATGCAACAGCCATGGCATGGACGACAGCGAATCCGCGACAACGATTTCGAGCTTCGAAGCGCTCGTCCCCGATTTCTTCCGCGCGTTGATTGACCCCATGCAATTACTAAATTACCAAATTACCCGATTACCAATTCTTCTCTGCCTCGTTTATAGTTTCCCTTCGCCATGTACTCCGATTTCCGCTGTGTCGAACGCTGGTCGGGAAAAGAAGTCCACTGCATGTACCAGGCGCTGATCGTGGCCATCGCCACGCGCCACGCCGATGCCGTTGACATCAAGTTCCTGGTGGACGGCCATCCCGTTTGGATCGCGCTGCCGCATCCCGCCTGGGTCGAATACCACCAGCGCACCGGCAAGGTCCTCACCGACCCTCTCGCCGTCGAGGCCGCCGCTCACTACCTGAAGCGAGCCCTCGAGGCGGGCGAAAACAACGGCCGCGAAATGCATGCCCTGAGCGTCAGCGAAACTTTGCGCCACGTTGACGCCGTTCTTGAGGCCGAGCGCGCTGCTCTCAAGCGCTAGTCATCCGCCGTAATTGGTACGGCATCACAGTTCAGGGTGACCGCGGGCACATCGGCGCCGCCGTCCGTTCCCCACAATCGTAGTTTTACCCGTCGTGCCGGAGCGTGTTCATCTGCTGCACGGCGCAATTCTTTTGAACTCGTCCCGCTGCTGGTGCACAATACTTGATTCGCGGGTCGAAGGAGACGCCATTATGTCCAGTCCTACCATGGAAGCAGTCGACGTTAGCGGCGGCGAGATCAGGAATCGCAAGCTGGCCGCCTGGGTCGAGGAAGTCGCGCAGTTGTGCAAGCCCGACAAGGTGCACCTCTGCAACGGCTCGCCCGAGGAATACCAGGCGATGCTGCGCCTCATGATCACCAGCGGCACCGCCATCGCCATGAATCCACAGAAGCGCCCGAACAGCATCTTCGTGCGCTCCAACCCCGCCGATGTCGCCCGCGTGGAAGACCGCACCTATATCTGCGCAAAAACCAAGGACGAAGCCGGCCCAACCAACAATTGGGAAGATCCGGCGAAAATGAGGGAGCGGCTCACGCAGCTTTACAAGGGCGCGATGACCGGCCGCACCATGTACATCATCCCCTACAGCATGGGACCCATCGGGTCGCCGATCGCGAAGGTCGGGGTGGAAATCACCGATTCGCCCTACGTCGTCGCCAACATGCACATCATGGCCCGCGTCGGCACCCGCGTCATGGAAGTGCTCGGCGCCGACGGCGACTTCGTGAAGGGCCTGCACTCCGTCGGCGCGCCCCTCGGCCCCAACGAGCAGGATTCGCCCTGGCCGTGCAATTCCGAGCACAAGTACATCTGCCACTTCCCCGACACCCGCGAAATCTGGTCCTTCGGCTCCGGCTACGGCGGCAACGCCCTGCTCGGCAAGAAGTGCCATGCGCTGCGCATCGCCTCCGTGCAGGCGCGCGATGAGGGTTGGATGGCCGAGCACATGCTCATCCTTAAGCTCACCAATCCCGAGGGTCAGGTGAAGTACGTCACCGGCGCCTTCCCCTCCGCCTGCGGCAAGACCAACCTGGCGATGCTGATCCCCACCATTCCCGGCTGGAAGGTGCAAACCATCGGCGACGACATCGCGTGGATGAAGTTTGGCGCCGATGGACGGCTGTACGCCATCAATCCCGAAGCCGGTTTCTTCGGCGTGGCCCCGGGCACCAGCATGAAGTCGAATGCCAACGCCATGCTCTCGGTCACGAAGAACTCCATTTTCACCAATGTCGCCATGACACCCGACCTCGACGTCTGGTGGGAAGGCATGACCGAGAAAAAACCCGCCGAGTTGACCGACTGGCTACGCCGTCCGTGGACTCCGGAATGCGGCCGCAAGGCGGCGCATCCCAATGCGCGCTTTACCGCGCCGGCCAAGCAGTGCCCGGTGATCGCTCCCGAATGGGAAGACCCCAAGGGCGTTCCGATTGACGCCATCCTGTTCGGCGGACGCCGCTCCGGCGTCGTGCCGCTGGTCACCGAAGCCTTCGATTGGCAGCACGGCACCTTCCTCGGCGCCACTGCCAGCAGTGAGACCACCGCCGCGACCACCGGCAAAGTCGGCGTCCTGCGCCGCGATCCCATGGCCATGCTGCCCTTCTGCGGATACAACATGGGCGACTACTTCGGGCACTACCTGAACATCGGCAAGAAGGCGGGCGCGAAGCTGCCGAAGATTTTCTACGTCAACTGGTTCCGCCAGGACGAAAATGGCAAGTTCCTGTGGCCCGGCTACGGCGAGAACAGCCGCGTCCTGCGGTGGGCCTTCGAGCGCTGCGCCGGCACGGGCAAGGCGGTAGAAACGCCGATCGGGCGGATGCCGTCGCCGAATGACATTGACACTCGCGGCCTCGACATTCCCTCCACCAACCTGGCCAAGCTGCTGAACGTGGACGTGGACGGCTGGTTGGCGGAAGTGCCGCTCATCAGGGAGCACTTCGCGAAATTCGGCGACCACCTGCCGCAGGGCATGAAAGACGAAGTCGACAAGCTGGAAGAGCGGCTGAAGAAGGCGAAGAAATAGTTTCTGGTTTCTAGTTTCTGGTTTCCAGAGGGCGGCGCAAGCTGCCCTCTTTTTTTCTAGAAACGAGCAACCGTCCGCGTCGTCGAGCACCTCTACCGCTGCAACACCTGGCAAGTTGCCAGCCGCTCTCACGACTTCCGCAAGCTGGACGCAAACCAGATCGAGTTTCCGGTCGTCGTACCCGCCAATGGAGAGGTCACAATCACCTACGCCGTGCATTACACATGGTGACAAGTTGTGAGTGTCGAGTTGCGAGTACAGTTGCCCCACCCTGTCGCCCCGGTTTGGGTCAGACAGGATGGGGCATTTACACTGACCACTGACCACTATGTTTGCCCGAAAGATCCGCGTCGAATACGAAGCTGACGGCCAGCGCCACCCTGCGCCGCTGAAGTGGCTGGACAGCTTCGCCATGCGCAACTTCACCAACGACCAGGTCTTCGACGACACGCTGCCGATGGCCGATGGCGTCATCGAAATCGGCGCGCGCGTGCCGCTGGACCGCCTGAAAACGGCCATGGAGGACTGGTTCCGCCGCAAAGGCTATCTCGCGAAAGATGCCGCCCTGCTGGTGAGCGAATCCTAGCCTGAGTGCCTCGGGTGGGCGGGGGGAGTGCGCTGGGTGGCGCTGTCGATCCCGCCTGCGGTGACCTTCAGCAGCATCAGTACCTTGTCATCGGTGTGCACGCCGCCGAAGGAGAAGGCGTTCACCTCTTCGTGCACCGCCTCAATGATCTCATCCGCCGTCTTGTGCCGGTTGCGCGACACGCAATCGGCAAGCCGCTCGCTGCCGAATTCCTCTTCCTCCAGGTTGCAGGGTTCGGTAATGCCGTCGGTACACAGGACGAGGATGTCGCCCGGCTTCAGCTTGGCCGAGCCGCGCGCGTACTCCGAGTCGGGGAAAAGTCCGACCACCGTGCCACCCGCCTGCAGCAAGCTGTACTCGCCAGTCTCGCCGCTCACCACTACCGGAGGCACGTGCCCGGCGTTGATGTAGTGCAGGCCATTGCGGCGGGTGTCGAGCAGCCCGAGGAAGATGCTGAGAAACTTCTTGGACTTGGTGTCGTTGCAGATCATCTCGTTCAACGACAGGGCCAGCACTTCCAGCGAGTGCAGGTGCGTGACCAGCGCGCGCAGCGTGGCCTGCAGGTTCGACATCACCAGCGCCGACGAGACGCCCTTCCCTTCCACGTCCGCGATCACCAGCAGCAGCGTCTGCGGCCCCAGGCTGAGGAAGTCGTAATAGTCGCCGCCGACTTCGAAACACGGCGTATTGGAAACCGCCAGCTCGTAGCCGGGAATCACCGGCGGCGCTTCCGGCAGCAAACTGCGCTGGATGCCGCGCGCCATTTCCAGTTCGCGCTCCATGCGCTCCTTTTCCAGCGCAGCGCGGTGCAGGCGGGCGTTTTCCAGCGCCATCGCCATGTGGCCGGAGAGTTTTTCCAGGAAATCCTGGTCTTCGGCGGTGAACCTGCCCACCGTCGTCTGGTTCAGGAGCTGAATCACCCCGACGATCTCGCCGCCCTTGTGGCGGATCGGCAAACACAGCAGCGACCGGGTGCGATAGCCGGTCTTTTGGTCGGTGCTGGCATCGAAGCAGGAGAGTTGGTACGCGTCCTCGACGTTGATGGGCTGGCCGGTGGCCGCCACCAGACCGGCCACGCCCTTGCCGAAGGGCAGCCGGATTTCCTGTTTCTCCAGGCCCATGGCCACGATGGACCAGATCTGCTGGCGCTCCTTGTCCACCAGGAAGACGGTGCCGCGGTCGGCGCTCACCTCGGCGCGCGCGATTTTCAGGATCAGCTCGAGCAGTTCGGCCAAATCGAGCGTGGAATTCAGCAGGCGCGTGGCTTCAAACAGCGCCGAAAGCTGCTTGATTGTCTTCTGGTATTGAATTGTGGTTGCAGCGGCTGTTTCCACGGTCACCTGTCCCCGAAGGGTGCCGCTACTATATTCAGGAGTAATGGGGTTGTAAACAGGTTCTCGGTTTTCGGTTCGCGGTTCTCGGTACTCGGTACTCTCGACCGAGCTTTGCGAACCGCCTCGGCACCGAAAACCGTTACCCGTAAACCGATAACCTATTTGTCGTAATGCAGCATCGAGACCACTTCGTATCCCGCCAGCTTGTCGCGTCCCTTGAGGAAGTCCAACTCGACGATGAACGCCAGGCTCACCACCTTGCCGCCGAGGGATTCCACCAGCTTGGTGGTGGCCCTGGCGGTGCCGCCGGTGGCCAGCAGGTCGTCAACCACGATCACGCTCTGTCCGGGTTGGATAGCGTCCTTGTGCACTTCCAGGGTGTCGCTGCCGTACTCCAGTTCGTAGGTCCACTTGGCGGTTTCGGCGGGAAGCTTTTTGGGCTTGCGCACGGGGACGAACCCGGCATTCAGGCGATAGGCGAGCGCCGGACCGAAGATGAAGCCGCGCGCCTCGATGCCCAGCACCAGGTCCACGCGCCGCCCGATGTAGCGCTGACCGAGGTTGTCTACCAGCTTGGCGAAGCCGACTTTGTCCTTGAGCAGGGTGGTGATGTCGTAAAAAAGAATCCCTGGCTTGGGAAAGTCGGGGACTTCGCGAATCAACTGCTTCAGGAAATCGCAATTCGATAACGACGGCTCCACTTGCGGCATGGTCACCATGCTCCTTCAATGCGGAATGTGTGCAACCCTTCCACCGGCTGGGCCTCGGATTCCTCGACCTCGTCCACGCGCGCGGACCGCGGACCCTGCTGCAGCCTGCGGCGGAGGTTGGAAAGCTGCTCGCGCGTTCCGCTGGCCAGCACTTCAACATTGCCGTCGAAGGTGTTGCGCACCCAGCCGTAAATACCCAGCGTGTGCGCCTCGCGTTCCACGAACCAGCGAAAGCCCACGCCCTGCACGCGTCCGCGGACGACATAGCGGCGCGTGTAAAGATTTTTCGCTTCCGATGGCATAGCTAAGCGCGCGAGTATCTCACAAAGAAGGTCTTCGGTTCACGCTTGTCGGTTGTCGGTGAGTCCGAGCGTTAACAGCGCGTTGGGAGCACCGAAAACCGATGACCGACAACCGAAAACGTTCAGGCCCGCGAAAGATACGCTCCCTCGCTGGTGTCCACGCGGATTTTTTCGCCCTCGTTGATGAAGGGCGGCACCTGCACCACCAGCCCGGTTTCGGTTTTCGCCGCCTTGGTAACGTTGGTAGCGCTGGCGCTTTTCATGCCGGGCTCGGTTTCGACCACGGTCAACTCCACGGTTTGCGGCAGCTCCACACCCACGGCTTTGCCGTCGAAGAACTCAACCTGGATCTGCAGGTTGGGGATCAGGTAGTCCACCGCGTCGCCGAGAATGTCTCTGGTGAGGTGCGTCTGTTCGTAGTTCTCGGTGTTCATGAAGTAATAGGCGTCACCGTCGTTGTACAGGTACTCCATCTGGACTTCATCCACCGTAACTTTATCGATGGCATCGCCGGAGCGGAAGCGGTGTTCAAACATGGCGCCGGTGCGCAGGTTGCGCAGCTTGGCCTGGATGAAGGCGCGCAGGTTGCCGGGGGTGCGGTGCTCGACGCTGAAGACGCCATGCAGGTCGTTGTTGTGCTTGATCACCATGCCCGGACGCAGTTGGGTGGCTGGAATCGCCATGCTGGTACGTTTTCCTCCGAATCTCTCGTATTGGAAGGCGGAATCCGGCGGCGGGAGCGCCGGCTGGTCACAGCGGACCTCAGCCCTCGCAAGGCCAACATTGGATTGTACCTTAGCGCGGCGGAGGTGGGAAATTCCGGCAGCATTCCACAAGACTATTTCCGGGCGCGGACAACGCGCGGCGCGCGCCCCATTTCTAACTCAACAGACTCGTCCCATGCGGAACCCAGGAAAGACCACGCGCCAGCGCCGGGCGAGCTACAATCATCGCTCGCGGATGCGCTGAGAATTCAAGGAGAGGTGCCCCATGACCGACCAAGAACGAACCGGTGACTATCAGCCTTCGGACCGCAGTTCGGTAAGTCTTGCCATTACCTTCCTGTTTATCGGGCTGGGAGCAGGCGCGCTGGCCGCGCTGTTGCTTGCTCCAAGAACCGGTAAGCAGATTCGGCGCGAACTGCGGCGGAAATACGAGAATGCCAAGGACATGATTGAAGATTGGCAGGAGCAGGCCGGCGACGCGATCGAGAAAGGCTCGGATTGGGCCAGCAACGCCAAGGATTGGGCAAACACCGCCAGGGAAACAGCCCGGGAGAAGGTCGCGCCGTTTGCCAAGGCAGTGAAAAGGTAGTTTCAGTACTGCAAGTCTTTCGGTCCGTCGGTCAATCGGTCTATCAGTGCTTGGACGAAAGACCGAACGACCGATAGACCGAGCGACCGGCAGACCAAAAGCAAAAGCGCGGGCCAAAACCCGCGCTTCGTTTGGTTCAGAGGCCGTCAGTACAGCCGGAAATTCACTTCCACGTTGATCTGCACCGCGACCGGATTCCCGTTCAAACGGGCCGGCTCAAACTTCCAAGTGCGGACAGCTTCCATGGCCTTCTCGTCGAGGCCCATGCCAAGCGTGCGCTGCACCTTGATATCCTTCGTGCGGCCATCGGGTCCGACTACCACCCACAGCACGCACGTGCCCTGGTATTTCGCCTTGCGCGCCTCTTCCGAGTACTCGGGATCGGGTTGATAGAGAACGCGGGGCGCGCTGACGCCGCCGCCCACACGGTAGGGACCACCGCCGATGCCGCCGCCCCAACCGGGGCCGACGCCCGGACCTCGTCCGGAGCCCACGCCTCCGCCGCTGCCGCTGCCAATACCGCCGCCGCTGCCGGTGCCGTTTGATGGCGGCCCGAGAATTTTCGAAAGCGGGTCGCCGGTCGGACCGGTGGCCAGCTTCAGGTCGGGAGGACCCACTACCGTCGGGTCCATGGGAAGCTTGGGATCCGGGTTGCGGATCACAATCGCGGGGGGCGTGAATTGCTCGCGCGCGAACTTCGGGGGCGCGCCCTTGGTCGCCGCCAGCTTGTCGCGGTCGCCGCCGCCGCCACCACCGCCAGCCTTGGTCGCCGAGGGCGGCAGGATGTAGGGGCTGATGTCGGTGACTACACCGGTCACGGTTGCCTTGATTTCCTGGCGATGATTGACCACATACGTGGTCGAAACCACCAGCACCACGCCCATCAGCATGTGGAGGAGAAACGAGTAGACAAAGTTCGTCGGCTTGGTGCCGTAGGTCGAGTACTCCAGCCCAAACAGCGCGGGCATGAAGTCGTGGGACGCGGCCCCCGCGGAACCCTTAAGCGGTGCTTTGTTTACAGCGGACGCAGACATTCTCTTGCCTGCAAGTATAGACCTGAATCGGCTGCAAAGGTTTCACAAAAGTTTAGGCCGGCGGCGCGTCGGGCACGAAGGTGGAATCGGGAAAGCAGGCTGCAGTCGCCAGTCTTCAGTCGCCAGGAAAGCAAAAGCCGTGGCCGAAGCGGGTTTCCTTGACTCTAGTGGAATACCGAGGCGAAGAAAGACCGTACTTTGCCGAAGAAACCCTTCTTCTTGGGAGTCACCTCGACGAACACTACCGGCGCAGGCGGTGGCGTGGTCGGCTGCAATTGGGCCGGTCTCGGCGGCTGCGGATTGACGGGCAAGGGCACCGCCGAACTGAACCTTAGTTCCACAATTTGTGCCAGCGGCGCCGGTTCAGGGTCGCTGGCGCTAAAGACAAAAGGCGCGTCCACCTCGACGTGAACGTCGTTCGCCGCCGGCGCCGGAGCACCAGCAGGCGTGGAAGCCACCGCCTGTGGCGGCATGGGGGCATCCAGGGGAATGGCCAACGACGGCGGGAGAGGAGGCTTGCGCAGGCTGGCGATGGAGGGCGCCTCCGGGACCGCAGCCGCCCGCACCACCGGCGGCGGCCCCGGACACCCACATTCGCCGACAACGTGGTAAAGGTTGGCCAACTTGCCGCGCTCAAAGATCACCTGCTCATCCGGCTTCAGTTGGTATGTGCCGCCGCCCATCAGTTCGGAGACGATCACCGTGGCGGCGTTGTTGGCCAGCGGGCGGACGCAGGTGTTGCCGTGCGCGTCGGCGCCAACCGCCACGTGAATCTTGCCCGGCCCGGCAAGCATGATGCGGAAGTCGGGCGTGAAGATGGCATCGGCGGGAGCTGCATAAAGAGAATAGTTCGTTTCGATCGCACCGCTATTCATGCCCAACATCAGGCCGTTCCGCGAACCACTGATGGAAAGACTGGTGCGCGGGCAGACACGCACGTCGCCGCCCCGCGTCAGGTTCAGCAGCGCCGGCGCCTGACCCGCTCCCACCGAGGACCCGCTCATCACCTGCATGCCCGCGCCGGCCAGTTGCACGGCGCCCGTGACGCTGGCGTCGGAAGCGAAGATCTCGCCGATCGGTTGCTGCGCCGCCTCCTGCGAAGCGCAGGGACCCGCAATGACGATCGCGACGGCGCAGGTGATCGCAAAGCGGTGTCGGCAAAGCATTGCAGCTATGGTAATCGGGCTGGCGGAGAAGTGGAAGTTGATGATGATGTTTGCGTGGTTCGCGCGTGGTGGTCAGTTGTCAGTTGCCAGACACGAACACCGGCGCATGGTGGGCTGGTTCCGAAAAGCGGAGCTTACGGTTCGGCAAGAAATTCGTAACGCTCGATGACCGCGGCGATGCCGACCCGGCCGCCCGGTTCCTGCGGTTCCACGCGCACCACTTTGCCCTTGCAGTGCACGCGGATGCTTTCCGTGAGCGTGATTTCCGGAGGCAGCGTGAGGGTGAATTCGATCTCCGAACCTTCCGTAACGCTGGAGTCCAGATAGAAACAGATGCCGCGGGCGCTGACGTCGCGGGTATGCGCCGTCTTCTCTACGCCGGCATCGCTGAACTTCACGGTGACCGGGAGCCGCAGGGAGAAACGCCTGGTTGAACGCTGTTCCCTTTGGGGTTGAGCCATAGCTACCCTCCGCTGCGTAAGCATCGCTGCCAGAAATGAAACTGTCAAGCATTTCGCGCAGTGACCAAAGTCGCAGGGGTTCATATGGGAGGGCGTTCCCCTTGCGGGCCTTTGGCGCACCAGGCAGGCTTGTCTAACTGGTAATAGGTCAAAGCTGGAGGAAGTTGCGCAGGAGATCGCGGCCGTTCTGCGTCAGCACGCTTTCGGGATGGAACTGCACCCCTTCAACGGGATAATGCTTGTGCCTCAATCCCATAATGACCCGCGTTCCATTCTGCTCCACAGTATGAGCGCTGATCTCCAGTTCGCCCGGCAAGCCGTCCTCGGAGACGATCAGGGAATGATAGCGGGTGGCTTGCATGGGCGAGGGAACGCCGCGGAATAGGGTGCGCCCGTCGTGCTCCACCTGGCTGGTTTTGCCGTGCATGAGGTGGGCGGCGCGCACCACTTTGCCGCCAAACGCCGCGCCAATCGCCTGGTGCCCAAGACAGACGCCCAGCACCGGGACCTTCCCGGCAAAATGACGGATCAGTTCGATACTGATGCCGGCCTCCTGCGGCGTGCAAGGGCCGGGCGAAACCACAATGTGGGAGGGGTGCATCGATTCGATTTCCGCGACGCTGATTTGATCGTTCCGGCGGACGACAACCTCCTGGCCCATTTCACCCAAATATTGGACAAGGTTGTAAGTAAACGAATCGTAGTTGTCGAGAACGAAAACCATAGTGGTCAGTGGTCAGTGGCGTAACAAGAGCCGAGAAAGTATTCCTTTGACGTCCTCATAGCGCCTTACAGATCTCCCCATAGACGTAATCACAAATGTGGTGTTTGTCTAATGCCATATTCTAATCGCCTCGGCGGCTAAAGCCGGACGGTTTGGAGCTGACTTGTGGCACGGCTGAAGCCGTGCCCTTCCACGGCGCAGGCGAAGGTCGCCGTAAGTGACCACTGGCCACTACCCACGTGCCAACTCTGCAGCCCGCACCAACGCTTGCGCCTTGTTCAAAGATTCTTCAAACTCGCGTTCGGGAACCGAATCCGCGACGATCCCCGCCCCGGCCTGCACGTAGGCGCGCCGGCCCTTGAGCAGCATGGTGCGAATGGCAATGCAGGAATCGAGATTGCCGGCGAAATCGGCGTACAGCACCGACCCACCGTACACCCCGCGGCGCACCGGCTCCAACTCCTCGATGATTGCCATGGCGCGCACCTTGGGGGCGCCGGTGAGCGTGCCCGCCGGGAAACAGGCAGCAAAGGCGTCCAGGGCGTCAAGGCCGCCGCGCAGCCGCCCTTCGATGGCCGACACCAGGTGCATGACGTGCGAGTAGCGTTCCACGTACATCAGGTCGCGCACGCGCACCGAGCCGTATTCGCTGACGCGGCCCAGGTCGTTGCGCCCCAGGTCCACCAGCATGACGTGTTCGGCGCGTTCCTTTTCGTCCTGGCGCAGCTTCTCTTCCAGGCGAAGATCTTCCTGCTCGTCGGCGCCGCGCGGGACGGTGCCTGCAATGGGGCGGTAATCGAGCTTGCGGCCGGCGACGCGCACCAGCATTTCCGGTGACGAGCCGAGCACGGTCATTTCGCCGAGGCGGAGGTAATACATGTACGGCGAAGGATTGATGGTGCGCAGCGAGCGGTAGATATCGAACGGGCGCGCGCCGGGGTCGAAGGAAAGGCGTTGCGACAGGACCACCTGGAACACGTCGCCGGCAGCGATGTATTCCTTGGCGCGGCCCACGGCACGCAGAAATCCGGCGCGCGTGGTCGAGGATTTCGGCTTGATCTTTTTCTCCGGCGCGGCATGGGTGGCGGCGAGGTAGCGGCGCGGCACGCCGCGGGCGAGCTTGCGTTCCAGTTGCGCAATGTCGCGCACGGCGCGGTCGTAGGCGCGGCGCGGGTCCTCCCTCGACACGTCCGCCGAGGCCATGATGTGGATCTGGTGGCGGACGTGGTCAAAGGCGAGCAGGCGGTCGAAGAACATCAGCACACAGTCGGGTACGTGCAGATCGTCCTTGGCCCGCGCGGGAAGGCGTTCCAGGCTGCGCACCGTGTCGTAGGCGAAGTACCCGACGGCGCCGGCGGTGAAGGGCGGCAGTCCGGGCACGTCGGCGGGCAGGTGTTGACGCAACACTTCCCGCAGCGCCTGGAGAGCGCCACCGGTGCGCTGCTCGCGATGGCGGCCGCGCTCCAGCACGACTTCGTCGCCGCGCCCGACCAGGCGCATGTACGGCCGCGCTCCCAGAAAGGTGTACCGTCCGACCTTCTCGCCGCCTTCCACCGATTCCAGCAGGAAGGCATGCGGCTCGTTCTCGGCAACACTGAGAAAGGCGGAGACCGGTGTCAGCAAGTCGGCGCTGACAGACTTCACCACCGGCACCAGGCTGGCGGTCTTGGCGAGACGTAGAAATTCTCGCAAATCGGGTCGGAGCATGAGTTTAGTCAAGGCCGTTGGAAAACGTCTCCATTGCGGGAACAGCGATTATACGTGGGAGGGCCGGCGCAGGTTTGCGGCCCGGCACTCCCGCAATCGTTCGTATTTACTAATTGGGAACTGTATCGTTCGTGCCGCCGCGCCAATTGACCCTCCCGCCAAGAACTGTCATATACTTGCGCCACTTATGCGCATTTGACCCGGATTCAGCGCAAAACCGGGGACGCAGTCCTATGGCGTGAAGAACGCAAGCCGGGACGCAGGGCGAAGGCGCAACGGAGGCGCATGCACGTCAAGTTCTGGGGTGTTCGGGGCTCCACCCCGACGCCTCAACTGGAGAACATGCGTTACGGGGGCAACACCTCCTGTGTTGAGGTGCGCGTCAACGGGAGCGTGTACGTGTTCGATTGCGGGACCGGCTTCCGCAATCTCGGCAAATCGCTGAGCAGCGAATACAGCGGCAAGCCGATCCACGCGCACATCTTCATCTCGCATTTCCACTGGGACCACATCCAGGGCATCCCCTTTTTCGGACCGCTGTACGAGAGCAAGGACAATTACTTCTTTTTTCATTCCTCCAGCCGCAGCCGCGGCCTGCAGCGCGCCATCGAAGAGCAGATGGCAGACCCCTATTTCCCGGTGGACATGACGGAGATGGCGGCGCACCGCAATTTCTACGACATCGAGGAAGACCGCATTGCCTTTGACGATGCCATCGTGCAATCCATGTGGCTGAACCATCCCCAGGGCTGCCTCGGATTCCGGCTCGAAACCAAGGAAGGCACGCTGGTGTACGCCACCGACAACGAACCGGGTCATCCCGTCTTCGACAAAAACGTGCGCAAGCTGGCCGAGGGCGCCGACATCCTGATCTACGACGCGCAATACCTTCCCGAGGAATATGAGGCCAAGAAGCGCGGCTGGGGCCACAGTCACTGGCGCGAGGCGATCAACATCGTGATGGAGAGCGGCGCCAAGGAACTGGTGCTGTTCCACCACGACCCCGACCACAGCGACGAGTGCATCGATTCGATCGTCAAAACCGCCCGCGAACACTACCCCAAGGTGCGCGCCGCCCAGGAAGGCATGGAAATCCAGCTGTAGCGCCCCGCTTGCCTCGGCCAATCCACACTCATATACTCGCTGGTTTGCCCGCTGCGGCATGTCACACCGGCGGCGGACTTTCGGATTCGGGAGAAATTCCATGACCACCATCACCATGGAGCAGGAGATCAACCCCTGGGAAGCGCAGCGCGCGCGCTTTGAAATGGCGGCGCACAAGCTGAATCTGGACCCGGGATTGATGAAGGTGTTGAGCCTTCCCAACCGCGAGATCATCGTCCACATCCCGGTGCAGATGGACAATGGCACCCTGGAAGTGTTCACCGGGTTTCGCGTGCAGCATTCGGTGGTGCGCGGCCCGGGCAAGGGCGGCATCCGCTACACTCCCGACCTCACCCTCGACGAAGTGCGCGCCCTGGCGAGCTGGATGACGTGGAAGTGCGCCGTGGTCAACATTCCCTTTGGCGGCGCCAAGGGCGGCGTCATTTGCGATCCCAAGAAAATGTCCATGGGCGAATTGGAGCGCATGACGCGGCGCTACACCGCCGAGCTGATGGAATTCATCGGGCCGGAAAAAGACGTTCCCGCGCCCGACGTCAACACCAACGAACAGGTCATGGCGTGGATCATGGACACCTACTCCATGCACATGCGCCAGACGGTGACCGCCGTCGTCACCGGCAAGCCGCTGAACATGGGCGGATCGCGCGGACGGCGCGAGGCCACCGGCCGCGGCGTCATGGTGGTCTGCGATGAAGCTTTGAAAAAGCTGAAACTGAACCGCGACGAGACGCGCGTCATTGTGCAAGGGTTTGGCAACGTCGGTTCCAACGCCGCGCGCCTGATGTACGAGGCGGGCTACAAGATTATCGGGATCGTCGAATTTGATGGCGGCCTCTCTAACCCCAACGGCATGGATATTGACGCGCTCTGGGAATTCCGCTACCGCACCGGCAGCATCCACGGCTTCCCCGGCGCCGAAGCCATGGACCCGCAGCAGCTCTTTGTCAGCGATTGCGACATCCTGGTGCCGGCCGCGATCGAGAATGTCATCACCAGCCGCAACGCGGACAGCATCAAGTGCAGGATTCTGTGCGAAGGCGCCAACGGCCCCACCACCGCCGCTGCCGACGAAATCCTCGCGGAGAAGAAGATCTTCGTCATTCCCGACATCCTGGCCAACGCCGGTGGCGTGACCACGTCCTACTTCGAGTGGGTGCAGGACCGGCAGGGATATTTCTGGAAGGAATCCATGGTCAACGAGCAGCTGGAACACATCATGCGCAGCTCGTTTGAGGACGTGGTGCGCTACGCCGAGACGCACAGCGTGAACAACCGGATTGCCGCCTACATGCTCGCCATTGACCGGGTGGCGTACTGCCTGAAGCAGCGCGGAATTTACGCCTAACTGCCATGCGAATAGATTCGGAAACCGATCGGCTCATCGCAGAAGCGATGGAATTTGGTGAGTACGGGAAGAAGGAGGATCTCGTCACCGCCGCGCTGAAGGAATACATTCGGCACTGTAAGGATTTGAAGGACGATCCCCCACCGAGGAAGCGGAAACTCCGCACACCACCACGCCAGCGATAACTGCGCTTCCACGTTGCTTTGCCCCCCGCGTGGGGGGATAATCTGAAATTGCTGCTTTCCCCAGTCTGGCTGGCGTGCGTCGCACGCGCGGGTTGGGGACTGTATTCTGCGGTATCGAAGTGAATCTGCCGAACTACATCACGCTCACCCGCATCTTCAGCGTTCCTGTGCTGATCTGGATCCTGTGCAGCAGGCGCTTCGCCGTGGGGGTGCATGGCGAGCGCGAACTGCTGGCCTCGGCAGTGTTCATCGCCGCCTCCATCACCGACGGACTCGACGGCTACCTGGCTCGGCGCCGTCATCAGATCACCACCATGGGCATGCTGCTCGACCCCCTGGCCGACAAACTGCTCATCGCCGCCGCCTTCGTCACTCTGGTGCAGTTGAATCCCAGCGTCGTCCCGGCATGGATGGCGGTGGTGATCATCGGACGCGAATTCCTGGTCAGCGGCCTGCGCTCCATCGCCGCGCAGCAGGGCTTCACCATTGACGCCAGCGATCTCGGCAAAGTCAAAATGGTGGTGCAGATCGTGGTGGTGGTCCTGTGCATCCTCGACCACCGCTGGCTGCAGTGGGAATTCGGCCGGTACTTCTTCCCCATTGACGTGCTGTCCCGCGTCGGCATCTGGTTCATGGTCACGCTCTCGCTGGTTTCAGCCATGGATTACTTCGCCGCGTTCTGGTCGAAGATCGACCGGCAGGTGGTACGCCGCCAACGGCGCGCGTTCATTCTCAGCCGCCGGAGAAAGCGTGATGTCGCAACCACCTAGCGACACCGTCGCACCAACCGCCACCCAGCCCGCACAATACTCGACGGAAGAACGCAACGCGCTGCTCAACTTGGCACACCGTGCCATCGAGGCGCGCCTGGCGGGGATCGAGTTGAAGGTGATTGCGACTTCCGCCCATCTGGACGAAAAGCGCGGCGCGTTCACCACCTTGCATCTCCACGGCCAACTGCGCGGCTGCGTCGGCTACGTCTTCCCCATCCACTCCCTTTACCGCACCGTCGCCGAAACCGCGGTGGCGGCCGCTTTGAACGACATCCGCTTTTCACCTGTGACCCGCGAAGACGCGCCTCTGCTGAAAATCGAGATCAGCGTGCTTTCCCCGGTGCAGCCCATCCTCCCCGAGCAAATCGAGATTGGCTGCCACGGACTCGTGGTCACCTACGGGACACGCCGCGGCCTGCTGCTGCCGCAAGTGCCGGTCGAGCATGGTTGGGACCGGCTCACCTTCCTGGAGCAGACCTGCGTCAAGTCCGGCTCTCCACCGGACGCCTGGCAGCGCGGAGCGGTCATCGAGGCATTTACTGCTGAGGTCTTCGGCGAAATCCAAGAAAGCTAAACCGCAGAGTACGCAGAGGATCGCAGAGGAACCGGAGGCAATTGCTTTCCTTGGCGCACCTTTGCGTCCTTTGCGGTAGGCTTCTGTCTGTGCGCACGGTGTTCCACGTCGACATGGACGCGTTCTTCGTTTCCGTCGAAGAACTGTTCGACCCTACGCTCAAGGACAAGCCAGTGGTTGTGGGCGGGCAGCGTGACGAACGCGGTGTGGTGGCGGCGGCCAATTACGAAGCGCGCAAGTTCGGCGTGCACTCGGCCATGCCGCTACGCACCGCCGCCAAACTCCTGCCTGCCGATGCCGTGTTCGTGGATGGCCACCCGCAGCGGTACCGCGAGTGTTCGCGGAAGGTCTACGAAGTTCTGAAGAAGTTTTCGCCGGCCCTCGAGATGGCCTCGATTGACGAAGCCTACCTCGACATGAGCGGCACCGAGCGCCTGCACGGACCGCCGCTGCGCGCCGCCCACAACTTGCACGCGGAGATGAAGGCCAGGACGAAGCTCAACTGCTCGATCGGGATCGCCTCGTCGCGGCTGGTCGCCAAAGTGGCTTCCGACCAGGCCAAGCGCAACGGCGTGCTGCGCGTCCTGCCGGGCTGCGAAGCCGCGTTCCTGGCGCCGCTCGATGTACGCAAGATCCCGGGCGTCGGCAAAGTTACCGAGCAGAACCTGCACAACATGGGTATCTTCAAGGTCGGCGACCTTACCAAGCTCGACGAGGCGGTGCTCGAGGAGCGTTTCGGCAAGTGGGGGCTGGCGCTGGCGGGCAAGGCGCGCGGCGAAGATGCCGGCGGCTGGTTCGACACGGAAATCGGCGAGGACACCGGTCCCAAGTCCATCAGCCACGAGCACACCTTTAACACCGACACCGCCGACCTGCGGCAACTGGAATCCACGGTGGCTCGCTTGAGCGAAATGGTCGGCCGCCGTCTGCGTGAGAACCGCCTGTATGCGCGCACCATCCAGCTCAAACTTCGTTATCGGGATTTCTCCACCATCACGCGGGCGCACACGCTTGCCGGCGCAACCCAACTCGATACCGAGATCATCGAGCAGGTCCGCGCGCTCTTCCGCCGCCACTGGCAGGCGGGGCGCGAAGTGCGCCTGCTGGGCGTGCAGGCATCGTCGCTGGAAACGGCTGAGGGCCAGATCGAATTGCTGGACTCGGATCGCCACCAGCGCTGGAAACAGGCGCTATCGGCGGCCGACCGGATGCGCGACAAGTTCGGCGAGTCGGCGGTCTCGCTCGCCGGCGGCATGCCCGGGGTGTTCCGCGAGCGGACGCATGAGAATCCCGCGGCGCTGCCGGGGAAATCTGGAGACGACGGCGAGAAGTAATTCAGTTCGTCAGTATTTCAGTTGGTCAGTTCGCCAGTACTCGGCACTTTGGCTTCATACGTGTACCGACATACTCGAACACTGACAAACTGACTTACTGAGCAACCTAGAAAGTGGCGCCCGCCGGCACGAACCAGATGTCCACCGTTTGGGTGCCACCGCTGCCGGTACGTACCTCCAGGCGGGCGGGATCGATGCCTTTCTCCCGCACCAGATAGTCCTTGGCGTTGGCGGCGCGCTGCTGTGCCATGCTCAGGGCATCCTGTTCGTTGGGGTCAGCGTTGCCAACGATCACGCCGCGAGCACCCGCCTCCCGCTGCAGGCGGAGGGCGCAATCGTCGAGAATGGCCTTGGCCACGTTGTCCACGCGCGCCGGACGACGCTTGTCCCGGCTGAACTCGATGCTGCCGCCCGTGCTGGCCTGGGGCGGCGAAGGTCGCAGCCAGACATTGACGACGGTGCTGGAGTTGGCGCTCATGCCGCGGTCATCGCTACTGGTGCAGTTGATGGTGATGGGCCCGGCTGGCGCGCCCGTCGTGTCCAGCGTAGTTTGCGCTCCACTAGGCGTTATGCGGCCGCCGGAGGCGGTGAAGACGTAAGTCAGAGGCCGGTTGTCG
The DNA here is from genome assembly GCA_049509755.1 of Terriglobales bacterium. GTDB lineage: Bacteria > Acidobacteriota > Terriglobia > Terriglobales > Acidobacteriaceae > JAIQGF01. The sequence goes on along the minus strand of JBEKZP010000012.1, from coordinate 91,687 downwards.
GGGCTCTGGCCCATGGCGGTGATGGTGGAAAGCTCACCCGATCTGACCGAGCTCGGGTTGGCGCTGCAGGAGATGGTGGGTGGATTCTGGGGAGACTGGAGGGCCTGGGGGGGCTGTTGGATGGCTAAGTCGGCGTCCGACTCCACCGCATCGCCGACTTCCACGCTTTCAAGCGCGAAGGTGATCATCGCGGTCGAACTGGTCGGGGTGACGTTGATCACGATCATCCGCGCCAGCGTGCGCCGCGGCAGTCCGGCATATTGCTCCCTCGTGATCGCGGTCTTTGACTTTTGCGTTTCCTCGCTTTGCGACACCTTGTACGACAGCGCCCCCACGTCGTCTACCGTCGCTGGGTCGTAGTTGCGGACGGCGCGAAAATAATCGCCAACCTTGACGCCCTTGTCCGCACCGGCGCTGAGGTACACCTTCTGCCCGGTGCCCAGGATGTAATCGAAGTCCTTGGCCATCACGATGCGCGCGGTCATGCTGCCCGCGGCTGCCGGGAAGCGCTCCAACGAGGTGCTTGCGCGGTAGGCGACCGGCGCCCTTTCCTGGAAGGGCACGACGATGTCACCCGCCACGATCGGGGAACAACTATATTCGACCCGAGCAATGGCGTTCTTTTCCCGGATCGCGGTCACGCGCAGCCGTCCTAATTCCGCATAGGCCTGCCCCAAGGCTGAGATTGCGGCTGCCTGCCCGGCATAAGCCTGACTGCGGTTCGGGTCGCGCAGTTCTCGAATCACCGATAACCGATAGCCTTCCCGCAATCCGCTGCCCTCCAGGAACACGATGTCGCCCTGGCGGAATTGTGTCTGATGCGGTGACTCGGCGCCGGCCACGACGTAGCTGCCCTTCCCGTGGCTCTCGTTCGTGATGAACCCCGAGCAGTACATGTCGGCGTAGCTCGAGGCCTGCACGCGCTCGGTCAGGTTGGTGGTCGCCTTCGGCGGGGCGCCTTGTTGTGAAAACGCCAACGGCGCACCCAGCGCCAACAGCAACGCTACGGTCTTCATAACGCCTCCTTCGCGCGCAGAAAACGGTGGGGCCTGGTTAGAGACAATACCGCGAATCGAACGCTAGCAAACAGCTTACCGACGGTCAAGCACAGCCGTGTTTACCGTTTCGGCACTCCAGCGGCGCAATTCCCATTCCGCGGGCGCAATCGTGTATTGCATCTGCTATGGTGCGTCTGTAAGATGCGCATCCTCGGCTAAACCTAGATGAATGTGGCGAATTCCAGCTTCGTGCCGCGGCCGTTGCCGCTGCGGCTGCCGCGCGTCTGCGTCCCGGTGGCGGGCGCTTCGGCTGCCGAAATGGTCGAAAAGGCCGAGACCATGGTGCGCGATAACCCCTTTCTGGAGTTCAGGTTAGACTACCTGAAGAGCCCCGTCCTGGCGCTTCCGCAGCTCCGCCGGTTCCTCAGTTATCACCCGGCAGTGGTTTCCATCGCCACTTGCCGCCGGGGGGTGAACGGGGGCAAGTTTCGCGGTTCGCTGGCTGCCGAACTGGATGTGCTTACCAAGGCGACCGCCAATGGCTGCCAACTTGTCGACCTGGAACTGCAGAGCGCCGCCGCCATGAAACCCGCCGACCTGGAGCGCCTTCGCGGCCGGGCTTCGTTGATCCTGTCCTTCCATGACTTCCAGGCCACCAGGAAAATTGAGCAGACGTTCGCCAAGATGCAGCAGTTTGCCGCCGACTATTACAAAGTGGTCACCACCGCGACCACGCTGTTCGACAACGTTCTGATGATGAAGTTCCTGGAGCAGACGCGCAACACGCATTCGGTGATCGGCGTCTGCATGGGCGAGCAAGGCATCATCAGCCGCGTTCTCGGACTGCGCGCCGGCAGCGTCTGGACCTTCGCCGCCGCCAGCCCCGGCGAGGAAACCGCACCCGGCATGATTACCGCCAAGCTGCTGCGCGATGTTTACCGCATCGAGCAGGTGGATGCCGCGACCAAGGTCTATGGGGTGGCCGGCAACCCGGTGTCGCAATCGTTGTCGCCGCAAATGATGAACGCCGGATTCCGCCGCGAGAACGTCAATGCCGTGTACCTGGCATTGCACGCGAAAACGCTCACCGATCTGCTGAAGTGCGTGCAGGAGATCCCCATCCACGGCCTCAGCGTGACCATGCCGTACAAAGCGCAAATTGTCGAACACCTCGACAATAGCGATTCGCTGACGCAGAAAACCGGCGCGTGCAACACCGTGGTGCGCGCCCAGGACAGCAAACTATATGGCTTCAATACCGACGTCGCGGGCATCCTCCAGCCGCTGGAGCAGCGCCTCAACCTGAACGGCGCGCCGGTGCTGGTGCTGGGCGCGGGCGGCGCGGCCCGGGCTGCGGTCTTCGGGCTGAAGGGGCGCGGGGCTGAGGTTTACATCCTGAACCGCACGGCGGCCCCGGCGCAGAAGCTGGCGCGCCAGGCGAAGGCGAAGGTGATCAAGCGCGGCGACCTGAAGAAGCTTTCCTTCGACGTCATCATCAATGCCACGCCGGTTGGCATGGGCGATGGCAAGGCTTCGCCGCTGAACGAAAAGGAAATCAAGGCGAAGTTCGTCATGGACTTGGTTTACGGCGAGGTCGAGACACGCTTCCTCCGCCTCGCTCGTGCCCAGGGCGCCAGCGTGATTCCCGGCTGGGAGATGTTCGTGTATCAGGGGGCGCGCCAGTTCGAGATCTGGACCGGAAAGCCGGCGCCGCTCTCCGAAATGCAGAATGAGGTGCAGTCTGCCATGGCCGCCCGCGCCCGCAACGGCAACAATCACCGGAAAAAGTAGCCATTGGGCGCGTTCCCGCCAATTTCAATTCTGGAAATGCACTAATTCAGTTGCTACCTGGGCCAGTCCGGGCTAAAGTAATGTCGTTGGGCATACGCTCCTGCCCGATTTTACAGCACCTAGCCGTAGTTCCCATTTGTAGGCCCATTCACCTACTGCGAAGGCGCAGTCTTTCGCCTCCGCCCAGCCCGGAGAATCGACATGGCATGGTACGCCTACTGCATCACCGAGCAGGACGCATTCCTGACTAACGGCGCCCGCGCTCGCAGGCCTTTCACCGTAGCCGGCATGACAGGCATCGGCGGCTCTCCTATCCTGGCTTATCCCAGCGGCGACTTTGCCGTCATCGTCAGCGATTATCAACGCACCGGCGACCTCGACCAGAGGGCGGTTCTGGAGCACGCTCGCGTGATCAGCGAGTGCTTCCGGAACACCACCGTGCTGCCCTTCAAGTTCGGCACCGTTTTTGACACCGACGATGCCCTCCGCCGCGCCGTCCGCGCCAATCGCAAGGCGTTCACCGAAAGCGTGGCCCGCCTGAAGGGCAAGTCGGAAATGCACCTGAAAGTCGTGGTTAATCGCCAGGCGCTGCGCGACGTGCTTACCGACGCCACGCTTCCCTTGTCGGCCGGCAGCGAATATCTCTGCAAGCTGCGCGAGATTGCCAGCCGCGATCGCGAGCGTCAAAGCAAGGCGCGCGCCGTCTCCGTCCAGGTGCATAAGCTGTTTGCACCGCTGGAAGAGGAAGTCAGTTGCAAGAAGGTCGATTCCGGCGGCCTGCTGATCGATATTGCCCACCTCATCGATTCCAAGACGGTGGAGAAGTACCAGAACCGCTACAGCGCTGCCACGCGACAATTGAAGGACTGCAAGGTCGCCATCAGCGGTCCGTGGCCGCCTTATCACTTCACTCCCGGCAAGTTGCGAACCGTTGCTGGGAATAGCTGACCGAGGCTTCTCCCGGGTGCGAACTCTAAGGGAAAATGTGGCTACATAACCGGGGCACTGCGCCCCGGTTTTCCTTTGCTCGCCGAGACTCGATCTCAAGCGCTCTGCCAGGCGTCCGCCCCGGAACGGGAATCACCCCCTTCTCCGAATCGCGCCGCCTGTTGACGCCCTCTCCGGTGGGCGCATATCATCTTCAGTTTCACCCCTTCATTCTGGTGACTTCTGTAGGGGATAGAACGGGCCGCATGGACAAGAAGAAGGTCGAATACTTCAAGAAGAAGCTGGAAGAGCGGCAGCAGCAGTTGCGCAGAAACGTCTCGCGCACCGAGCAGGACGGCCGCACCAGCGATCTCGATACCGCGCAGGACATCGCCGATCGCGCCGCCAGTTCCTACAACAAGGAGTTCCTCTTTCACCAGAGCAACAGCGAGCGCCAGTTGTTACAAATGGTGAAGGGCGCCCTCTCCCGCATCCGCGAAGGCAGCTTCGGCCAGTGCATCTCCTGCGCCAAGGACATCAATCCCAAGCGCCTCGAGGCCGTGCCCTGGACCCGCCACTGCATCGAATGTCAGGAAAAGGCGGAAAAAGGCCAGATCGAAGAAGCCGCCGGTTAGCTTGGAAGGAATTCTTACCCGCAAACGGTCTGAGCGCAGCGTCGCCTGGCAATCACTTCAGTTCTGACAAGCGCGTGCTCGCGATTTGTGCCGCGGCGCTGTCCGGATTTTCCTTTTGCACCTGCTGATAGAGGTTGCGCGCGTCCTGCGGTTGCTTGGCCTCGTACACCGAGGCCAGCGCCAGTTGCGCCTGCGATTTCGCCACCGTGTTGGTCGGATGGTCGATGAGGTCTTTGTACAACGGCACCGCCTGCGCGTCCTTCCCCTGATTGCGATACAGCGCCGCCAGCGCGAACTTCGCCAGCGCCGGCAAATCCGTCCCGCTCGCGTCGGCCACTTCCTTCAGCTCTGTTTCCGCCGCCGCCGCGTTGCCGGCGTTCTGGTCGGCCAGTCCCATGAAGTAGCGCGCCATTTCCGCCGACCGCGTGTGCGGATACCGTTGCGCCACCTGCGCGAATTCCGCCCGTGCCGCCTTGGCCCGCTCCTGCGCTGACGCAAACGATGTTGTCTCCGGCGCCGCCGGCTCGCCCGCCGAGGTCACCGGCGCGCGGTACACCTGCAGTGCGTGTCCCAGCGCAACACCCGCCGACTCGTCCTGCTGCTGGATGTATATCCACGCACCGAGAACGATGGCCAGCACCACCGCAATCGCGCCCGCGCCATAGACCAGCTTGGTGCGATGCGCGACCGCCCAGGAATACGTTTCCTTGGCGCCGGTCCTGAATTGATCTTCTTTGAGCTGATGTCTTGTGTAACTGCGCACTTTGATCCAGTCCTTAACCGTTTAGGAGGGCTGCCGCACTGAGACGTCCGGCAGACGGCCCGGAATTTCTGAGTCTAGCAGGGCCAATTCGGCAGCGTCAAACCGCCGTGTCCGCGCCATCGCATTTTTCAAGAGTGCAGGCCCTGGCGCCCTCGCCGGGGCTGCCCCTGATCTGTCCCGGTGAACCTTAGACGGCACCACCCCCTCCCTCCGGGCTTGACCATGTATACGACTAGACGTATAAATATATAGCAATGACAACGGGGCGACCGGTCGTATGGATCGGCTCAAGCCGAAGGGACTTGCGGCGTTTCCCGCGCGAGGTCCGACGCGACATTGGCCAGGCCCTTTACACAGCTCAACAGGGTGAGACCGACCCATCGGCCAAGCCGCTGCGCGGGTTCGGTGGCGGAGGGGTACTCGAAATCATCGCGAACCACCATGGCGACACCTGGCGTGCCATTTATACGGTCCGGTACGAGGAGGCGATCTACGTCTTGCACGCCTTCCAGAAGAAGTCGAAGAGGGGGATCGCCACGCCGCAGAAGCATGTTGCCCTGATCCGTCAGCGCCTAGCCGAAGCGGAGCGGCTGCACCGGGAGAGGCAAAACTAACATGACTACGAAACGAAAAACGCCGAGCAGGATTAGGGCAGTAAAAAGCAGCGGCAACGTGTTTGCCGACCTCGGCCTTCCCCACCCGGAACGGGAGCTGTTGAAGGCCAAACTTACATTGCAGATTTACCGGCTGATCAAGCAACGCGGACTGACGCAAACTGAAGCGGGAAAGATTCTTGGCATCAAGCAGCCTCACGTATCTGCACTGATGCGGAACCGCGCGGGGGCCTTCTCGGTCGAGCGCCTTGTGGACTTCCTCACCGCCCTTGGGCAAGACGTGGAAATTACGGTAAGACCCACGCGCAAAGAGCATGGAGAAGTGTCCGTGGTGGCGTGACGCTCAGCTCCTGCGCCCTTTAGAGTGCTTTGAGCTTGCCCAACCCTTCGCCAAATCCGGGTGAAAGCGTGGGCCGACCGCGGGGTGGGGCAACCGCACGAGTTTAGCTATTCAAACCGCAGGGCTTCGATGGGATCCAGGTGCGCCGCCTTGCGCGCCGGATAGAAGCCGAAGAAGATGCCCACCGCCATGGAGAAGAACACGGCGGCCACGATGGCCATGGGCGAGATCAGCACCGCCCAGCCCAGCGTCTTGGTGATCACCAGCGACGACCCTACTCCGAAGAAAATTCCGATGGCGCCGCCGATCAGGCTGAGCACCACCGACTCGCTCAGGAACTGGCGCTGTACGTCCTGCTCGGTGGCGCCGATGGCCATGCGGATTCCGATTTCGCGGGTGCGCTCGGTGACCGACACCAGCATGATGTTCATGATGCCGATGCCACCCACGATCAGCGACACGCCGGCAATGGAGGCCAGCAACAGGGTCATGACGCGCGAAGACTGGTCGGCAAGTTCGGCCACGTCGGCCAGGTTGCGGACGAAGAAATCGTCATCCGTTCCGGGGCGGATGCGGTGCCGGTCGCGCAACAGCGAGGTGATCTGCTGCTGGGCGGCATAGGTCGCGGGCTGCGAGGTCGCCGAGACCATGATGAACTGCAACCATGGCTGGCCGCTGATTTTCTTCTGCAGCGTGGTGATGGGAATCGCGATGGTATCGTCCTGGTCCTGGCCCATGCCGGACTGGCCCTTGGCAGACAGCACGCCGACCACCTGGAACGGCAGGGTGCCGATGCGGATGGTGGCGCCGATCGGGTCGGCGGCACCGAATAAGTTCTGGCGCACGGTGGCGCCGATGACGGCGACGTTGGCCGCTTGGGTCACATCGTCCTGCGAGAAGCTGGAACCGGCCACCATCGGCCAATCGCGGATGTCAAAATACGGTGGTTCGGTGCCGGTGACGCGCGTGTACCAGTTCTGATTTTCAAACACCACCTGCGCGCTGGTTGCGGCGCCGGGAGCAGCCATGGCGATGGTTGGGATCTCGCGCTGCATGGCCTTCATGTCTTCGTAAATGAGGGTCTTGGTCTGGCCCCAGCCCATGTGGAGGCCGCCGCGCGTCACCGTGCCGCTGGAGACGAACAGCAGGTTGGTGCCCATGGAGGCGATCTGGTCCTGCACCTTTTGCTGCGCGCCCTGGCCGACTCCAACCATGGCGATGACGGCACCGACGCCGATGATGATGCCCAGCATGGTGAGCACCGAGCGCATCTTGTTGCGCGCCAGCGCCCGGAGTGCGATTTTCAAAGTGGCTGCGAAGTCCATATAGATACCCAATCGTACATTTGTAATTGGTAATTTGAAATTTGTAATTTAACTGTCCGCCTTTTTGTGTGCGCTTCGACTCCGGCAAATTACCAATTACAAATTACCCAATTACAAATTCTTCTAGTCTTCCAACGTCGGCATCTTCAACAAGACATCGGCGGCGCGGGGCCGATTCTGGACCGCGTCGTCGCGGCGGAGCTTGCCATCGCGAAACACCACGATGCGCTGGGCGAAATTCGCAATGTCCAGTTCGTGCGTGACCAGCACGATGGTCAGGCCCCGCTCGTTCAGGTCCTGGAAAATCTGCATGATCTCGACCGAGGTGCGGCTGTCGAGGTTTCCCGTGGGCTCGTCGGCGAGCAGGATCGAAGGCTGATTCACCAGCGCGCGCGCAATCGCCACGCGCTGCTGCTGGCCGCCGGAGAGCTGCGACGGGAAGTGATCCGTGCGGTCGCCCAGGCCCACCATTTTCAGGGCCCGCTGGGCGCGCGCCGCACGCTGGTTCTTGTCGAGGCGCGCGTAGAGCGTCGGCAGTTCGACATTTTCCAGCGCGGTGGTGCGCGCCAGCAGGTTGAACCCCTGGAACACGAACCCGAGTTCGCGGTTGCGAATGGCGGCCAGCGCGCTCTTATCGAGTTCGGAGACGTCGGCGCCGTTGAGCGAGTAGCGCCCGCTGCTGGGCACATCGAGGCAGCCCAGCAGGTTCATCAAAGTGGACTTGCCGGAGCCGCTGGAGCCCATGATGGCGACAAATTCGCCGCGCCGTATGTCGAGCGAGACGCCGCGCAGGGCGTGGACCTTGGTCTCGCCGAGGTCGTAGTACTTGTGCACCTCGGCAACACTGATGACAAGATCCTTCACGTCGTGTTGCGTGGTTGCCAGATCGGGTTGGAGTACGGTTGCCATTTGGTTCTCGGTTTTCGGTGGTACGTCGTAGTCGTTAGTCGTTAGTCGTTCGCGGTTCCGTTTTGGCCAACGACCAACGACCAACGACCGTATTTCCGTTTTGGCCATCGACCAACGGCCATCGACCATCGACGGTGTTTACCTTCCGCCCACGCGCGGTGCGCTCCCCATGGCGGGCGCTGAGGCGCTCGATCCACCGGACGGTTTGGAGTTCGTCGCGCTGCCGACCACCAACTGCTCGCCCTCGCTGATCGAGCCGTGCAGTACCTGCGCGATCTCGGTGAAAGTGTGGTCGGTGATGCCGGTCGTGACCTGCACCGGGGCGAGTTGCTTGTCGGCCGTGAGCTTCCACACGATCGCGCTATCCACCGGACGCGGTTGCGATGGACCGCTTGCGCCTGCGCCGGCAGCTTTAGCAGCGCCCTGTCCCTTGCCCTGGCGCGCGGTAGCTTTCGGGGTGATGCCGGCCTGCTGCTCGAGCGCGGCCATCTGGTCAGGCTTCAAGTCAGGCGTGAAGCGTAGCGCGCCATTGGGGACTTTCACCACGTTGGTCGCACTGGCCACCGGAATCGTCACGTAGGCGGTCATACCCGGAAACAGCTTGGTGTCGGGGTTGTCGAAATCAATGATGGTGTTGTAAGTCACCACGTTTTGCACGGTCGTGGCATTCATGCGAATCTGGGAAACCACGCCGCGGAAGGTGTCGCGCGGGAAGGCGTCCACCTTGAAGGTGATCGGCTGGCCGACCTTGATCTGCCCCACGTCGCTCTCGTCGGTGGCGGCATAGACCTGCATTTTGGTGAGGTCCTGCGCGATGTTGAACAGCGTCGGCGCCTGCAACGAAGCGGCGACGGTCTGGCCGACATCAATGTTGCGCGCTACCACGGTGCCGTCAATCGGGGAACGAATGATGGTGTGATCCAGGTTGGTCTGCGCCACCGAAACAGCCGCTGCTTTTTGCGAGACCTGCGCCTCGGCCTGCGTGACTTGCGCCTGGGCGGCGTTCACCGAGGCCTGCGCGCTATCGGCATTCGCTTTCGCGAGATCAAGCTGCTGCTGGCTGATGACGCCTTCCTTGGCCAGCGCGGCGTTGCGCTGGTAGTCGGCAGCGGTCTGCTCCGCCGTGGCCTGCGCCTTCACCAGGCCCGCTTTGGCGGCGGCTAGGTTTGCCCGAGCATCCTGGAGATCGGCCTGCGCCTGCAGCAGCGCGCCGCGGAAGAGCGCGGGATCGATCTCCGCGATCACCTGGTTCTTCTTCACGTGCGAGTTGAAGTCGGCGGCCAGCTTCTCGATCGTCCCGGAAACCTGCGACCCGACCTGCACGGTAGTGACGGCGTTGATGGTGCCGGTGGCTTCGACGACGTCGTGAATATCGCCGCGCTCCACGCCGGCAGTGAAATATTGCGGCGACGGCGTACGTCCGAAATCGAACGCCGCAAACACGCCGACAGCGATAACCAGCCCCACGATTACCGTCCACTTGCTCTTGAGGTGTTTCATAAAGTTCTCCGAATACTCACTAGATGGAACACGGATCGGCGCCGGGCAGGAGTAAAGAGTCGGTCACGCGGAAGTAAAAGTTTGTAATGAAAAGGGGGTCTGTCGGTCTGTCAGTCTATCGGTCTATCCGTAGCGCGCATCGGTTTCGCCGATATACCGACAGACCGATCGACCGAGAGACTAATAATCGCGGAAGGACGGCCCCGATGATCGCCCGTTCGGAGGAGCAACTGGGGGCCGGCCGGTCCGCGTGTTCAGCAACTGGTTTCAGGAGGCACCATCCAGCCGCTGGTAAGGGCGCCCGGGTCTTGGGCGAGCGCCTGTGTTTGATAACAAGTTAAACTCGACACGCGGGGTGGGAAGGTAAAGAGTGCGTCAAGGCGAGTAAAAGTTTGTAAAGGCAGTAGCTAGGCCTTAGCGTTGGTAGTTAGCTGAATCGAAGACGGCAAGGGCAGATATGGAACGCGTGCTGATCATTGATGACGATGTGGAGCTTTGCGAGTTGGTGGCGGAGTACGTGACGCCGGAGGGCTTTGAAGTGGCGGCCGTGCACAACGGCGAAGAGGGCCTGAAACGGGCGCTCTCGGGCGAGCATGTGCTGGTGGTGCTGGACGTGATGCTGCCGGGCATCAGCGGGCTGGAAGTGCTGCGGCGCCTGCGGGCAGAGTCGCGCGTTCCGGTGCTGATCCTGACGGCGAGGGGCGATGACGTGGACCGCATTGTCGGCCTGGAGATCGGCGCCGACGATTACCTGCCGAAGCCGTTCAACCCGCGCGAGCTGGTGGCGAGGATCCGGGCGATCCTGCGGCGGACGCAGCAACCGGCGTCGCCGTCGCAGGAGAAAATCACCGTGGGCGACGTGGAACTGGACCCGGCGGCGCGCATGGTCCGTCGCGCCGGAGAGCCGGTCGAGCTGACTTCGGTGGAGTTCGGGATGCTGGAAGCTTTGATGCGGGCGTCGGGGCAGGTGGTCACGCGCGATCAACTGGCGCAATCGGTTCTCGGACGCAAATTCATGCCGTACGACCGCAGCATTGACATGCATGTCAGCAAGCTGCGGAAGAAACTGGGCGACGTCGACGGGAGCGAGCGGATCAAGACCATTCGCGGCGTCGGCTACGTGTACACGCGGCCCAGCGAGGGGGACCGCTAAATGCGCAGCCTTTTTCTCAAGATCTTCCTCATCTTCTGGATAACGCTGGTGGTGGTCGGCGCGGTGCTGATCTACACCTGGGGCATCCAGCCGGAGGTGATCGTATCGCGCTGGCGCGGCGCCACCAGCGATGCGGCGGCGCTCTATGCGCAATCGGCGGCGGAGGAGTTCGACCGCTACGGGATGGTGGCGCTGAACAATTATTTTCAGCGGCTGGAGGCGTCGTCGCACATACGGGCAGCGCTGTTCGACGAAAACGGGCAGCCGATCGCGGGCAAGACGTCGAAGAGCATGCGCGACCTGGCGCCGCATGCCGGACAAGGCGGCGAGCCGGCGTTCATCATCCAGGGCTTGAGCGCATTGGCGGCGCAACGCACCACAGGTCCGTCGGGGCGGGTTTACATCCTGGTGGCGGAGATGCCGCGCGGGCCGGTGGGGGCGGTGCGCCGGCTGGCGCGGGCGCAGATCGAGCAGTGGGCCGCCGCCATTCTGCTTTCCGGATTGATCTGCTACCTGCTGACCCTGTACCTGACGCGTCCCATTCTGCGGCTGCGGCATGCGACACACCAACTCTCGTCAGGCGACTTGAGCGCCCGCGCGCCGGCACAGTTGGAGCGGCGTCGCGACGAGTTGGGCGAACTGGTGCACGACTTCAACCAGATGGCGGACCGGATCGAGCAGCTGATGACCAGCCAGCGAAACCTGATCAGCGACATCTCGCACGAATTGCGGTCGCCGCTGGCGCGGCTGAATGTGGCGCTCGGCCTGGCGCGGCAGCGGGCGGGCGCCGAAGCCACATCGTCGCTGGACCGGATTGAGCGCGAAGCCGAACGGCTGAACGAGATGATCGGCAAGCTGCTCGCGCTGGCGCGCATGCAGGGCGCGGCCGGGCCGCCGGAACAGTCGCGGGTGCAGTTGGACGAGATCGTGAAGGAAGTGGCGGCGGACGCGGAATTCGAAGCGCAGGAGCGGAACTGTGCCGTGCGCGTGGTGGGGGACATCAAGTGCACGGCCGTGGGCAGTCCGGAATTGCTGCGCAGCGCGGTGGAAAACGTGGTGCGCAATGCGGTGCGTTACACCGCCGCCGGCAGCGAAGTGGAGATCACGCTCGCCAACCGGGAATCGAATGCCGAGATCACGGTGCGCGATCACGGTCCGGGCGTGCCGGATGCGGAGCTGCAAAACCTGTTTCGCCCGTTTTACCGCGTCGCCAACGCGCGCGAACGCGAAACCGGCGGGGTTGGACTCGGCTTGGCCATTACGGACCGCGCCGTCCGGCTGCATGGCGGAACCATTGCCGCGGCCAACGCGCCCGGTGGCGGGCTGGTGGTGAAGATCCGCGTGCCGGCGCAGCGCACGTGAAATCATTGGTGATTGGAATTTTGGGGGCTGGCCCACCCTTTCCTCTAAAACTACTTTTGAGGTTGCTCCACCCTTGTCGCTCGCGGCGGAGCCTGCCTTGAGCGCGGTCGAGAAGGAGCGACAGGGTGGGGTTGTCCCAATGTGTCAGCCACCAACCAGTTCGGGTGATGGTAATCTATTCCGTGATCAAGCCAACACAGGGCTTGAATGGGCCAGCGGCCGATTCACTCTTGTGAACCATACCTGCGTCGCCCCTCGGTTGCCCACCATGATTTCCAAGCGCCGGTGTACTTCTTTTCGTCCGCCTGAAACGTATCGACGGCTGGCGCTAACGACCAGTTCTGCTCGATTCCCGCCAGCGCAAGGACGGCGTCATACCGAATCATCTGGACTTTGTCGTCAAGCGCGTCAACGAACAACGGGACTGTTCTCGCAGATCCAAGCGTTCGCAATGCGTGAATTGACACCTCTCGGACGTCATCGGCCGGAGACTTGGCAAACTGAACCAAAGCGTCAACAGCGGAGGCATCGCGAATGACATTGATTTCCGATAAGCAGACAAAACGCAGGCGTTCAACGGCAGGCACATTGGAGGGAACTTCGAGGAAACCGCGCATTGCTGCGAGTGCCGAGTAGTCGCCTAGCCTTAACAGCGCATAATAAACGGTCGCGCCTGTAAGAGTATCGCCGGATGGCAGTAACCGCTTCAAGTATTCTGCATCCACCTTGCGACCAGAACTGCCTACCAGTTCAGCTTGCGTCAATCGAACACCCTCATCAGGGTCTTCGAGGCCGCTCACGAAGTCTCTTTTGAGCTCGTCAAGTCCGACCCGTTCGCGAGACGCTGTCAGACGGGAAGCACGAAACTTCCCAAAATAGGGGTCACGCAGCTCAACGAGTGGTTTGCCTCCCGCCAAAAAGAAATAGTCGAATTCGCCAACTGCCAGGCTTACGCAAGCTGAGACAGCGCATACGCGATCTTCGGGACGGACGTATTCAACGGTCACAATCGAAGCGGCCGGACCCTTGTAAGTCTTGTCAGTAACAACCTGAGCAGCGTAGGTGGTAAGGAGTGTGGGAACACCACGCCACGCGCCCTTAACGCTTCCTCTCGTCGATATCTCCTTGACTTCTCCTCGCAACACCAGTCCCGATGACGCGAAGAGCTTGTCAACAGATTCCGAACCACGTTCAGGGTGAATCTCAGCGAAGGAATACGAGCACAGCACAATCGCAAGTATTATCACTGCTACTCTTCGGAATGACGAAGTTGACGTCATGGGATTGTCACCGTCCCGTGATCCAGATAGCGCTTTATGGTGTCATTCTGAGCCGGAGCGCCCGTGCAACTAGACCCGCTGGTTGATGAGCCGGCACACCAGGCCTGTGCTATATGGTCAACTTGGCTTGTTCCGGATCCGTCGGTGTAGTTCTCAGGCATTGGGGTGACGGTCCCGACAGGGCATACAAAAATGCTGTCGGTGTAATTCCCAGTACTCGCATCGGTGGTCCCCCCTGTGGGGATGGGCGCTGGGAATGTCAAGTTGTCTGGTCGGTCGGTTACTGGCGCACCTAGGCCTTCACTTACCGGCATACTTGTCATCACGTTGTTGAAGTTGTCCAGCACACGGTAAGTCCTGTAATAGTGCCAGCCTTGCTCACCAGAGCCAGTGCAGGCTTCTGAGAAATTAGTCGGATTCGACAGCTGTTTTGGCCCCTTGGATGTCAGTGTGAACGGGTTCGACGTGACGCCGTTGACAGTAACCGTCATGCTAACGTCGTTTGCGCTTTGACTGAACGTGCCCGTTCCTTGAACAGTGATAGAGGAGCCTGAGGTGCTGGAGAGATGGACGTAGCTACTTCCAGATGTCGCTGCCCATGTACCAGAAGCGCTGGCACTTAAGGTAATTTGCGTCGGCCACGTCGCGGAATTGGGATTTTGCCCATTAAACCACCAGACCGTGTTCGGCCCCGATATCGTCGGCTTCACGTTTCCGCTGCTCACCGGGTAATAGGTTTTGTACGGGCATTTCAGCCGGTTGCCCTGAGGCATCCAAATCGACGAATTTGCAAACGGGCTCCCGGCACCGACGCCGGTACTCACACCCGTGGTGTCGATCGTCATGACCGTGGTGTCGCTGCTCCACCAGCTGTAGGCGGAACTGGTGACGTCATAATCGTTGTCGTCACACACGTCGTAGCCCCAGAGGCTGTTGGCCCATACGTCGTAGACTAATTGGCTGAATGGATCGGGGCTCGGTCCCGGCGGCCCCGCTGGACTGCAGCAGTAGCCGCAGCCGTGGAAGGCGTAGCCGTATTTGGTGTCAATCGTCAACTTGCCCTCGAATAGATACGTTCCGAGCGGGTCGTCAAGGTTGCGAATCGAGTAGGAACCGTACTTCACGTCCGGGGGTATGGTGCTGCCGTTCTTATCGGGCACCTGCGAACCAATGATCTTGGCCGTGTTCACGAACATTTGCTCGCCGGGCGCAAGCGACTGCTGGATTTCGTACTTCGACTTCCCACCATTGTAGAGCAGGGCAAAGAGCACGTTTGTGGTCTTGTCACCGTCGTTTCCGGCCGTGAGCAAGCTGTTCCGGACGTCATCCGCATACCACTTGCTGCCCACCCAGTGGCTGGCCACGATATCGCTGAAGGGCGTCTGCAGTCCGTGGGCGAGCGAAGCGTCGTAACTGGCGGCAATTGCCACCAGGTCGCCGTATCGCCCACTGTAGTTCAGCTTCAGGTACCCCCAGGATGCGTCTTTTGGGATCGTTCCGTCGTGCTGCATCGCGGACAAGTCAACGATGCGTGTTTCATTGGCGTTTAAAGTCGCATCCGGCAAACGCAGGACGCCTTGCGTGCTGGCGCTTCGCCACCGTAACTCCCCTTTCACAGTCAAGGGCGAGTTCTTAGCGTTTCGCAGAAAGACCTTCGGTTGCAGAACGGTGCCCTGCGGCAACGAAAGCACAGGGTCGGGATTGGAAAGTGCCAGCATGGGAGCACGCAAAGTTACGTCGCGCGGGTCCTCCTCGGGGCTATTCTCGAATACCCTCAAGAGGGCTGAAAACCCGGTGGTCAGGTCGAATGCGAGGTGGGCGACGAAGACCGACTCGGCGCCCTGCCCCACGGTCACGCGGAGGCCGCCGTAGGTATCGCTGAAGCCTGCAGCCGTGACCAACTCACGAATGCTGAACCGCGCCATCTGCCGCGCCGCGAGGCTCACGTGCCGCGAGGACGTCTTGCCCGATTCCGCAAACAGCGTGACCACCGCCTCCACGGGCTTTGCACCGGCGTTGGCAATGATCAGATGCGCATCCGTTGTGTCATTTGGCAGCCACCAGACGCTCTCACGAGAGCCTTCGTTGAACATCGGCTCGCTTCCCGCGGCATCGAAGTGATAAGCGACCGGCTTGCCTTCGTAATGAATCATCGTGCCGGCGTAGATATTGTGTTGCGAAGGCGAGGTGTAACGCAACACGACGGAGCCGTAGGAACCGGTCTTTCCAATCAACTCAGGGTGGCTGGCAGACAAAATCTGCACCAGGTCCAGCACCGTAACCTCATCCGGCGGAATTGTCACCGGTGAAAGAGGAATCTCTGTGCCCGCCGCAGTCCGTAACGCCGGCGTGACCGTCAGGTCGGACTTTCTGTTGTTGCGGAGCTCGATATCGGTGTGCCATCCCGGTTCAAGCGTCCAATATGGCGCATACATTTCCTGATTGACGGCTTTTCGCGGTGGCGGCGGCACATGCTTGAGGTTGGTTTTTTGTGCCTGAGCCGAGCTTAGAACAAGCGACACGAACAAGAAGCCACTGAACCAGCGAGCGCGCATGTGCCCTCCTCACCCAGAGGAAGCACGAGAATAGGCTCCTCGCCTCGAACGCTGTCGAATATTTTTATTTTGTTCCGATTTCGTAACAAGGTCGCCACCCCGGCCAGACGCAAGCCTGAAGGATGTCCTTAATGCGCCCGCACCGGCAGCGCCTAGTGGTAATCTATTCCGTCGTGGCCAAGCGAACTTTCAGTCTGGACGAAGCGCACGCCCTCCTGCCGGTGCTGGAATCCCTGCTGCGCCGTGGCATGGAAGCCAAGGGGCAGGTCGAGGAGATCGAGGCCGAGTTCCAGGAACTGAACCATCGCATTTTCCTCGCCGGCGGTTCGGAGATCGACGTCGTCAAGTTCAGCCGCCGCCGCGCCCAGTCCGATAAAGCGCTGCAACACCTCAAGGATTGCCTGGCTGAGATTGAGGCTACCGGCGTCCAGGTGAAGGACATGGATACCGGCCTGCTCGATTTTCCCTGTGTGGTCGAAGGCGAAACCATCCTGCTGTGCTGGAAACTCGGCGAGGAGCGCATCACCCATTGGCATGGCACCGAGGAAGGCTTCGCCGGCCGCAAGCCGATTGACCAGCGCATCGCCCGCGCCAAAGGCAAGGTCAACTAGCCTTTCTGCCACCCGGCAAATTGAACCCACTCCATCGTGCGACTGCGCGCGCAATCCGAGCAGCCAGCTAACGCCAGGAAGCGCCAAGCCGGAAACGTTTACAGGACTTTCACCATCGTGGTCTTCGATGCCTTAAAATACGCGATGCTGAAAGGGGTGAGGGATGAGCAAGGTACGTGTACTGGTCGGCACACGCAAGGGCGCGTTCGTGCTTTCGTCGGACGCGAAACGTGAGCGGTGGGAGGTCGGCGGCCCACACTTTCCGGGCTGGGAGATTTACCACGTAAAGGGATCGCCCGCCGATCCGAACCGGCTGTATGCCTCGCAATCCAGCGGTTGGTTTGGGCAGGTGATCCAGCGTTCCAACGATGGCGGCAAGACCTGGGAGACGCCCGGCGGCGAAGCGATACCGAAGCCGGGCGAGATGCCCAAGGTCAGCAATAAGTTCGTCTACGACACTTCTTCCGAAACTGGCAAGCCCCTCACCACGCACCAGTTTTACGATGGTACGCAGAAGCCCTGGGAGTTCAAACGAGTCTGGCACATGGAACCGTCGCTGACCGATCCCGATACGGTGTACGCGGGCGTCGAGGACGCGGCCTTGTTCCGCTCCTCCGACGGAGGACAAAGCTGGCACGAACTGGCTGGACTGCGCGGCCACGGCACAGGTCCCGGCTGGCAGCCGGGCGCCGGCGGCATGTGCCTGCACACCATCCTGCTCGATCCCGGCAACCCGCAGCGGATCTTCATCGCCATCTCGGCGGCCGGCGCTTTCCGCACCGACGATGGCGGCAAGACCTGGAAGCCCATCAACCAGGGACTGCGGTCGCAACACATTCCCGACCCGAATGCCGAGGTCGGCCACTGCGTTCACCGCATCGCCCTGCATCGTTCCCGTCCCAACACGCTTTTCATGCAAAAGCACTGGGACGTCATGCGCAGCGACAACGCCGGCGACATGTGGCATGAGGTCAGCGGGAACCTGCCCACCGACTTCGGGTTCGTCATTGACGTTCACGCCCACGAGCCGGAGACCATCTACGTCATCCCCATCAAGAGTGACTCGGAACACTTTGTCCCGGATGGCAAGCTGCGCGTGTACCGCAGCCGCACCGGCGGAAACGAGTGGGAGGCGCTAACCAAAGGTCTGCCGCAAAGCGACTGTTTCGTCAACGTGCTGCGCGACGCCATGGCCGTCGATTCGCTCGACAAGTGCGGCATCTATTTCGGCACCACCGGCGGCCAGGTGTACGCCTCCGCCGATGCCGGAGACAGTTGGGCTCCCGTTGTGCGGGATCTGCCGGCGGTGTTGTCGGTCGAGGTCCAGACGCTGCCATGATCCGCGTAGTTATCCCGGCACACCTACGGACGCTGGCACACGTTGACGGAGAAGTGAAGCTGGAAATACAGGGGCAGGCCACGCAGCGCTCGGTGCTGGACGCGCTCGAGGCCCGCTATCCGATGTTGCGCGGAACCATCCGCGACCACGTCACCCAAGAGCGCCGCCCGTTCCTGCGCTTCTTCGCCTGCGAGGAGGACTTGTCCCATGAGTCGCCCGATGCCCCGCTGCCCGACGCGGTCGCCTCCGGCGCAGAGCCATTTCTGGTCATTGGCGCCATCGCCGGCGGTTAAGGGCAGTCTGCACCAGCCACCACCGCACCGAGGCTTAACTATGCGGGTACGAAATCCGGCGCAACAGCGGCCCGCGGTTGGGGTTTGTTAGAATTCTAGCGAGTGTGCAATGAAAATCACGCGTAGTCTTCCCCTCGCTTTGTGCGCAGCGCTGTTCATGTGGGCCGGCTGCGGCGGCCACCAATTCTGGGAGACCGTCAACTCGACCTCCACTTCAAGCAACCCCACCGGGGCGGTGCCCAAGTTTGCCTACGCCGCCAATTTCAACGGCGGCGGAGCCGGAAGTGTGTCCGCCTACACGATTAACAGCGGCACCGGCGCATTGACCGCGGTGAGCGGATCGCCCTTCGCCGCCGCTACCGGCACGGTGGCGGCAGGCGCGGATTCGGCTGGAAAGTTCGTGTATGCGGCCAACCAGGGCGGTGGCGTCTCCGCCTTCACCATCACCCGCGCCGACGGCACGCTGGTGGCTGTTAGCGGGTCGCCCTACGCCACGGGGACCACGCCGGTATGGGTGGCCGTGGACCCTGGCGCTCGCTTCGTTTACGTCGCGAACGGCGGCTCCATCGACATCTCGGCCTTCGCCATCAACTCGAGCACGGGCGCGCTGACCGGGTTCAGTTCCACCTTCCCCGTCACCGCCAAGCCGCTGCGCGCGACCGTCGATCCCTCGGGCCGTTTCCTCTTCGTCTCGCTGGGCACGGGGGGGACGGAAATCTTCAAGATCAACAGCGACGGAACACTGGCGGTGGTGCGCACCGTCCCCGCCGCGCCCTGTGCCGCCTCTGATGCGGTAGCGCTCGACGCCAACTCCCGCTTCGTCTTTGTCGCCGACGGCTCGACCGGCATCTGCAATTATGCGGTGAACGCCAGCTCCGGCGACCTGACGCTGATCAGTTCGACCATCATCCTCGCCGGCACCAATCCGGTGGCGGTGGCGACCGGCGCCAACGGCAAGTTCCTGTTCGCCGCCAACAACGGCTCCAGCAATCTTTCCGGCTTCACCATCAACGCCGACGGTTCGCTGACTGCGATGTCGGGCTCGCCATTCTCGGTCGGCAGCTCGCCCGCGGACGTGACCGTGGATCCCTCCGGCGCCTTCGTTTATGTCGCCAACTTCAGTGGAGGTTCGATCTCCGTCTTCTCCATCAACAGCAGCAATTCCCTGTCGTCCGTGGGAACGGCGACGGCGGGAACGAACCCGAATTCCGTCGTGACCACGCAGTAAAGCAGTTTGTCGGTAATTCAGTTCGTCAGTGTCTTAGTAGTTCAGTGCGTCAGTTCGTCAGTCGCCCAGTACAATTGCCAGTTCCCTAATCCTCCTGTTGAGCAACTGAGTTACTGACATACTGAACTACTGAGAAACTGCTCCGATGACCGACATCAAGACGATTGGCATCTCCACCGGCGGCGGCGATTGTCCTGGCCTGAACGCGGTCATCCGCGCGGCCACGCGCAGCGCCATCCTGAAATACGGCTGGCGCGTCATCGGCATCACCGACGGCTTCGACGGCCTGATCTGGCCGGAGCGCTCGCGCGAACTCACCATGGAAAGCGTCAGCGGCATCCTGCCGCGCGGCGGCACCATCCTGGGCACCACCAACCGCGGCAATCCCTTCAAGTACAAGTCGGTCGAGAACGGGCGGGAGGTAGTGCTCGACCTGGGGCCGCAGGTCATTGAGAACGCGCGCAGGCTCGGTTTGGATGCCGTCATCATCATCGGCGGCGACGGCACGCAGGCGATCGCCCTGCAATTGTTCCGCCTGGGGCTGAACGTGGTCGGCGTGCCCAAGACCATCGACAACGATCTCTGCGCCACCGACGTCACTTTCGGGTTCGACACCGCGCTCCACACCTGCACCGACGCCATCGACAAATTGTTCAGCACCGCGGAATCGCACCATCGCGTCATGGTGGTGGAAGTCATGGGCCGCGACGCCGGGTGGATCGCGCTGGAAGCGGGCATTGCCGGCGGCGCGCACGTCATCCTTATCCCCGAAATCCCGTTCGACATCCGCAATGTCTGCCAGTTCATCATCAATCGCGACGCCGGCGGGAAGAAGTTCACCATCGTGGTGGTCGCCGAAGGAATCAAGCCCGGCTCTGACCTGAAGGCGCGCTTCGAAGAGGAGAAGCGGTTCTATCCGCGCGCCGGAGCGGCCGGCAACCTGGTCGGCGACGCGCTCGGCATGTACACCAGAAAGGACGTGCGCGTCACCGTGCTCGGCCACGTGCAGCGCGGCGGATCGCCCTCACCCTTCGACCGCATCCTGAGCACGCGCTTCGGCGTCGAAGCAGTGGAATTGATCGCGCGCGGCGACTTCGGAAAAATGGTCGCCCTGCGCGGGCCGCGCATCGAGACCGTGGACATCGCGGAAGCGGTTGGCGCGATGAAGCGTGTCGATCCCCAAGGCGAGCTGGTGAGAATCGCCAAGGCCATCGGCGTTTGCTTCGGGGATTGAATTCCCTGAGCGTGATCCAGCACGCGTTTCCCAAAATGGATTTGTCATCACCGAAGCCAGCCATTCAGCCTTCGCTTTGCCTTCAAACCAGCAGACAATACCGGAGTCACCTCGGAGCGGGCGGCGCTGATGTCCCAGGCGTGATCGGCCCCAGCGGTCCAGCCGCAATCCGGCCGCCGAGCAGGCGTGTGCGAGCCGGGTAAGAACCAGGCCTGCGGGACTTCAGCTCTCGCAGTTTTCTCGCGACCACCTTGCGCAAGGCTCCACTGCGGGCATCGGACCCTAACCGCGGCAGGTCAATCATGGCGCAGGCAGCAGCAACCATGCAGGCCACCCGCATCGGCGGTTACGAGGTGCTCGGCCGCCTCGGCGCCGGCGGCATGGGTGTGGTCTACAAGGCCGCCGACCTCAAGCTGAAGCGGCCGGTGGCGCTGAAGTTTCTCGCCACCGAAGCAGTCGCGGCCGCGGACAAGGAACGCCTGCTGCGCGAAGCGCGCGCCGCGTCGGCCCTCGATCATCCCAACATCGCCACCGTGCACGCCGTGGAAGAAGCCGAAGACGGCCGTCTGTTTATCGTCATGGCGTATTACGAAGGCGAAACGCTGGCGGAAAAAATGCGCGGCGGTCCTTTGCAGCCGGCCAAGGCGATCAACATCGCCAGCCAAGTCGCGCGCGGCCTGCAGCACGCCCACACCCACGGCGTCGTACACCGCGACATCAAACCCTCGAACGTGATCATGACGAGCGAGGGCATGGCCAAGATCGTGGACTTCGGCCTGGCGCGGCAGTTCGCTCCCTCCGGTTCGACGCAAAGCGCCAGCCTGGCTGGCACGCTGTCGTATATGTCGCCGGAACAGGCGTCCGGCAAGGCGGTGGACGTGCGCACCGACATCTGGTCGCTGGGCGTGGTGCTCTACCAGATGCTGACCGGCCGCTTGCCGTTCGACAAGGAAAGCGCCGGCTCCACGGTGCTGGCCATTCTCAATTCCCCGCCGGCGCCGATGGGCAAGGTTTCCGAGGCGCTGACTCTGGTGATCTACCGTGCTTTGGCCAAAACTCCCGCTGACCGTTATCAATCCTGTGCTGAATTGCTCAAGGATTTTCAGGGGCTTGCCCTCGATGACCGCCGGCCAACCGCTGCGGTGGACAAACACGAACTGCATCGCCGTGTGCACCTGGCGGCCTTGTCCGCCGCGCCCAAGCGGGTGTCCCGGCGCGCGCTGTGGATGGCGTCGCTGGCAGCGGTCGTGTTGCTGGCACTGCTCGTCGCTTGGGCAGCGCCCGCGGTGCGCGCGCGATTCTTCGGATCAAGCGCGACCTCCGGCGCGGCAAACAAGACCTCGTCACCGGCGTACGATTCTTATCTCAAGGGCCAAAATTACCTTGAACGCTATGACAAGCCGGCCAACATCGAGGCCGCCATCGCGCAATTTCGAGCCGCCGTGGCAGCCGATCCGAATTTCGCGCTCGGCTTCGCCGGCCTGGGTGAAGCCTACTGGGACAAATACCGTATCAATCGCGACTTGCAATGGATCCCGCAGGCGGAAACCTACTCCCGCCGCGCCATCGAGTTGAACGACCAGCTTCCCTCCGTGCATATCATCCTCGGCCGCATTCTTACCGTGGCCAACCAGCGCGACTTGGCGCTGCACGAACTCCAGCAGGCCTTAAAGCTCGATGCGCAGAACGCCGACGCCCTGCGTGGCCTGGCCGCCGTTTACGACAGCACCGGCCGGCGCGACGATGCCGAGCGGCTCTACCGCGAAGCGACCGTACTCCGCCCGGACTCGTGGAGCGCGTTCAACGAGTTCGGCAACTTCTATTTGCGTCACCGCGAATATGCCAAGGCCGCCGGCCAGTACCGGCGCGCTGTGGAGCTCACGCCCGACAACGCTCACGCCCACAATAATCTGGGCCTGACGCTGGATAACCTTGGGCGCGCCGGCGAAGCCGAGCCGGAGTTGAAGAAATCCATCCAGCTGCAACCCACCGGCCACGCGTACACCATGCTTGGGAGGCTGTATTACCGGCAGCGGCGCTGGGCGGACGCAGCCGCGATGATGGAGCAGGGCTTGCAACTGGACCGCGGGGACTATCGCCTCTGGGCGAACCTCGCCCTGACCTACGACTGGCTTGGCGACAAGGAAAGGGCGGACCGCGCCTACGCCGAGGAGTTGGTGCGTCTGGAAGCGGTCGCCAAGCTCAACCCCGACGACGCCGATGTGCAGTCCCGCCTGGGATTGCTCTACGCGCGCCAGCACCTGCGCGCCAAGGCCATCTCGCATCTCGAGGGCGCCCTGGCGCGCGCGCCCGACCGTCCCGATATTTTGAGCAATGCAGCGGACGGTTACGAGTATCTGGGCGATCGCAGCCGCGCCCTCGATCTGGCGAAGAAAGCGCTCGCCAAGGGAATGTCCATGCAAGAGTTCGAGCGTGATCCCCGCATGCGCGCGCTGCGCCTCGATCCCAGGTTCCAGCGGTTAACCGGCACGGCGCGCACCACAGTGCGGCAGCGCTAAGAAGTATGGTCCAGCTAATCCGGGCTCCCGGGTCCTAGTTACAAAATTACGTATTGAGGAGGGTGTTTATGGCTCCTGCACCAACACTACAAACAGCCGTTAAGCCTACTAAGATTTCGTTCGTTGGCAAGACCAAGATGGACCCCTACCAGACGGTGCTCGTTTCCGGCCAGGGTGTCGCCTTCCTACCCGAAAAAGAGTGCATTTTGCACTTCGATAACGAGAAGGTGTTCGGCACCCGCTGCGTATGGCTGGCGGCAAACAAGGAAACCGTTCTGTACCCGGTCGCAACGTCGGAAAAGACGAATATTCACGTTAGAACAGTCGAGGCCGTAGTGGGGGATGGCCCCGACGGCAATACCGGGTAGGAGGCGCTGATCACCATTGATTCAGGCGGCAGCCGCCGGGCTGCCGCTTTTTATTTCTTGAACAGATTTTCGAAAGCCTTGCGCGCGTCGTCGGCGCGCATGCCGGCGCTCGACGTTTCCTTTTCCACGGTAGTGCGCAGCTCGAAGAACTTGCACGCGTTGCGCGTGTCCTTGCGCGAGACGCGCTCCGTTACCGGCTGCCGGCACTCGAAGCGGCTGGCTGGATCCAAGTGCGTGCACTGCTTGCAGGAGTGCAATTCGAAGCCGCACTTGGGACACTGCCCCACCGGATCGGTCACCGTGGTCAGCACGGTTCCGCACTGGGCGCAGCGGGACAGGGTGCGCGTTCCCGGCATGTTGAGCGCGCGCGGGCCGAAGGTCTCGTCCTTCTTCAGGCTTGGTGGCTGGCGCGGGCCGCGCGATTCAGGCTTGTCGCCGCCGCGGTCTTTGTACCCGTGCTGTCGGTATTTCTGGTCTGACACACTGACCTCCGGTTCGCGCACGCCCTGGCAAGTGATTGAATGGGATGGGAAACGGGAACTGGTGCCAGTGTAGCGCGAGCGGGCGGGAAAATCACCTTGAGGAAATCCACAGAACCCAGCGGCGCTCGGCGCCCCTGGCAAGCGCGGCCCGCCACAGTGACGCCCCTTGCGCAAAAAAATTAAGCGTGCGCGACGTAGTATGTGGGGTGAGGATGGCAACGTCGCGCACGCATTCAGTTGTAGATGCACAATAACAGCGGGGCGGATGCGGCGCTAGTTCATGCGTCATGCTTGCGTGTGATCGGCGTCACAGGGTGAATGTTCATTCCAGGCCGCTACGGCGCCGGGAAAAAGTCTCCGCGGCCGCGAAGCACAGCAGTAACAGCATGAGCGGCTCCAGCACGTGACGATAGCGAACCTGGTTGTACGTCAGGTAGTACGGCAGGGGATACAGCAGCAGGGCGGCGAAAAACAGCGGCCAGGCGCGCAGCCGCCGCCGGTGCGCCACCAGCATGGCGGGCATGGTCAGAAAACTGAACGCGGCGAAACTCCACGGCAGCCAGTAGCGGGCCATGGCCGGCCGGTACGCCATTCCGCTGCCGTCCCAAAAATATGCCGCGCGGCGGGCGGTCCGCTTTACGAAATCCCGCGGGGATTGCCGCACCCAGGCGAGCGCGTCCTGCAGTTTCCAGCGCACGTACGCCGGTTCGCCCAGAGCCTTGTAACGCGCGAGTTCGTCAGAATTGCCGGCAGGATGCTGGCGGATCCAGCCTCGCGGCGTGGCATAGCGCGCGTTGCCCAGCCAGAATTCGAAACCGAAGTTGCTGCGCAAGAACGCCCACTCGCCGAACACAACCCGGTTTCGCACCAGCCACGGCGAGATCACCAGTACGCACGCTGCCAGCGCCAACAACGCGGGCTTGACCCATTTCCCGCCGGCGCGATGGATTTGAAATCCGCACCACACCAGCGATGCCGGCAGCAGCGGCAGCAGCGCCGGGTTCACCAGCAACGCAATTCCCCAAAGCGCCCCGAACCCGAGCCACAGTTTGCCGGATGCGGGCTCCGACAGCCGCAGCGCGTACCAGAACAGGCAGGTGAACAACAACGTGCTTAGGGAGATCTCCCACACCCAGCATACGGCCCACTTGCTGAACCACGGGAACCCCGCCCAGAGCAGCGCTGCCACGAACCCGGCGCGGCGTCCGACGGTGCGCTCGGCAATACCCAGGATCGGAACGCAGGTCAGCGCGGAAATCAGGCTCTGCAAAATCAGCAACGCCACCGCCGCATTGGTGCTGAACACACCGAACAACTCAAAGAACAGCGCGCACAGATACGGATAGACCGGCGCAATCCACGATGTCGGCCCGGTATAGGCAGCGCCGAAGGGAGAGCTGAAGCCGCGGCCTTCGGCAATGGAACGGGCGATGTTGGTGGTTTCGTTGAAGTACGAGTATTCGTCAACCCGATAGCGTTCGAACAGATAGGTGTGCGCGGCCACCATGAACCCGATGCGCACCGCGAAGGCGAGCACCACCATCCACAACGCCGGAGAGCGCAGCCAGGCACGCCCGGGGGCCACACGCAAGCCTGCCTGGGTTGGCGCGGATTCCAACGATGCACTCGGCGTGTTCATTCCGGGTTCGTGGTTGCAGCCTACCACGGAACGGACCGGTAGTTTGGGCTAGCTGGCGCGGGCGTGCTCGTAGGCGTGGGCGAGGCGAAGGACGGTGGATTCGTCGAAGTGCCGGCCGAGAATTTGGAGGCCGATCGGCAGGCGGTCGCGCGACTCGCCGCAGGGCACGCTGATGCCCGGCACGCCGGCCAGGTCGGCGGTGACGGTGTAGATGTCGGCGAGGTACATGGCGAGAGGATCGTCGGACTTCTCGCCCAGCTTGAACGCCGGCGTGGGAGAAGTGGGCGTG
This sequence comes from Terriglobales bacterium, assembly GCA_049509755.1. Taxonomy (GTDB): domain Bacteria; phylum Acidobacteriota; class Terriglobia; order Terriglobales; family Acidobacteriaceae; genus JAIQGF01. Next base: position 65,533 of record JBEKZP010000012.1, on the reverse strand, counting down.
ACGATGGCGTCCACGCGCTGGAAGGCCTGTTCGAAATCGCGCGCCAGCAGCGTGCGCACGCGCTGAGCTTTCAGGTAGTAGGCGTCGTAATAGCCGGCGCTGAGCACGTAGGTGCCGAGCAGGATGCGCCGTTTGACCTCGGCGCCGAAGCCCTGGTCGCGCGACAGCCGGTACATCTCCGCCAGGGTGCGCGCCTGCGGCGAGCGGTAACCGTAGCGCACGCCGTCGAAGCGCGCCAGGTTAGACGACGCTTCCGCGGTGGCGATCACGTAGTAAGTCGGAATGGCGTAGCGCGTGTGCGGCAGCGAGATGGGTACGATCTCGCATCCGATCTGCGCCATCTTCTGAATGGCGGCTTCCACGGCGGCGCGAACTTCGGGATCAAGTCCTTCGCCGAAATATTCCGTGGGTACGCCGATCCTGAGCCCACGCACCGGCCGCTCGATTTCCTGCTCGTAATCGGGAACGGGCACTTCGGCGGAGGTGGAATCGAGCGGGTCGCGTCCGGCGATGTGCTTCAGCAGGATGGCCGCATCTTTCACGGTCTTGGTGAGCGGGCCGATGTGGTCGAGCGAGGAGGCGAAAGCGATCAGGCCATAGCGCGAAACGCGGCCGTAGGTCGGCATCAGTCCAACCACGCCGCAGAACGACGCCGGCTGGCGAATGGAGCCGCCGGTATCGGAGCCGAGCGCGGCCACCGACATACCTGCCGCCACCGCCGCCGCCGAGCCACCCGAGGAACCGCCGGGCACGCGCGCCAGATCGCGCGGGTTGTGCACCGGGAAGTAGCCGGAGTTCTCGTTGGACGAGCCCATGGCGAATTCGTCGCAATTGGTCTTGCCGAGCACGATTGCCCCGGCAGCTTCCAGGCGCGCCACGGCAGTGCAGTCGTAGGGCGCAACAAAATTGCTCAGGATCTTGGAGCCGGCGGTGGAACGCACGCCGCGCACGACCATCACGTCCTTAATTGCGATGGGCACGCCGGCCAGCGGCGGCAGCGGATCGCCTTTGTCGGCGATGGCGTCAATCTGCGCCGCTTTCTCCAGCGCGCGCTCGCGGGTGAGCGTAAGGAAGGCGCCGATCTTCTCGTCGGTGGATTCGATCTTCCGGTAAAAGCTCTCCGCCAAGGCGACAGCCGAGGTCTGCCGCTCGAGAACGGCGGTGCGGGCGGAGGCGATTGTGAGAAGTTCTATCTCCATTACCTTTTGATCAATCGCGTGATCTGGTGATCGGGTGATCGGGTGCTCATCTTTCGATCACTTTCGGCACTTTAAAGAACGCGCCATCGCTCTCCGGCGCATTTTCCATCACCACCTCGCGCGGCAACGACGGTTTTGTTCTGTCCTCGCGCATGGCGTAGGCAAACCGCGCCGTGCCGCTCTTGCTCTCGTCAATGCCGTAACGGTCGGAAGTCTGCGCCATCGGCTCGACGTTGGACGTGTCGAGCTCGTTCAGGCGATCGACATAGTCAAGAATCGAGTTCAGGTCCTTGACCATGCGCGCGCGCTCGTCGGCGGTGAGCTCCAGGTTGGCGAGTTCGGCGACGTAGAGGACGTCTTGTTCGGAAATCGGCTGTCGGTGGTCGGTCATCGGATTAGCTGCAGGTGCGATTGGCAGCAGCGGCGTCTTTGGAGATCACGAACTCGATGCGCTTGACCTTGGCAAACTGGCTGAGCACAGCGAGGTATTTGGGTACAAGGTTGACCAACTCGATGCGCCACAGGGCGTCGGGCACCTCGACATTGAGCACGCCATCGGCGTAGCTCACCGCCCGGGTACGGGCGGCAACGGTAGCGCCGCAGGCCAGCGGCCATCCCAGGATCGCCGCTTGCCCCGCCGGTGCGCGGCGGATAGCGTCCACCACGATCTTCTGCAATCCATCGCGTGCGCGCTCCATCCAGCCTCCTCCCCGGAAATCAAGACCACGGATTCTACCACTCGTCACGGGCTGGTGATTACCTCCGTAATTTGCGCAATTTTTCCTGCCGAGTAGGATGCGTTGCGGGGCGGACCCATGAACCAGACGCACAAGCCACCGACCCGGGCAGAAGCGATCGACACTCGTGTGTGGGATCTCCTAACCGTTGCCCTGTTCCTGGGTCTTTCGGCGATGGCGTGTTTATGGCTCGTGCCCCGGTAGAAAACAACCGAATCGGACTGCCGGCTGCGCCGCAACTTGGGGGAGGAGCGGCGCGTCAGGCAACCCGAGGTGATGGCACGGCCCGCGCCGTGCCTTTTTATTGCCGCGCTACGCCGTGCCGGTTACTTTCGGTCAATGCCGCCGGTAAGCGGTGCTGCGTCCAACGTAAGATTGTGGCGGCGACGCACCTGGGCCACGATGATCGCGGGGGGTGAGCCATGCCAAGTACCCGCGCTCACGATCCGCGAACGCCGCTGAACGAAACCCGCATCTGGGACTACATCAGCTTTGCGTTGCTGGTGATGCTGTCCCTGCTGGTCTATACCTGGCTGGAGCCTCACTAGCCGGTCTGCGGCAGCGGAAACTCGCGACGCACCAGCTCCACCGCCTGTTCGCGGCTGGTGGCGATTCCTTCCAACTGCGCGTCCTCCACGGCGGAGAGAATTTCCCGGAACCTGGGCCCGGGACGGTAGCCCATGGCCAGCAGGTCGTGGCCGGTGAGCAGCGGCTGCGGCCGGATCTGTTCCGGAGGAGTCTCCTCCAACTTCTTCCGCAGATACTCGTAGATCGCGAGGTCGCCGTGGCTGGCGAGGCAGTCGATGCGGTGCATCTCCAGGTGCTCGGCGAACTCCGGCTGCCGCATGAAACGCTTGAGGGTTGAGGGCTTCATGTGCAGCGCGTCGGCAAAGCGCATGTGCTGGCCAACGAGCGCGGCCATCTGGCGGGTGTCGTCGTTGGACATGTGCAGGCGGCGCGCAATGTCTTCCGCCATGGCGACGCCGACTTCCACGTGATGGTCGAAGCGGATGCGATCCGGCGCCACGCGAAACGTCGGCGGCTTGCCGACATCGTGCAGCAGCGCGCCCCAGCCGAGCGTCGGCGACGCATTGGGCGGCAGCTTTTCCAGCATCAGCAGCGTGTGCACCCAGACATCGCCTTCGGGATGGAACTCCGGCGGCTGCTCCACGCCCTTCATCTTTTCCGCTTCCGGCAGGACCTCGTGCAGCAGGCCGGTTTCATCCAGCAACTCGAAGGCGCGGCGCGCGTGGCCCTCGGTGAGCATCTTGGTGAGCTCGTCGCGGACGCGTTCGCGGCTGACCTGCGCGATCTGCGGCGCCAGTTGCTGGATGGCGCGCATGGTGTCGGGATCAATCCTGTAGCCGAAGCGGGCGGCGAAGCGCACCGCGCGCAGCATGCGCAGCTTGTCTTCCGCGAAGCGCTTCTCCGGCGCGCCGATGGTGCGGATGAGCTCGTGGTGCAGGTCGCTCTGCCCGCCGACGTAATCGAGCACCTGGTTGGTGATCGGGTCGAGCAGCAGGCCGTTGATGGTGAAATCTCGGCGCTGCACGTCCTCGCGCGGATCTTTCGAGTAGGTGACCTGGTCGGGATGGCGGCCGTCGGCGTAGAGGCCGTCGGAGCGGAAGGTGGCAACCTCGACCGTCATCGGGTGATCGGGTGATCGGGCGATCGGGTGATCTGCAACCACGGAATCAGCGGGGACGAGCACCACGCCGAACTGCGCGCCCACCGCCCAGGTCTTGGGGAAAATGCGCATAACCTCTTCGGGACGGGCGTCGGTGGAGACGTCGTAGTCGGCGGGCTCGCGTCCGAGCAGCAGGTCGCGCACACATCCGCCTACCAGGTACGCCTGGTACCCGCGATCGCGCAGCGAGCGCACGATCTCGATGGCGGCGGATTTTGCGGAATCAGACATAAGGGTCTATCGGTCTTTCGGTCTGTCGGTCTGTCGGAATGGCAACAAACGACCGACAGACTGATAGACCGAGAGACCCTATGCAACGCTCCATTGCGCCGCATCATCCTCTAGTATAGAGACATGCCCGACGCTTACATCCTGGGAATCGAGAGCTCCTGCGACGAAACCGCGGCGGCTGTCGTGCGTTCGGGCGAGCAGGTAATCTCCAACGTCGTGCTCTCGCAGATTGCCACCCACCGGCCCTACGGGGGCGTGGTGCCGGAACTGGCGTCGCGCGAGCACCTGCGCGCCATCGTCCCGGTTGTACGCACCGCATTGGCGGAAGCCGGGCGCAATTACGAAACCGTGGACGCCATCGCGGTCACGCGCGGTCCCGGACTGGCGGGCGCGCTGCTGGTGGGCATCAGCTTTGCCAAGGCGCTGGCGTTTGCGCTCGACAAGCCGCTGATTGCAGTCAATCACCTGGAAGGCCATATTCATGCCGTGCTGCTGGAGGAACGCCAGAAGGGTCATCGGGAGATGCTCTTCCCGGTGCTCGCGCTGGTGGTGTCGGGCGGACACACGCATCTGTATCTGGCCGAGCAGCGCGGCGCGAGCTGGACTTACCAGAACATCGGCCGCACCCGCGATGACGCCGCCGGCGAGGCTTTCGATAAAGTTGCCAAGCTGCTGGGCCTGGGCTATCCCGGGGGACCGATCATCAACCAACTGGCGGCGCACGGCAATCCCAAGGCGGTGAAATTCACCTTTGCGCAGATCAAGCACCGCGACCGCCAGCAGAGCGGCGCAGCGGAACCCGAGCGCCCGCATTTTGATTTTTCCTTCAGCGGCATCAAGACCGCAGTCTTGCGCTACGTGGAGACGCACCACATGCAGCGCGTGATTGACGCGCGCATCGCGGCGCTGGCTGAGATTCCCCAACCGGCGGCCGATGACGTCCTGCGCTTCAGCGATCCCATGACACTCGACCTGGTGGCATCGTTTCAGAACGCGGTCGTCGGAGACCTGGTCGAGAAGACGCTGGCGGCCGCGCGCGAGTACGATGCCGCCACGCTGTTCGTCACCGGCGGTGTGGCCGCCAACAGCGAACTGCGCCGCCGATTCGAGGAGCAGGCAGCGCAGGAAGGTCTGCCGGTCTTGTTCCCTTCCCGCCCGCTCTCCACCGACAATGCGGCCATGATCGCCGCCGCGGCGTATCCCAAATTTCTGGTTGGTGATTTTGCCGAGCCCGAGCTTTCGGCCGAGGCAGGACTGCAACTCCGGTAGCTAGGTGACGGCCGTCTTTTGGCCCAGCGTCATGGCCAGCGCTTTCCCAAGCTGTTCCTCGATCTCAATGTCCTTGAAGATGACGTAATCGGCACGGCCTTCGGGTTTCATCTCGCTGGCGCTGCTCCGGCCGGCGAGCACGACCACCGGGATACGCGCCATCCTGGGATTGGCCTTGACCGCGGTAATCAGTTCGCTGCCGGTCATCTTGGGCATCATCAGGTCGGTGACGATCAGGTCCAGCAGCACGTTGGAGAGGATATTCATGGCTTCCACGCCGTTGGCGGCCGAGGCCACCGAGAAGCCGCGCTGCTCCAGGAACCGGCACACGGTATGCCGGATCAGCATGGAATCGTCCACCACCAGCGCGATCTGTTGCGGCATTGACTGCATCTTCAACCTGCGCGGCCTTTATGCTGCCCGCTTGCGGCAGCCAGACGGCTGGGAGTACCTGGGGGTGGCTCTCGAAAAGTATCAAACGTGGAGGAGTCCCGGCAAGATAACGACGCGGTTTCCGGCATTACTTCAGTACCAGGCCGCCCAAATCGGTCCTGGCGGCCTAGTCTCCCGTCCCTTCCACCGCCGGCAGTTGTGCTGCCGCCGCTTCGGCCCCGGCCTTGGTTTTGACCTTGGCGCTGGTGACCAGAGCCACCGCCGCGACGATGACCACCGAGCCGGTCAGAATGTAGGCGTCCACCGTCTCGCGCAGCACCAGCCAGCCTAGAAAGACGGCCACCACGGGGTTTACGTAGGCATAGGTAGCCACCTTGGGCATGGGAACGTTTTGCAGCAGCCAGATGTAGGCGCTGTAACCGACCCAGGAGCCGAACACGATCAGGTAGGCAATGGCGCCGATGCCCTTCGCCGTCCAATGCGCCTGCGCCGGTTCTCGCAGCGCGAACGCGAACGTCAGGTTCAGCGCGCCCGCGATGGCCATCTGCCATCCGGTTGCGGCGAAAGCGTCAATGCCCTCCTGCCAGCGCTTGGAGAGCGCCGATCCCAGCGCCCATGCGCACGACGCCACCGGCAGGGTAAGGGCGGCCAGCAGCACGCGCCGGTCCAGGGGATTCGACGACATCTCGCGCAACTTGGGCCACAGCAACACCACGATCCCGCAAATCCCCAACAGCAGGCCTGCGATTCCGCGGCGCGAAACGTGGTCGCCGCGGAACATCCATGTGTCAATCAGCAGGAACCACAGCGGCGTCATGGAAACAATCAGCGCGGCCAGCCCGGTGGGCACCACCACCTCGGCCCGCGCCAGAATAGGGTTGGCGACGGTCAGCAACAGCGCCCCAATGATGCCCAGCCGAACCCCTTCGCCCAGCGTCACCCGGATACGACGGCCGCTGATGGCGCACCAGAGCAGCATCAGCAGGCCGGCGATAAGAAAACGCGTGCCGGTCATCAACAGCGGCGGAATGTGCTCCACCGCGATGCCGATGCCGAGGTAAGTCGAGCCCCAGAACACGTACACCAGCGCAAACGCAAAGGCGACGCGAAAGCGGTGCTGGCGCGAGTGGGGCATAGTGGGGATGAGAACTTACGATAGCAGATGCCCGGACGCGCCGGGGTTTAGGGCCTTGTACTTCCTACTTCTGACTTCCTAATTCTGACTTCCCTTTCGTAACCTCACGCTTCGTCCCGGGGGTTACGCCAGACATGCAGCAGGGCTATAATGGCGTGGAGCAATTCCATGTCGGGCCCGCTGCATCACGGAAAGATCGAGGCCGCGCCGCCCTGCTGTTTGCGCGTTATCCTGAGCCGTCCGCGCGCCGGGCTGAACATGGTCCCGTCCAATTCCCGCCCCAATCTGTTTGGCGGCGACTAAGCAACCTTCCTCCGCCTTCGCTACTCCGAACCAACATAGTTTCGGCCCGGTTTCGGACGCTTTAACCGCCTGTACCAGCACTCATCGGAGGAAGTCATGTCGAGCACAGTTACCATCCCGGCCGGACCCCACATTCGCACCACGCTGCCCGGGCCCAACGCCCGTCGCATCCTGGAAGGCGACAAGACTTATATCTCGCCGTCATACACGCGTTCCTATCCGCTGGTCGCCAAGCGCGGCCGCGGCGTCGTGGTCGAAGACGTGGACGGCAACGAGTTCCTGGACTTCTCTGCCGGCATCGCCGTGACCTCCACCGGCCACTGCCATCCGGAGGTGGTTGCGGCCATCCAGCAGCAGGCGGCGGAATTGATCCACATGTCGGGGACCGATTTCTATTACGAGCACATGATCACGCTGGCCGAGCGCCTCTCGGCGGTCGCGCCCATGAAAGGCCCTCACCGCTTCTATTACGGCAATTCCGGCGCGGAGGCGGTCGAGGCCGCCATCAAGCTGTCGCGCTATCACACCAAGCGGCAGAACATCATCGCTTTCCACGGCGCGTTCCACGGCCGCACCATGGGCGCGCTGTCGTTGACCTCATCGAAGGTGCAGCAGCGCCGCCGCTTTTTCCCGCTGATGCCCGGCGTGACCCACGTTCCTTATCCGAACGTGTACCGCCGGCCGCAAGGCACGGACCCGGTGGAGTACGCGGTGGAGTGCGCACGCTTCATCGAGCAAAAGGTGCTGAAGACCACGCTTCCTCCGGAGGAAGTGGCGGCGATATTTGTCGAGCCCATCCAGGGCGAAGGCGGATACGTCGTGGCGCCGCCGGAGTTCCTGGTCGAACTGCGCCGCATCTGCGACCGGCACGGCATCCTGCTCGTCGCCGACGAAGTGCAGTGCGGCTCCGGGCGCAGCGGCAAATGGTGGGCCATCCAGCACGCCGGCGTTGAGCCCGATATCGTTTGCATCGCCAAGGGCATCGCCTCGGGCATGCCGCTGAGCGTGATGATGACCAAGCAGGACATCATGGACTGGGTGCCGGGCTCGCACGCTTCCACTTTCGGCGGCAACCCGGTGTGCATTGCCGCGGCCTTGGCGACGATGACGGTTCTGGAGCGCGAGGCGATCGCCAACGCCGATACCATTGGCCGCCACATCATGCAGCGCATCAGTTCGTGGCCGCAGAAGTACGACATGGTTGGCGACGTGCGCGGCCGCGGCTTGATGATCGGCGTGGAACTGGTCACCGACAAGCAAAGCAAAGCGCCCGCCGGACCGGCTCGTGACAAGGTCGTCGAAATGGCATTCGAGCGCGGCTGCCTGTTCCTCGGCGCCGGGGAAAACTCGGTGCGCATCTGCCCGCCGCTGATCATCACCCGGGAGCAGGCCGATATCGGGCTCGACATCCTGGAAGAGTGCATCCGCGCGGTGGACAAAAGCGCGAAAGCCGGTCAGCCCGGCAAATCGTAAGGGAATGAAGAATTAAGAATGCAGAATGAAGAATGGAAAGAATTAGCCCAGCTATTTGGCCGGGCTTTTTTCATTAGGAGTTGTCATTCCGAGCATTGTCATTCCGAGCGCAGCGAGGAATCTGCTTTTACTCGGGACTCGCGGCTCGGGACTCGGGACTGCTACTGAATTTCCAGCATCCGGTCCAGCGCCACCCGCGCCCAGCGCTTCACCTCGTCCACGACCTGGATGCGGTTCACGATATTGCCGTCTACCAGGTTCTCCAGCGCCCAGCACAAATGCTGCGGCGAGATGCGGAACATGGTGGTGCACAGGCAGCCGGAATCGTCGAGCGTGATCACCATCTTCTCCGGCGCCACTTGCTTCGCCAGTCGGTTGATAAGGTGAATCTCGGTGCCGATGGCAAACTTCGAGCCCGCCGGCGCCTGCTCCACCATCCTGATCAGCTTCTCGGTTGAACCGATCCCGTCGGCCTTGCGGCAGACCTCCAGCCGGCACTCCGGATGCACGATGACGCGAATGTCCGGATACTTGGCGCGCACTTTATCCACATGCTCCGGCAGGAAGCGCTGGTGCACTGAACAGTGCCCCTTCCACAGGATCACCTTCGCGGCGCGCAGCCGATCTTCGTCCTTGCTCAAGCCGCCCTGCGGCAGGAACGGGTCCCAGACGACCATGTCGCTGAGCGGGATTCCCATCGCGTCGGCGGTATTGCGGCCCAGGTGCTGGTCGGGCAGGAAAAGAATTTTTTCGTTCTTGGCGAATCCCCAGTCAAAGGCGCCACGCGCGTTGGACGACGTGCACACCACGCCGCCGCGCTCGCCGCAAAACGCCTTGATCGCCGCCGTGGAATTCATGTAGGTGATCGGCGTCATGCCCTCACCCGCGTCGCTGGTCAGGCCCATGCCGGCCAGTTGCTCCCAGCAGTCTTCCACCTGGGTGATTTCGGCCATGTCGGCCATGGAACATCCGGCGTTCAGATCGGGAAGCACGACCACCTGGCCGGTGCGGCCGAGCACGTCGGCGCTCTCGGCCATGAAGTGCACGCCGCAGAACACGATGAACTTCCCGCGCGCCTGCGCCGCCATTTTGGAAAGCTTGTAGGAATCGCCGGTGTAATCGGCGAAGCGGATGACTTCGTCGCGCTGGTAATGGTGTCCGAGGACCACGCAGTCGTCGCCCAGCGCCTGTTTAGCGGCGGCGATGCGCTCGTCCATCGAGGTATCCGGCAAGACAAGATAGCTGTCCAGCCTGCAACTGGAGCTGGTTGCTGTTGCCACTTTTTGAACTCGCCTTCAGTTCCGCGCGTTGAGCGCGTGGAACGGGGATGTTGAAAGCATCCTTCGGCTCCAGTAGATCCACTGCCCGGTTGCTGGCCCGACCTACGGGGTTGTTGAAGCCGCTGGTTGTTTCTTACCCATACGGATGCGCAGCCAAGCTAAAAGCTTCGGCCCACAATTACGCGCACCCGCGCGGGCACGGCTTAATTGTGCATCTGGAGGATGGCCGGCGCAAGTCAAAACGCCTGCCGGCAGGAACGCCGGTAACTTCGGAGACAGCGGAGATTGGGGCTGGACTTACTGCCCGAGCGCTTTGAAGTTGACCACGATCGTATTCTCGATTTCGATGGGAACGCCGTTGAGGCGGAACGGCTCGTAGCGCCAGCGTTTCACCGCCGAGGCTGCCGCCTGCGCCAGCACCGCGTGACCGCTGACGATCTTTACTTGCGTGACTTTCCCATCCTTGCTGATCGTGGCTTTCAACACGACTTCGCCATTCACTCCCGCCGCCGAGCTGGGATAAACCGGTTCGTAGCGTTTCACCAACTTGCCCCCGGTCAATTCCGATATCGCCGGTTTGTCGAGGGTGGGTGGCGCGACCGGTCCTGCCAGCACACTGGAGATCGCCGAAGGGCCTGTCGGACGTTCCAGGCCCATGGCCGGAGGTGCTTCGGGAACCTCCGCTTTCGCCACCTCGGCCACCACTGGCGCTGTGACCGGCTCGCGAGGGCCCGGCGCGGAAGCGGGTCGCGCAGCAGCTTTTTTCGCCGCAGCGGGCGGATTCGTCGCTTTCACGGAGCCAGCCGGGATCGGCGTTTTCGCCACTGGCACGACACTCACCGGCAACATTGCGGGAGGAGGCGCCGTGGGCGTACTGGACCCCAACAAGGGCGAGGGTTTGTTCGCCACCGGCTTGGTTTGCTTGACTTCGCTATCCAGAGGCGTGCCTTGGGGAGGCGCGATGGCACGCCACACTTGCCAACCGCCCACAATCAGCACCGCCGCCAGAATGCCCGCACCGGTCAGTCTTAGTCTCCACGGCGACGGTATTTGCAGCGACATGTTCGCTAGCATCGCGTCGCTCATGGAAGCCGGACCAAGCGTGTCGGCGGCGTCATCCTCCTCCAGTTCCACCGGCACGGGGCGATGTCTCGCGGCCGCTGATGCCGCCAGCGCGGCCGCGCCCATGGCTCTCATGGCGGCAGTTGGCATCGGCGAGGGCACTACGTTGTCACGCGGCGCCGCGGAACTGCGCGGTGCCGGAATTTCCACCGCTGGCCTGGTTGCTACCTCTGGCCTGATTGCCAGCGCCCCGGTTGGCGCCACTGGCGTTGCCACTGCCGGACTTGGCTTGGAAGCTTCCCGCGGCGCGGCGCGCTCCACGGGCGCGACCACTCGCGTCGTTGGCGCCGCACGCTCGACTGGCGCTGCAACTGGCGCAGTCGGCACGGGCGCGGCTGCCGGCTTCGCCTGCACCACGATTTCCGTGCGCGGCTGCGGCCGAGACGGGGGCGCGGCAAGCACCTTTTCCGGACGTGGCGGAGCTGGAGGCTTGGTCATCACCGGCGGTGGAGTTAGAAGAGCAATCACCTCCTCGACCGTAACAACGTCATCCATCATCAGCGGGGTTTCTGGCTGCTCGCCCGGTTCCGCAATCAGCGGTTCCAGCGTCGCTGCCGCCATCAATGCCTGCGGGCCGGTAATGGAGGGCGCTGCCGTCTCCGGCTGCCGAACGGCAATTCCCGCCACCAGGTCCGTAACCCGCCGCAGCAACAGCACGTCGCTGCTCTGGAAGGCGTGCGCGCGTGAGGAGAACGCCTCCAGCACTCCCGCGGGACGTCCCTGCACGCGGACGGGCACAATCACCATGGAGCGCAATTCAAGTTTGCGGCAGACCAGCCTGTCGGCCCGGGGATCGTTCTCCGTGTCCTCGCAGCGCACGATCTCGCCGGTGCGGATGCATTCTCCCGATAGCCCCGCATTCGGGTCCAGCCGGGCGCCGATGCCGGGCGCGTTGCCGCTGCTGGCACGACACACGATGAAGCCGCCGTCTTCCAGCGCGATCGCCGCCCCGGTCGCCCGGGTCACGTTGCGCACGCGTTCGACGACGAACGCCAGCGCCGCGTCGCCTTCCAGCTTTTCCGTGATAAGGTCGCGCCGCAGGGCGGCAATTTCATCGGGAGTGTAAGGCGCAGGCCAGGTCGGCATCGCCGCGTTCAGACCGGGCAGTACGACCGGGCGCCGGTCGAGCGAGAGCCACTGTGCCAGGTGCACGCGGCCCAACTCCGCGATTTCCTCGAAGCGTATTCCCAGCCGGCCGGAGCTGTCGGTCCAGGCGATCCTGCCCACCGCGTCCACACGTCCGCCGGTCTCCGGCAAATCGAATTGCAGCGAGGTGGCGGCGCCCATGGGCGCGCTGGAAAGCGCTTGCACGCCCATGCCGGTTTCGCTCAGGTCGAGCAGCAGGGCGCCGCTTTGGAACGCGAGATCAACGGTGACCAGGTGCGAATCCACGACGTTGCGCCGCAGTGTTACGCGGCGGTCGTGCGTCCCTGAGTCCCCGCCCGGTTTCGGGGTTTCCGTTGGTGAGGTGCCCATCCGTAATTACCCTGCCTGCGAGTCTCCTGCTACGCCGTTAGGGAAACTGCCGGATTCCAACCGACGGACCTAAAGTTTCCGCGGGCTTGACTGCGGACGCAACTGCTGTCGCCGATACCCGCGGTGCGGTCCCGGTACTGGTCACAGATCTCACCGTGTCCAATTCGTTGTCGTCGGCGAGCAAGCGCGCCGCCACCCGCAACGCTTCGATGTCTTTCTGCAATTGTTGTATTTCGTTTTCCTTCTGTCGCAGCACTTCGTAGATGTTTTTCATATGGGGGACATCCGATTGGGCTTCGGTGCCTGTCGGTGTGTCACTACTGTAACCCGACTTTGGTCCCAGTGGAGCACAGAAAATTCAGCTAACGGAAACCGCCGGCAGGCGGGTTCGGAGGCCAGGTTGTGAAACCATCTGCGAAGCTTGGGAACGCAAGCGGGCGGGTCGCGAGGTAAGGTGAAGCAAGTAGGCCGTGCTTACCCGCCGATATGGACCATGGTGCGCGATGCCGGCACAAAATCGGGCTCGCCGATACGATGGCGCGCTTCCTTGTGCTGGATCACACCGCGGATGAAAGCCACCATGTCGTCATCGGAGCCGCCGCGGCGGAGCACCGCCGCCAGGTCGTGGTCGAACACGGAAAACAGGCAGGTGCGGATTTTGCCGTCGGACGTAAGCCGCACCCGGCTGCAGTGCCCGCAGAACGGGTGCGAAACCGGGGCAATGATCCCGATCTCTCCCCAGCCGTCGTCGAAGCGATAGCGACGCGCCGTCTCGCTCGGCTGGTGAGGAATTTCCACCAGCGGGCGAAATTCCGCCATGCGCTCCAGGATCTCTTTCAGCCGCACCACGATCTCCGGCGACCACACCCGCTCTTCTTCCAGCGGCATGAATTCGATGAACCGCACCACCACGCCTTCTTCGCGCGCGAATTCGCCGAACGCGGGAATCTGGTCGTCATTAAAGCCGCGCAGGAGAACGCAATTGACCTTCACCGGATCCAGCCCCACCCGTCGCGACGCGCGCACTCCCGCCCGTACCGCTTCGAAACCGTGGGGCACGCGCGTGATGCGCGCGAAGCGCTCCGCGTCCACCGCGTCCATGCTGACCGTGACCCGGCGCAGCCCGGCATCTTTCAGCGGCTGCACCATCTCGGCCAGCAGATGGCCATTGGTGGTGATGGCGATGTCCAGCGATTCGCCGTCCAGGGTGCGCAGCCGCGACAATTCCTGCACCAACTCCACCACGCCGTGGCGCAGCAGCGGCTCCCCGCCGGTGATGCGCACCTTGGTGATCCCCAGCGCGGTGAAGACGCGCGCCATGCGCAGGTAATCGGCAATCGGCAGTTCGGCGTAGAGCGCGCCCTGGTTGCCGGTGCGGCAGTACACGCACTTGTAATTGCAGCGGTCGGTGATGGCGATGCGCAGATCGGTGATGGCGCGCCCGTGCTTGTCCCGCAGCCGCGTACTCTGCCCGACTTCGGCGATCGCTGCCATGCCGCCCCTTGCAACCGAGATTTCGGAAGCCTGAAACCGAAACTCGAATCTGTAACTCGGGAAACTGCAGGCAGACTCACGTGACAGCCGGACGCTGTCCCCTGGAAGGCGTTTCCTTTCCAAGTGGCCCGCTCGCAGAAGGAGCGGGCACGGGAGGCGCCGGCGTTTCCACCTGCACCCTGATCCCGGTCACCAATCGCTACCGGGAGTCGCCGCCTTGACCAAGGTATGCCTGGAGGTCCAAGCGGTCGGAAACTACGCACAGGATTATAAATGGGTCCGTCAAGACTGGTGCGCAAACCTCTGGACTTTTACCGCGCAAAGAAAAACCCGGGCTTTTCGCCCGGGTCCAAAGTTCCCCTCGCCGGGAAATTACGGAGGTGTCAGCGGGGTCTTCGTAGTCTCGTAAACCAGCAAAATAGTACCGGCTGCAACACCGCCCAAGATCACCGCCAGTGTTGTTCCCGAAAGCCCACCACCCACAGTGCCGGGGGTCGCACCGCCTTGCGGCGGCGGTCCGGGGTCCGGAACCGATGTCGTGTTGCCTTCAGCCACCGTCTTCGAACTGCTGCCGTCGGTAATTTTCACCGAACCATGCAGAGCGGCAACCATCACTTGGCCGCCACCACGGACCACCCGATAGCTGGTGCGCGCTTGCGCCGCGGGAGCAATCTGCAGCCGCTGCACCTGGGTTTTCATTCCCTTGTCGGTGGTAACCATGGTCGAACCCGAGCCCAGCCGCACCGCGTCACCCTCGTACACCAGGGTGGTCGACGGTCCAACCATGACGGTGCTGCCTTCGGCCGTCAATCTCACGGCGCCGTTGGCAGGAGTCTGAATGCTGTCACCGGCGAACACCGCCGATGACCGCTCCGCACCCACGCCGTTCAGCATGACCGTGTTGGTCGCATACAGCATTGCGGCATGCGTTTCGGCGGACATCGTGGCCGCGGGCAAGATCACCGCGAGCATGCACGCCAGAATCTTCCCTGCAACTCGATTCTTCATCACGCTCCAACCTTACCTCGCGGTATCGTACTTCGGTTCGAAATACAGGGTCAACGCTTTTTCGCCCCTGCGAACCTAACGGGTAATTACGTTTGCACGGATTGTATGGTGGTTACGACATATTCTTGAATAGTACTTAGGTAACTTCACCCGAGACGTGCTTTCCCGTTCCACCCTCCACCGCGATGCGCCGTTTTCACCAATAAAAATCAGCATTGCACGGTTGCCGTCGCCGCCGCTCACCTTCACCGCGACGACCCACCCAGAGATCTGGCTCAGCAGCGAGCGGCCGCTTTTCATTCGTTTGCGCAAACTCGTCGCGCTCGGCAGCGTCGATCGCGTGCCGGCGCGCCGGAAAAAAGTTGTGGAAAACAGTTGTGGAAATTCTCCGGAGGAATTTACCGATTGCGTGATTTGCTGTTGTACCGGTTCGTACTCACCCAATCGGCACGTCCGCAAATCGCCAAAGCGACCGCGAATCCCGCGCCCGCGATACCATTGGTGCGGTGCCCTCCGCAACCACGCTTGCCGGCCAGATCGCCCGCGCCGCCCGCGCCGCCGGATTTGACCTCAGCGGCATCGCGCCCGTCGGCCGCTTCCCGGAGCTCGACTACTTCCCCGCCTGGATCGCCTCCGGCCACGCCGGCGAAATGCGCTACCTGGAATCCCGCGGCGAATCCGGCGAACTCAAGCGCGCCGCGCTCGCCGAGGTCGCTCCCTGGGCACGCTCGGTCATTGTCTGCGCGCTGAACTACAACGCCGATCAGCCCAAATCCACCGACCCGATTGGCGATGGCCGGCCGCCCACCCGCCATGCGTGGATTTCGCGCTACGCCTGGACCGAGGAGGACTACCACGACTCCGTCCTGCGCCGCCTGCGCACGGTGGAGGCGAAGCTGAAAGAACAATCACCCAACGCCGAGACGCGCTGCTACGTGGACACCGGCCCGCTGCTCGAACGCGTGTGGGCGCGCTACGCCGGCGTGGGATGGCAGGGCAAGAACACCTGCATCATTAACCAGCGGCTTGGGTCGTGGATTTTTCTCGGCGTCATCCTCACCTCGCTCGCGTTGCAACCGGACCTTCCCGCGCCCGACCGCTGCGGCGCCTGCACCCGCTGTCTCGACGCTTGTCCCACCCATGCTTTCATCGCTCCTTACCAGCTCGATGCCACCCGCTGCATTTCGTATCTCACCATCGAAAAGCGCGGTGACATCGCCGAAGATCTGCGCCAGGGCATTGGCCGCAATATCTTCGGCTGTGACATCTGCCAGGACGTTTGTCCCTGGAACCGTCGCGCCCCCGTGTCCGGGGCGCCGGAATTAACGCCTCGCGAAAACCTGGTGAATCCCGCGCTCGAGTGGCTGGCGGCGATGGACGAAGACGAGTTTCGCCAGACCTTCCGCCGCTCGCCGGTGAAACGCGCCAAGTACAACGGCCTGCGCCGCAACGTAGCCATCGCCATGGGCAACAGCGGCGACCCGCGCTTCCTGCCCGCACTGGAAAAGCTGGCGGCCGATGCCGATTGCGTCGTTGCCGAACACGCGCGCTGGGCGTTGAACAAAATCAGATCGAGATTGGAGGGCTAGCGGCTAGAAGCCCGCGGTTGGGAATCTGCACCTCGACCTCCAATGTTTAGCTGCTAACCCCTAGCTGCGGCACGAATATACCCGCCTCATCAAGCGATTCCGGGCAAGATGGGAATAGTGCGCATTGCGATGCGGATGACTCGCCAAGCGGGAAAGGCGCATAATGCCCTACCTCGACTTGGAGGTCAAGCCCGTGTCCGACGCTTTCAACTCAAGTCCTGCAAAGGTCGGCAGTTTACTTTCAACACAATCACTCTCGCGTGAGCGCATTTGCGTCCCACAATTCCAGCGCGGCTATATGTGGAAGAAGAAGCATGTGGAAGCCTTTTGGACGGATGTTGATAAGCAGCGAGAACTCAGCAAGGTAATGGGAGCCGACCCACATTTCTTCGGGCCGATAGTGACGCAGCTAGACGCAAAAGCTGGCATTATCTGGCTCCTTGATGGTCAGCAGCGTCTCGCCACTACAACCATCCTGTTTAGCGTCATCCGCGATATTGCAAGAGAGATTGGCGCGCAGACTGGTACCCAGGCAGGGGGTGATTTCGCTGCCACTTTGCAACTACAGTTTATTCGTAATGAGGATGGTGAATACTCGCTTGGGATGGGGGAAACTGATCTCTCATATTTTAGAGACACAATTCAACAAGACCCGCCTGTGAAAACAAAGCCGAAATACCTCACTCACCGTAACATTAGGACAGCGCGAGACGTATTGAGGGAAAAGGTGATTGCCGCTATTGGCGGAACTATCCATTCACAAATGGATTCGATTCAGGCAATGAAGGTTCTCCGTGAAATAAAACAGACGTTGATTAGCGATCTAATAACGGCCCGAATTCCGGTTAACTCACGAGAAGCTGCATTTAAAATATTTGCGACCTTGAATGATCGCGGACTCAGGCTATCGCCGCCCGATCTACTGCTGAGTTATCTCATGGAAACAGCCCCGGATGGTGACCGAAAAGAAATTCGGAGCGTCTGGACACAAATGCTTCAAAAAATGGGAACGCACGATATTCACGATTTCTTGCGGGCGATGTGGGTGTCGAAGTACGGCGATCTAAAGCAGGACGACCTTTTTACGGCGTTGAAGAAACATATCGAAAAGAACCAAATCGCCAGCCTGGATTTCGCCAAACTCTGCGGGAATGAATGTGACGACTACATCGAACTGGTAACGGCAGATGAAAAAGAACTCTCCCCTGAGGCGTTTCCTTATGTGCGCGCCCTGATGCGGGAACTGGGGTTCAAGCCTGCGGTGCCGCTACTACTTTCTGCTTATTCAGTTCTTCAAACACAAGATTTTGTCAGCATCGCCAAATATCTATTGGTATTCATCACGCGGTACTCCATATTTGCGAACAAGGATTCTGCTGGCATGGAGGATTTGCTCTTCGATCTTGCAAGAACAGTACGCAGCACGGTGAAAGATGAAAACGATAAAGCCGGGTCAAAACAGGCAACCGACGCCGTTAAGTCTGCACTTACTAGTAACTCTCCGGATGACCCTGCCGTGAAAAGTGCCGTAGTAAAGGAAACGACGGTCTTAGACCCATCTGACGCCAAGTACGTTATGAAAAGGCTTGCTAACTATAAGCAAGACCCTCAGAAGCAGGTAGTTGTTGGAGACACGAATCTTGAACATATTTACCCTCAAAGCCCGGCGGAAAATGAGTGGGGAGGAAAAGCGAATCAGGAAAAGTTAGAACCCCTCACTTGGCATATCGGAAACCTTACGATCTTCGGAAAGAAGGCAAACAAGAAAGTAGAAAATTTTGAGTATCACGTTAAGCAGCCAAAGTACGCGGCGTCACAAGTCGTAATGACGAATGAGATTGCATCAAAGTATACCCAGTGGGATGAGAATGCGATCATGGACCGCGCTGCACATCTGGCAAAGCTGGTCGTGGAA
This sequence comes from Terriglobales bacterium, assembly GCA_049509755.1. Lineage (GTDB taxonomy): Bacteria > Acidobacteriota > Terriglobia > Terriglobales > Acidobacteriaceae > JAIQGF01. The sequence continues at coordinate 47,222 of JBEKZP010000012.1, read as the reverse complement.
GTATGGAATTTTGATAACCCGTCACGGGTCTAAAATACGCTGCTCACGGTTTCGCACGACGAGCTAATAGAGCGCGAAGCGGAGTATCGAAGGCAGGTGGATGCAAATCCGAATCGTCGCGGCCCCAAACGAAAAAAGCGAAAGACGGTCACGCCACCTTCCGCTTCGGGCCTCAGGCAACGTCTTAGAGGCAATTCCGGTTTTTTGTCCTCCTTCGCCGTCAGTCCTGCATATGTGAGGCGCTTGCCCACGATCTGCGAACAAACGAGACTGAGCGATCAGCGTCGTCCAGCGGGTTGATGAGTCAAGTATATTTTGCCCCTAGCTACTAGCCCGCTGGCGTTAGCAATTCGGCGCCTGCTCCCCCCGGCATATCGGCGTATCATTATGCTATGTAAGTAATTACTTACTACAAGGCACAATTTACACCTACGCAGTGCCGCTCCTTGCTGCCAACATTCCTGTTGTCAGCTACTTACAGATTGGAAACCGCGCTGCACTCCGGTCTGCCAAGTTGTGCAGGTTGGGCCCAGGCTCCGCCGGGAGGTAGGCATGAAATCAAGCGTGATCCGTACCGCGATCGTATCCTCGGTCATCACTGCGGTGCTGGTATCGGCCCTTGGACTGTGGGCGGTCCCGAAGTTCATGAATCCGCAGACCGCACTGGCCCAGAACCAGGATCAGGACAGCGTTATGCAGCCCGCGGTTTACCACGGAGCGGCGCAGCCCAGCGACCAGCCGGTGCTGAATCCGCGACCGGGCGCGCGTCGCGCTTCGACCTCAACCTACAACGATTCCACAAACTCGACTAACCAGAATAGCCCGACCGTGCGCGATGCCTACGGCGAGCCCGTCCGGCATCACCGCACCAGCGATCAATCGGCCTTGATCGTGGCCGGTTCCGCGGGTACGGGTGCTGCCATTGGCGCGATAGCCGGCGGCGGCAAGGGCGCGGCCATCGGCGCCATTTCCGGCGGCGCAGCCGGTTTCATTTACGACCGTCTGACCGCCAACAAGTGACCGCGTTGGGCGGGCGTGCCGAGCGTAGCGAGCCCTGAGCGAAGCCGAAGGCCGCCACAGTCATCCTGAGCGGCGCAGCCGCAAAGGATCGAGCACAGAAGCGACCGGGACTGGACAAGCGACAGCAGGCGCAAGGTAGCAGTTGACCACTGCCTTGCGCCTTTTGTCATGACTGCCCGGTCCGCATCGTCGTGTGACCTACTGACTTGATCACCCGATCTCCCGATCACCCGATCACCCGATTCCTTCGTAGCCTACAGCCTGAAGCCTCTTCAGTGATAGCATCCAGCCACATGGGCTCCGAACCGCGCGCCACCGCCGAACCCACGGACTCCGCCACTGCAACCGCGGCAACCCGGCCTGCCATCCCCCCGGACACGGGCGCCGCCGGCCTGCCACCCGTGATTCGCCAGATCGTGCCCACCGCGAAATTTCTGATGCGCACCGAGGTCCATACCTTCGCCTTCTCCGTCGCGGCCAATGCCATCCTGTCGTTCTTTCCTTTCGTCGTCCTGCTCCTGGTGGTCACACGGCGCGTCTTTCATTCGCAAATGATGTACGACACCGTCGTCCGCCTCCTGCGCGACTACCTCCCCAGCAGCCAGGACTTCGTCATTCGCAACCTGAAAGCCATGGCGGGGGCGCGCCGCGGGGTGCAGATCTTCTCCGTCGTCATGTTGCTGATCACCTCCACCGGCATCTTTCTGCCGCTCGAGGTCGCGCTCAACCAGGTGTGGGGATTTGCCAGGAACCGCTCGTATCTGTGGAACCAGGTGGTGTCGCTGCTGCTGGCCATCGGATGCGGCCTGCTGGCGCTGACCTCGATCGCGCTGACCGCCGGCAACACGCTGCTGCTGCAGCACGCGCTCGGCGCCACATCCTATTACGGCTGGCGCGGATGGGTGGTCGCCCACATTTCCCAGATCGTGATGAAGGTTTTCGCCAGTGCCGCCAGCGTCGCAATCTTTTTCCTGGTTTACTGGGTGCTTCCCAACGGCAAAGTGCCGGTTCGCGCCGTGCTGCCGGCCGCCTTCATCACCGGCCTGTGCTGGGAACTGGCCAAGTACGCCTACGTGGTCGCGCTCCCCTGGCTGAATTTCCAGGAAGTTTATGGCCCGTTCTCCATCTCGGTCACGCTGATCTTCTGGGCCTTTCTTTCCGGCCTGCTGCTGCTCGGGGGCGCGCACCTGTCGGCCGCCGGCCGCGAAAGTTCGGACCGCTAGGACTTCAGTCCATCTTGGAATCCGCTCGTTCCCATATTGGAACCTTGTTACACCGGGAAGTGTCTCGCTTCACAGACCCTGGCGCCAACGCTGCCTAGAATAGGCCTCCCCCCAGAAGTGTCTGGCTCCCGCGAGTTTATATCGTGAAGCGATGCATACTCCCGACCGCCCTCCTGGCGCTTCTGCTCGCTCCCTTGGCGTCGGCCCAGGACACTGCCGATTTGCGCCCGCTGGCCCGCGATGCCGGCATCATCTTCAGCGGCACGGTGCAGAAGATTGAGCCGGTAGCCTCCGCCGCCCCCGGTGACATCGGCCTGGTGCGCATCACCTTCCTCGTCACCGACGCCCTGCGCGGCGCCACTGCCGGCGAGCCGCTCACCTTCAGTGAATGGGACGGGCTCTGGACCTCCGGCGACCGCTACCGCGTGGGCGAAGACCTGCTGCTGTTCCTGTACCCGCCCTCGGGGAACCTCGGTCTCACCACCACGGTGGCAGGCACGCGCGGGCGCATTTCGCTTGCGGATTCGCCGCTTTCGATGGCGGCCGTCGCGCTTCAGATTGCCGGTGAGCCAACCCCGGACGTGACGCCAAACCCTCCCCCACACAACCCAATTCGACCTCCCAGGCCGCCTGTGCGCGCGCGAGTTGTGGAATGACGATGCGAAAACGGGTTGTCGCGGTCGCCGCACTGCTTGCCCTGGCGCTGCCTATCGCGGCCCACGCCGGCGGGCCGTTGTATGTCGCCGGCAGCGGCTTCAATTCCGGCGCCGCGGGGACGCCCCTGACCTGGGCCGGCGGACAGATCTCGTACTACACCGACCAGGGCGATCTCAGCACGCTGCTGCGCCAGTCGGACGCGAACAGCTTCGTCGCCGACGTTTTTTCCCGCTGGACCTCCGTTCCCACCGCCGCGCTCGCTGCCGCGCGCGCCGGTCAACTCGACGAGGACGTCAGCGGCGCCAATGTCACCCGTTCAGGTACCGTGCTCAGCATGCCCGCCGACCTTCAGCCCGCATCCGCCAAGCCCTTCGCCATCGTTTACGACTACGACGGCCAGGTCATTGACGCGCTGCTCGGCACCGGCGCATCGGCGGCGGAGAACTGCGCGACCAACGCCGTCATCGGCGGCCCTGACCGCTTCACCGCCGACGCCCACATCGCGCACGCGCTGCTCATTATGAACGGCAACTGCGCCCGCGCCTCGTACGACATACCGCCACTTCGCTACGCCCTGACGCGCGCCATCGGCCGCGCGCTTGGGCTCGATTGGTCGCAGCTCAACGACAATGTCTTTACCCGGTCGTCCCCCCCCACCACGGACGATTTCTCCGGATTCCCCATGATGCATCCCGAAGGCGGCCTGTGCACCAGGTCCTACGGCTGCCTTTACAACGCCGACCAGCTCCGCATGGACGACCGCGCCGCCATTTCGCGGCTCTATCCCGTGACCTCCGACAACCTGGCGCAATTCGCGGGCAAGACGGCATTTGCCTCCTCCACCGCCCGCATTCGCGGGCGCGTCCTGTTCCCCGACTGGGACCATGCGCCCGGGGACGGCATGCAGGGCGTTAATATCGTCGCACGATATGTTGATCCCGTGACCGGCGCGGTGTCGCATGCCGTGACTGCGTCGTCCCTCTCGGGCTTCCTGTTCCGCGGCAATGCCGGCAACGAGATCACCGGGTTCGCCGGCGCCACCGGGGAGCGGTTCGACCACTGGGGCTCCGGCGACACGGCGCTGCGCGGCGCTTACGACCTCGCCGGGCTGGAGATTCCCGCGGGGTACAACAGCGCGCGATTCCAGATCACGGTCGAGGCCATAAACCCGCTCTACACCGGCGCGCTGGGGGTCGGCCCGTACAAGTTGTCGCAGGTCGGTCCAGCGGGCACGTTCGCACCGCTGGTGCTCACCGTGGCTCGCGGTGGCGACGTTGTCCAGGACATCGTCATGCAGGGCGCCGCCTCCGCGCCGCTGGACAGCACCGAGCCGCACTCGTTCGCGCAGCCGGCGGCCATTCCCGGCGCGGGCCACTGGATGGCGTCGCTCGGCTTCTACGGCGACTTCGACTGGCACGCCTTGCACGCCGGGGCCAATCGCAGCTTCACCCTCGACATCACCGCGCTGGACGACTCCGGCGCCGCGGCCACCTCCAAGGCACTGCCCGTGATCGGGCTGTGGGCGCCCGACGCCGCCGAATCCGACGCGCCGCACGCCGCTCAAACCTGGCTCAACGTCGCCGGTGGCACCACTCGCCTGCACGCCACGCTTGCCGCAGCCGGGATATACAAGCTCGCCATTGCCGATGCCCGCGGTGACGGCCGCCCCGACTTCCGTTACAGCGCACGCCTGCTCTACGCCGGCGACGTCTCCCCGGCGCAGGCTGCCGCCGGTACCGTGCTGCGCATCACCGGCTTGGGATTCGTGCCGGGCATCAACGTCACTATCGGGGGCGCCTCCGCCGCAGTCCTTTCCTACGCCGTGGATGAGTTGCTGGTTGCGGCGCCCGCGCTTCCCGATGGCGTCAGCGACCTCACCCTCACCGACCCCGAGACCGGCGCCACCGCCGGCATCCCCGGCGCCATCACCTACGGCGGTGGCGGGGGGACAACGCTGCAACTGCTGCTCGGCTCCAATCCGCCGGTCCCGGTCGGCGTCAAGGCGCCCAATCCATTTCGCGTGCGGGTCCTCGCCGCCGGCGGCGTCACGCCCGTCGCCGGCGCGTCCGTGACCTTCACCGCACCGGGCTCGTCGGTGTCGCTGCTGCCGTGCAATACCACCGCGTGCGTCGTCGCCACCGACGGCACCGGCGAAGCCGACATCTGGATTTTGGTGAAAGCCTCGGGCGCGACCACGATTACCGCGTCGCTCGCCAACGGGCAGACGACTGCGGCCACGGTCAACGGTGTCAGCGGATCGCTGATGATCTCGGCGGTGCCGCCGAAGGTCTATGCCGCGGCGAACACGACCGCCTCGGTGCCGCTGCTGGCGCGGGTGGCCGGAAACAACGCCGCGCTTCCTGGACGCCTGGTGGAATTCCAGATCATGCTCGGTTCCGGCTCGCTCACCCCAACCACCGTCGCCACCGATTCCGCCGGCGAAGCACGCTCCGTGCTTGCGGTCACCAACCTCGCCTCCGAAGTCCGGGTGAGTGCCTGCGTGGGCGTTGCGCCGCAGACCGCGTGCGACATCTTCTATGTTTACCCGGTCAGCGCCGCCGGCGGCGTGCAGTTGCTCAAGGCGGGCGGCGACGAGCAGTACTTGCCCCCTGGACAAGTGTTCGCGCCCGTCCGCGTCCGCGTGTCGGACAACAACGTGCCGCCGAATCCCGTCTCCGGCATGGCGGTCCGCTTCCAGAGCGCCGTGTATCGCGATCAGGGCAGCAGCTCCCTGCAGCAGGCGGGCGAGGTCGTCACCGGGCATCGTACGCAGCCGGTCGCGATTTCCAGTGCCGACGTGACCGTTTATTCCGATGGATGGGGCCAGGCGAGCTACACACCGGAAATCGCTGCCGCTTGGGGCGCCGTGCGCATTGATATCCAGGCGAGCATTGCGGGCGGGCAGACGGTGTCATTCACGCTGCACACGCTGGGAGCGGCGAACTCAGACTCCACTACCCAACCACGCCCGTCACGTCTGCGGCGCGTGGACGAGTAACTAGAGCTGGTTCAAGAATCGGTCAGGGCGTCGGAGGCTAATCCCTCAGGGGCTAAAGCCCAGTATTCTTGCGGACTCGGCGGCACGGCTCCTTCGACTTCGCTCAGGACAGGTTCCGCCGTGCCCTTCCCAAAACGACTCTTCAAACCAGTTCTGCAATCTTCAGTTCTTACTTCTGACTTCTTCCTTCTTACTTTTTGCTTGTCCACTGATCCACCCACTCGTTCACCGTCTTCCACCAAAGCTGGCTGTTCTGCGGCTTCAGCACCCAGTGTCCCTCGTCGGGGAAGTACAGCATCTTCGACGGCACCTTCAACCGCTGCAACGTGGTGAACAGGTCGAATCCCTGCGAGACGTCGAGCCGGTAATCGCGTTGCCCGTGCACCACCAGCGTCGGCGTTTTGAAATTCTGTGCGAACAAATGCGGCGACCACTTGTCGTACATGGCGCGGTTCGCCCACGGCGTACCCTTGAACTCCCACTCCGGAAACCACAGCTCCTCGGTGGTGCCGTATGCCGACTCGGCGTTAAATATTCCGTCGTGCGACACGATGCACTTGAAGCGCGTGGTGTGGCCGAGGATCCAGTTCGCCATGTAGCCGCCGAAACTGGCGCCCAGCGCGCATTCGCGGTCCTTGTCCACGAACGGATAGGTCTTCTCGACGTAATCGAGACCCTTCATCAGGTCCTCATACGGACGCCCGCCCCAGTCGCCCTGGATGGCCTGCGTGAATTTCTGCCCGTAGCCGGTCGAGCCGGTGAAGTTGATCATCACCACCACGTAGCCGCTCGCCGCCATCAACTCGGCGTTCCAGCGATACGACCACGAATCTCCCCACGCGCCTTCCGGCCCGCCGTGGATGAGGAACTTGACCGGATATTTCTTCGAGGCATCGAAGTTCGGCGGCTTGACCAGGAAGCCCTGCACATCCTGCTTGGCCGCGCCGGTAAACCAGAACGGTTCAAACGGCTGCATGGAGACTTGCGAGAGGGTGGTGTCGTTGATGTGCGTGAGTTGCTTTGCAGCGCGGTCGTCCGCCACAACCACGTCATCGGCCTTCCCAGAAGCTGGCACCCTTTCAGCGCTTTTCAACGTCTGAGCGGCTCGCCTCTGAGCTATGTCGGCAGTGTAAATCTCATTTGGACCTGCAATTGAAACGCGGGTGAACAGCAGAATTCTGCCGTCGTTTGTAATTGTCAGGTCGTCGTTATGTCCGTTCACAATCCCGAAAACGATGCCAGGGCTTTCCAAGGAGACACTGCAGATTGGCGACTCGCCTTGATTCTCCGCGTTTAAGTAAATTGCTTTTCCATCCGGCGCCCACACGAAGCTCCCCACCCACCGGTCAAAATACTTGGTCAACGACCGACTCTGCCCCGTCTTGCGGTCGTACAGCACCAACTGGAAGCGGTCGCTCTCGTACCCCGGCGTCTCCTGCATGCGCCACGCGATGTACTTCCCGTCGGGCGAATACAGCGGCGTCGAATCCGAGCCCGGCGACGTAGAAATTTTCTTCGGCGTGCCGCCCGCGACCGGCACGATGAAAATCTCGTTGTTGGTCGAGATCGCCTCCACCTCGTCAATGTTGCTGGTAAACGCCACCTCCTGCGAGTCGGGCGAGAAGGCGTACATGTCCTGCCCGCCGAGGGAAAACGGCGGCGCATCGTGGTCGCCTGGCGTCAGGTCTTTCGCCGGTCCGCCCGCCGCCGGCTGAATGAAGATGTGCGTGCGCTTGTCGCCGGTGTAGTTCGACCAGTGGCGGAAGAACAGCCTGCGAAAGATCGTCGCCTTCACCTTCGACTGCGCCTGCTGCTCGTCGCGCTGCTGGTTGCAGGCGTCGTCCGGGCAATCCGGATACACGTCGGAGGTGAACAGGATGTACTTCCCGTCCGGCGACCATATCTGTCCGCTGGCGCCGGTCGAGATGTTCGTGATTTGCCGCAGCGGTTGGCCCGGCAACGGCATGGCGGTGTCGGGGTCAATGTCGGACACCCAAATCTGCGGCACGCCGCCGCGCGTCATCACCATGGCGAGCTGGCGTCCGTCCGGCGACCAGCGCGGCCGGTCCTCGCCTTCACCCTTGGTCAACTGGCGCGCCTCCCCGCCGTTGATGGGCACCACGTAGATCGACGGCGTCTTGGTGTTGGCCTTCAGGTTGACGTCCACCACGCTGAAGGCCACCCACTTGCCGTTGGGCGACACCGCCGGCTCACCCACGCGCTTCAGGGCCATCATGTCTTCAAAAGTGAACGGGCGCTTCTGCTGCCCCCAGCCCAACCCCGCCACCAGCAGCATTAAGATGATCACGCGACGAATCATTGCCGTGCCTCCGCCGAAAACAGACAAGTTTACAGCAGCCGCACGCAGCCAGCCGCAGAGCGGCGGCATTCGTTAGCCCAGCGCGGCAGCGCTGGGAAAACGCAATGGTGCGAATGGGAGCGCCAGCGACGCGGCACAAGCCCCGTCATTCCCGTTTCGGCACCGCGCTCAGAAAAATTGCTGGCCTTGTGCCCGCCCCGCGTTGACACCGCCGCGCCGCCTCCCCACACTTGCCGCTTGCGGGAGGCCGCCATGAAAGTTCTCGCCTTCAACGGAAGCCCGAAAATGGACAAGGGCAACACCGCCCTCATCCTCGCGCCGTTTCTCGACGGCCTGCGCGAAGCCGGCGCCGACGTGGACCTGCTTTACACCAGCAAGCTCAACATCCATCCTTGCCTGGGCGACTTCAACTGCTGGCTCAAGACGCCGGGCAAGTGCCATCAGCAGGACGACATGCAACTCGTCCATCCCAAGCTGCGCGAGGCCGACGTCTGGGTCTTCGCCTCGCCCGTCTACGTATGGGGCATCACCGGCCCGCTCAAGAACCTGATCGACCGCATCATCCCCCTGGTCGAACCTTTCATCTACCTCAACCAGGGCCACTGCTCGCATCCGCCGCGCCCAGACACGAAGCGTTCCAAGATCGTGCTGGTCTCCAACTGCGGCTTCTGGGAGATGGACAACTTCGATCCCCTGCTGGCGCAAATGCAGACCTGGTGCCGCATTATTGGCCTCGAATTCGCGGGCGCCCTGCTGCGTCCCGCCGGCCCGCTGCTCGCCGCCATGCTGGAAATGGGCGCCCCCGTCCAGGACGTCCTCGACGCTGGCCGCGATGCCGGCCGCCAACTGGTGCGCGACGGCGCAATTTCGCAGCAAGCACTGCAAGTCGTGAGCCGCGACTTGATGCCCAGGGACAGCTACATCCAGTTGATCAACCAGAACTTCCAACAGGACCTGGCCTCGGTCTACTGATTCTCATGGTGGCGGCAGCCGCACTCGGCTGCCGCTCACTTCATGGCCGTCGACCGTCGACCATCGACAGCTTTTTCGCGCCCATCGCGTTCGCCCTTGCATCTATATCAGCAGAACGCAAACGCAACTTTCTCGCTTATCTCGGGGTTGTTCTAATCGTATGAAACGAAAAGTCTCCCTCATCGCATTTCTTGCTGTCGCCCTGGCACTGCCGCTGGTGTCGCTCGCCCAGGAAGGCCAGCTGAATCCGGCGGAGCCCAAAGGCATCTCCGTGGACCAGCTCATCCAGCGCTTTGCCGCCAAGGAAAAGGAATTCAAGCAGGCGCGCGACAATTACACCTACCGCCAGGACGTGAAAGTCCAGACCATTGACGGCGATACCGTGGACGGCGAATACCACCAGGTGGTGGACGTCACCTTTGACGACAAGGGCCGCCGCCAGGAGCGCGTCGTATTCGCGCCTCAGTCCAGCCTGCAGCGCGTCTCCATGACCCGGGAGGACGTGGACGACATTCAGCACCGCCTGCCCTTCGTCCTCACTTCCGACGAGATTCCCGAGTACCAGATCCTGTACGCAGGCCAGCAGCAGGAGGATGAACTGCACTGCTACGCGTTCGATATCGCGCCGAAGACGATCGAGAGGAACAAGCGCTACTTCCAGGGCCGCATCTGGGTGGATGACCGCGATTTCCAGATTGTGAAGACCCGCGGCAAGACCGTGCCGGATCTTCGTGGGGGGAAACCGGACGTTCACGGCGGGAAAAGGGGGAGGGGCGGCGACGAAAACCTGTTCCCCGCCTTCACCACTTGGCGCGAACAGGTTGATGGCAAGTATTGGTTCCCGACCTACACCAAGGCTGACGACGACCTGCAATTCTCCCAGGGGCCCGTCCACATCCGCGAGATCGTGAAGTACACCAACTACAAGCGCTTTGGCGCCAACGTGAAGATCACGTACGAAGGCCAGGAACTGCCCAAGGGCCAGGGCGATCAGCAACCACCGGGCCAGCCGCAGGCGCAGCAGCAGAAGCCGCCGAAATAATAGTTTCGAGTTTCTGGTTTCTAGAAGCGGAGAACGGCAGGGCAGCGAAGCCTCGCTGCCCTTTTTCCATTCTTTCCTTCACCCCGCGGCCGCACTGCCACATTCCGTTTCGGGAAGCGCGCCGGATCGGTGCATCGGCACACCAAATAGCCCGGCCCGCCGGCAGCAACCACCCCTCCCCGATGTAGCTTGGACATAGCGACGAAGCCAACCATGCGGAGAGACATGATGACCAACCACGTCGGGACAAAGTTGGGCTTGGCATTTGGCCTCCTGATCGCAATTCTGATTGGCATTGGCTTCTTCGCGCTCCGCCGAATCGACCAGACCAATGCCACCCTGCTGAACGTGCTTGGTGAGCGATGGGTCAAGCTGCAGTTGGCGCGGGAAGCTCTCGCCTATTCCAGTCTGAATAGTCGTATCACGATGACAATCTTCCTGCTCGGCGATCAGCGGCTCGCCGATCCACTTCTCACCAAGCGAGCTGCGAATACGCAGAAGATCACAGAATTGGTGTCGGAGATTGAGAAACAGTGTGACTCCCCGGCAGAAAAACAACGGATCGCGGCCGTGCAAGACGCGCGAGCCCCGTACGTCCAGAGCTATCTGCGGGCACTGAATCTCTTTCTCGACGAACACAAAGGTGAGGCAGCTCGCTCCGTCATGGTCCAGGAAACCACTCCAGCTCTGGCCAAGTACCATGGCGCCTGGAACGATTTTCTGAAATTGGAAATGGACGAGATGGACAAGGCTGCCAGCGCGAGCAGGGCTCAGTACGCGAAGACCCGCGCCTTCGCCGTCTCGATGATCGTGCTTGCCATTCTGATTGCCGCCACCATCGCTGTGACCGTCACCCGGAAGATGGTTGGAGAAATAAGAACGCGGATGAAGGCTGAGCACGCGGTGAGGGCTCTCAATGCCGCTCTGGAGCTCAAGGTAGTCAAGCGGACTGAAGAACTAGCGCAAGCGGAAGACCAACTGCGAACCTCACTCACTGAGCTTCAGCAATATACGGGTGAAATTGAGGGTGCGAACGAACTCGTCCAATTGCTTCACTCCTGCCTCACGATCGAAGAGGCTCACCGTCAAGTGGCGCTCGTCCTTCCTCGTTTCTTCCCGGCAGGTGAGCTGCTCATGCTGAATCCCTCGCGTAATTTGCTGGACAGCGTCGCGGTTTGGGGATCGGCCTCGGTGACGCAGGGGCCTTTTGCTCCCGATACGTGCTGGGCGCTGCGCCGGGGCGCTGCGCACCTGGTCCAGCCCGATAATTTCGCTTTGCTGTGCGGCCATGTCGATCAGGCCAGCCGGGCCGGTCATCTTTGCGTTCCCCTGGTCGGCCAGGGCGAATCCCTGGGGGTCCTTTACATCCAGATTCCCGCCAATCCCGCGGGCACGGTTGCGCTGCAGCGTACGCAGCGATTTGCCGTGAGCGTTGCCGCGCAAATGTCTCTCGCCTTCGCCAACCTGATGCTGCGCGAGACTCTGAAATATCAGTCGGTTCGAGATCCGCTCACCGGCCTGTTCAATCGCCGGCACATGGAAGAATCCCTGGCGCGGGAACTGCTCCGCGCTAACCGGAATCACAAACCCCTTGCGGTCTTCATGATCGACCTGGATCACTTTAAGCAGTTCAACGACAGCTTCGGGCACGAAGCGGGAGATATTCTGCTGCGCGAGGTTGGTGCGTTGTTCAGTTCCCAGATTCGCGGTGGTGATATCGCGTGCCGCTATGGCGGCGAAGAATTCCTGATCATCCTGACGGACGCCAATCTCAACGCTGCACGTCAACGAGCTGAAACGCTCAAGGGACAGGTGCGAAGCTTGCAGGTGCACCATCGCGGCCAGACGCTTCGCCAGGTTACGGTTTCAATTGGCATTGCCGCCTACCCGGACAACGGCACTTCCGCGCAGGAGATGATCACCGCAGCCGACAAAGCTCTGTACCTCGCGAAGACCAGCGGCCGCGACCGAATCGTCGTTGCCGATGCAGTAACGGATGTTGTATCGGATGTTGAACCCGCCCAAGCGATCGGGTGATCTGGTGATCCGAGGATCTGGTGATCGAAAAATCCTGCTGATCTGGTGATCAGAAAACCGGGTGATCGAGTCGGATCTCGCTCCGGGCCTTGAATCACCCGATCGCCGGATCCCCCGATCACCCGATTAATAGAAGAGGTACTTCCGCCATTTGGCGTCGGAATGTCCCAGCAGCCGCATGATGTGCCGGCTGGTGTGCAGGTTGAACGCTCTCGGCTCGCGGATCAGCTTCATGTTCGCTTCCACCGGAAGCTGGTTCCCCTTGCGCCGGTTGCAGAAATGGCAGCATGCCACCAGGTTTTCCCAGGTGGACAGCCCTCCGCGCGACCGCGGCACCACGTGGTCCAGCGTCAACTCGCTGGAGCCCAGCACCGCGCCGCAATACTGGCAACTGTTGCGGTCGCGCAGCAGGATGTTCTTGCGCGACAGCGCCCGCGTCTGGTGCGGGATGCGCCGGTATTCCAGCAGGCGGATGACCGACGGCACGCGGATGGTGAGGCGCGCCGCGTGCAGAAAGTGCCCGTTCTCCTCCTCCGTCATGGCGACGCCCTTCAGCACCAGCACGATCGCCCGCCGCGCCGCGCACACATTGATCGGCTCGTACGACGCGTTCAGCACCAGCACCGGCGCGTGCATCACTCCGTGCCCGTTGCCCTCGTGGACAGACGGCGGCGCCGCTTCGAACATCGGCCTGCGATGCGCGTGACCCGGTATGTGTCCCTTGCCGCCTGACATAAATCCTAGTCGCCGGTCTCCAGTCGTCAGTCTCCAGGGATTTCTTCCTGCCGCCTGGCGGCTGGAGACTGGAGACTTCTACGCCTGCGCCGCCATCGCCTGCGGCTCTTCAATTTCCGGCTCCGCCCGCTGCGCTTCCGGCTTCAGCACCCGGACCACGGTCGCGACGAAAACGCGCCCGGCCCCAGCGCGCCGCAACACGCGCGCGCACTCCGATACCGTGCTCCCGGTGGTGAATACGTCGTCGACTAACAGGATGTCGCGCCCCCTGATCTGGTCGCCGCGCGCCACACCAAACGCCCCGCGCACGTTGTCACGCCGCTGCGGTGGCGTCAATCCCGTCTGCGATTCGGTGGCCCGATGCCGCACCAGCGCGGTGGTGTTCAGCTTTACGTCCAGCGCCGCCGGCTTCAGCTTGAGCATGGCGCGCGCGATCAACTCCGACTGGTTGAACCCGCGCTGCCGCATCTTCGACGCGTGCAGCGGCACGGCAATCACCACCGGCGGCTGCGGCCCGAATGACTCCGCCAGGCCGGCCGCCACTTCCGCCAACATCCGTCCCAGCACTTTCGCCGCCGGACGCACCCGCTCATACTTCAGCAGATGGACCAGATCGCGCAGCCCGGCCTCATTGCTGCCGTAAGCCGAGGCGCGCGTAAACGTGGGCTCATTCTGCCTGCACATCAGGCACAATGATGGTGTGGCACACGGCCTGTCCTGAGCTTGTCGAAGGACCCCTTCGGGTGTGTCCTCGTGCAAATACCGGCTCATCAGCCGCTCGCCGCAGGCGGCGCAGCGCGGCCCCTCAACCGGCTGGATGTTCGCCAGGCACACATGGCACACCGGCAGCCGCGACATCCGCGTCAGCGGCGCCTGGCACAGCCTGCAATGGGAGGGGAACAGCACCGACAGCAATCCGTCGGCTAGGGAAAAAACAAACGAGTGCCCTGGCTGCGTGGGTTCCTTGACCGACCGGGTTAGGTCTCCGCTACTGCTGAAGACGACCCTCCTTGCGACCGCAAGCCCAGGGCGGGCCTTGGCGTCACCTGTTCCAGTATAGCCACTTGCTCAACAGGCGGCAACGGCCTCGCAAACCCGCGTATAACGCACTCCGCGCGCTTCCCACCCGTGCCGCTGCCAGCGTAGAATCTCGGTTCGGGTTGTCATCCGGCGTCCCCCGTGCTACTTTGCGCGGTCTTCTTTTGAACGCTGGAATCTGAATCGAGGACTCATGAGCACCCCCGTCAGCAACCAGGCGCCGCCGAAAAAGTTCCAGCCTTTCGTGCCGCCCACCATGAAGATGTCCGAATTCACCCTGCGCGCCATCATTCTTGGGCTGCTGATGACCGTTGTCCTGGGCGCGGCCAACATGTACCTCGGTCTGCGCGCCGGCATGACCATCGCCGCCACTTATCCCGCCGCGGTCATCGGCATGGCCATTCTTCGCCTGATGAAGGGGTCCATCCTCGAGGAAAATATCGCCCGTACCATCGGCTCGATCGGAGAATCCGTAGCCGCCGGAGCGGTGTTCACCATTCCCGCTTTCGTGCTCGCGGGTGTGTGGCCGGAATTCGACGTAGCCCACGGTTACTGGAAGTCGGTAGCGCTGATGGCCGTAGGCGGAACTCTCGGTATCCTCTTCGTCACCCTGCTGCGCCGCGTCATGGTCGAGGACCCCGAACTCCCCTTCCCGGAATCGGTGGCCGCCTCGGAAATTCACAAGGCCGGCCAGCAAGGCGCCAAGGCCGCCAAGATCCTCTTCGCCAATATGGGTATGGGCGCGTTCATTTATTTCCTTGGGGCGATTAACGTCTTCGCCGCCAGTCGCGATTTCCTGGTGCATGTCGGCGAGCTCGGACGCAGCACCGTCCGCCTGTTGCGCGCGCCCGGTTCCCCCACGATTGCCGCCGGCTCCATGTCCACCTTTTCCGCCCCGGCCATCAGCCCCGCCTATCTCGGCGTCGGCTACATCATCGGGCCGCGACTGGGCGCGCTCAACTTCGCTGGCGGCGTCTTCGCCTGGGGGCTGCTGGTTCCCCTGCTCAGCTTTTTCCTCGGGCCGTCGCTCGCTCCCAACGTCCCCAACGAAGCCGGATGGGCGGGCGTTGCCGGTGCAATCTGGTTCCACATCGTGCGCCCCATCGCCGTCGGCGGCATGCTGGTGGGCGCGTCGTTCACCCTCTTCCGCATGCGCAAGAGCCTCCTCATCGGCGTCAAGCGCGCCGTTGCCGACCTGAAGAAATCCGCGGTCGGCCACGTAGCTGCCGACCGCACCGAGCGTGACTTGAGCAGCAAGGTCGTCTTCGGCGGGCTGGCCGCGGTTTTCGTCTGCATGATCGCTCTCTATTACTTCTTTACTGGCGTGATCGGCGCCGCCGTGGTCGCCGCGATCATCATGATCGTGCTCGGCTTCTTCTTCGCTGCCGTCAGCGGCAACCTGGTCGGCATGATCGGCTCCTCCAACAATCCCGTCTCCGGCCTGACGCTATGCACGCTCGTCATTGCCGCCCTGCTGATGGTTGCCATGGGCCTGCGCGGCACCAACGGCATCTCCGCCGTGCTCGGGGTGGCCGCCGTCGTCTGCGTCTCCTCCGCCGTCGCCGGCGAAATGTTGCAGGACCTCAAGGTCGGACACATCCTCGGCGGCACGCCTTCGCGGATGCAGATCGGCGACATGTTCGGCATCGCCGTCTCCAGCCTGGCGCTGTTCTTCCCGCTGATGTGGCTGCATAAGGCCTACACCTTCGGCAGCCCACAACTCTCTGCGCCGCAAGCCGGCCTGATGGCGTCGCTGGCGCAAGGCATCGTCGGCGGCAACATGCCGTGGCCGCTGGTCGTTGTCGGCATCCTCATGGGTTTCGGCCTCATCCTGATCGAAGTGCGTAGCCCGATGTTGTTCTCCGTCGGCATGTACCTGCCGCTGGAAACTACGTTTGCCATCTTCGTGGGCGGCGTATTCCGCTGGTTCACCGACAAGATGCGCGACAAGCGCGGCTTCAACGATGCGCAAAAAGCGCGCGTGGAAAATGCCGGCGTGCTCACCGCGTCCGGCCTGATCGCCGGCGAAGCGCTCTGCGGTTTGGTGGTCGCCGGCTTCCGCGCCGCCGAGAAAACCAAGGGCCACACCATCCTGCCCGACGCCACCTGGGCCGGCACCGGTGTGCTCGCCGTCATCGTGCTGATTTTCCTGGCGGTGCTGATGACCCGCCTGCCCATCATGAACGCCGGCAGCCCCGACGAGCCCGCACCGCCGACCGCGATCATGTGAGGGACTAACCACAGAGGCCACAAAGGAAAATAAGATCTAAGAGAGAAAACAAATCTAAACGGATGTCATCCTGAGCGAGGGCGCAGGCCCGAGTCGAAGGACCCCGTAGTCGCTTGTAGCCACAGCGCTGCTCCAAGGCATTCGATTCCTTTACGAAGAACCTGCTCTTTCAGATAATAAAATCCTCCGTGCCCTCTGTGGCTGACTTGTCATGTCCATCGCAGAAAATCTGAACACCGTTCGCGAGCGCATCGCCGCCGCCGCCCACCGCGCCGCCCGCTCGCCCGACGACATCGCGCTCATGGCGGTCACCAAGACCTTCGGCCCTGACGCCGTCCGCGCCGCCTACGATGCCGGCCAGCGCCTCTTCGGCGAAAACCGCGTCCAGGAGTTCGCCGGCAAGTTCGCAGCACTGCGCGATCTCAGCGACGCCGACTTCCACATGATCGGCCACCTGCAAACCAACAAGGCCGGCAAAGCGGTCGAAGTTTTTTCCGCGGTGGACTCGGTAGACTCCCTCCGCCTCGCCGAAAAACTGAACGCCGCCGCCGCCAGCGCGAGCAAACGCATTCCAGTACTCATTGAACTGAACCTCGGCGGCGAGGAAAGCAAAAGCGGCCTCAACCCCGTTTCGCTGGATTTCGGAGCACTGCTGGAATCCGCCGCGCGCCTCGACCACCTCGAATTCCGCGGCCTCATGAGCGTCCCGCCCTTCACCGCGGACCCGGAAGGCTCGCGTCCCTTTTTTCGCCGCCTGCGCGAAATCCGCGACAACATTGCCCGCCGCAATCTTTCCAGCATCCGCCTCGATACGCTCTCCATGGGCATGTCGCACGACTTCGAAGTCGCCATCGCAGAAGGGTCCACGTGCGTCCGCCTCGGCAGCGCGATTTTCGGCGAACGAACAGCCAAGACATAACCACAGAGGGCACCGAGGAAAAAGCAATTCAAACGAAATGCAATTTCAAAAGGAAATAGCAAAAATGAATGTGTGTCATCCTGAGCGAGGGCGAACGCCCGAGTCGAAGGACCTCGCGTTTGCTGGTAGCCGCCATGCTCTTTGCATGCGCTCCAACCGTCACATTCCGCAATCTTCAATCTTCAATTTCCTCCCCTTCCTCCGTGTCCTCCGTGGTAAAAACCGCCTGTGATCCCGATCAAGGAAACCGCATCCGGCGCCACCTTCTCCGTTCGCCTGCACCCGCGCGCGAAAAAGAATGCCATCACCGGCACGCTCGGCGACGCCCTCAAGATCTCCCTCACTGCGCCTCCCCTGGAGGGCCGCGCCAACCACGCCTGCATCGAATTTCTCGCCGACGTTTTGAAGCTGCCGCGTTCCTCGATTACCATAGCCGCGGGCCAGACCAGCCGTAATAAACTCATTCGCATTTCCGGGGTGAGCGCCGCCGACGTCGAAGCGCGCTTGCGCCGTGTCATCACCTGAAACGCCGAGGAGAACGCCTTGAGCTTTGCGCAGCGTGTGCGCGAGATTCGCACCGGCTTCGAGCGCCCCTTCTGGGTCGCCAACATCACCGAAATTTTTGAGCGCCTCTCCTACTACGGCGCGTTCTCGTCGCTCGCTCTCTACCTGCAGGAGCAACTCAATTTCTCCACCCAGCAAACCGGCACGCTGACCGGCATTTTCGGCGGGATGGTCTGGTTCCTCGCCATTTTCGGCGGGGCCACCGCCGACCGCCTCGGGTTCCGCCGCGCGCTTTCCGTCGCTTACCTCATCCTTGCTACCGCGTATTTTCTGATCGGCTCCATCGGCGCGCCCTGGCTGGCGCCGGTGCGGAACGCGGTGCCGCTGGCGCTTTTTGTCGGCTTCATCCTGATTCTTCCCGCGCTTGGCGTTTCCCTCGTCAAGCCGTGCGTCGTGGGCACCACCGCGCGCGCCTCGAAGGAAAACGTCCGCTCCATCGGCTACTCGATTTACTACACCATGGTGAATATCGGCGGCGCGGCCGGCCCCTACGTCGCCTCCTGGTCGCATCGTCACCTGGGACTGGAGAACGTGTATCGCGTCGCCGCCGTCAGCGTCTTCGCCATGTTCTTCGTCGTTCTGATCTTCTTCCGCGAGCCCCGCAAGGCCGGCGACGCCCCTCCGCCCTCCATTGCCGAGGTCGCGCGCAATTTCTGCGTCGTACTGGGGAATTACAAACTGGTTGTGCCCGCGCTGCTGGTTGCACTCGCGCTCGGCGCAGCTTCGCTGCTCGCCGGCTTCACCGTTCCCTGGTGGATTTGGGCCGTGCTTCTTGCGCTGGTGCTCGCCGGCATCAGCCGCTTCATGTGGTTCCTGGTCTTGTTCACCGGATACTGGGTCGTGTTCTGGCAGCAGTACATCAGCCTTCCCGGCTACATCCACGGCTACATCGATCCCCGCGCCGACGTCGAGCTGATCCTCATCACCGACGGCCTCACCGTCATCGCGCTCACCCTGGCGGTGAATTACCTGACCCGCCGCATCCCCGCATTTCAGGCCGTGATCCTCGGCACCGTGATCACGTCGGTTTCCTGGGTGATCCTCGCCTTGCGTCCGACCGTCGGGGGCGCGGTGCTTTCGCTGTTTGTGCTTGCGCTGGGCGAGATCATCCAGTCGCCGCGCTATTACGAGTACATCTCGCGCCTCGCGCCGCCCGGCCAGCAGGGTACCTACATGGGATTTGCTTTTCTTCCCATCGGCATCGGGTCTCTGATCGGCGGATGGTTCGGCGGACGACTCGTCCACCATTACGGCGAAGTCCTGCACCAGCCCAAGCGCATCTGGTTCGCCGTCACCGCGGTCGGACTTGCGACCGCAGTGCTGTTGGCGATCTACAACAAGATCGTCCGCCCAGTTCAGGCGAACGAATAAATCAGGGAAATCTTGTTGGCGTCATCCTGAGCTTGCGCGCTGGAGCCTGCTTTGAACCCGAGTGCTGCCGAGGGGCGAAGTAGCGCGAACTTGGCACAGATGCATTTTCCCAACCAGCCGCAACTCTCAGCCACACGCAACTCGAAACCCGGAACTCGCAACTTCCTCATATGTTTTCGCGCACGGTGCGTTGGTAGCGTTGTTCGATACAAAACTTTACAAAATTTGCATTGCTCTTGGAGTCCTTTAAGTTGCCGCTGGGTTTGCGTCAGCTTAGGATAGAAATCGATGCCTCAGTTTCTGCTGTCGATCGCAATATTGGGGCTGGCTAGCTCGACCGGCTTTCTCCTGCTGGTCATGGTGGCCGCGCGCCGCTTCCGCGCAAGTGCGCGCCGCGCTGCCGCCGCAGCCGCCGCGCTCAGCGATCCAGACTTTCCTCCCGTCAGCGTGCTCAAGCCCGTCTGCGGCCTCGAGCCCATGCTCGCGGAAAATCTCGAGAGCTTTTTTCAGCAGGACTATCCCGCTTTCGAACTGATCTTCGGCGCGCGCTCGCCCGGCGATCCCGCTATCGCCGTGATCAACGATCTTCGCGATCGCTATCCCAACGTCAAGGCTCGCTGCGTTTTCTCCGGCGAGCCCACCTGGCCGAACCCGCGTGTCTACTCCGAGCACAAGATGCTCGCCGCCGCCGAGCATGACTACATCGTCATGGGCGACAGCGACGTCCGCGTGCCCCGCAACTACCTGCGCAACATCATCGCTCCCCTGCGCGACCCGCGCGTCGGACTGGTCACCTGCGTTTATCGCGGCAGGCCCAGCGGCGGCCTCTGGTCGCGTCTGGAAGCCGCCGGCATGTCCGTCGAATTCACCTCCGGTGTGCTGGTTGCCGACCTGCTCGAAGGCATGAAGTTCGCCCTCGGCCCCACCACCGCTACCCGCAAGGACGTGCTGGCGCACATCGGCGGCCTCGGCGTGCTCGCCGACTACCACTCCGAGGACTACGAAATCGGCCGCCTGGTGGACGCCGCCGGATACCAAGTCCTGCTCTCGCACGTCGTCATTGACCACGTTACCCTCAACCGCGCCATGATCAGCCGCCAGGTCCGCTGGATGCGCTGCACTCGCTCTTCGCGTCCCGCCGGCCACATCGGCAACGGCCTGACCTTCGCCACGCCGTTTGCGCTGCTCGGATTCACCGTCGCCGCCGCCTGGGGACACTGGACGCTCGCCCTCGCGTTGCTCGGCTGGGGCTTGGTCAATCGCTGGCTGCAGGCGCTGGTCGTCGGCTGGGGCGTGGCGCGCGATCCCGAAATCCGGCGTTACCTCTGGTACTACCCAATGCGCGACCTGCTCGGATTTTTCTTTTGGATGGCCAGCTTCACCGGACGCACTATCGTCTGGCGCGGCGAACTCTACCGCCTCGGCCTTCGCGGACGCGTCGTCAGCCTGCGCCATGGTTCCCCTGCGGAATCCTCGTCCCACGCCGCTCCCGTCCGCCCCACCGGCTCGCACTAGTTTCAGTTTCAGTCTCAGTCTCAGTCTCAGTTTCAGTTTCAGTTTCAGTTGTTCTCCGATTTGTCATTCCGAGCGCAGCGAGGAATCTGCTGTTCTGCCTTGGCGTCCTCTGCGTCCTTTGCGGTTCAATGTTCTTGTAAATCGACAATCGACAATCAGCAATGGTGTTGGATTTCACCCACAACTCAGAACTCCCAACCCGTAATTTTGTTAAACTGCCCTGTTTCCCGGAGCCGCCCATGCGCACACGCATTGCCGCCTTCATTGTCGTCGCAACCCTCGCCGCCCACGCCCAACAACCGCGCTCGCTGTTTCCCAACGACGTCCGCCACCAGATGGATGTAGCCGCCACCCAGATCCTCGCCGACACCGGCGTGCCCAGCGCCTCCATCGCGGTGGTGAAGGACGGCCGCATCGCCTACATCCAGACCTACGGAGAAGCGCGCCTGGAGCCGCGCACGCCGGTCAAGCCGTCCATGCGTTACTCCATCGGCTCCATCAGCAAGCAATTCACCGCCGTCGCCTTGCTGCTGCTGCAGGAGCAAGGCAAGCTCTCGCTCGACGATCATGTCGGCAAATTTCTCCCCACGCTCACCCGCGCCAACGAGGTCTCGGTCCGCCAGTTGCTCACGCATACTTCGGGCTACCAGGACTTCTGGCCGCAGGACTACGTCATGCCCATGATGCTCAAGGCTACGACCGCCGAAAAAATCATGGACACCTGGGCGCGCAAGCCTCTCGACTTCGAGCCCGGCACGAAGTGGCAGTACAGCAACACCGGCTACGTGATCGCCGGAGCGATCGTCGAGAAAGTCACCGGAAAACCCTACTTCCAGTTCCTGCGCGATCGCATCTTCACGCCGCTGAACATGACCAGCGTGGCCGATTTCGACCAGCACGGCATCGCCCCGGCCGATCCCACCGGCTACCTGCGCTACGGCCTCGGCCCCGCGCGCGTCGCTCCCGATGCCGGCCCCGGCTGGATGTACGCCGCCGGCGAGCTCGCCATGACCGCCGAGGACCTCGCCAAGTGGGACATCGCGCTGCTCGAGCGCAAGATCATGAGCCCCGCCTCCTACAAGCAGTTCGAAAGCGAAACCGTGCTCGCCAACGGACTGGGCACGCAGTACGGGCTGGGAGTGTCCGTGCGCTCCGAGTCGGGACATCGCGCGCTCTCGCATGGCGGCGAAGTCTCCGGCTTCACCGCCACCAACACCGTGTTTCCCGACGACAACGTCGCCGTCGTCGTGCTCACCAATCAGGACGCGGCCAGCGCCTCCGGCGACATTGCCAAAAAGCTCGCCACCCTCGCTCTCCAGGACGCCGACACCGCGCGCAAGCTGGAGCAGGCGCGGCAGATCTTTACCGGCCTGCAGCATGGCGCCATCAACCGCGCGCTCTTCACCGACAACGCCAATTTCTATTTCAGCGAGCAGGCGCTGAAGGATTTCGCCTCCAGCCTCGGGCCTCTGGGCACGCCCACCGGTTTTACCCAGACGAACTATGCGCTGCGCGGCGGCATGGTGCTGCGGAGTTACCAGGTGAAGTTTGCCAACAAGACCCTGCGCGCCTGGACTTTCGAAATGCCCGACGGCAAGCTGGAGCAATACCAGATCGCTGCTGCCGATTGATGGGGTCTGTTGGTATGTCGGTCGTGATTCATCCACGAGGCGCTCATCGGTGCGTGTTACCTTCCCGGAGATTGTGGTTCACCGGCTTCTTCAAGACGTGCTCGTTCGGGCGGTTTACCCGCCACATGGGTATGGCTGTAAGTGGCTGGTGGAGAGGTGTTTAGCCATGGTGTTAACTCTTAAGGGGCTTGACAAGATTGTCTCAAAGCGAGAATCAGGGACGAGCGGTGGAGTCGGACCCGGAGTAATTTCCCGTCTAGGAGATTCGCCACCGCGCGGTACTTGAAAGACGTCCGAACACTTCGTTGAGTCCCGAGCCGGGAAAAATCCCAAACTGTCCCAATATCCACTGAGGGAAACGCTTTTGCTAACGATTCACAGTTGCACTAGTTGACACTTGCTGAGTAAATAGGAACAGCGTGAGCACACAGACGCTCTTGCAGAGCAATAACGGTGAAGGGGCGCGCGAAGAGAACGTATTCTCGTGCGGTGGGGCACACCTTTTTCGCGGCGATTCGCTTTCTCTGTGCAGGAACTGGCCGACACCGACGGTCATTGTCGTCGATGGACCATACGGGGTCGGTAGCTTCCCAGGCGATCCAGTAATGCCGGACCACCTCGCGGGCTGGTATCGGCCACACATACAGGCCTGGTCACAAAAGGCTTCCCCTCAAACGACTCTTTGGTTTTGGAACACCGAATTAGGTTGGGCAAACGTACATCCAGTCCTAGTGGAAAACGATTGGGAATACCGCTGCTGCCATTTGTGGAATAAAGGTAAAGGGCACGTGGCAGGAAATGCGAACACGAAAACGCTTCGAAAATTTCCGGTTGTTACCGAGGTTTGCGTTCAGTACGTCCGCAAAGTCCGTTTGCCTCTTAATGGCAAAGAGTTGCCGTTGAAAAGCTGGCTCCGCGCGGAATGGTTACGGTCAGGTTTGACGCTTACTGAGACTAATCGCGCGTGTGGCGTTGCCAATGCTGCAACGCGAAAATACTTCACGAAATGTCACCTGTGGTATTTCCCTCCTGCGGAGCACTTCGCCAGTTTGGTGGAATATGCGAACAGGCACGGCTCCCCCGAGGGGCGACCTTACTTTTCGATCGATGGCCGAAAACCCCTTACGGCCGTCGAATGGGGGAGGATGAGGGCCAAGTTTTATTGCGAATACGGCATCAACAATGTCTGGACCGAACCACCTATGCGCGGGACAGAAAGGCTGAAAAATGGCTCGAGATGCGTGCACTTAAATCAAAAGCCTCTGAAACTGACGGAAATGATTATCCGTGTTTCGTCTGATCCCGGCGATGTGGTTTGGGAACCGTTTGGTGGGTTATGTTCGGCGGCGGTCGCATCGCACAACCTAGACAGAAAGTGCTTCAGTGCCGAGATACTGCCGGAGTACTATGACGTGGCGTGCAGGAGGCTAGCCTCAAACGATGGCAACAAAGATGCCGCCACCTCGACCACCCGACGACCAGGAACAGACCCCTACACGAGCAGCAGAGCAGCAAGCCGCCGGGTCCGCCGCACCAGAAAGAAGTCTCCCCAAAGCGGAGTGGGAACACTTCCATTTGTATAATCACGTTCGAGAGGCCATCCTCGCACTTCCGAACTACTTCACGACTGAAACGCGAATAACAGGAATCCGTGCCACGGACATTTTTACCCTGAGTTCAACCCTTGGAGCTACGATTGAAGACCAGGTGGTCCAGACGCTGAACCGGATGCGGCCTGTTTGGGACCCTGATGGCAAGTACAACCTCTATCGGTTTGTGCGCCAGGGACAGACCTTTCCGGATGTCTTGCTTCGCAAGAAAAATGACGGACAAGAGATCATTCTTGGGATCGAACTCAAAGGCTGGTATCTTCTGGCAAAGGAACGTGAGCCGAGCTTCCGGTACAAAGTCACGCCCGAGGCGTGTGCGCCGCAAGACCTAGTTGTCGTTGTACCCTGGACATTATCCGACGTTCTGTCTGGCTCACCAACGGTGTTCGATCCGTATATTGAATCCGCGAAGTACGCAGCGGAATATCGCAATTACTGGTGGCAGCACGTTCGCGTGGCGGCTGGCTCTAAGGCGATAACGAAGCCGACCGGCATTACTCCTTACCCCAAGAAATCAGACAAGATCTCTGACGTTCCTAAATCGGACGACGGAAATAACTTTGGCCGCTTTTCGCGGAGCGGAATCATGGACAGGTACGAAGAACAAGCTTTGGCCACGCCTATATGCGGCATTCCGGCTGGTGAGTGGGTGGCCTTCTTCAAGAAATTCGAACAGTAAACGCTTCGACTTTGGTCCGATCGCTTTTGCCTGATCCGATGCTCCCTTCGGATGGATACGTCATCCCCTGCTACAATTACGAAAAGCCCTGCGAGTGAAGAATGATCCATTTTCCTGTCCCTGAAGTTGAGGCGTTTTGCAGGCGTGAGCGATCCCGCCGCGCGGGAGAGCGGGAGCCTGCAGCCGAAATCCTGACCCTGAGAGCAGCGAAGGGGAAGGACCTAACGGCACGACAGCGCGGGAAAATTTCATGATCCATTTTCCTGTCCCTGAGGCGCTTACCTTCGATGATGTGTTGCTGCTGCCGGCGCGAAGCGATGTCGTCCCCGCGTCGGTGAACACGCAGACGCGTATCACCCGCAACATCACGCTGCAAATCCCCATCATCAGCGCGGCCATGGACACCGTCACCGAGGCGCAGATGGCGATTGCCATGGCGCAGCAGGGCGGCATGGGCATCATCCACCGCAATTTGACGATCGAGCAGCAGGCCGGCGAAGTGGACAAGGTAAAGCGCTCGGAAAGCGGCATGATCGTGGACCCGATCACCATGTCGCCCGACGACAAGGTCAGCGACGCGCTCAAGGTGATGGAGCGCTACCGCATCTCGGGCGTGCCCATCACCAAGAACAAGAAGCTGGTCGGCATCCTGACCAACCGCGACCTGCGCTTCGAAACGCGCACCGATATTCCCATCAGCAAGGTGATGACCAAGGAAAACCTGATCACCGTGGCGGTCGGCACCACGCTCGAGCAGGCGGAGCAGATCCTGCACAAGCACCGCGTCGAGAAGCTGCTGGTGGTGGACGACAAGTACACGCTCAAGGGACTGATCACGGTCAAGGACATCCAGAAAAAGCTGAAGTACCCCAACGCCGCCAAGGACAACCAGGGACGCCTCCGGGTAGGCGCGGCCATCGGCGCCACCGGCGATTTCCTGGAGCGGGCGCAGGAGCTGGCGCGGGCCAAGGTGGACGTGATCGCCATTGACAGCGCGCACGGCCACTCGACGCGGGTGCTGGAAGCGATCAAGACGGTGAAGGCCAAGCTGCCGGAGGTGGAACTGATCGCCGGCAACGTCGCGACGTTCGACGGCGCCTGCGAAGTGGCGCGCGCGGGCGCCGACGCGGTGAAGGTGGGAATCGGGCCGGGCTCGATCTGCACCACGCGCATCGTCACCGGCGCGGGCGTGCCGCAAATCACCGCCATCGCCGAGGCGTTTCGCGCGCTGCGTGACGCGCAAATCCCGGTGATCGCCGACGGCGGCATCAAGTACTCCGGCGACGTCACCAAGGCGCTGGCCGCGGGCGCCAGCGTGTGCATGATCGGCTCGCTGTTTGCCGGGACCGACGAGAGTCCGGGAGAAACGATTTTGTACCAGGGCCGCACTTTCAAGGCGTATCGCGGGATGGGCTCGCTGGCGGCGATGTCGGCGGGCGGCGGCGAGCGCTACTTCCAGGAATCCAGTCCCGGCGATTCCTCGGTGCCGGTCAGCCGCGAAGATGCCGACGGCAACCGCCTGGCCAAGCTGGTGCCGGAAGGGATCGAGGCGCGCGTGGCCTATCAGGGGCCGCTCTCGATGATCATTTACCAGCTCGTCGGCGGCCTGCGCTCCGGCATGGGCTACACCGGCTCGGCGTCCATTGCCGACCTGCAGCAGAAAGCGCGCTTCGTGCGCATCAGCAACGCCGGCATGCGCGAGAGCCACGTGCACGACGTGGTCATCACGCGCGAGGCGCCGAATTACCGCGTCGAATAGATGAACAAGCCTGTTCGCCGCGCCTGGATTCCCGCGTTGCTGTGGCTGGCGTTAATCGCCTTTGAATCCACGTCGCTGATGTCGTCGGAAAACACCGGGCATCTGCTTCTCGCCATCGCCAGATTTTTCGATCCGCACATCACTTTCGCGCAATTGCTACGGCTCAACGAAGTAGGACGGAAAATCGGGCATGGTATCGGCTATGGAATCCTCAGCCTGCTGATGCTGCGCGCCTGGTGGGCAACACTGATGCTGCCGCGCACGGCCACGCGCCTGCCCCCGTGGTCGGCAATGTTGACATCGTGGAGCGCGCGCGCGGCCGTGCTTGCACTGCTCTCGGCGGCGGCCGTCGCCGGCCTGGATGAGTGGCACCAGGCGTTCCTTCCGGGAAGGACTGGCACCATCCGCGACGTGGCGCTGGATACCACGGCCGCGGCATTCGTGCAGTTGGTGATCGTCGCCGCGCGTGGGGTGAGAGGGAAGCAAGAAGTAATTAGCAGTTAGCGGGTGGTAGGTGATTGGATTGGCCAATTGCTAATCGCTAATTGCTCATCGCTTAGGCAGTTTCGCCGCGATCAGTGGGAGAAGAATAGAGCGCGTTCGAGGGCGAACGCGCTCCATCGTCGGTCAAAGTCAACCCAGCTAGAAGCCGCTCGGGGGCGCGGGCGGCGGTTCGTACTTGCCGCCGGGTCCGCGGTGCTGCCGTATCTGCTGCCACTGCTGTTGCTGTTCCGGCGTGAGCAGCGAATTCATCTGGGTCATGGTGCCCTGGTGAATGTCGCGCATCTTGGCCTGCTTCTGTTCCGTCGTCAGCGTGGCGTCGTTGCGCACCGCCTGCGCCTGCTGCCGCGAGGACTGCAGGATGGGCTGGATCTTGGCGCGCTGGTCGTCGGTTAGATTGAGGCGCGCCAGGGGTCCCATTCCGCGACCCATACCGGCGCCCTTGCCGCGGCCCATGCCGGCATGCTGGCTGCGCAGTTGCTTCATCTGCTGCTGCTGTTCCGGCGTGAGGACGCCGAGGACCTGCTGATGGGTGGAGGCGCGGAGTTGCCGAAACTTGTCGCGCTTCTGCTCCGGCGTGAGCGAGGTGTCCTGCTTAATGGACAGCGCCTGCTGGCGCCCGGCCTGCGTGAAGCCCTGAATCTGCGTCTTCTGCTGGTCGGTGAGGTTGAGTTGCTGCGCCATGCGCTCGAAGCCGCCGTTATGCCGGGGCATCATTTTGTGGGGAGCAGCAGTGGCGTTGTCGCCCGGCGCCGGCGCGGTTTGCGCAGCCATCGCGGCGGCGAGGAAGATGGACAACAGGGTGATGGAAATTCGGGTGAATGCCCGCATGATTTCGGTCTCCTTAGAGTTCGGGACTTAATAAGTAGGAACCGATCAGGCGGGGAAAAGTTGTGGGGGGATTCGGGATGAGAGTTTGTTTCCCAATTTGAGAACGGCCCCGGCGAGGGCGCCGGGGCCTGCGGAAATCGAAGGAGAATGGCTCCTCCTGATTATTCTTTTTCGCCCTTGCCGGATTCTGGTTCGGCGGAAGCTTCGGGAGTTGCCTGGGCTTCGGCTTCTTCCATCTGCTTCTTGGCTACTTCGCGGCGCTTAGTGCGGGCTTCGGAGCGCTTGTGCTGCTTTTCGGCGATGGCTTTCTCGCTGCCGATCAGCTCGACAAACGCTTTCTCGGCGCCGTCGCCCTTTCGCCACCCGGTGCGGATAATGCGCAGGTAGCCGCCGTTGCGGTCGCCCATGCGCGGCGCTACGGTGTCGAACAGCTTGTCGACGGCGGCGCGCGTCATCAGGTAGGAGGCGGCGAGGCGGCGGGCGGCAACGTCGCCGCGCTTGCCGAGGGTAATCATCTTCTCGACGTGCGGGCGCATGGCCTTGGCCTTGGGTTCGGTGGTTTCGATGCGCTCTTCCAGAATGAGCGAGGTGACCAGGTTGCGCAGCAGGGCGCGACGGTGGCTGGTGTTTCTTCCCAGCTTCTTGCCAGCTTTTAAGTGACGCATGGTATCAATCCTTATTCATGGCCCCGTGCCAATCCGCTGATCTGGCGATCGGGTGATCGGGTGATCGAATTCCGGTGTTCAGATCGCCTGATCACCAGATCATCCGATCACCCGATAAAAGTTACTGCTGATGCTCGAAGGCGCCGAGGCCCATCGCGGTGGACTGCTGCGGCAGATTAACGGCAACGGCGTTACCGTGCTCGTCGATCTTCATGCCGAGGCTGAGTCCCATCGAGGCCAGGATTTCCTTGATCTCGTTGAGCGACTTGCGGCCAAAATTCTTGGTCTTCAGCATTTCGGCCTCGGACTTCTGCACCAGCTCGCCGATGCTCTGGATATTGGCGTTCTTCAGGCAGTTGTAACTGCGAACGCTAAGCTCCAGCTCCTCGACGGAGCGGTTGAGGTTCTCGTTGCGAATTTCCGGCTTGCGCTCGTCGCTGGCGGCGGTGGTCTCCATCTCCTCTTCGAAGTTGATGAAGATGTTCATGTGGTCCTTCACCAGCTTGGCGGCCAATCCAATCGAGTCGGCCGGGCTGACCGAGCCGTTGGTCCAGACCTCGAGCGTGAGCTTGTCGTAATCGGTGATCTGGCCCAAGCGGGCGGCTTCCACCGTGTAGTTGCACTTGCGAACCGGCGAGTGCACCGAGTCGATGGGAATGAAGCCGATGCCCAGGTCCTCTTCGAAGTTCTTGTCGGCGGAGATGTAGCCGCGGCCGCGCTTGAGCCGCATTTCCATATCGAGCTTGCCGCCTTCGCTGACGGTGGCGATGTAGACGTCCTTGTCGAGGACTTCCACGTCGGCGTCGGCCTCGATCATGCCCGAGGTGATCACGCCCGGCTGGTCGGAGCGCAGGTAGATGGCCTTGGGGCCTTCGCCGTTCAGCTTGAAAGGGACCTGCTTGAGGTTGAGGATGATGTCGGTGGCATCCTCAACCACGCCGGGAATGGACTGGAACTCGTGGAGCACGCCCTCGATCTTGACGGCGGTGACGGCCGCGCCCTCGATGGAGCTGAGAAGCACGCGGCGCAGTGCGTTGCCGATGGTGGTACCGAAGCCGCGCTCAAAGGGCTGCGCCCAGAAGCGACCGTACTTGTCGGTGAGGGTTTCGGTGTCAGCGGCCAGCCGCTTGGGTTTCTGGAAGCCTTTCCAAAGCATTTGCATTGTTCTCCTTCGGCCATGCGGGTCGAGGCGACATCCTCACGCGGCCCAGGCGTGAGGCGGTTCGTCGCGCGGGCCTGATCTGGCACGAATGGGGCCGAAAAAAGTTTGCCAGTCTTTCAGTCTATCGGTCAGTCGGTCGGTCATTGCGAGACCGAAAGACCGATAGACCGAGCGACCATTACTTGCTGTACAACTCGACGATCAACTGCTCGTTGACCGGCAAATTGACGTCTTCGCGCTTGGGGATCGCAGTGACGCGTCCCTTCATGTTCTCGCGGTCCAGCTCGAGCCAGTTCGGAGCCGGCTGATGGCTGCTGTACTCGATCGAGGAAGCGATGATGGTCAGCTTCTTGCTGGCCTCGCGCACCGCGATCTCGTCGCCGGCCTTCACCTGGAACGAGGGAATATCGACCTTGCGGCCGTTGACCTGGATATGTCCGTGGCGCACCAACTGGCGCGACTGGCGGCGCGCGGTGGCGAAACCGAGGCGATACACGACGTTGTCGAGACGCCGCTCAAGCTGCTGCAAGAGCAGTTCGCCGGTGACGCCCTTGGAACGCGTCGCTTTCTCGTAGTAGTTGCGGAACTGGCCTTCGTTGGTGAAGTAGATGCGCTTGGCTTTCTGCTTCTCGCGCAACTGGAGGCCGTATCCGACGATCTTCGCCTTGCGGTCCTTGCCGTGCTGGCCGGGGGCGAAGTTGCGGTTTTCGATGGGACATTTGTCGCTGAAGCACTTTGCCCCTTTGAGGAAGAGCTTGGTGCCTTCGCGGCGGCAAAGGCGGCAGACTGGACCTGTGTATCGAGCCAATGTTCTTCTCCTTCGTGGGATCGGTTTACGGGTTTGGCGACCCTTCTTCCCGATCAGAAATCGTCTTCAGTCGTCAGTCTCCAGTCGTCAGGAAGAGCCGTTCGGCCTGAAGACTGAAGACCGACGACTGACGACTCGTTAAACTCTGCGCCGTTTCGGCGGACGGCAGCCGTTATGCGGAATCGGGGTGACGTCCTTGATGTTGCGCACCTCGATGCCGGCGGCAGCCAGGGCGCGGATGGCCGACTCGCGGCCCGATCCCGGCCCGCTGACCCGCACCTCGACCGAGCGGAGGCCGTGCTCGCGCGCCAGGTTGGCGGCGGTGATGGCGGCCTGCTGCGCGGCGAAGGGCGTGCCCTTGCGCGATCCGCGGAACCCCAGCGACCCCGAACTCTTCCAGGAGATCACGTTGCCCTCGCTGTCGGCGATGGTGACGATGGTGTTGTTGAACGACGCCTGAATGTGAGCGATCCCAAAGGGGACGTTCCTGCGCTCACGCTTCTTGAACTTCTTGGTCTTGCCTTTTTTCGCCGGTGCTCCGGCGGTGGTGTCTGCTGCTGCTGGCTTCGCCATTGATTAGCTCTCAGCTCTCAGCTGTCAGCCATCAGCTTGAGCCGTGGCAACAGCGAAATTCCGTTATCTATCAGGAGCCGTTCCCTCAGGGGCTAAAGCCCCCAGTTCTATGGCGGCCCTGATTGGCACGGCTAAAGCCGTGCCCTTCCCCAAACCCACGGGCCCCGCGCCCGTGGCTGCGCCGATTACGTCTTGGTCGCCGACTTCTTCTTGGCGGCCACGGTGCCCTTGCGCGGGCCCTTACGGGTGCGCGCGTTGGTGTGGGTGCGCTGACCGCGAACCGGCAGGTTGCGGCGGTGACGGAAGCCGCGGTACGAGCCGATTTCGATCAGGCGCTTGATGTGCATGGAGACGTCCTTGCGCAGGTCGCCTTCCACGTTGCCTTCGCCCTCGATGACCTGGCGGATGCGGTTGACCTCTTCTTCGTTGAGGTCCTGCACCTTCTTCTCGCCATCCACGTTGGCGGCCGCGACAATCTTGGCGGCGCGCGGGTGTCCGATGCCGTAGATGTAGGTCAGCGCGATGCGCGTGTGCTTGTTGCGCGGAAGATCCACGCCGGCAATTCTGGCCATAAAACCCTCTTGTCGATGGTCGATGGTCGATGGTCGATGGCACCGGGGCCCGCGACCATCGACAACGACAGATTATCCCTGGCGTTGTTTATGTTTCGTGTTTTCGCAGATCACCCGCACCACGCCCTTGCGGCGGATGACCTTGCACTTGTCGCAAATCTTTTTGACCGAAGCCCGTACTTTCATGATGAAAACCTTTGCGATTTGTAATTTGCAATTTGTAATTTGTAATTTGTAATTGCCGCCAGTAGCGAGCAAATTGCTAATTACCAATTACAAATTACCCATTCGCCTACTTATACCGGTACACAATCCGCCCGCGGGTCAGGTCGTAGGGAGAAAGTTCCACCGCGACACGATCGCCGGGCAAAATGCGAATGAAGTTCTTGCGCATCTTCCCGGAAACATGCGCCAGGACCCGGTGCTTGTTTTCCAGTTCGACCTTGAACATTGCGTTGGGCAGGGGCTCGATGACCACCGCCATGACTTCAATCGCGTCTTCTTTTGACATTCAACTCCAAAATAGCTGTTAGCTATTAGCTGTTAGCTCTTAGCCTGATCACTACTGCGTCAAAATCACCGGCCCGTTTTCGGTGACGGCCACGCAATGCTCGAAGTGGGCGCTGAAGCTGCCGTCTTCGGTCACTGCGGTCCACTTGTCGTCGAGCACCCTGGCGCCGGGCGTGCCGGCGTTCACCATGGGCTCGATGGCGATCACCATGCCTTCGCGCAAGCGGGCGCCGTGTCCGCGGGTACCGTAGTTCGGGACCTGCGGGTCTTCGTGCAGCCGCGTCCCGATGCCGTGCCCGACAAACTCGCGCACCACGCTGAAACCGTTGGCCTCGACCAGTTCCTGCACGGCCGCGCCGACGTCGCCCACGGTGTTGCCGATCTGGGCGGCGGCGATGCCGCGGTACAGCGACGCTTCCGTGACTTCCAGAAGCTTCAGCACTTCGGGAGCGAGCTTCTCGCCCACCGGCACGGTGATGGCCGCGTCACCGTAATAGCCTTCGAGCACGACGCCGCAATCAATGGAGACGATGTCGCCTTCCTTGAGCATCCGCTTCGGCGACGGAATGCCGTGGACGATCTCCTGGTTGACCGACGTGCACAGCACGCAAGGGTAATCGTAATACCCCTTGAAGGCCGGCTTGGCGCCGAGTTCCTTGATCTTCTGCTCCGCCGCCCGCTCCAGGTCCATGGTGGTGACGCCGGGCTTCACCATGGCACGGACCGTGTCGAGCACCTGGCGAACGATGTGCCCCGAGGCGCGCATCTTGTCCAGCTCGGACGGCGATTTACAAACGATGGCCATCAATCACTTTCAACGCCTCGGCGGTGACGGCGTTCATGTCCTGGTCACCGTTGATCTCGACCAACTGCCCCTTGGCCCGATAATAATCGGCGAGAGGCAGGGTTTGCCGCTCGTAGGCCTTGAGACGTTCGGAGATCACTTCCTCGCAATCGTCACGGCGTGTAACAAGCTTCGCGCCATCGACGTCGCAGAGGTCAGCAACGCGGGGAGGCTGGAAGTACACGTTGTAAATGCGCCCACAGGTGGGACAAGAACGCCGGCCGGTAAGCCGGCGCAACAATTGATTATAGCTCACCTGGATGCTGATCACAACCGGGGGAAGCTTGCGATCCCCTTGATTTTCAAAGAGCTTATGGGCCAAGTAGCCATCGAGCCACCCGGCCTGCGCAACCGTCCGCGGATAGCCGTCGAGAATAAAACCGCGAGCCGTGTCGGGCCGCGCCAGGCGCTCGGCAACCATGTTGTTCACCAGGTCGTCAGGCACCAGTTCGCCGCGATCCATGATGGCCTTGGCCTGCTTGCCGAGCTCGGTCGAGCGCGCAACGTGATCGCGGAGCAGGTCTCCAGTGGAAACCTGCGGGATGGCATTGCGCTCGACGATGGCCTTCGCCTGCGTTCCCTTGCCCGCGCCCGGGGCGCCCAGAAGGATGACCGGGCCAACCGTCGACATCGATTTGTTTACCGCGGCGCTTTCCATAGTTTCAGTTTCAGTTTCAGTTTCAGCAAGACTTTCTGACTTCGTACTTCTTACTTCTTACTTCTGACTTTGGTTACGCCCAGGTGCGGCGGCCGCGGATGCGTCCGCTGCGCGGGGTAAAGCCTTCGTAATGGCGCATGATCAACTGCGCTTCCACCTGCTGCACGGTGTCCATGGCGACGCCGACCACAATCAGCAGCGAAGTGCCGCCGAAGTAAAAGGTGACGCCCAATCCGTTGGTGACCCAGGCCGGCAGCTTTTCAAAAAACGCGCCCAGCGCGCCGGGCAAGTGATTCAGGTGAATGCCGGCGATCATCCACTCCGGAATAAAGGAGATGATGATCAGGTAAAACGCGCCCACCAGGGTGATGCGGGTCAGGACTTCGTTGATCGAATCCGCCGTGCGCTTGCCGGGCCGGATGCCGGGGATGAACCCGCCGTACTTCCGCATGTTGTCGGCAACCTCGTTGGGGTTGAAGACGATGGAGACGTAGAAGTAGGCGAAGAAGATGATCCCGATGGCGTAGAGCAGCGTGTAGAGCGGCTCGCCCCAGGAGAGCGCGCGCAGCAGCGGCCCGAAATACCGGTTGTCGCGCAGGAAAAAGCCGGCGGTCTGCGGCAGAGTCAACAGCGACGAGGCGAAGATCACGGGCATGACGCCGCCGGAATTGACGCGCAGCGGCAGGTGGGTGGAGCCGCCGCCCATCACTTTGCGTCCGACGACGCGTTTGGCGTACTGCACCGGGATGCGGCGCTCGCTGCGCTCGACGAAGACGATGAAACCGACGACGGCGATCATCAGCGCGATCAGGATGATCACGGCGGGCGCAGTGAAGGCGCCCCAGGCGTCGGTGCGGACCTTGTCAACAAGGTCGGCGACGGCGCGGGGCAAGCCGACGACGATGCCGGCGAAGATCAGCAGCGACATGCCGTTGCCGATACCGCGTTCGGTGATCTGCTCGCCCAGCCACATAATGAAGACCGAGCCGGTGGTCAGCGTGAGCACGGTCATCAGGACAAAGCTGAAGCCGGGAGTGGTGACGAAGGCCACGCCGCCGGAGGCGGTCTGGCGCTCCAGCGTGATGGCGATGCCGAACGATTGCATGGCGCTGAGGATCAGCGTCAGGTAGCGCGTCCACTCGGTGATCTTCTTGCGCCCCAGTTCGCCTTCCTTCTGCAATTTCGCCAGCGGCTCATAAACCACGGTCAGCAATTGCAGGATGATGGAGGCGGTGATGTAGGGCATGATGCCCAGGGCGAAGATGGTCAGGCGGCGAAGCTGGCCGCCGCTGAACAGGTCCACGAAGCCGAGGAAGGTGCCGCGGTTCTGCTCAAAGAACTGCTGCAACAAGTCGGCGTTAATGCCCGGCGTCGGGATGTGCCCGCCCAGGCGGTACACCGCCAGCAACCCCAGCGTGAACAGGATGCGCTTGCGGAGGTCGGGAACGCGAAATACGTTGGATAGCTTTTCCAGCATATAACCCTTGTCCTAGGTTTGCTTCTTCTGCTTGCCGGCGCGCTTCTGGGCGCGGGCGGCTTCAAACCTGTTCTTCACTGGAGCAACCGCCTTGATTTCGATGACGGTAATGGTGCCGCCGGCAGTCTTTATCTTCTCTTCCGCCGACTTGGAAAACTTGTGCGCGTGCACGGTCAGGGCTGATTTCAGATCGCCGTTGCCGAGAACCTTCACGCGTTTGTTCTTGCTGCTGACCAGACCGCGGGTGCGGAGAAGGTCGGGCGTGACGTTGCTTTCGCCGAGGTCGGCGAGTTGGGAAAGATTCACGATCGCGTACTCTTCGCGGAAGATGTTAAAAAAACCGCGCTTGGGGAGGCGGCGGTGCAAAGGCATCTGGCCGCCTTCAAAGCCGCGCAGGATGCGGGCGCCGCTGCGCGAACGCTGTCCCTTGTGACCGCGGGTGGAGGTCTTGCCCATGCCCGAACCCATGCCGCGACCGACACGCTTGCGTTTTTCGGAGGAGCGTTTGGGTGCTCGTAAATTCGATAGATTCATTTCTGGTCTCTCGGTCTCTCGGTCGATCGGTCCATCGGCGCTTCGGTCAT
Organism: Terriglobales bacterium; assembly: GCA_049509755.1. GTDB lineage: Bacteria > Acidobacteriota > Terriglobia > Terriglobales > Acidobacteriaceae > JAIQGF01. The sequence continues at coordinate 11,717 of JBEKZP010000012.1, read as the reverse complement.
GAATTACCGATAGACCGAAAGACCGACAGACCTATCCGTTGACTACCTTCACCAAATGCGGCACTTTGGCGACCATGCCGCGGATGGAGGGCGAATCTTCGCGCTCGATCACCTGATTCAAGCGGGTGAAGCCGAGGCCGCGAACGACCTTCTTGTGCTTCAGCGGCGCGCAGATGGCTGAACGCACCCACTTGAGGTGCAGCATGGCCTGGTTCGAGTTCGTCTTCGTTTTTGCCGCAGTCATCACAGCTCCTGTACCGTCTTGCCGCGCATGGTGGCGACTTCCTGGCGATCGCGCAATTTCTTGAGCGCGTCAAAGGTGGCCTTGACCACATTATGCGGGTTGGTGGTGCCGATGGACTTGGTAAGCACGTTCTGGATGCCGGCCGAGGTCATGACGGCGCGCACCGCGCCGCCGGCGATGACGCCGGTGCCTTCCGGGGCGGGCTTCAACAGCACCATGCCGGAGCCGAAGCGTCCGAGAACGGCGTGCGGGATGGTGGTCTGGTTGATGTTGACCCGGACAAGATTTTTCTTGGCCGCCTCAATCCCCTTGCGGATGGCCTGCGGCACTTCCTTGGCCTTGCCGGCGCCGTAGCCGACCACAGCGGCCGAGGGATCCCCCACCACCACCAGCGCGGCAAACGAAAGGTTCTTGCCGCCCTTCACAACCTTGGTGACGCGGTTGATAGCGACGACCTGGTCCTTGAGCTGGTAGTTGCCGGCGTCGAGTTTTCTTTTGATAGTAAACGTAGCCATGAGCATCTCGATTCGTTCAAAACGTCGTTGGTCGTTAGTCGTTCGCGGTGCATCGTGGCGGCAAAGTTCTTGCCAACGACCATCGACCACCGACTAACGACTGCTAAAACTGCAATCCGGCCGCGCGGGCGGCGTCGGCCAGGGCCTTGATGCGCCCGTGGTAGAGGTAGCCGCCGCGATCGAAGACCACCTTGGCGATTCCCTTCTCCTTGGCGCGCTCGGCGACGCGCTTGCCGACTTCCTTGGCGGAGGCGACGTTGCCCCCGGTACGCTTGCTGGCCTTGGCGCCCTCCACGGTGCTCGCCGATACCAGTGTCTTGCCGTGCAAGTCGTCAACGACCTGGGCATAGATGTGGTTGAGCGAGCGGTACACGTTGAGGCGCGGGCGCTCCGGGGTGCCGAGCATCCGCTTGCGGATGCGGTCGTGAATCTTGGAGCGGGTCTGATTTTTCGAAGTCGTCGTCAGCATCGTTTTTGTCCTAGTCCCGGGTTTCTGTACCGGGCGGCGCATTTGTGATTCAGCGATTTAGTGATTCGCGGAATACTTTCGAGATTCGCTGCTCCCGACAAAATCACTCAATCACCAATCACTCAATCGAAAATTACTTCGCCCCCGTCTTTCCAACCTTCTTCTTCAACCGTTCGCCGGCGTAGCGCACGCCCTTGTTCTTGTACGGGTCGGGCGGACGCAGGGCACGCATTTCGGCGGCGACCTGGCCGACCTTCTGGCGGTCAATGCCGCTGACGCTAAGGCGCGTCAGCTTCGGGTCCACGGCGACCGAGATGCCGTCGGGCAGCGGGTACTCGATGGGGTGCGAGAATCCGAGCGTGAACACCACGATGTTCTTGGCCTTCAACTCGGCGCGGTAGCCGATGCCCACGATTTCCAGATCGCGATTCCAACCTTTGGTGACGCCCTCGACGGCGTTGTTGATGAGCGCGCGCGTCAACCCATGGAGCGCGGCATGGTCGTCTTTTTCACGCTGGGCGAGGAGATGACCGTCCTGCTGCGCGACCGTGATGCCCTGCGGCACGCGGGTTTCCAGCACGCCCTTCGGCCCCTGGACCTTGACCAGGTTGCCTTCGATGGAGACCTTCACCCCCGGGGGGATGGCAATCGGCTTTTTTCCAATTCGTGACATATCAACTCTCGGCTCTCGGCTGTCGGCTCTCGGCTGGTTCGGCCGGCTTCCAGCGTTTTGGTCTATCGGTCTATCGGTCTATCCGTCACTCGGTTCGAACGGACCGATAGACTGATCGACCGAAAGGCCGGTTCTCAGTAAATCTCGCACAAGATCTCGCCGCCCAGGCCCTGCTTGCGCGCATCGCGGCCGGTCATGACTCCCCGCGGGGTGGTCAGGATATTGATGCCCATGCCGCCGAGCACGCGCGGAATCTCGTCGTGGCCGACGTATACGCGGCAGCCGGGACTGGACACGCGCTGCAGGCGCGAAATCACGGCCTCGTTGTTGTTGCCGTACTTCAGGTAAACGCGCAGCACCTTGCGGCCTTCTTCCTCGGTGGCCTTGAAGTTCGAGATGAAGCCCTCTTCCTTCAGGATGCGGGCCAGTTCGAGCTTCAGCTTGGAGGCAGGGACGTCCACCTTCTGCAGGCGGGCGCGAATGCCGTTGCGGATGCGGGTCAAGAAATCTGCGACCGGATCGGTCAAACTCATTGTGTTGCTTCTCCTTTGCCCGTTCGCTCCGCTGATGCGGAGAACCTGCGGCAATTCGTTACTGTCGTTGGTCGTTGGTCGTTGGCTTACGACCAACGACAAACGACCGCTTTCTACCAGGACGACTTGGAAACGCCGGGGATCTCGCCCCGCAGCGCCAGGCCACGGAAGCACAAGCGGCAAAGGCCGAACTTGCGCAGGAATCCGCGGGGACGCCCGCAGATCTGGCAGCGGTTGTGCTGCCGGGATGAATAGATTCTGCCCGTCCCTTTGCATATGAGACAAGCTTTCCCCTCGAGTTCGCGTTTCCCTTTGCAAACCGGGCATGCCTTTCCCGGCGTCCTCGCGTCCTTCACTCGTTTTGCGGTTGTAGCCATGTATCTCCTCGAAATCCTTTATGCGCGGAAGGGCATGCCGAAGCCCTTCAGCAGGGCCCGCGCCTGGTCGTCGGTGCGCGCCGTCGTCACGATGGTCACGTTCATTCCCCTCGACTTGTCCACCTTCTCGTAGGAAATCTCCGGGAAGATAAGCTGGTCGCGCAAGCCGAGCGTGTAATTGCCGCGGCCATCGAACGACTTGGTGGAGACCCCGCGGAAATCGCGTACCCGCGGCAGCGCCACGTTGATCAGCCGGTCGAGAAACTCGTACATGCGGTCGCCGCGCAGCGTGACCATGGCGCCGATGGGCATGCCCTCGCGCACCTTGAAGGCGGCGATGGACTTCTTCGCCTTGGTGATGACCGGCTTCTGGCCGGTGATCTGCTGCAACTCGGCGACAGCCGGGTCGAGCACCTTGGCGTTCTGCGTTGCTTCGCCGACGCCCATGTTGACCACGACCTTATTGATCCGCGGAACCGCCATGGGGTTCTTAAGCTCGAATTCCTTCATCAGCGAGGGCGCGATTTCCTTCTCAAAGCGGTCGCGAAGACGCGCCGTGGAACGGCTGCTCGCCTTGGCGCGCTTCGGCTTGCCGTCGCCCTTGGCCTCGAGGGCGGCCTCGGCCGGTTTGCCCTTGGCCTTGCCGTCGCCTTTCTTGCCCGGCTGCTGCTGCGGCTTTTTCTGCTTCTCGTCTGCCATGTCCTCTTCCACTTCCTCTCACGGTTTCGGAGTGGGTACCGGTTCGTGAGTTCCTCAATTTTGTAATTTCGTAAATTGGTAATTTGGTAATTTGCGGATTTCCGGAACGTTCCGCGGCCTCCACAAATTACAAATTACGAAATCACTAAATTACCCAATTACCAAATCTCATTTCTCCAGCGTCGTGCCGCACTTGTGGCAGACGCGGACTTTGCGGTCGCCACGCGCCTCGTGGCGGATGCGCACCGGACCGCAGGCGCCGCAGATCAGCATCACGTTGGAGATGGAAATCCGGCTCTCCTGCTCGGCGATGCCACCCTTGACGTTGCGCTGCGGGTTGGGGCGCACGTGCTTTTTCACCATCATGACGTGCTCCACCAGCACCTTGCCCTCTTCGGGGAAGACGCGGAGCACGCGGCCCTGCTTGCCCTGGTCGCGGCCGGTGATCACCTTCACGGTGTCGTTGCGGCGGATATCGCTATGTACTCGTTGCATGGTTCTCGTTGCCTCAGGGGCTAAAGCCCCTCTTCTAAGTTCGCGTGATCGGCACGGCTAAAGCCGTGCCCTTCCACGGTGACTCCAACGTCCCTGCCTGAGCCTGAGCCCGGATCCCCTTGCGCCTGGCGCCTGGAGCCTAGAGCCTGCTACAGCACTTCCGGAGCAAGCGAGACGATCTTCAAAAACTTCTTCTCGCGGAGCTCACGGGCGACGGGGCCGAAGACGCGCGTCCCGACCGGCTCGTGCGCGTCGTTGATCAGCACCGCGGCATTCTGGTCGAAGCGAATGTAGGTGCCGTCGCGGCGGCGGTGTTCCTTGCGCGTGCGCACGATCACCGCCTTCACCACCGTGCCTTTTTTTGCCGTGCCGTCGGGCGAAGCTTCCTTCACGGCGGCGGTGATGACATCGCCGAGTCCGGCGCTGAGCCCGGTGGACCCGCCCAGGGGGAGGATCATCTGCAGCTTGCGCGCGCCGGAGTTGTCGGCGACTTCCAGCATGGATCTCATCATGACTGCCATGTTCAATCTCCTGGCTACGTGCCGGCCTGCTCATCCTTGCCGGGCGCGACCGCTTCGGGTCCAACCAGCTTGGCGCGGCGGATGACATCTTTCAGGCGCCAGCGCTTCAGCTTCGAAAGCGGGCGCGTTTCTTCCAGGCGGACAACATCGCCGACGTTGGCGGTGTTCTTCTCGTCGTGCGCATAGAAGCGGCGCGAACGGGCGACAACGCGGCCGTAAAGATGGTGCGCCTTTTTGCGCGTGACCTCGACGATGATGGTCTTCTGCATCTTGGTCGAGACCACGTCGCCGACCAGCGTCTTTTGGGCTGAAGTTCTTGCGGTTGCTGTGTCCGGCATTATGGCTTCTCCGTCGCGGCCATGTGGCGCTGGCGCGCGATAGTCTTCACGCGCGCGATGTCCTTGCGCAGGCCGCGGATCTTTTTCAGGCTTTCCGTCTGGCCCATGTTGAGCTGGAACTTCAGGCGGAAGAGCTGATCGTTGAGTTCGCGCTCCTGCTGCTTGAGTTCGACTTCGGTCAGGTTACGAATTTTTTCGGCATCCATAAACAGTTCCCAGTTTCCAGTTTCCAGTTTCCGGTCCGTCGTTGCTGACGACTGACGACTGGCGACTGGCGACTCATCAGTGCGTTCCGGCGCCGTCGCGCTGGACGAAACGCGTCCTCAGCGGCAGTTTGTGCGAGGCCAGACGCATGGCCTCGCGCGCCTCGGTCGGGGTAACGCCTTCCATCTCGAACAGGATCTTGCCGGGACGGACGACGGCGACCCAGTGGTCGGGAGCGCCCTTGCCCTTGCCCATACGGGTTTCGGCCGGCTTCTTGGTGACCGGCTTGTCGGGAAAGAGGCGCAACCAGATTTTTCCGCCACGCTTGACGAAACGCGTCATGGCGATTCGGCTGGCTTCGATCTGGCGGTCGGTGATGTGGCCGCACTCCATGACCTTGAGGCCGTAATTGCCGAAGGACAGCTCGCTGCCGCGCCAGGCCTTGCCGGCCATGCGGCCGCGTTGCTGCTTGCGGTACTTCACTTTCTTTGGCATCAACATAAATCAGCTCTCAGCTATCAGCTCTCAGCTTCCCTAAAACGCGCCCGCGCTTTGCGGCTCGCGCTTCTTGGCGGGCAGGATTTCGCCCTTGTAAACCCAGCACTTCACGCCGATGACGCCGTAGGTGGTGCGCGCCTCGGCAAAGCCGTAATCGATGTCGGCGCGCAGCGTGTGCAGCGGCAAGCGTCCCTGCAGGTACCACTCGGAACGCGCGATTTCGTTGCCGTTCAGGCGCCCGCTGACGCGCACCTTGATGCCCTTGCAGCCGAAGCGCAGGGCGGAATCCACCGACTTGCGCATGGCGCGGCGGAAGCCGACGCGCTTTTCCAGTTGCAGCGCGATCCCTTCGGAAACCAGTTGCGCGTCGAGCTCGGGCTTGTGCACTTCCTGGATGTCGATGTAGACATCGCGGTTGGTGCGCTTCTGCAGCTCGCCCTTGAGCTTGTCGATCTCCGCGCCCTTGCGGCCGATGATGATGCCCGGCCGGGCGGTGCGGATGATGATGCGCAGCTTGTTGCCGGGGCGCTCGATCTCGATCGAGCTGACGCCCGCCGACTTGAGCTTGTCCTTCAGCTCATTCTTCAGCTTGACGTCTTCCAGCAAGAACTTGGCGTAGTCGCGGGTCATGAACCAGCGCGACTTCCACGGCTTGGTGTAGCCGAGACGGAATCCGTATGGATGAACTTTTTGTCCCATAGTTCCTTCTTTACAAGGCCATCGGCTGTCGGCCTTCGGCCCTCGGGTAAAACCTTATTTCTTCTTACCCGCGAATTTCTTCGCGGGTGGCTTCTTCTTGGTGAGCGGCTTGCGCGCCGGTTTGCGCGCCGGAGCGGCAGCGTGCGTTGCTTCCGCCGGTTCCGCCGATGCGCCGTTGCGGTTCTTCTCCGCCAGGGTGATCTCGATATGGGTCATGCGCCGCTGGTAGCGGTAGGCGCGTCCCATGGGAGCGGGGCGGATGCGCTTCATGCGCGGGCCTTCGTTGGCGATGGCGCGCAGCACGAAGAGATTGTCCACGTCCACGTCCACGCCCTTTTCCGTGCTCAGGTAGTTGGCGTTCTCGATGGCCGAGCGCAGCACCTTCTGGACGTTGGGCGCGATGCCCTTCTTGGTGAAGGTGAGGGTGTTCATCGCATCCTCGACCCGCCGTCCCTTGATGAGGTCGAGCACCAGGCGCGCCTTCTGCGGCGAAACGCGCACGTATTTTGCCGAGCTTCTGAATTCCATGTTCGTCTCTCTACGCCTTCGGCGCCGCGGGCGCTGCCGGTACGATCGCTCCCGGGCCTCCGGGCACTCCGGCCGGCCTGGCGGCAACTTCGGTGGCGGCCTTCATCGAGTGTCCCTTGAACTGCCGGGTGAAGCTGAATTCGCCCAGCTTGTGCCCGACCATGTTCTCGGTGATGTACACCGGGATGAATTTCTTGCCGTTGTGCACCGCGATGGTGTGACCCACCATCTCGGGGATGATGGTCGAGCGCCGCGACCAGGTGCGGAGCACCTTCTTCTCGTTGCGCTGGTTCATCCCCTCGATGCGCTGCGCGAGGAAACCGTCAATGAACGGACCTTTTTTTTGTGAACGCATAATTCGAGTTCCTATTTCTTGCCTTTGCGGTTGACGATGAATTTGTCAGTCCGCTTGTTATTGCGCGTCTTGTAGCCGCGGGTGGGCTGGCCCCACGGAGTCACGGGGTGACGTCCGCCGGAAGTCTTGCCTTCGCCGCCGCCGTGCGGGTGGTCCACCGGGTTCATGGCGACACCGCGGTTGTGCGGGCGCTTGCCGAGCCAGCGGGTGCGGCCCGCCTTGCCGATCGAAATGTTCTCGTGATCGAGGTTGCCGACCTGGCCGATGGTGGCCATGCAATCCACCAAAACCCGGCGCGTCTCGCCCGAGGGCAGCTTGAGCAGCGCGTAGTCGCCTTCCTTGGCCACCAGTTGGGCGGCGGCGCCGGCCGAGCGCGCCATCTGCGCGCCTTTCCCGGGACGCAACTCGATGTTGTGCACCGTAGTGCCGGGCGGAATATTGCGCAGCGGCAGCGCGTTGCCCACCAGGATGTCGGCTTCCGGGCCGCTGAGAATCTTGGCGCCCAGCTTGAGGCCGTCGGGCTGAAGAATGTAGCGCTTCTCGCCGTCGGCGTAGCTCAGCAGCGCAATGCGCGCCGAGCGGTTCGGGTCGTACTCGATGGAAGTCACCACCGCCGGAATGCCCGCCTTCTCGCGCTTGAAATCGATGATGCGGTACTTGCGCTTGTGCCCGCCGCCCCGGAACCGGCTGGTGATGTCGCCCTGGTTGCGCCGCCCGCCGGTGCGTTGCTTGGACTCGGTCAGCGCCTTGTGCGGCCGGTTGGTCGTTAGCTCGTCATTGACCAGCGTCGTCTGGAAGCGCAGCGTCGAGGTAACCGGTCTGTATGTTTTGATCGCCATAATCTGCTCTTAGCTCTTAGCTCTCAGCTTTCAGCTCCTGGCGCCTGACGCCTGGAGCCGGAAGCCGGTTACAGGTTTTGCGCGTACTCGGGCATCTTTTCGCCCGCCTTCAAGCGCACGTAAGCTTTTTTCCAATCGGGGCGAAAGCCGGTGAACTTGCCGCGACGGCGTTCCTTGCCCACGAAATTGGCGGTGCGGACCGAATCCACCTTCACCTTGAAAATGGACTGCACCGCTTCCTTGATCTCGGTCTTTGTCGCCTTGGAAGCGACCTGGAAAACCAGCGTGGCTTCGGCCTCTTTCACGCCCAGGCCCTTCTCGGTGATGATCGGCTTGCGGATGATCTGGTAGGCCGATTTCATTACGCGACCTCCTCGTGCCGGCGCTTGCTCACCGACTTCTTGAGCGAGTCCTGCAGCTTCTCCAGCGCGGGCCGGGAGAAGATGGCGCGGTCATAGCGCAGCAGGTGGTAGGGATGAACCTGGTTGCCCCGCACCAGCTCCACACCGTGCAGGTTGCGCGAGCTGAGTTCGAGGTTGCGGTTCTCACGCGCGCCGTCCACCACCAGCGCCGTGCTCTCTACCTTCAGCGCATCGAGCGTCTTGCGGAAGGCGTTGGCCTTGACCTCGGCGAGATCGAAGTTCTCCACCACGGTCAGCTTGCCGTCGGCAAACTTGGACGCCAGCGCCGAGCGCAACGCGCCCAGCAGCTTCTTGCGCGGGAAAGTGTAGTCATAGGAGCGCGGCTGCGGGCCGTGTACCGTGCCGCCGTGCCGCCACAGGGGCGAGCGGATGGAGCCTACGCGGGCGCGTCCGGTGCCCTTCTGCCGCCACAGCTTTTTGCCCGATCCGGAGACCAGTTTGCGGTTCTTGGTGGCATGCGTGCCGGCGCGCTGCGCTGCGCGGTAGTGCCGCACCGCCTCCCAGATGAGGTCTTCGTTGACTGCTCCGAAGACTTCGTCGGCCAGCTCGAAGCTGCCGGTCTTTTCGCCGCTCAGATTGAGTACGTCTATCGTAGCCATTTTTTGCTCTCAGCTATCAGCTCGTTGCCCACATCCGCCAAAACCGGGCAGATGCGGGGCACCATTAACTCTTTTTCTTCGTCAAGCGCTTGCTGGCCTTCAACGGATCAATCGTGCCAGTGCCGGCGAATCCGCGGCGCTCGCGCGGAGGCCGTTTCGACTTGCAGATGACGACGTAACCGCCGTCGGGTCCGGGCACTGCGCCCTCCACCACCAGCAGGTTTTCGTCCTTGTCAATTCCGAGCACGCGCAAATTGCGCGTGGTGACGCGGGCGTGGCCCATGTGACCGGCCATGCGCATCCCGGGAAACACGCGCGACGGGAAAGCGGAGGAGCCGATGGAACCGTTGATGGTGAACATGGAACCGTGCGAACTGGGGCCGGCCCGGAAGTGGTGGCGCTTGACCACGCCGGCGAACCCGCGTCCCTTGCTGGTGCCGATAACGTCCACGAAGCGCTCGCCGTCGAAGATGTCCACCAGCACGCGGTCGCCGACCTTGGTCTGGTCGCCGTCGCCAGCGGCGCCATCCACCGCAATGTCCACTTCCCGGATGAACTTTACCGGCGGCAGATTATTCTTGCCGAAGTGGCCGCGCATGGGCTTGTTCAGCCGGGTTTCCTTGACGAACTCGACCAGCCCGATCTGCGCCGCTTCGTAGCCGTCCTTGTTGCCGGTTTTGCGCTGCGTAATGACGCAGGGTCCGGCTTGCAGGACGGTAGCCGGACGCACGTCGCCGTTGCTGTCGAACAACTGCGTCATGCCGACTTTCTTGCCGAGAATTCCGTTGATTGCCATGTTCTTTGTCCTAACTCCGCTTCCTGTCCGGCGATTGCTCTTTCCGGGGGCCGCAGCCACGGAAGCTTTGTTTTCGAGCTCTCAGCTATCAGCTCTCAGCTTTCAGCCGGTCTCGCTGATAGCTGATGGCTGACGGCTGATAGCTATTTATGTTCCTTCCCAAACGCCTTGATCTCCACGTCCACGCCGGCGGGGAGGTCGAGCTTCATGAGCGCGTCCACCGTCTGCTGCGTTGGCTCCAGAATGTCGAGCAGGCGCTTGTGGGTGCGGATCTCGAACTGCTCGCGCGACTTCTTGTCCACGTGCGGGGAACGCAGCACGCAGTACTTGTTCTTGACCGTGGGCAGCGGAATCGGGCCCGCGATCTGTGCGCCGGTGCGGCGCGCGGTTTCCACGATCTCGCCCGTGCTCTGGTCGAGCACGCGATAGTCGTAAGCTTTCAGCCGGATCCGAATTCGTTCTTTTCCAATCATGGTGTCATCTCAAAGAGCGTGCGGCTAACTGCATGCCGACCGTGTTGTGTCGTCCCTACGGGACTCCGGTTCTTATTGCTCCCCTACCCAGCGCTTCCGCGCTGGGCTAACGAATATCGCCGCTCCGCGGCTGGCGTTCGGATCAGTCGATCTTAAGATCACCCGATCACCGGATCGCCCGATCACCCGATCTATTAAACAATCTCCGTCAGCGTTCCCGCGCCGACCGTGCGGCCGCCTTCGCGGATCGCGAACCTCAAGCCTTTTTCCATCGCGACCGGGGTAATCAGCTCGATTTCCAGGCTCAATCGCGAACCTCAAGCCTTTTTCCATCGCGACCGGGGTAATCAGCTCGATTTCCAGGCTCACGTTGTCCCCCGGCATCACCATTTCCGTGCCCGCCGGCAGGTGCGCCACTCCGGTCACGTCCGTCGTCCGGAAGTAGAACTGCGGACGATAGCCGTTGAAGAACGGCGTGTGCCGCCCGCCTTCTTCCTTGCTCAGGACGTAAACTTCGCCCTTGAATTTGGTGTGCGGCGTGATCGAGCCCGGCTTCGCCAGCACCATGCCGCGTTCCACGTCTTCTTTCGGCGTGCCGCGCAGCAGCAGGCCGGCGTTGTCCCCCGCCATGCCTTCGTCCAGTTGTTTCTTGAACATCTCGACGCCCGTGACCACCGTCTTGCGCGTCTCGCGGAACCCGACGATCTCCACTTCTTCGCCCACCTTCACCTTGCCGCGCTCGATTCTGCCGGTCACCACCGTGCCGCGCCCCTGAATCGAGAAAATATCTTCAATCGGCATCAGGAACGGCTTGTCCAGATCGCGCGCCGGCATCGGTACGCTCTTGTCCACCGCCGCCATCAGCTCGTCGATCTTCTTCTCCCAAGCCGGCTCGCCGTTCAGCGCGCCCAGCGCCGAGCCGCGGATCACCGGCACGTCATCGCCGGGGAAGCCGTAGCCCTTCAGCAGCTCGCGCACTTCCAACTCCACCAGGTCGAGCAGTTCCGGATCGTCCACCGCGTCGCACTTGTTGAGAAACACCACCACGTAGGGCACGCCCACCTGGCGCGCCAGCAGCACGTGCTCGCGCGTCTGCGGCATGGGGCCGTCGGTCGCCGCGACAACCAGGATGGCGCCATCCATCTGCGCCGCGCCGGTGATCATGTTCTTGATGTAGTCGGCGTGGCCCGGGCAATCGACGTGCGCGTAGTGCCGGTTCACCGTCTCGTACTCCACGTGCGCCGTGGCGATGGTGATGCCGCGCGCCTTCTCTTCCGGCGCGTTGTCGATCGAATCGAACGAACGGAACTTCACGTTCGGATTGTTCTTCCCCAGAACCTTGGTGATCGCCGCCGTCAGCGTCGTCTTGCCGTGGTCAATGTGACCGATCGTGCCCACGTTTACGTGCGGCTTGGTGCGCGCAAATTTTTCTTTCGCCAT
>JBEKZP010000011.1:0-121668 GCA_049509755.1 Terriglobales bacterium | reverse complement strand
GATTTAGCTCCCGGGCCGAGCAGCAGTTCGACCGCTAGCCCGGAATAGAAACAAAGAAGGCAATACCTGGGGCTTGCGCAGAGAACGTCACGACGTTCTCACGCACACACTTCAGCCCCGAGGAATCTCGGTTTTGTTCCACCTGCGCGAGTTTTTCAGCAGCCTCTTAGCCCCTGAGGGACATTTTTCCTGAGGCGAAAATGTATTTTTGAAACCAGTTCTAATTGCGAGTCCCGAGTTGCGAGTGGCAAACCATGAAGCTCAGCGAGATTGCTAAACACATCGGCGGCAGGGTAAAGGGCGCAGACGTTGAGGTCGGCTCGGTGGCGAGCATCGAGTCGGCAACGGCGCGGGATGTCGTGTTCGTCGACAACGAAAAGCATCTGGCGGCGGCGCTTGCGTCGAAAGCAGCGGCGGTGATTGCGGGTGAGTTTGCGGACACAGGTCAGAGACCCGTGCCACGCAAATCGTTGGTCATCGCCAGGCAGCCGAGGCTGGCGTTTGCCAGGGCGTCGGAGTTGTTGTGTCCGGGGAAAAGGCCGGTGGCGGGGATGCACCGATCGGCGGTTGTGCATGAGCGCGCGCGGCTGGGCAAGGGAGTTGCCATCGGGGCGCATGCGGTGGTTTCGGAAAACGTCACCATCGGCGACCATACCGCGATTGGCGCAGGCGCGTTTATCGGCGCGGGCGTGCGCCTTGGGGCTGGTTGCGACATCAAATCGAATGTCAGTATTTATCCGGGCACGACCGTGGGCGACCGCGTGATCGTGCATGCCGGGGCGGTGCTGGGCAGCGACGGTTTCGGATTCGTGCGCGATGAGCAGAGCGGCACGTACACAAAATTTCCGCAGATCGGAAGACTGGAGATTGGCGACGATGTGGAGATCGGCGCCAACAGCACGGTGGACCGAGGCGCGCTCGACGCGACCGTGATCGGGCGAGGCACGAAGCTGGACAACATGGTGCATGTCGGGCATAACGTGCGCATCGGCGAAAATGTAGTCATCGCGGCCCAGACAGGAATTTCGGGCAGCGCCGTGATCGAAGATGGCGTGGTGGTCGCCGGGCAGGTGGGAATCGCGGACCACGTCACCGTCGAGAGTGGCGCGATCCTGGGCGCACAGTGCGGCGTGCCAAGCGGAAAGGTCATCCGCGGCAAGGGCATTCTGTTTTGGGGAACGCCGGCGAGGCCGATCAAACAGTATTTGAAGGAGCTGGCCGTGCTGGCGAGACTGACGAAAAAGTAGTTTCTAGTTTCTGGTTTCTAGAATTTTCAACAATCGGTTTTTGGGAAGGGCACGGCGGAACCTGTCCCGAGCGAAGCCGAGGGAGCCGTGCCGCTCGAGGCAGCAAGAATAATTGGCTTTAGCCCCTGAGGGACATTTTTCCTGAGGCGAAAATGTAATTTTGAAACCAGTTCTAGTTTCTAGTTTCCAGATACGGAGACTAGCGGTCAACGCCAGAAACCAGAAACTAGAAACCAGAAACTAGAAACTATGGCACTTGTAGTTATTGGCGGACATTCGCGGAGCGTGGGAAAAACCAGCGTGGTGGCGGGGCTGATTGCCGCCATGCCGGAGCGCCGTTGGACTGCCGTCAAGATCACGCAATTTGGGCACGGGGTTTGCTCGGCGAGCTCGGAACTATGCGACTGCGCCACCGCCGATGATTCCTGGGCCATCATCGAAGAGCGCGACCGCTCGGGGGAGAGCGACACGTCGCGGTTCCTGGTGTCGGGGGCGGAGCGCTCGCTGTGGGTGCGGACGCGCCAGGGCAATTTGGCGGAAGCGATGCCGTCATTGCGCAAACAGATCGCGGGCGCCGGGAACGTGATCGTCGAGTCCAATAGCGTGATGAAGTTTCTGCGGCCGGATTTGTATTTGACCGTGCTGGACTACGGCACGGCGGACTTCAAGCCGACGGCGCGCGAGTTTCTGGACCTGGCATCAGCGGTAATTTTGCACGACGCGCCGCCGGATGCGCTGCCGGCGTGGAGCGGAGTGTCGCTGAAGCTGATCCAGGGGAAGCCGGTGTTCCGCGTCAGGCCGCCGCGCTACGTGAGCGAGGAAGTGGTCGCGTTCGTTCGCCAGAAGCTGGAGGCGGTGCGCCATTTATGATTTGAACCGGTTTTAAGAATCGGTTTTTGGGTAGGGCACGGCTTCAGCCGTGCCGCTCGAGGCCGCAGAAATAGTGGGCTTTAGCCCCTGAGGGGCATTTTTTCTGAGGCGAAAATGTTCTCTTGAAACCAGTTCTTAGTAATTTGGGATGGGCTCAGGATTCATAACTCACAACGTACAATTTCGTCATGCAAAAGTTCGAAGTCCTGTTTGACACGGGCGAGCCGGCGGCGCTGGAGGATGCGGCCTACGAGCCGTACGGACGCTTGGGATTTCCCGCGGCGCCGGCGGGCAGGCCGTGGATTTACTCAAATTTCGTCCAGTCGCTGGATGGGATCGTGTCGTTCAAGGGTAAGCACGCGGCCGGGTCGGACATTGCGCGCTCGCAACCCGACCGCTGGCTGATGGACCTGCTGCGGGCGCATGCCGACGCCGTGCTGGTCGGGGCCAACACGCTGCTCGACGAAACCGAGCTCGGCGACAGGCCGCGCGGGCCGGTGTTCCGCATCATGAACGCGGAACTGCGCCTTTTGCGCCAGAAGCTGGGAAAGCGGCGGGAGATGAACATCATCGTGACCGCCTCGGCAACCTTGGACTTGTCTGCTTTCCGGGTGTTCGATGGTGAGCTGGTGGACGCGGTGGTGGTCACCACAAGAACCGGGGCCAAGCGGCTGGCGGAGAAGCATACCCATCCGCACGTGCGGGTGATCGTGGCGGGCGAGGACAAGTTCGTGGACCTGGCCGCCGCCGCCGGGCTGCTGCGGCGTGAACTTGGCGTCGAGTACCTGCTGTGCGAGGGCGGCCCGACGCTGTATGGATACTTGTCGCGTGCCGGCCTGGTGGATGAGAAGTTCGTGACCATGTCGCCGGTCGAGGTTGGACATCTGGCGCCGCCGGAGCAGGAGAAATCGGCGGCGGACGTGCGCCACCCGTCGCCGTACCGGCCGACGACGTTTAATGCGCCTGGATTTACCTTCGAGAATGCGCCGTGGTGGCGGTGGATGAGCTGCCGGAGAGTGGCGGACCACCAGTTTTCGAGGTACCGGAAAAGGTAGTTTCGAGTTTCCAGTTGCTGGTTCCCGGTGGTGAGCGCGCGGCGAGCCGATCGCCTTTTGTCTCCAGGCTCAACCGGCGCGAGCTACATTCCGGCGCTGCGCAGGCGATCAAGGTCAATGTTCACGGTGCGCCGCCGGAACAGATACCGCGCCATCAGAAGCCCCACCCAGAAATAAATCGCACGCCACATAACCGTGCTCCCCCCGAAGCGTTGCAAGCCTTTTTGGACGGGCGCGTCCCGGCAGGTTTGCCGGGCCGCGCCCATTTGGCCCTTGAGCGACGATGTGACCCAACTGCCGCTAACCTATCGCGACACGACAAAGGGGGGAAGATAGCGGGCGTAATCGGGGGAAGTTACCTCCGTGATTCGGACTGCGCATTCAGGGGTTGAAGATCTGCGGAACTTAACGCGCCGGTTGGAGCGCGCAACCGGTCAACGCGCGTAGCGCCCCATCAGTTCGCCGCGGGCAAGAATGTGCCCTTGCAGGGCGCGCTCGAGTTCCTCGCGGCCGGCGCCCGCTTTGACCGCGGGTGCGTTGTCGAGCGCAAATAAGCGGAAGAAATAGCGGTGCGGTTTTCCCGGCGGAGGACACGGTCCGCCGTAACCGACCTTGCCGAAATCGTTGCGGCCCTGGCGGGCGCCGTCCGTCAATTCCGCGGTCTTCGGCAGGTTCTCCGGCAACTCATGCGTGCCGGCGGGAATGTTCCACACCATCCAATGAGTAAAGGTGCCGCCGGGAGCGTCGGGATCGTCGAGGATCAAGGCAAAAGACTTCGTGCCCGGCGGGGCGCCGCTCCAGGCCAGTTGCGGGGATGTGTTCTGGCCGTCGCATGTTTCCCGTTTTGGGAATTCAGCGCCGGGAGAAATCGATTTACTGTTGATCTGCATGGCTCCCTCCGGAAGCGCGGCGTAATTTGCCGCGTCAGGACCGGCGGCGAAAAGAGCGAAATCGCCGGAACCCCAGATTCCATGCGCTTCCGCCGCGGTCCGCATGTACATCGATGCGGTGAGCAAGGTCACAATCAGGAGCGACATTCGCCACATGCCCTGCCATTTCATCAGAAGCCGGAACGGGTTGGCAAGCGGGTGCGGAGGGCGCTACGGGAAACGGCGGAAACCCCGTGTCCATGCGGGTTCCCGCAGGCGCGCACGAACGTCCGTTCGGAGCGCCTAACGGCCGTTCGAAAGTTTTTCCTTGACCTTCAGCGTAAGATGGAATGTCACAGGGGGTTGTGTCGTGTTATCACCTTATGGACTCGACATCATAGAAAGTTGCTTCACCTGTAAGATGCGGGCCGACCGGATTTTCTGCGATTTGCCCACCGCCGCCCTGCAATCATTCGAAGCCATTAAATACGCCAGTGCTTATCCCAAGGGCGCAGTCCTGTTTGTCGAAGGCCAGGCTCCTCGGGGAATCTTCGTTCTTTGCAAGGGCCGGGTGAAGCTCTCCATCTGTTCCACCGACGGAAAAACGCTGATCCTGAAAATCGCCGAACCCGGCGAAGTGCTCGGGCTGAGCGCCACCGTTTCCGGCAAACCGTACGAGCTCACGGCGGAGACGATCGATCCCTGCCAGGTGAACTTCGTCAAGCGCGAGGATTTCCTGCGCTTCCTGCGCGAGCACAGCGAGGCCTGCTTCCGCGTGGCCGAGCAATTGAGCGAAAAGTACAACACCGCTTGCCACGAGATCCGCGCGCTGGGGCTTTCCCACTCGGCGGCGGAAAAGCTCGCCAAGCTGCTGCTGGAATGGAGCTCGAGAAACGGGGAAGCGAACAAGCAGGAGCCGCGCGTGAAGATGGCGCTCACCCACGAGGAGATCGCGCAGATGATCGGGACCTCGCGCGAGACGGTCACGCGTCTGTTCGCCGAATTGAAGAAGCGGCAGATCGTGCACGCCAAGGGTTCGACGTTGCTGATCCGCAACAAGGCGGCGTTGAAAGCCCTGGCCAGCGTCTAGGCACGCCTCAAGTCTTCGCCGGAACTCCGCCGCGCCATGACGCGTGCGGCGGAGAAAGCCCCTTGTATTTCCTGCCAAAACCCGCTCCGAGCGTCGATTTTCCGGTTATGCATCACTATAAACAGTGATAGCAGTCACTGTTTTGGTTCCCCGCAGCAAGCATGATTCCAGTGTTATGGAAAGCGCCAAGCACCACAGCTGTTTCACCTGCGAGCTGCGGCCGGACCGGGTTTTCTGCGATTTGCCGGCCGATGCGCTACAGGCATTCGACGCCATTAAGACCACCACGAGCGTGCCGCGCGGAGCGACATTGTTCGCCGAGGGCAAACAGCCGCGGGGAATTTATGTCTTGTGCGAAGGGCGCGCCAAGCTCTCGGTCTGTTCCGACGCGCGCAAGCGCCTGATGCTGCGCGTTGCCGGGCCGGGCGAGGTGCTGGGCCTGAGCGCCTGCATGGCGGGCCGGCCCTACGAAGTGACCGCGGAAATGCTGGACACTTCGCAGGTGGCCTTCGTCCGCCGCAAAGACCTTCTGCACTTCCTGCGCGAACACCGCGTGGCCTGCCTGCAGGTGGTTCACCTGCTCAGCCAGGACCTGCACCAGGCGTATGACCGGGTGCGGTCGATCGGACTGTCGCGCGCCCGCCGGCCCCACATGGTGCACCCCGCCTCGCACGCCGCCGCGCACAGCAACTGAGGAGGTCACCAAGGATCCCGCAGACGCCCGCTTCGGCGGGCGTTTTGTTTGCCGGAGGGGGGCGTGGCGAAGGGCCGAAACCTCCCCCGGGCCGGGGCCGTCGATCTCGCAGTTTGCCGAGAACCGGACGCCCTCATTTTTTGCCCCGTATCGCCCATCCTTCCGCCGATTCATCCTGACGCGTCGGATCGCGGCGCGGGCCGCTCGCGCAGGTGATGCGGCTCACCTCCGCGGGGGATGACCTCAGCCTGGGTGATTCGAGTCACGCTCAGAGGTGAGGTGCCTCACAGCCGGTTGGTCGCCGATCTGCGAACGTAGGAATGACCCCGCCTGCGTGACCTGCGTCACCAGCGCAAGGGTCGGGGCCGACCACGGCACAGCGAGCAGGTACTGGATGACCGTATCCCGACGTACCACGACCCGGACGCATATCCTGCTGGCGCTGCTGCTGTTCACCGCGTTTCTGCTGTTCGCCGGCGGCGCCGCCCGTGCCGCGGACAATCCCAACGACACCTGCCTGGCCTGCCACGCCGACAAGACGCTCACCACCAAGCGCGCCGGGCGCTCGATTTCGCTGTTCGTCGAGGCCAAGAAGTTCTCGTCCTCCATCCATGGATCGCTCTCCTGCACCAACTGCCACGCCGATCTCGAGGGCAAGGACCTGCCGCACGAAACGCCGCTGAAAAGAGTGGACTGCGGCACCTGCCATGGCGAGGAGGCCAGGCAGCACGCCAAGTCGCTGCACGGCCGCGCCGTCGCCCACGGTGACCCGCTGGCGCCGCGCTGCGCCAGTTGCCACGGCAATCACGACATCCTGCCCGTCAAGGACCCGCGCTCTCCGGTGTCGCCGCTGAATGTGCCGTTCACCTGCGGCAAATGCCATCGTGAAGGCACACCGGTGCAGACGCAGCGCAAGATCGAGCAGCACAACATCATTGAGAATTATGCGGAGAGCATGCATGGCGAGGCCCTGCTGAAGAAAGGCCTCATCGTGGCGGCGAACTGTGCTTCCTGCCACACGGCGCATAACATCCTGCCGCACACCGATCCCAGTTCCTCCATCGCGCGGGCCAACATTGCCAAGACCTGCACCAAATGCCACGCGCAAATCGAGGCGGTGCACCGCAAGACGATCAAGGGCGAACTTTGGGAAAAAGAGGCGCACGTGCTGCCGGCGTGCGTGGATTGCCACCAGCCGCACAAGGTGCGGAGGGTCTTCTACACCCAGGGCATGGCCGACGCGGACTGCATGCGCTGCCACGCCAATGAGAATCTGAAAGCGCGCGATGGGCGGCCGTTGGGAGTACACGTTGAGGAGGTGGCGTCGTCCCGTCATGCCAAGGTGGCCTGCAGCCAGTGCCACTCGGAAGTGAACGCCTCGCGCGTGCGCCCCTGCGAGACCATCACCACGGCGGTGGACTGCTCCAAGTGCCACGAGCAGATCGGGCAAGACTACCAGCGCAGCAGGCACGGCCAGCTCTTCGCCAAGATGGACCCCAACGCGCCCGTCTGCAAGGAGTGTCACGGCACCCATCGTGTGCTCGGCAAGCACGACCCGCAATCGGTGACCTTCCCCACCAATATCCCCACCCTGTGCGCGCGCTGCCACCGTGAGGGTAAGAAGGCCGCGATGCGCTACACCGGCGTACAGCACGACATCATCCAGCACTACCAGGAGAGCATTCACGGCAAGGGCCTGTTGAAGAGCGGCCTGACGGTGACGGCAACCTGCACCAACTGCCACACCGCGCACCGCGAATTGCCCAAGTCGGACCCGGATTCGTCGGTCAATCCGAAAAACCTTCCCGCCACCTGCGGCCAGTGCCACCACGGCATTCAGGAGCAGTTCGTCAACAGCATCCACTCGCGGACCGTGAGTAACTCCAAGGCTGAGCTGCCGGTGTGCAACGACTGCCACACTGCGCACCAGATCCGGCGCGCCGACGAGGACGGCTTCATGCTCGACATCATGGCCAAGTGCGGCCGATGCCACGCCGAGATCGCCAAGACTTATTTCGACACTTATCACGGCAAAGTTTCGCGGCTCGGCTACACCAAGACCGCCAAGTGCTACGACTGCCACGGTGCGCACGACATTCAGAAGGTCACCGATCCGCGGTCGCACCTCAGCCGCGCCAACGTCGTGCAGACCTGCCAGAAATGCCACGCCAGTGCGACCCGGCGCTTCGCCGGCTACCTGACGCACGCCACCCACCACGATCCCAAGAAGTATCCGTTCCTGTTCTGGACGTTCTGGGGCATGACCTCGCTGCTGCTGGGGACGTTTGTCATTGGCGGCTTGCACACGTTGTTATGGCTGCCGCGCGCCTTCCAGATGCGCCGCGAACTGCGCGCCGAGGAAGCGGCTCGGAAAGCCGCCGAACAAGAAACGGCGGAGGAGAAGCACGATGGCGACCGCTAAAGAGCAGATCGAATCCGTCGTTGCGGAACCGAAACCCGCGCCACCGGGCGCCAGCCCCGCGCCCGACGCCGCGGTGATCGCCAGCGACGAATGGGGCCCGGAAGCGCCGCCCGACCGCCGCGAATTCGTCCGCTTCTCTCACCTGCACCGGGCGCTGCACGCCTGCATGATCGTCAGCTTCATCACCCTGGCGCTGACCGGATTGTCGCTGAAATTTTCCTACACCGGCTGGGCGCGGTTCATGTCGCGCATGCTGGGCGGATTTCAGACCGCCGGCTTCATTCACCGCACCGCCGCGGTCATCATGTTCGGTGCGTTCATCACTCACATCGTCGATCTGTTCAAGCTGAAGAAGCGCGAGTACGGATCGTGGAAGGCGCTGATCCTGGGCCCGAACTCGATGCTGCCCATGAAGCAGGACCTGCTGGAGTTCATCGCCACCATGAAGTGGTTCGTGGGGCAGGGCGAGCGGCCGCAGTACGGGCGCTGGACGTACTGGGAAAAATTCGATTACTTCGCCGTCTTCTGGGGCGTGTTCATCATCGGTTCCACCGGGTTGACGCTGTGGTTCCCGGTGTTCTTCACGCGGGTGATTCCCGGGTCGTTCATCAATGTCGCCACCATCATCCACAGCGACGAGGCGCTGCTCGCCACCGGGTTCATCTTCACCGTCCATTTCTTTAACACCCACCTGCGGCCGGAAAAATTTCCCATGGACACCACCGTGTTCACCGGGCACATGCCGCTGGCGGAATTGAAGCGGGACAAGCCGCGTGAGTACCAGGCGCTGGTCGCCAGCGGCCGCCTGGAGCAGCATTTGGCGGATCCGCAACCGGCCATCGTGGTGAAGACCATTCGCGTGTTCGCGTGGGTGGCGTTGTCCATCGGCTTCAGCATCGTGGTGTGGATCATCTACGCGATGCTGTTCGCGTACCGGTAGCCCGGCGCGCAGAGAGAAGGGGCCTGGCATGTTGAAACCGAGCCGTGCACGGATTGCGATCGCGCTGCCATTCATACTGGTTTTATTCAGCGCGATTTCGTGGGCCGCGAAGCAGCCGAAACAGCCGAAAATCACCGACGCCGAATGCCTCGCTTGCCACGCCGACGCGAGCATGACCAAGGAAGTGGACGGAAAGCAGGTCTCGCTTGCCGTGGAGGAGGCGAAGTTCAGAGGCTCGGCTCACGGAATGTTCGCCTGCACCGACTGCCACACCGACATCAAGTCGGCGCCGCACGACACGCCGCCCGCCAAGCCCAAGTGCGCCACCTGCCATGAGGACCAGGATGCCGCCTACAACCGCGGTTTCCACGCGCAGGCGGTGAAGCACGGCGACAAGCTGGCTGCCACCTGCCAGGACTGCCACGGCAACGTACACCAGATCCTTCCGGTCACGGATCCGAAGTCGAAGGTGCATCGTTCCAACATTCCAGCCACCTGCGGCGTCTGCCACGGCCAGAAGTTCGTCATGGAGGCCAGCGGCCACAGCGCGCAGCCGTTCATCAACTACGAGGAGAGCGTTCACGGAAAGTCGGTCGCCAAGGGAGGCGACAAGAGCAAGGCCGCGGTCTGCACCGATTGCCACGGCGCGCACGAGATCCTGAACGGCGGCAATCCGAAGTCCTCGATTGCCAAGGCCAACGTTCCCTTTACCTGCGCCAAGTGCCATGAAAAGGTCGAGCAGGAGTTCATGAGCAGCATTCATGGACAGGCGGTCACGCGCGGCAACTGGCAGGCTCCGGTGTGCACCGATTGTCACGGCATTCACACCATCAAGGCGCCGAGCGATCCCGCATCTTCGGTGAGCGCCTACAACCTGGCGCGCAGCACCTGCGCGCGTTGCCATGAGAGCGTGCGCCTGGCGGGCGAGTTCGGTTTCGAGGGCCGTCGCGGCAGCACCTACCTGGCGAGTTATCACGGGCTGGCGTCGAAGTCGGGATCCACCGTGGTTGCCAATTGCGCCAGCTGCCACGGCGCGCACAACATCCTGCCGTCCTCCGATCCCAAGTCAACCGTCAACCACGCCAACCTGATCAAGACCTGCGGCCAGTGCCATCCCGGCGTCACCGAAAAATTCATCCAGGGCAAAGTGCACGTGGACGCGCCGCTCTCCGCCGATATCGGCAGTGTCGCGGTGCGCTGGATCCGCCGCATGTACCTCTCGCTGATTTCCTTCACCATCGGCGCCATGCTGCTGCACAACCTGATTATCTGGCGGCGCAAGGCCCTGCTCCGCCGCGACGCCCACCGCCGCATCGTGCGCCGCATGGACGGGAATCAGCGGGCGCAGCACCTGACCCTGCTGATCAGCTTCTTCGTCCTGGTGCTGACCGGGTTCGCGCTGAAGTATCCGGACTCCTGGTTTGCCGAGTTGCTGAACCTGAACGAAACCCTCCGCGGCATCCTGCACCGCACCGCCGGCGGTGTGCTGATGGCCGTGGGCCTGTACCACGTCGCGTACCTGATCGTCAGCGCCCAGGGCCGGCAGCTCATGTTCAGCATGCTCCCCGAACCCAAGGACGCGCTCGACGCGCGCGACACCATGGGCCATTACCTCGGATTTAACGTTTCCAGGCCGCAGTTCAAGCGCTTCAACTATGCCGAGAAGGCCGAGTACTGGGCGCTGGTTTGGGGCACCATCGTAATGGCCAGCACCGGCCTGGCACTCTGGTTCAAGGTGCAGGTCGGACACCTGTTTCCCCGGTGGTGGCTCGACGTCGCCACCGCCATCCACTTCTACGAGGCGATCCTGGCCACCTTGGCCATCCTGGTCTGGCACTTCTACCAGGTGTTCTTCGATCCCGACATCTACCCGATGAATTGGGCGTGGTACGACGGCCGCATGTCGGTGGAGCACTACCAGGACGAGCACGGCCTCGACAGCGAGACCGTCCGCCGGTCCGTGGATGCCGCGGCGGCGGAGAGCGGCGCGCCCGAGCCGCTGCCGGACCAGTCGGAGGACAAGCAACCGGTCGGCCCGCGCCATTGAAGAACCGGGGTGCAGACCGGCGGGCAGGCCATGGTTTGTCAGCGGACTACATTTGACGTAAGCTGCGCGGTTGCTTTTTTCGCCGGCGCAGCCGCAGCCGGTGCAGCACCGCCGCAGGAAATCCAGGAGGATTTTGGATGGCCGACCAGCCCCCCGATGCAGTAGCCTCGCCCGCCTCCCCGCAAGACCCGCCGCCGGGCCTGTTCCGGAACCCCATCAGCCTGATCGGCGTGGCGTTGGCCGTCATCAGCGCGGCCAACATCGCATTCCTTATTTTTATTGATTACATTTCCGCCCGGCCCAGTCCTTATATCGGCATCTTCGCGTACATGATCCTGCCCGCGTTCATGATCCTGGGACTGCTGCTAATCCCGCTGGGCATGTGGGCGGAGCGCTCGCGCCGCCGTACCCAGGCGCCCTCCATGGCGCGTTATCCGCGGATTGACCTGAACGATCCCCAGCAGCGGAGCGCGTTTGCCTTCTTCGTCACTTTCGCCATCGTCTTTGTCGCCCTCAGCGCGGCCGGCAGCTACCGTGCCTACGAGTTCACCGACTCCATCCAGTTCTGCGGCCAGCTTTGTCACTCGGTCATGAACCCCGAGTTCGTCGCCTACAGCCAGTCGCCGCACGCGCGCGTGCGCTGCGTGGATTGCCACGTCGGCCCCGGCGCTGGCTGGTACGTGCGCTCCAAGCTCTCCGGCGCCTACCAGGTGTACTCCGTCACCTTCCACAAGTATCCCAAGCCGATCCCGACGCCGGTGGAAAGCCTGCGCCCGGCGCAGGAAACCTGCGAGCAGTGCCATTGGCCGCGCAAGTTCTACGGCGCGCAATTGAAGGTCTTCTATCACTACGGCAGCGACGAAAAAAATACGCCGCGGCAGATCCGCATGCTGATCAACACCGGCGGCGGCGATCCCACCACCGGCGCGCCCACCGGCATTCACTGGCACATGAACATTGCCAACCAAATCACCTATGTCGCCAGCGACAAGGAGCGCCAGGTGATCCCGTGGGTGCAGGTGAAAGACCAGAGCGGGCGCGTCACCGTCTACCAATCGAAGGGAAACCCGCTCAAGCCGGAGCAGCTTGCCGGCATGACCAAGCGGCGCATGGATTGCGTGGACTGCCACAACCGTCCGTCGCACATCTATCCCTCGCCCGATCACTCGGTGGACGAGTCGCTGGTTGCCAGACGGATCGATTCCACGTTGCCCTTCATCAAGCAGCAGGCGGTCGCGATCCTCAGCGCCGGCTACAACACCACGCCGGAAGCAACCCAGGCCATCGCCACCAACCTGGAAAAATTCTATGGTGAGAAATATCCCGCGTTAGCCAAGAGCAAGGAGATGGAAATTCGCGCTGCCATCGCCGAGGTGCAGCGGATTTTCAAAACCACCATGTTCCCCGAGATGAAGGTGGACTGGCGCGTGCACCCGAACAACATCGGGCATTTCTTGTTCCCCGGCTGTTTCCGCTGTCACGACGGCAATCACGTCAGCCCCGACGGCAAGGCGCTTACCAAGAATTGCGATACCTGCCATACCGTCCTCGCCGAATTGGAGAGTGGGCAGCCCGTCTACGGCAGCACCCAGGGCATGAAGTTCAAGCACCCGGTTGACCTGGGCGACTTGACCGCCGTCAATTGCGCCGACTGTCATACCGGCGGCGTCGGGCCGTAAGGCAAGTTTCGGGAACTGGTTTCAAGAATCGGTTTTTGGGAAGGGCACGGCTTCAGCCGTGCCGCTCGAGGGCGCAAGAATAGTGGGCTTTAGCCCCTGAGGGACATTTTTCCTGGGGCGAAAATGTATTTTTGAAACCAGTTCTAGAAACCAGAAACTCGCAACTGCCCTCCGTGACCGTCCTCACACCAATTTGTGACAAGGGTCACGGCCCCATGTTCTCCCCGGGTCTACGCTGGAGCAGGTAGAGGAGATCGAGGATGGATACCGGGACCGCCCAAAATCCGCAGCAGTCCAAGCCACGGCTGATCTTCTGGGAAGTCACCAAGGGTTGCAACCTGCGTTGCATCCATTGCCGCGCCAGCGCCACCGAACTGAGCTCGCCGACCGACCTGCCGACCTCGCGCGCGCTCGACATCATCACCCAGATCGCCGCCTACGCCAGCCCCATCCTGGTGCTGAGCGGAGGCGAACCGCTGTACCGGCGCGACATCTTCCAGTTGGCCCGGTTCGCCACCGATCGCGGGCTGCGCGTTGCCCTGGCCACCAACGGCACCATGGTGACGAAAGAACTGGCGCGCCGCATCGTGGACTCCGGCGTGCGCCGCGTTTCCATCAGCCTCGACGGCGCCGACTCGCTCACCCACGATACTTTTCGCGGCATCCCCGGAGCGTTTGACGCCGCCGTGTACGGCTTGCGCAACCTGAAAGAGCTCGGCATGTCGGTGCAGATCAATATGACGATCGCGCGCCACAATGCGCGCCAGTTGCCGCAGGTCCTGGACATGGCGCGCGGCCTGGGCGCCGACGCGCTGCACACGTTTCTCCTGGTCCCGGTCGGCTGCGGCGTCGATATCGCCGCCGAGCAGATGGTTGCGCCCGAAGAATACGAGGCCATGCTGAACTGGTTCTACGACCGCTCCCTGGAAGGCGGCATCGAGCTGAAGGCAACCTGCGCGCCGCACTATTTCCGCGTCGCGCGCCAGCGTCGCGCCGCCGAACGACGCGCCGCCCCGGGTGAATCGCAATCCCCGGCGATTGGCCCCGCCGACATGATGATGCCGGGCTCGGCCGGCGTGGTGATTCATCCCCACGGTTCGCATCCTCCCACGGTCGCGAAGAACGCGGAACACGCCGGCATGGGCGGGCACCCCGACGGCATGCACGCCATGACCAAGGGCTGCCTGGCCGGCACCGGCGTCTGCTTCATTTCGCATGAGGGCGAAGTTTTTCCCTGCGGCTATCTCCCGGCGATCGCCGGCGACCTGCGCAAGCAGACCCTTGCCGACATCTGGGAAAACTCGGTGGTGTTCAACGAACTCCGCGATCCCGACAACCTGAAAGGGAAGTGCGGCTGCTGCGAGTTCCGCAACATCTGCATGGGGTGCCGGGCGCGCGCCTACGCCGCCACCGGCGACTACCTGGACGAGGAGCCGTTCTGCGTTTACCAGCCGCGCAGCCAGGCGCTCAAGGCCCGCAAGACGGCTGCCGTGTCCAACGATTAAGGCTCAAGCCTAACGGGGTGTTCGATTCCCATGTGCCTTGAGCCTTGCGCCTGATCGTGCGGATGTGGGGACGCCGCCGCGACTAAAGTCACAGCCTGGCGTGAGAATCATCACTAGTATCTCGGACATGGCTGCCGCCGCCCTCAAACCCGTTCCGGTTCCTCACACCCGCTTCCGCGCTCTCGTCATCCCGCGCGAACACGGCGCATGGGGCCTGCTGCTCGTTCCGCTTGTCACCGGGGCTTGTGCCGGCCTCGTCGTGGCGTGGAACTGGATGCCGCTGGCGGAGTTCACCGTCGCCGCGCTGGCGTTGTTCTGGATGCGGACTCCGGTGGAGAGCGCGCTGGGCACGTCGCCGATGCGCGCGCAATCGGCCTCGGAATCAAACTGGCTGCTGCTGGCGATCGCGGCCCTGGGCTCGGTCGCCATGGTGTGCATCACGGCGCTGCTTTGGAATGGCGCCGATCGCGGGCTGCTGGTCCTGGGCGCCGTCGCCGCCGTCGCGTTTGTCGCCCAGGCGCTGGTCAAGAGACTCGGGCGCAGCGCGCGCATGCCGGCGCAAATGATCGGGGCGTTGGGCCTGACCGCCGCCGCGCCCGCCGCCTGGTATGTGGTAACCGGTCAGCTTGATGCGCGCGCCTTCGGACTGTGGCTGGCCAACTGGATCTGCGCCGGAAACCAGGTCCATTTTGTCCAGCTCCGAATTCACTCCGCCCGCGCCGCAAGTTTCCGTGAAAAATTCCTGCGCGGACGCTGGTTTGTTCTCGGTCAGCTCGCGATGATAGCCGCGCTGCTGTTCGCCTGGCGCGTCCACCTTCTGCCTGGATTGGCGATCGTAGCCTTCCTGCCCTTGCTCGTACGCGGATTCCTGTGGTTCAAGTCCGGGGCGCAGTCGCTCACGGTCAAACGGCTGGGCTGGACCGAACTTGCCCACGGCGTGGCTTTCGGCTTGCTGCTCATCGCCGCCTATCGCCTGTAGCGCGATTATTTTCGGGCGCGCCTGATGCCAGCTCGATCCCCAATTTAAGGTCGGCGATGTTCGCGGCTTAGCGGGGAGTTAGTAGGTAGTAGTTAGGAGTTAGCGCAAGGCCGATCTTGATATCGGCCCCCTAACCCCTAGCTCCTAACTACTAACTCCTCCGTTCTTATCCCGGCGGCCACTTCATGTCGCGCCCGCCAATCAGGTGGAGATGCAAATGGAAGACGGACTGGCCCGATCGCGCGCCCACGTTGTACACGGTGCGGTAGCCGTCCTCGATGCCGCGCTCGCGCGCAATCTGCGCCGCTACCAGATGCGAGTGCCCGATGATCTCCGCGTCCTCCGGTTTCGCTTCCTTCAAGCCGCGAATGTGCTTCTTGGGAATGACGAGCACGTGCGTCGGCGCCTGCGGGTGAATGTCCTCGATTACGAAAACTTGCTCGTCCTCGTAAACCTTCTTGCAGGGGGTCTTGCCGGCAATCATGTTGCAGAACAGACAGTCGGACATATGTTTTCAGTTTCGAGTTTCAGTTTCAGCTGCCCAGTATTTCAGCTTTTCAGTATTTCAGTAAACCAGGCATGGCGGCACGTCAGTACTTCTAGAGTTGCGACGATAGATGTTGTCATTCCGACCCTGAGCGAAGCCGAAGGGGAGGAATCTGCTGTTCCTGCGCACAAAACAGATTCCGAAATTCGCGGGTGGGGCGGGGCAACTGAAACTGAAACTCGAAACTGAAACTCTTAATCCAGCCTCACCAGGAACGTGTGATGATGCGCCGCGGGGCTGCTGTCGGCGACTTCCTGCGCGCGGCGCTTGTCGTCGTCCAGCACGCGGACCCGCACCCACCAGTCGCCGACCGGGCTGCTGAAGGCGAGCACTTTCGCGGTGTGATAGCGCCGGGCAAGTGTGCTCTGGATGCGGCGCGCCTCTTCTTCCTCCGGGAAACCGCCAAGCTGCACTGCCCAGCGCCCTCCGGTGCGGATCGTAGCCGGCGACTGCAGCACTTCCAGCTTCACCAGCGCGATGCCGCGGCGCCACACGTCGATGGATTTCGCGGCGGCAGCGGAGAGATCGATGAT
This sequence comes from Terriglobales bacterium, assembly GCA_049509755.1. Lineage (GTDB taxonomy): Bacteria > Acidobacteriota > Terriglobia > Terriglobales > Acidobacteriaceae > JAIQGF01. The sequence goes on along the minus strand of JBEKZP010000011.1, from coordinate 105,191 downwards.
GCGGTCTTCCACGAACGGGCCGCGGTCGGTGATGCGCACCGTGACACTCTGCCCGGACTTCATGTTGGTGACGCGCACGATGGAATTCAGCGGCAGGGTCAGGTGCGCCGCCGTGAGCGCGTTCATGTCGTAGGTCTCGCCATTGGCCGCCTTCCGATTGTGAAAGGGCGCGCCGTACCAGCTCGCCTTCCCCATCTGTACGAACAGCGGTTTCACGTCGGGCTCGAACGGGGGCTGGGTGGTCGCAGTTCCTGGCGGAGTCGCACCCGTTGCCGGCGGCGGTGGCTGCGGAACCGGCACGCGCGCCTGTTTTTTGTGTCCGCAACCCAGCGCACCGAGGAACACAGAGACACAGAGACACAGAAAAAAGAATTGCCGAATGCCGAATGCCGAATGCCGATTATGGAATATGTGGAGGGGCCAAGCGGCCATCGGCCATCGACCAGCGACTAACGACGTTTTTTCTGCGTCTGTTCTAGAAAGTCCGCGAACTTCGTAATTTCCTTCGAGGCCCGGCGCAGTCCGCGGCTGGAGTGCTGGCGAACTTCCGGCACCACCTCGTCGTTGAGGTAGCGGATGAACTTCTCGGTCTCCTGCTCCAGCCGGCGGGCAGCTTCTTCCAGCTTGCGTCCGGCGTCCTCGAAAGAAGGTCGCGAAGAACGGCGTTTGTCGGATTGAGTCATTGCAGTCTTCCACGCTCGCAGCGTTGTGCCAGGCCCATTCATTATCGGCCGGACTAGGTCGCGGAATCAATCGCTCGTACCTCTTGCGTCAACGAGGTGGTCTCTCCTGCGATGCTTCGCGCCAACTGCACCGGCAGGTGCGGCTCTCAATCACGCCGAACGAACCCTCCAATTCTCCTTGTTTTCAAGCAGTTAGCCGCTCGATTGTGGACCCCGTTTAATGCACATGCGCTCCACTGAACGGCCAAATCCTCCCTTTTCATGCTTTATGAATGAGGCAGCAGGGCAGCAGCCGATAGCATAGTCACAGTGGGCCGCAGTGTGCCGGGCCGTGGGGCCGGCGTGCGGGGAATTAATCCATCTGCGTTGGGGTGCATTTCATCTCTAGTTGTTTGTTGTTGCTGTGCCACCGCGAAAGGGTGATTGACGATGCCTAAGCCGATCAAGTTTGTCGAGTTGGGGTTGGTGTACGCCGCTAAGGCGGCCTGGCGGGTGTTTGAATTCGGCAACCGATTCGGCCAGAAGCCCTCCTTCACGCCCAAATGGTCCGACAAACCTCTTCTGAAATCCTACGAAAAGCAAAAGCCGCCGCTCGGTTGGCCGCGCGCCACCGACTCGCTGTGTCCGAAGTGCGTCCCCGAGATCCGGCAGCAGATTCTCGACGGCAAGCTGCCGCACGAGATCCTGCTCAACGAAAAGGTCGGCGAAATCAGGGCTCAGATTATCGAGCGCGACGGCAAGATCCTGATGGTGAAGGATTGCCCCAAGCATGGCCACTTCGAAGACGTCATGTCGATTGACCCGACCATGTTCAAGCACATCGAAGCCGTCTTCCCGGGCCGCGACATGCGCTCCCACAACGACGAAAAGCTGCACCACCACGGCACCAGCACGGTGAAGTGGGGCCGCGGCGCCGTGCTCACCATTGACCTGACCAACCGCTGCAACATGATGTGCGATCCCTGCTTCATGGACGCCAACCAGGTCGGGTTCGTGCACGAGCTGACGTGGGAAGAGATCAAGACGCTGCTCGACAACGCCATTTCCATCAAGCCGAAGCGGCAGATGTCGGTGCAGTTTTCCGGCGGCGAACCGACCTTGTCGCCCTATTTCCTGGACGCGGTTCGCTACGCCCGCAAGGTTGGCTATACCTCGGTGCAGGCGGCGACCAACGGAATCGAGTTCGCCAAGAGCAAGGAATTCTGCAAGCAAGCGGCGGAAGCGGGCCTGCGCTACGCGTACCTGCAGTTCGACGGCATCGGCAATGCCGCCAACGCGCATCGCAAGGTCGGCAACCTGTTTGACGTGAAGTTGAAGGCGATCGAGAACCTGTATGAAGCGGGCGTGGACATCGTGCCCGTGGTCACCATCGTCAACGGGATTAACAACGAGCAGGTCGGGAACCTGGTGAAATTTGCGCTCGACAACCCGAAGGTGATCTCGTTTGTTTCGTTCCAGCCCGTCTCGTTTACCGGCCGCGACGAGGCCATCACCGACGAGCGTCGCACCGCGCAGCGCTATACCCTGGCGCACCTGGCGCACGACGTGAAAGGCATGGCCGGCCTGGGCGAACCGGCGCGCGATTGGTTCCCGCTTTCCTTCATGGCCACTTTCTCCGACTGGGCTGACCTGGTGCACGGGCCCACCGCCGAATGGGGGCAACTGAGTTGTGGCTGCCATCCCAATTGCGGCGTCGGCATGGGCATCATGGTGGACAAGATCACCAAGGAATCCGCGCCAATCACTGCCTTCATCAATGCCGACCAGTTTGCCACCGATGTCGCCACGGTCACCGACGGCGGCCGCACCAAGTTCTGGTCAGCGGTCGGCATGGCGCTGGCGCTGATGCGCAACTACAGCCCGTTCAAGACCACCACCCACTTCACCATTTTCGAGTTCCTGAAGAAGCTCGACAAGAGCTTCGGCGTGAGCAAGAAGGCGCAGAGTGGCGGCTACGGAAAAGTTACCGCCGATCGCACCTTGGAAGACGTGGAGAAGCGGCGCGACGATCGCTGGAACATCCTGTTCATCGCCGGCATGTGGTTCCAGGACCTCTACAACTACGACTTCCGGCGCACCGAGCAGTGCATCATCCCCTACGCCACGCAGGAAGGCGAGATCAGCTTCTGCGCCTACAACACCGGCATCGGCTGGCGGAACATTATCGAGAAAATGCACATGACCGCCACCCTCACCCAGTGGTACGAGGAGCATGGGCGGCACGAAATCTTTGCCGGCGGCAAGAAGGTCTCGATCGGCGACGGCGTGCAACTGAAGGCGCTCAAGCTGAACCTCGACCTGGTCACCGAAGAAGAGCAGCACGATCTCGAGCACCTGGGCATCGCCAAGAACGCGCGCGAGGAGAAGATCCGCGCCCGCGACGCCAAGCAGAAGAACGACCCCGCGTACAACCAGAAGATGGAAAAGCTGTACCGGGAAGTCGTGCTCAAGGAAAAGCAGCAGGAAGGGTTCATTCCGCTGACCACTCTCGTGCCCGCGAACGGCAACGGGAATGGTAACGGCAACGGGAATGGCAACGGCAACGGTCACGCCAAGCCCGAAGAGCGCGAAGCGGTGCTGGGCGACTAAGTTCTGGGTGTTCCATCCGTACAGGCCACCGGAAACGGTGGCCTTTTTTCGGCTCAATCCTGAATTGTTGTCATCCCGAGCGTAGCGAGGGATCTAGGTTTGCTCGGCGTACTACACTCACCTCGCACGGCTCACGAGGCCGTCGAATCGCCGCGAACTCAGGCATCATTTCTGCTGAAGTTCCTGCTCCAATCGCGCCCGCAACTCCTGCCACACTTCCTGCGTCTGCTGCGTGGGCGCGGCGTCGGCGGTGTCCACCACCTCCAGCAAGCTCGCAAGATTGTTGAGCGTCCGCGCGAGCGGGTCGCCTTGTTCCTGCGCCGGTGTTGCGGATGCATTGCGTCTGCGCTCCTGCAAAGCCGCGTACGCCTGCTGCAGCGCCGCGCTGATCTCCATTTCCAATTCAAATTGCTTTTGCAGATCGGCGGCCGTGACCTTCAACCGCGGGTCAAGCTTCACCGTGAGCGGCTGCGTGTAGTTCTTGCCGTCCACCGTCAGGCGCACCTGGTACGTCCCGGGCAACACCAGCGGCCCGCGAGGCAAGCCGCTGATGCCGGCTCCATACACCGCCGAGAGGTCGTAATTCTTATGCAGGCTAGGCGGGTCGGGATAACGCAGGTCCCACACCAAGCGATGCTCGCCGGCCGTCGTGTCCACTTTGGATGGCGGCACGAACCAGGAACTTGGGAACGCGACATTCTTTTCCGCCTCGAACGGTTTGTCCGCGGAAGAGAACCGCCGCACCACTTTTCCGCTGGCGTCCAGAATTTCCAGCGTGACTTCCTTCGCCGGGGCGCCGAGATAATAGTCCAGGATCGCACCCGCAGGCGGGTTCTGCCCGGCGGGCTCGTCGGGCGGAATCGGCGTGTCGTGCCCAACGTCGCTGCGCACCCGCATCGCGGTCTGCGGCGCAAACAGGTAAGCCGCGGAATGCGCCACGTCGCGCGAAATCTGCCGCAGCGGCGTCAGGTCGTCAAGAATCCAGAACGACCGCCCATGCGTGGCGATCACGAGATCGTCGTCATGCACGACGAGATCGTGCACCGGCGCAACCGGCAGGTTGAGCTGCAGCGGCGACCAGCTATCGCCGTCGTCGAACGAGACGTATACGCCCATCTCGGTGGCGGCATAGAGCAAGCCCTTGCGCTTGGGATCCTCGCGAACGGCGCGCACGAAAGCGGGTGTGCTGATCCCGGCCGTAATCGGCTGCCAGCTCTTACCGAAGTCGCGCGTGCGAAAAATTGCTGCAGCATAGTCATCGAGGCGGTGACGGTCCACTGCGGCGTATGCGGTGCCCGCGCCGAATGGCGAGGCCTCGATCATGCTGATCTTGCTCCACGGCTGTAGATCGCGTCCGGTCCACGTGTTTCCCCCAGCGCGCGTAACAAAAATCCGCCCCGTGTCCGTTCCCGCCCAAATTGTGTTCGCGTCCACCGGCGACGGCGCAATCGTGTACACCACGCCATAGCAGCGCGAAACCGCATTCAGGTTGGAAACCGGTTCCGATTGCTCCTTCTCGGCCGAGGGTTTCCGCGCCACATCGGCAGAGGAGCATCCCGTCAAATCCGGGCTGATCTGCTGCCATGAATTCCCGCGATCGGTTGAGCGCAGCACGTACTGTGCCCCCATGTAGAGCGTCTTCGGGTCCTGCGGCGAGAACACCACCGGTGACGTCCAGGAGAAGCGCAGCTTCTTCGCCGTGATTGGCGTCGTCCACTCTTCCACCGCGGTCGGCGAAATATCCTGCGATTGCCCGGTGCGCTTGTCGAATCGAAACAGCCGGCCGTAGGTGCTGCCGCCGTACACGGTGTTCGGGTCGCTCGGATCGGGCGCGATGTACCCCGACTCGCCCGCGCCCACCGAATACCAGTCGCGATAGGTGATCGAGCCGTAATCGCTGCGGCTGGCGGTCGCTACCGTGCCGCTGTCCTGCTGCGCGCCGTAAACGTAATACGGAAACTGGTTGTCGGTGGTGACGTGGTAGAACTGCGCCGTCGGCTGGTTGAACCACGATGTCCACGTCTTGCCGCTGTCCACGCTGATTACCGTGCCTTGGTCGCAGGCGACGATCATGCGCGCCGCATCGTCAGGATCGAGCCACAGAAAATGATAATCGTCGCCGCCGGGCGCGCCCTTGAGCGCGGTAAACGTCTTGCCGCCATCACTGGATTTGTACAGCGAGACATTGGGCACATACACGGCATCCGGGTTCATCGGGTCAGCCGTGACCTCGCCGAAATACCATTGCCTTCCGAAGATGCGCCTGTCGTTGCTCACCCGCCGCCAGGTCGCGCCGCGATCGTCGGAGCGATAGAGTCCGCCTTCGTTTCCCGTCAACACATCAACCAGCAGGTACACCACATCGCGTGACGTGGCGATCCCAGCCCGTCCCCAATCGGCGGCCGGCAGGCCATTGCCTGCGATCTGCGCCCACGTCGTGCCGCCGTCGGTGGATTTGTACAACCCGCTGCCCACGCCCTGGATCGGCGCGTAGGTGCTCCATGCCGGCCGGTGCGCATTCCACAGGGTGGCGTAGATGATGCGCGAATTATCGGGATCGAATGCCAGGTCAATCGCGCCCGTGTTTTCGTCTTTAAACAGGACCTTCTGCCAGGTGCGGCCGCCATCGGTGGAGCGGAAGACGCCACGCTCCTGGTTCGGCCCGTACGCATGCCCCAGCGCCGCCACAAAAACAATGTTGGGGTGCTTCGGGTCAATCAGCACCCGGCCGATGTGGCGCGTGTCCTCCAAGCCGATGTGAAGCCACGTCTGTCCGGCGTCGGTGGATTTATACATGCCATTGCCGAAGGAAATATCGGAGCGGATGGAGGCCTCGCCGGTCCCCACATAAATAATGTTCGCATCCGAAGGCGCCACCGCCAGCGACCCGATCGAGGCGATCGGCTGCGCATCGAAAATCGGCTGCCAGGTGCGGCCGCCATTGGTCGTCTTCCACACGCCGCCGCCGACTGCGCCGAAGTAATAGACATCGCGCTGCCCGCGCCCGGGGTCCCCAACAGGCACGGTTTTCGCCTGCTGGGGTGGTCGGATTCCGGCGGCGGTCAGGCTGCGCCCGCCGCGGAACGGCCCGATCATGCGCCACCGCATGCCGGAGTAAAGGTTGGGAGTGACGTTCTGGGCGGTAGCTGCAAGGGGCAAAACAAGAGCGGCGGCTAACAGCCATGCGGAGCAACGAGCAGTTTTTTGACGGAGCATAGGTCGGCTTACGAAGTATAGCAACGGCCCCGTTGACGATTGCAGCTCAATGCGTTTGCCTTTCGATTGCCGATTGCCGATTGCCGATTGCCGATTGCCGATTGCCTGAAGACTGGCGACCGGCGACTGAAGACTTGCCTTTGTGACCTGGCTCACATTGAACCGTGACGAACCGGCATTCGCGGCCGGTTTCCGGGTGTCAACGGCCCCCGCGCTGCATCGAACGGCGGCGGGCTGCATTGGAGCGGTTTTGGGAATTTGTCCCCGCTGGGGTTCTAATCAAGCAGTCACCGGAAGTGTGCCGGACGTCGCTGTCCGCTGGCGCTGGAGACTACCCAGTGAGGAGGACCTTGCTTTGAGCACGCAAACCATTCCAACATCGCCGAAACCGGCCTTCGCCCCGAGCCGCCGCGCGGAATTCAAGATCATCCAGCCGCAGACGACCTACACCGGTTCACCGATCACGCCCGTGCAAAAGGGCCTGCCGCGGAGCACGCAATCGCTATGCCCGGAGTGCAGCGAGTTGATCGATGCGAGGTTGGTGGAAGACGAGGGCAGGGTGTACATGGAGAAGAGTTGCGCGGCGCATGGCCGTTTCCGCGACCTCATTTCTCCCGACGTGAAACTCTATCTGAAGATGGAGAATTGGCACTTCGGCGACAATCGCGGCCTCGAGAACCCGGCTATTCCCAACGCGACGCGCTGCCCCGAGCAGTGCGGCCTGTGCTCGATGCACACTTCGCACACCGTGCTCGCCAACGTCGATCTCACCAACCGCTGCAACCTGACCTGCCCGGTCTGCTTCGCCAATGCCAACGTGCAGGGCTACCTCTACGAGCCCGACATCAACCACGTGCGCCGCATGCTGCAGGCGTTGCGCGACGAAAAGCCGGTGGCCGGGCGCGTCGTGCAATTCTCCGGCGGCGAGCCCACCATCCATCCGCAATTCTTTGAAATCTGCGCCATGGCGCGCGACATGGGCTTCTCCCACATTCAGGCGGCCACCAACGGCATCATGCTGGCCGACCTCGAATTCGCGCAAAAGGCGAAAGAGCACGGCCTCACCACGCTCTACCTGCAGTTCGACGGCATCTGCGACGACATTTACCGCCGCACCCGCGGCGCGTCGTTGATGGATAAGAAGCTCGCCTGCATCGAGAATTCCCGCAAGGCCGGCATCAAGATCGTGTTCGTGCCCACCATCGTGCGCGGCATCAACGATCACCAGATCGGCGACATCGTGCGCATGGCCATCGACAACATCGATTGCGTCTCCGGCATCAGCTTTCAGCCGGTCGCCTTCACCGGGCGCATCAACCGCAACGAACTCGAAGCCAAGCGTTTTACCCTCGGCGACTGGGCGCACGCCATGGCCGATCAGACCGGAATCTTCGACCCGATGCAGGACTTCTTCCCGCTCGCCTGCGTTTCCCCCTTCTCGCGGCTGGCCTCGTCTTTGCGCGGTGAAGAAGTCCCCACGCTCACCTGCAACCCGCATTGCTCGATGGGCACCTACCTTTTCGTTGACGATAAAACCAAGACCGCGGTGCCCGTGACCCGCTTTATTGACGTCGGCGGCATGCTCCAGGACATGGACGAGTTTTCGCGCTCCACGCGCCGCTCTATCCTGCAGATCTTCACCAAAGTGAAAGCGTGGCGGTCGTTGCAGCGCCACTTCAAGCCGCAGTTCGCGCCACCGGGGCTCACCTTTGAGAGATTTCTCCAGACATTGCAGGGCATGACCGACAAGAAACTCGGCCGCGACGGCATGGATGGCCGCTATACCTACCGCACCCTGCTGGTCGCGGGCATGCACTTCATGGACCTGTACAACTACGACATCGAGCGCGTAAAGCGCTGCGTCATTCACTACGCCGCGCCCAACGGCCTCATTTACCCGTTCTGCGCTTACAACTCCGGCCCGACCTTCCGCGAGAAGATCGAGCGGAAATATTCCGTGCCGCTGGACAAGCCATTGCACGCCATCAAGGGACAAGATGTTTCGTGCGGAGGCGGCTCCGCGGATTGAATGAAGGAGTCAGGAGTCGGTAGTCAGTAGTCAGGCGCGCCAACTCACCGGCTGACTCCTGACTACTGACTCCTGTCTTGCGCTGCTACAATGTCCGGCGCTATGTCCCAACGCCTGTTCCTCATCGTCCTGTTCCTCGCCCCCACGCTCGCCTGCAACATGTGGAGCAAGCCGGCCTCCGGCTGGGTTGGCGCCACCGGCGGCGAACAGATCGAGAAGCTCTTCTGGAAAGATGTGCAGACCAAAAATTGGGCCGAGGTGGACCGGCGCGTCGCCGACACTTTCGCGGGCACAGGTCCCGGCGGGACCATGGACCGCGCCGCTTTCCTGCGCGATCTGCAAAGGGCGCCGCTGGCCGATTATTCCCTCAGCGAATGTAATTCCCAGCTCAATGGCGGCGACATGGTGGTTACCTGCACCCTGCGCGCGAATTGGGCCGGCCAACCCTCCAATGCCTCGACGCTTAGCGTCTGGCAGCAATTGAAAAAGGGCTGGGTCATGGTGGCGCACTCGGAGAGCACACTCCGCGGGTAGTCGGCCAACCCGATGATCGCGATACGGCGCCGGCAGGTCAACTGCCGATTGCCGCCAAGAACCGCGTTTGCCATTCCTTAGCTTGTCCATGATGGCTCTGCGAAATTGACACAGTGGAATAGAATTACCACCCAGACCAGCGCCGTAACTTTCCTGCCGGGCGGATTTTCCCTAGCGCCGCCGGCGAGGCCCAATGGACACACCCACGCCGATCGTGATCTTCCTTCTTGCAGTCGCAATCCCATTGCTCGGTTACATCGTCGAGGTTCTGCTGGGCAAGTTTAGATTGCGCGGGTACGGTCACATCGCCCGCGATGTGCGGTTGCTCGGTACAGCGATTCACGGCAAGACCGAACGTGACGGCGACGACGTCGTACTCCGCGGGAAGGCGCATTCCTGGCCGGTTTCCGTCCGATTTTCTCAGTCGGATCTGAAACCGGGCGTCAATATAAAGATGTCCGTCCCTTCCAGCATTACGCTGTTTTGCATCCCGCGGAACCAAGAGCGCGAAGTTGGCCGAGTACCGTTGCACTCTGCCGACCCGAGGTTTGATGCACGGTTTCGCATCAGCACCAACCACCCTTTGGAAGCCAGGATCGCATTTACCTCTAACGTGAGGTTGGAGGTCGAGAAGCTGTGCTCCTCTACTTCAACATTGCTCGCATTGGAGAATCGGACCTTGGAACTGAGCGAGTTGGTTTTGCCGGAGGATAACGTGTACCAACACGTGCTCCGCCAGATCGAAGGGATGGCGAAAATCGTCGACGCTACGGTACAAATGCCGGACGCCGCCGCCACCAAGGCCGGCTCCGGATTCGCGCGGCAATGGAACTGGTTCCGCACTGCGTATGTCGGCTTTCCGATTTTGCTGATTCTTTCGATATTGGTTCTAAATAGAGCTCATCAAGCGCCCAGCGTTCCTCCACCGCTTGCGCCTGGTCCTGCCGGGATTTCACGGAACGAGGCAGCCCAGATCTCGGACATTCAACAATGGCGCCTGGCACAGCCCACGGACTTCGAACCCGCTGCGTTATCGTGGTTGCAACAGCAGGGGGCGAGGTTGGCGGGCCGCATCCCCGTCTCATTTACCAACGGCGCAACCGGCGGTGTGGCTTATATCCTAAAGAGAAACGATGGAGCCGACCCTCGTTCGGCGCGCCTGGTGATGTTAGTTGACGGCCAATTGCGATTCGATCTTGCCCTGCCGCAGCTCGCCATCGTGGCTCGGGTTCCCGTGGAAGCTATTGAATCCATTCAGTGGGCTGGGCGCGCTCCGGTTGGGCAACCGGACAGCGACGGGATTTTGGTGGTGCGCAGTTTGGAGCGGCCCGAGACAGCAACCGTATTCTTTTTCAGCGGTTTACACCTGCTATCGGGCAAGCCGAAGGATTACCAGAGCCTCTCTGTGAGATAACATAGTGCCGGGGTTCTGGACCTTTGGTAAGGGGCTGGCTCTTGCGCTGCTCGGACAAGTGGGATAAATTTGCGCAGCTGACCGAGGTGCATACTGTGAATCGGTGTCGCCGATCTCAGCGAGGATTCAGCCTCATTGAGCTGTTCTTTGTGATCGCAATCGCGCTGATCATAACTGGGATGGCGCTAGTTCAGTTCGTGCCCACGTTGAAGAGCGCAAGGGCGGAAAATGCGCTGCAGACCACTCTCGGCCAAGTCCGCAATGCTCGCGGGCTCGCGATTGACCAACGGAGGAAATACCGCCTCAGCTTCCTAGCTCCTCGAACCATTCAACTGGATCAGGTGGTGGTGGATCCAGTCACAAAAATCCAGTCGTTCACTTTCGTCAGCACCATCGACTTGCCCGTGGACACACAATTTATCGCCATTTCGGGAATCCCGACCTCCGGTGGAGGAACCACGCCTGACTCCCTGCCGACGACTGGAGCGGCGATTGATTTCAGTCTGGACTACGGGGGCGGTGGTACTCAAATTTTCTTTCAGCCCGACGGTAGAGCCCTGGATTCGGCAAATCGTCTCAACAATGGGGTTGTGTACGTGGCCCGGTCGGGTGAATTGATGTCAAGCCGTGCCGTTTCGGTTCTCGGCGCCACCGGGCGCGTCAAGGGATGGCGTCTGATTCAGAGCGGTACGAAGGTAGTATGGACCGAATGAACAAGTTGCCAACTTCGGGTCTGCCAACCAGGACGAAGCCTTCGCCAGGCTTCAGCCTGCTTGAAGTCATGTTCGCCGTTGTAATTCTCTCGGTGGGTCTCATGGCCCTGCTGGCCGTATTTGCGCAGGCTGTATCCGCAACCAAGTTCTCGCGAGAGGATCTGATCGCCAAGCAAAAGGCGCGTGAGACGCTGGAAAGCGTGTACGCCGCCCGCAATGATACCTCGATCGCCTTTTCTGACATTCAAAATGCTTCCAACGGCGGAATCTTCAACGACGGGTTCAAGTCTTTGTATTTGCCCGGGGCTAACGGCATCGTGGATACCGCGCAAGATACGACAACTTTGGATAGCATGATTTTGCCCGGTCCCGATGGCAAGCTTGGCACCAGCGACGATGTCACCGTCCCACTGGTGAACTACCAGCGCCAGATCCTGATCACAAGTGTTACCAATACGGATGGCAGCACCAATCCCGACTTGCGGCACATCGCGGTCACGGTGCGGGTGACAAGTCCTGGACGTCCACAGCGCGACTACGTAGTCAGCGGACTCATTTCTCGTTACCCGTAAGCGCCATGAAGCAAAAGGGATTTACATTCGTCGAATTAATGATTGCCATCGCCGTCATGCTGGTGGTGATGGCGGCGGCCACGAGCTTGTACCAGAAGTCCGTGCAAGTCTCCACCATTGTTACGCAACAGTCGGAAATGCAGTCCGAAATCAGAGCGTCGGCAAATCAACTGGCGCGTGATTTGAACCAGGCCGGGACCGGGATCCCAATTGGGGGGATTCCCATTCCCAGCGCAGCTTCCGGTGGGACCAATCCCCAATTCGCTTGCGACAGCGTTAAATGCTACATCACGGCGGGCAACACTTTTACGCAAGGAGTTTTGTACAAGGTCACTCCTGCCAACGGCGTCGGGCCGAACGTAGTGCGAGCCAGTGACGCGATTATCATCACCTACATTGACCCTACGCTGAACTGGAGTGCCTACCCCACTCAGGTGGCTGCCAAGAACGGCAGCACCCTAACCATGCCCGCCGGCACAACCCCGGCGCTCAATGCTTCCGATGTCGGGTTGACTGTCGGCGACGTGTTGCTCCTGCAGAATTCCACCGGCGCTGCGGTTGGGGTAGTGACCAACTTTGTCGCCGCCACCGGCGTGATCTCATTTACCAACCTCGATCCCTTGAACATCAACCAGTCCGGCGCTACCGCGGGGAATATCAAGTCCTTGGAGTTTAGCCCCGTACCCGGAGCCGCTCCCTATTACCCTGCGATTACCGTTTCTCGCATCATGATGATCACCTACTTCATCCAGACGACCACCACTCCCAACGGTCCGGATACGCAGTTGATGCGACAGATTGGCGCTCGAACTCCTACCCCGGTAGCGGACCACATTGAGGATTTGCAGTTCACCTACGACGTCTTCGACACCAACACCAGCACTCTTACGGCAGCCTTGCCCGACGCAGCTATCGGGTCTCCTGCCGTAGCGGTACCGAACCAGATTCGAAAAGTCAACATCACCATCTCGGTGCGCTCCCCCCGTCCCAATGCTCAGGGGGTTTACGATCACCTCTCCCTAACCACCTCCATTGGTCCGCGCAACCTGAGCTTCCACGACCGTTACAACTGAGGTTTCAGGAATGACAGACCAAAATTTACGCTTGCATCGCACCCACGCCCAGCGCGGTATGGCGCTGATCTCGGCATTGTTGTTGTTGTTGCTGATGTCGGCATTGGCGGTTGCCGTTCTGATCAAGGTGAATACCGACCAGCGCCTGCAGAAAACCGATTCGGGCAACAATTTGGCCTATTACGGAGCTGAGGCAGGCATGGAAAAACTCACTGCCGACCTCGGTAACCTATATGCTCGCAATGCCGCCCCGAATTGGTGTGACATTACAGCCCTGCAAAACGGGTTTCCCTCGCTTGCGGACGTGGGAGTTACCTACGCCACGTACGCCATCACCATTCCCGTTCTTCCCGTCGGCTGTGCAGCTCCTCCCTGGCGGGTGCAGACCATCAGTCAAGGGCCCAACGCCGGACTGATCGCACAGATCGTTCCTCTCACCTTGCAGGTGACGGCGGACCGGCCCGGCGGTGAAGAAGTGAGCATGCAGCGTCAGGTTGAAGTGGCTTTAATCCCCGTTTTCCAATTTGGTGTGTTTTCCCAAAGCGATCTCAGCTTTTTCCCCGGCCCTCCTTTCGACTTCAACGGTCGTACGCAGACCAATGGCAATCTGTTTCTGGCCGCTGAGGGCACCCTCACCTTCCACACCGTCATCCGCGCCGCGGGAGATGTGGTCCGCGACCAGTTGGCTAACGGAGCGAGTTCTATTACTAACCCGGCCCGCACGGCAGCCATCAACATTCCGACGACCACCGCCGGATGTGACGGCACCCAACCAGCATGCCGCAACCTTACCGTGACCCCGACGAACGAGGGCAGCTCCAAAAATGGCCCGACCCCTACCTATGGCGGAACGGGCACCGTCAACACCAATTGGACTTCGCTGTCGACGTCAACCTATCACAGCATAATTTTGAGCGGCAGCACCGGGGTCAAGCCCCTGACCCTCTCCTTTGTTCAGAGTGGCGTTAATGCCATCGAAATCCTGCGGCGTCCGACGGCGGGCGAGTCGGCGACTTCTGCTTTGGGTGAATCGCGCTTGTACAATCAGGCGCAAATTCGCGTGCTGCTCTCCGATGATCCGGCCGAACTTCCGGGAGGCGCCGGCGACGCAAACAACATTCGCCTGGCCAATGTACAGACCAATTCGGCCGCTCCTGATTACAGTAAAGGTGTACCGGCGGCGGTGCCAGCCGGATTGGGTGCCATGCCTTCCGGTTCGGGTAAGCCCTACATGACGTGGTTTGCCGAAGCATCGAGTGCGGTGCAGGACCCGACCACATGGAATGGTACGACCGGTCAGAGATGCCTACCCGCCGATTGGGTAACTCTACCCAACACTCCGGCGCCCGCGAGCGCCGCTTTCACGTTGCTGAACTACGAGACGCTGCCCGTGAATGTGACGAACCCCAAGGCCGCCGTCTTTACGGTTCCGGCTACGGGCTATGCACCCTTCGTCAGCACCGCCAATCCGATTGCCCCTCCGGCCTGTTTCGCGACTGCGGCACAGGCGGCAGCGTTACTTCTCGTGGCCCCCGCCCCCTCCATTCCACCGGCTCCGCCGACCACATGGAACCTGATCGACGGCTACTTGCGGGTGGAGACCCGCCAAAGCGACGGCACATATTTGCCGGTCACCAAGGAGTGGTTGGAACTGGGATTTGCACGCGGCATGACTCCTCCCACGGCAGCCACCCCCAATCCGGTGCATCCCAATGCAATCCTGCTGTTTCAACAGCCTGCCGATCGAGTGGGGAATGGTGTTCTCGATACAGCCGGTGCCGTGCAAGTATGTTCAGGAAGCGGCAGTAGCAAGAGATGTGGGATCTCGAAACCGCCGGAGGTCCAGACGGATCCTCACTCCAACAGGTATTACTACGGCGATGGCAACGATGCCACCAGCGCCACCCGCTACAACTGGTATCCGATTAATTTCTATGACGCTCGTGAAGGCGAACTGCGCGAAAACCAGCGCGCTTCCACGACTTGCTTTGTTAGCGGCGTGATGAACGCGGTCGAAATTGACGTCAAAAATCTGCAGAGATGGCTCAATGGCACCACCGGCGCCAACGGTAAGTCGACGGAAGCAGTGACGCAAAACGGATACGTGCTGTACTTCTCGGATCGGCGCGGAATGTTGGCAAATCCGAACGCCGGAAGTGTGAAGAACGGCGAGTACGGTTTTGAAGACGTGATCAATCCCGCCGTCGCCGCCGGTACGCCGAATGGAACCCTGGATACCGGCGAGGATGCGGATGGCAACGGTAAATTGGACGTTTGGGGCGCCACCGACGTTGGCCTGGGCTTTGGCGCAGCTAACTCAGGCAACCCGAACACGGCGATCGACTGCATGAACATGGCGCGCAAGAATTGGATCTCCGGTGCGCGGCATGCGGTCCGACTGGTCGACGGCAGCCGAGGCAACGTTCCAGTTCGCTGGGATTCGACGCCCGTCGGCGGCGGAGGCTTCACCCTGGCCACCGAGAACCCGGCTTACGTTCTCGGTGACTACAATTCCAGTGTCGCCAGCACGTTCACCGGCGCGCACGCTGAATCTGCCGTCATTGGGGACACCGTGACACTCCTGTCCAATGGCTGGACCGACCTGGAAAGCTTTAGCAGTCCGACGGACGTTGCAGGCCGCACCGGGGCCACCACCTACTTCCGGGTTGCCATTGCGTCGGGGAAGAATATCAATTTTCCCATACCGACGTGGGGAGGATCACCCACTGTGCCCAGAGACTTCGGCACTGATGGCGGTGTGCATAATTTCCTGCGCTATCTGGAAAACTGGGGGGGCAGCACCTCCAACTACATGGGATCGATGGTGAGCCTCTACTATTCGCAATATGCTACGGGGATATTCAAGTGCTGCGGCACCGTCTACTCACCTCCGACTCGTAACTACGCTTTCGACCTCGATTTTCTGGACGTCACCAAGCTGCCGCCGGGCACTCCCAAGTTCCGCGACGTGGTGGACGTTGGGTTCCAGCAAGTGTTTTAGCATTTCCCGGGCACTCGGATGACTTTGCGCCCCCGCACCTTTAAAATGCGCGCAACGTCTTGCCCGGCAACTCTATTTCGTTGACCTCCGCTGAGCAGCGCATGTTTCGCGCCGCCCTGCTGCGCTGGTTCGCCGCCCACCGCCGCCCGTTGCCGTGGCGGCAAGGCCTTGACCCCTACCGCATCTGGATTTCCGAAATCATGCTGCAGCAGACCAGGGTCGGCGCCGTGCTCGAGCATTACGCCGAATTTCTCCGCCGCTTTCCCGGCGTGAAGACCTTGGCCGCCGCCAGGCTGCAAGACGTGCTTGCCGCCTGGAGCGGTCTCGGGTATTACCGCCGTGCCCGAGCGCTTCACAGCGCGGCGCGCATCGTCGTGCGCCACCATGGCGGCAACCTGCCTGGCAATGCGGAAGCTCTGCACGCTCTCCCCGGCATCGGCCGCTACACCGCCGGCGCCATCGCCAGCATCGCGTTTCATGAACCGTGCGCCGTGGTGGACGGCAACGTCGAGCGCGTTCTGCGCCGCTTACTCGGTTGGCGCAGGCAGCCCCTGTCGCGAATCTGGAATGCCGCCCAGCAATTGCTCAGCCCGCGCTCCCCCGGCAACTTCAACCAGGCGATGATGGAATTGGGCGCGCTCGTCTGCCTGCCCGTATCCCCGCGCTGTGACGCCTGCCCCCTCCGTCCCCAGTGCGCCACTCGCGGTCCGCTCCAGCGTCGGGCCAGGCCGCCGCGCAAAACCGCCGAGATCACTTATGGCCTTGCCGCCCGCGACGGCCGTGTCTATCTTGTCCGCCGTGGCCGGCGCGAGTCGCTCATGCCCGGCATGTGGGAGCTTCCCCAACTCTCCAACGATGATGGTGCCGGTAACGGTGCTGGTAACGGTGCCCCCCATCTGCCCGATGGTGCCCCACATCTGCCTGTAGTTGGCAGATGTGGGAGTTCGAACAACCTCCTCCCACCCGATTTCACCCTCCGCCACTCCATCACTGTCACTGACCACACCGTCCACGTCTGCCGCGTTCCCGCCGCCGGTCTGCGGGGCGGCCGCTGGTTCCCGCTGCAGGACGCCGCCGCTCTTCCCCTCACCGGATTGGCGCGCAGGATTCTCCGCCGCGCCGCGCTGATTTAGAATCATGGGTTCGGTTTCAAGATACGAATCAGTCCTAGCCAGCTTCGCTGAAACTGAAACTGAAACTTGAAACTGCTTTTCGGAGGTCCAGGATGCCTGCGCTCATCGTGGGAAAAGCGGCGCCCGAAGTTTCGCTTCCCGACATGCGCGGCCGACAGTTTTCCCTGCGCCACGCCCTTCAGCACGGGCCGGTCGTGCTCGCCTTTTTCAAGGTCACCTGCCCGGTGTGCCAGTACGCCATGCCGTTCCTGGAGCGCATCTATCGCGCGCACCAGGGCAAGGCGCAGATCGTTGCCGTGTCGCAGCATCCCAAAAAAGAAACGCAAATGTTCCTGCGCGAGTACGGCATCACCATGCCGGTCCTGCTCGACGATCCCGAACACTACCCGGCGTCGAACGCCTACCACCTGACCAACGTGCCCACAGTTTTTCTTATCGCGCCCGGCGGCAAAATCGAAGTCTCCAGCGTGGGTTGGGACCGCAAGGACATCGAGAAGATCAACCGCCGTGTCGCCGAAGAATCTTCGCTGCCCGTACCGGCCCTGTTCCACCGCGGCGAATCCATCATCGATTCCAAGCCCGGTTGAGGCTCGCTGAACTGACCCGCGGGTCGCGGGTTACGGATTAGCCCCGAAGGGGCGCCAGCTACCTTTCTTGATAACCCACGTAACATTCTCCTTGGCGTCTACTCATGCTAACCTCTTGCACCGCAAGCGTCCCCCCGATTCGCACCCATGGCGAAGTTCCCGTTTCTCCAGCGCGAGAGCTTGTCCGAACTTGCGCGCCAGGTGTCCCTGACCGGTTACGTTCCCAACCTGGAGCTCGCCGGCCTGCTCACCGGCATTGATAATGTCCGCCACGACGTCTACCTCAGCCCAATTTTTGTCGACGTCGTTCGCCAGCACGTTCACCGCCTCATCGCCCGCTACGGCAACGTCGAAGATCTGGTTGCCGCCGACGCTCTGCAAATTCCGCTGATCGCGCCGCCAACTTTTTTCTGGCGCAAAGGGGAGCCGCCGCGCCCGCTGCCCAAGCCCGGCGCCGATCCCGCCGATTTCAAGCGCTTCGTCACCGACTTGATGATTCTGGCGCTCAACTGGGCCAAGGGCGACGGCAATGCCGGCCTCGACCTGCTCGCCCGCCTCGCCGTCATCAAGTTGCTGCGCTCCGAACTCAGCGCGCAATACAATGCCATCCTGGAGCGTCTCCGCGCCCGGCAGGGTGTGTTCGAAGGGCCGCGCCAGGCCAACATCCCCAAGGGCATCGAAATTCGCGAGCGCTGCGCTGCCTTCCAGCTCGCCAAGCGCCAGTTGCTGCGCAAGGCCGGCCAGGAGCTGTTCCAGACTCTGCGCGAAGTCGAAAAGGAAACTCTGGCGCGCATGCGCCGTGCGCTGCTCGGCGCCGCCGATCCTCCCGCGTACGTCCTGCTTCTCAACCGCCTGATATTCACCGAGGACGGCCGCGACGACTACATCAACGCCGAGCACTACGTCATGCTCGGCAACTTCGAGCGCGACCCCGACCGCTTCGCCACCCTGCAGGAAATCGTGCGCGTCTTCCTCGCCTCCCTCGACTTGCCCGTCCCTGAAGGCCAGGACCACCTTGATCTTGATTCGCTGCTCAGCGTCCCCGAGAACGCGCAGGAGCTGGTTGCCGCCGGATCTCCCGAAGATCCCACGCCCAAGGGCCGCGCCCAGAAGGCGCTGCTTGCCGCCTGGACCGACATCCTGGAGCGCAACGGCGTCATGGACCACATCATCGCCGCCTACGAAGCCGCTCCCTTGCTCGCCGAATATTCGCCCATCATCCACCCTCAGCAGCTCAAGAACGCGCTCATTAACCGCACCGAGTGCACCCGCGTCGAGCGGCTGCTGGAGCAGCACAGCCGCCTTTCGCCTGCCAACTTCGAAGCCGCTCTGCGCCGCCTCAACAGCTACCGCGCCGCCGATCGCGCCAAGGTTGCCGGCCGCTTCCTGCGCGACCTCATCCGCTACCATCGCGACCTCCGCAGCCTCGAGGCCCTGAACCGCGCGCTCGACACCATCAACATCATTGGCAGCGACCGCCTGCGCGAGCTCTCCGCCATCAACAACACCCTGTACGAGTTTCTCCTGCCCCAGGAGCAGAAGCCCGCCGAGGACAAGCTGGTCAACCACGTCATTCTTAAAGCCGACGTGCGCGATTCCACCACCCTGACCCGCACCCTGATGGAGCGCGGTCTCAACCCCGCTTCCTACTTCAGCCTGAATTTCTATGATCAGGTCAACAAGCTGCTCCCGAAGTACCAGGCCACGAAGGTTTTCATCGAGGGCGACGCCATCATCCTGGCGCTGTTCGGCTACGAGGGCAAACAGGGCTTCCCGGTCGCGCGCACCTGCGTCATGGCGCGCGAGGTGATCTCCATCGTGCACGCTTACAACCAGCTCTCGCGCAAGGACGGCCTGCCTACCCTGGAACTGGGCATCGGCATCTCCTTCCAGGACTCCGCCCCCATGTACCTCATGGACGGCAGCACGCGCATCATGATTTCCAGGGCGCTCAACGAGAGCGACCGCCTCTCCTCCTGCAACCGAGGCGCGCGCCGCTTCCTCGCCGACGCCGAAACCATGTTCAACGTCTTTACCTTCAAGACCGTCGAGGACGAAGACACCGGCGGCAATCCCGACGAGTTCCTCATGCGCTTCAACCTCGGCGGCGTCAACCTGAGCGAATCCGCCTTTCACGCCCTGCAACACGAGATCTCCCTGCAGGCCCACCAAGTCGAGCTGCCGACCTTATGGGAGAAAGAGGTGGTTCTCCTTTACAGCGGATTGGTGCCGCTGGGCGGTGGCATGTTCCATCGCATCGTCGTGCGCGAAGCTCGTATCCCGCGCATTGACGCCAGCGACTTCTCCTTCAAGAGCTGCACCGACCTTAAGTATTACGAGGTTTGCACCAACGAAGCCATCTACGAGTACGTCGAGAACCACATCACCGAATCCGCCCACTCCGCCCACACCGGAAACTGACGCACGAGTGTGCTCATCCTGACCTTGCAACACCCCCAACAAGCCGCCAACTGAGGGTGGGTGGCCCGCCAATGCAAGGACAGTAGAGCTGGTTTCAATAATCGGTTTTTGGGAAGGGCAGTTTTTGGGTAGGGCAGTTTTTGGGAAGGGCAGTTTTTGGGAAGGGCGGTTTTTGGGTAGGGCAGTTTTTGGGTAGGGCAGTTTTTGGGTAGGGCAGTTTTTGGGTAGGGCAGTTTTTGGGTAGGGCAGTTTTTGGGTAGGGCAGTTTTTGGGTAGGGCACTTTTTGGGAAGGGCACGGCTTCAGCCGTGCCGCTCGAGGCCGCAAAAATAGTGGGCTTTAGCCCCTGAGGGACATTTTCCCTGAGGCGAAAATGTACTTTTGAAACCAGTTGGCTCTGTTGACATCCGGGTTTGCTGCGCTGCTCGCGCAGGTGCAACCAGCCCCGCAGGGGCGGCATAGGATAGCCCGGCACGTCAGTGCCGGGTAGACCGCACCCAATAATGGCCCGAGTCCCGTAGGGACGGCACGAATAAGCTTCCGGCTTGACAGGATGTCAACAGAGCCAAACCAGTTCTAGTCGCTTTTCGAATTAGATTGCGTCCTGCTCAACCTCGAGTTTGCAGGTAGAATTCCAGCCATGAAGCATCGATCTTCCGCGATATTCACCATCGCCATTGCAGTCCTGCTGTGCGCCGTGGCAGCCATCGCACAAGCGCCCCCCAAGCCCGGGGTCACGCTCGAGCAGGTTGCGCTGACCACTTCCGACGGCGTGCGCCTCAGCGGTATCGTGTACCGCCCGGCCAGCGTGCCCAGCCCGCTTGGACTCATGTTGGTGCATGGCTTTGGCGCAAATTTTTACGAATCGTATTTCCCCTATCTCGGCCGAGCCGCGGCGCAACAGGGCATGGTTGTGCTTGCGCTCAACATGCGCGACCACGATACCGGCCCCAAGACCTCCGACTTCACCGACAACCAGGGCGATATCGCCGCCGGCGTCGAGCACCTGCGTAGCTTGGGAGCAAGCAAGATCGTGTTGCTGGGGCAGAGCATGGGCACCAACCGGGTACTCTATTACCAGGCCGCGTCCGGTGATTCCTCCGTAGCCGCCACCGTGCTGGTCAGCGGGCCGGGCAACCTTTTTCAGTGGAATGTCTGGCAGTTTGGACAGAAAAAGGCGCAGGAGACGGTCAGCGACGCGCTCCGGATGCAAGCCGAGGGTCGCGACCGCGATCTGATGCTGGTGGATTTGGGCCCTCTGGGAAAAGCTCTTTACTCGCCGCGCTATCTGCTCAGCCTGCGCGGCCCCACCGCCAAATCCGATCCCTACCAGAACATTCAGAAGGTAAAGAACCCGGTCCTGATCCTGCAGGGCAAGGCCGACAAGTTGATCGAGCCGGAGATTGCGGAACGCCTGCACAAGGCGGCGGCAAACAATCCCAAGGTCGATGTGCAGTTCGTGGATGGCGCCGACCACGGCTTCAGCTCGCAGCAACCCCTGCTCGCCGACCGCGTACTGAACTGGATAAAATCAGTCCTCCCGTGAGCTTGTCGGGGGAAGATTTCTTGGGTGTCCGGCTGGTCGGTCCCGGGGGCACCCGCCTAGTCTACTTCTTAACCGTGCGAGCGATACGCGCCAACGTCCGCTCTGAGCTCACGGCGCACTCCCACACGCGCAGGACCTTCCACCCTTCGCGTCTTAGCTGGCGGGACACCTTGCGGTCGTGCCGTTTGTTCGCGAGTACCTTCGACTGCCAGAACTTTGCGTTGCTCTTAGCCGGCTTCTTGCAGCGCTTGCATCGCGGGCACCCGTGCCACCAGCATCCGTCGATGAACAACGCGACTTTCAACTTGGGCCAGGCAAAATCCGGCCTCCCAATGACGGGCCACTGCTTTCGATAACCACTGAGGTAGCTACGGCGCAGAAGGCTTTCCATGCGCTGCTCCGTGCTGTAATTGCCGCGCGATCGCACCGCAGCCATGATCTTGGATCGAACTTCGGGGGAGACCCTGTCCATGACTCAACTTCAGCGCTTTGCGTATTGCTTCAGGTCGGATGCCTGAATGGAATCGGCCGGGACCAGCTTGTAGTGCTTCTCCTCGACGACTTTGATTACATCGTCGTCCTTTGCTAGCTCAAATAGCACAATCGTCTCATCAGTTGCGAACTGCGCCGATATAGGTCGGCAGGTGAGATTAGGGAATTTCTCGGCACAGCAAGCGATGTCCTGCAAAGTCTGTATGGCGGCAAGCTGGTCGGTTCCGCCCTTCGCCTGGACCGGAATGACAAATTGCTGTCCATTGCGGTTGACGCCGACATAAATTTCATCGATTTCAATCTGCCCCATCCCCGACACTGTAGTACGCATGTGGTTCTGCAGAGAGTAGGTTGTGATACCCAAGAAGATGTCGATCAGCCGATTGTAGCGAACTCTTGCGAGCAGCGCCTGTTCGTCAGTTTTCGCGTTTGCCGCGATGATCTCGGGCGTCGCATCAGGGATTTTGACAGCGAGGAGATCGGACCGCGGAACGATGCGCCCCAACCTCGTCAGCTTGAAGCGATAGCGCGACCTTCCTGCAGGCTCGATGATCCACTCCTTACCCCTGCCCGCGGTTGCTGTAACATCAGCCGGCAACGGCCTCCTATACCGGAACGAATAAATCACGTCGCCAAGGTTGTTGGGAAGCGCGATTCCGAGCGTTTTGGCTACAGCCTGGAGCTCGTCCCGTTCAAACTCGAATTGGGAGCTCCGCTTCTTGAAGTGGTTGTGGAATACCTTGCTTATGAGCGCCTCGTAGCGGTTTTTCTCAGGCATAGATGACTTCTTCGGTCCTCCTCCGTTTCGGGATTACATCCGGCGGAACGCCATACCGGGAGGCGGCCTGCGACATGCCGAGAGTAAGCAGGGCCTCGTCCCCGACCTGAGGAGTTTCCGAAGACACTATAACCGATGCGTTCATCGCCCTTGCTATTTCTTGGGCGACGGCGCTTGCGAGGAGAGGGGGCACGGAGTTCCCGATCTGTCGGAAGCCATGCCACTTAGTGACGTGGAAGCGAAACCAGTCGGGATAAGAGTGCAGCCGCGCGGCTTCTCGCACTGTGATGCATCTGGGTGTGTAGGGATGTATGGGACGCGGCGACGTGAATGCGCCCCTATCGCTCGCCGTACCAGAGCGGAGAGTATTGCAGTAGCCGCGTGGATCCAGCTTGAAGAAGCGACTGACTTTCTCCACACGGCCTGGGGCAGTTTGCGCGAAGCGCCTCCTGGAAAGAGACGTGTGCACGGTTCTAAGACTGGACGTGAGTAGCTTCAGGCCGTTGCCACTGATGCGACGTTGGCGCAGCATCTTGGCGTAATCGCTGGGGCGGCCGAATCTTGCATGTGTGGAGTCGCAGTCCAACAGCTCGTCGTGGTCTTCCACCTCAGGCAGATCGCCTATCGCGTCCCAGACAGTGGGAGTAAAAGGCAGGTCAAGTAGGCTGTTGGCCCCTCGGTTAGGCTCATGCGTCGGCACCGGATACGCGGGCAGCCGCACGCCTTTCTTGGCCCCAATCAGGAAGAGGCGCTCGCGCGACTGCGGCACACCGTAGTGGAGGGCATTGAGGACGCGGAATGGCTCCCGTACCGAATAACCGAGGTCCTTAAAATCGTCGATGATCTCCTGGAGCAGGAGCCTATGCCGCCCGATGGTGAGGCCCTTCACATTTTCGAAAACGAAAAACCTCGGGCGCAATTCGCCGACAAGTCTTACGAACTGTCGCGCGAGCCCGTTCCTCGGGTCATCGAGCGCCCTCTTGCCAATCAGGCTAAATCCCTGGCAGGGCGCCCCTCCAATAACAACCGTGATATCCGCTTCGCCAATTGGGGAATGTGAACGGATGTAATCGCCATCTATATCTGCAACGCTACGGCAGATCACCGAACACTGCGGAAAGTTGAACTCGTGAGTTGCGCAGTGGATTGGGTCGTGTTCAACGGCGGCAAGCACTGCGAACCCGGCCTGTTGGAAGCCGAGGCTCAAGCCGCCTGCGCCCGCGAATAGGTCCACCGCGATTAAGTCTGTTCTCATTGCACTGCCCGTCTACGAATAATCAACTCGGTATACAAAAGCCGCAATCCTTGGATAACTCGCAAAACGCGGCTCTCTTGTGGAAGACATGTCTAACTCGAAGTATTACAGCAACTTGGGTATGCCGCAACATCGGTGCACCACCCTGATTACCAGCCCTGATTCAGTGCACGATTGTGCCATAAACTCTACAGCGAAGAAAAGACGAAAATCTAGAAAATCGACTCGAAAATTGAAGAGAGTGGCGAAGTAGGAAGGGCTCCCATTTTGGTTCGGGGCGCGGTGAGGGAGTGCACGGCGGGTGGCCCACCCGCCATGCGATGAGTCCTCTGATCTGTGCTGCTGCACGATCATGCCACTTCAGGAATAATCGAGGCGGCGGACCATCTCATTAGGGCTGTTTTGCACTCGCCGCTCATGATCATAGAATCCGCCAGACGAAATGAGCTAAGAAGATCAGCACCAGCAAACCTCCCACGCCACAAACCCAGAAGAGAAAATTCGCGGTCAACTTTGGGGAATTGATCTCCTTCTTGTCCATGGCTGAAGAATACTCCCTGCCCGATTGTGGGAACCACAAACGCCGGCACAAGACCCGCGCACAAACACGTTTTGCGCCCTCCGCAGGAGTCCAACCCCACAGTCTGGCCCGCCCCAGATAACCTGGGATTTCTGCAGGTTACCTGCACGTAAGTTGCTGGTTCGATTAGAAAGGGAGGGGGAGGGCGGTACCTAGGGTTGACCAGATGGTTACTAATTTCTCGATCTGCGATTCAGCCAAATTTCAAAACGGCATTTTCCTCACGACAAACGGAATCTGCACCACTGTTTCCAGGTCAACCGCGGAACCATTCTTCGTCGCCGGATGAAACTTCCACCTCGAGAGCGCCACGCGCGCGCTCTCATCCAACCGTTCTTCCACTCCGTGCAGCACTCTCACTTCGCCCACGGTTCCGTCTTTGCGGATGACTGCGTACAGCGTCACCGTTCCTTCCACGCGATCGCGCATCAGTTCCGCGGGATACGCAGGATCAACTTTCACCATTGCCTGCGGCGCGGTCACTTCGCCCTTCACTGTCGACTCGTTCAGCTCGGCGAAGCGGATGATCCAGCTTCCGCCCGCGCTCGCCAGATTCGGCATGTTCAGCGTCATCGAGTAATAGCGCTTGGCGCCGAACACCTTCTCCTCAATCTTGGATGGCGCGTTCAGCGTCGCCGGCGATGACCGCGCGCGTCCGACGTCCGCCATTCGCCGACGCTCCAGCTTTGCCACCGTCGTCGTCGGCTGCTTCGGTGCGTTCGGATTCGACATGAGCGCAGCCAACGGATCGCCTTGCGCCACCGCGCCCGATGTCGGTTGCGACGGCGCTGGTCCAACCGAGATTCCTGGCGGACCCGATCCTGTTCCGCCTCCGCCATTGCTGCCGCGTCCGTTTCCGCCGCCGTTCGTGCCTCCTCCCTTGATCTCAGGCGTTCCCGGCGCATTGGGATTTCCTTCCGGCGTCGCCGCGAATTGTCCTTGTCGGCTGCCGTTGGGCACACTGATCGGACCGTTCACCGCCGCGGGATCGAGGCCGAGCGCGATCAATTGTCCGGACGCGCGCTTGCCGTTGCCGATTCCCGCCACATTCGGCGGAGGCTGCACGGCCGCGTTCTGCGAACTCGCGCCGTCCGCCGGATTCACCATCACTGCGCGTTGTGCCGGCACTGGAAGATTGGGCGCGGCAACCGTCGGATCCAGTCGCGCCACGTTCATCGCGCCCAGCGGACGCGCCGCCGCGCTGGTGGAAACTGGCGGCTCAATCACCGATGGTTCGGGAACATTCGCCAGGCGGTTCCTCGACCTCGCCGACTCGATTGCAGGCGGAGGCGCAATCACTTCCGGCGTCATCGCCGGCAGCTTCAGTTGCGATGGCGTTTGCGCCAGCGCGGCTTCCGGGATTGCCGAGGGAATCGGCGTCCAGGCGACCAGGTTCGGCAGCGCCACGTCGTTGGGCAGCTTGATATGGCTTGGCGTGACGATGGTCTGGCGGAAGTTGTCGGGCGCCGGCGGAAGCGAAATGATTCTCTGCTTCGCGTACTTCGGTGCGCCTTTGCGCGCCTTGATCGCGGGCGCGGCAACGCTGCCGGTATCAATTTCCGGCAGATATTCGGAGACGTTGTAATAGGTGATCTTGCTGTTCTCGAACGGGCTGCGCGTGGGGAGCGGCGCGCGCTGCACCCAGGTCACCGACATCCCGTAAATCACCACGATGCCGAACACGTGATACAGCGCGGAAGAGGCCATGCTGCGCCACGCCACCGGACGATGCACAAACACGTCAGGCCAGAACTCGGCGTCAGCCGTGCCGTGTGGATTCGGCGACCCGCGAAACAGCAGCAGGTCGCGCAGATTTTCCAGGAACACCCGATGTCCTGCCGGCCATTCCACCAGCAGAGTTGGCGGTCTCAGGCTCGGCACGGAAGATTCAGGTGCTTCGTAAGCGGGAGTTTGCTGCATCCACCCTCAAGACAAAGTGTTCCAGAATTATAACGCAGCAAATGCCGCGTAAACTCGCCGCCGAGCGCGCCTCGGCTTGTGGTTTAATCACAGCAGCAGTTCAGGATTGTTGTTATGTACACATTCGTTCATCCCTCCATGAGGTCCCGAGTCCCGAGTCCCGAGACGCGAGGCAAGAGATCCCGAGTCCCGAGTCCCGAGACGCGAGACAACTTGCTAATTCCGAAACACGGATTCCGACTTCTCGCGACTCGCTACTCGCGGCTCGCGACTGTGTTTGTGATGCTGGCAAGCGCGGCCGCGTGGGCGCAGGCGAATGCGCCCAAGAGCACCGCAGAACACGCAACAGGGGCGCGCGCTCGGGACTCCGCGCCAAAACCGGACGATGTTTCCGGCATGTACACGTTCCTGCGAGAAGGCGAGTTCGTGGAAGTGGACGTGGAGCCGGACGGACGCGTCACCGGATTCATCTCCCGCTACGGCGAGCGCGACAGCGACCGCGGCGCGTTCCTGGACCACATGTTCACCAAGGGTTCGATGCAGGGGAACAAGCTGGCGTTCACCACGCGCTCGGTGCACGGCGTGGCATTCGAGTTCAAGGGAACCGTGGACCGCGGAGAAGGGAAGGCGCCGGGCGCGGAGGCTTACCACGTAATCAAAGGCACGCTGACGCAAATCACCGAGGACAAGGACCACAAGACCTCGGCGCAACAGCGCGAGGTGGTGTTCAAGTCGTTTCCGGCGGACGCGATCATGGCGCCGCACAAGAAGGATTGAAACGCAGGCCTCAGGCTCCAGGCTTCAGGCGCCAGGAAAGTCGAATAGCCGCCGCCAATTTGCCTTTGCTGCTGATCGACAGACAGCCCCACCCAGCTTGTAAAACCGCCACCCTGCGCTGCGCGAAAAGGTTGGCCAACCGCCAAAGAGTTCTCTGTCCATTGGGGCGTTGCGGCCCTGATTTCCACCGAAACGGCATAGTGGTTTCGCCTCGTAGGTGCTATATTGCGGTCCAAATCGCAACAGCATGATTCATACGCGCACCGCGACGAGTATGAGACGCGGGACGCACACATGGGGAGATGTGAAACACGCTAAGCTGCTGCGCGAAAACGGCTGGTTTAATAACGAACAGAAAAATCTATTGCGTCGGGTCACCGGGCGTTTTTACACGCCAGAAACCATCGGCAAGCATCTCTGCGAGGCAGTGGTTAGAGCGGCGGTTCGGTCGTACGCTAGCGCTAACCGGATCAATATCGTTGATCCGTTTTGTGGCGACGGGCGATTGATCGCTTGGTTCCTGGAATTTGCCAAGTCTGAGTGCGCACTCAACACAGCCAAATGGGTTGTGCATCTATGGGACTCGGACGCCAAGGCTGTTCGCGACGCCGTGCGCAGAGTTGATGCTGCCGGGAAACGCTTGGGCGCTTCGGTTTCTGTTGAACCTCACTGTTGGGACACTTTTCCTGCTGCGGCCAATTGGTTCGACACTTTCGATATTGTCCTAACGAATCCGCCTTGGGACACACTCAAGCCTGATCGCCGCGAACTACAGACCCTGGGCAAGACCAAATCGCGCCTTTACATTGCCGAATTAAGAGCCGAGCGAGAAGTGCTGGCTCAACTCTTCCCACTGGCACAACCGAGCGTGAGATTCGCCGGATGGGGAACCAACTTGTCTCGCTGCGGAACAGAGTTGGCGATACGTCTCGGAAGGCGAGGCGGCATCATCGGCGTGGTTTCACCTGCATCGCTGATGGCTGACCAAGTCTCGGAGCGACTGCGGTCATGGATAATCAATCAGCATGAGCTCATCGATTTGGCTTGCTTTCCTGCAGAGTCCCGACTGTTTGAGGATGTGGATCAGCCGAGCCTCACCATGGTGCTACGCCGCGACGGTCAATTTTCTAACATGCTTCGGTTAACTATTTACGATGAGCGGTGTCAACCGAACACCAGACCGGCTTATGCTCTGGACGCTCAGTATTTGAGGAGCGTAGGGTATCGTTTGCCGCTGCAGTTCGGCTTTAGCGGCTTGAGACTGCTATCGAAGCTGCAACCGTTTCCGACCTTCGCGAGTCTCGAGGCCAAGAATGGCGGATCACTGTGGGCGGGCCGGGAGCTTGACGAAACCGGCCATGTCGATTTTTTAAAGAGTCGGGGTCAGTATTTTTTTGCAAAGGGGCGAATGATCGGTAGGTTCGGCGTGACGGAACAGCCGACCCTGTACGTATGCCCACAAACCGGTCCGGCGATACCTAAATCTGCGGATCACTGGAGAATTGCTTGGCGAGATGTATCGCGTCCAAGCCAACAACGCCGGATGCACGCGACATTGATTCCTCCCGGATGGGTGACTGGCAATTCACTCAGTGTAGCGTATTTCAAAGATGACAACAGGGTTCGTTTGAAAGCACTACTTGCTGTGCTGAACTCTTACGCATTTGAGTTACAAGTCAGGGCATTTTCGGCTACGGCTCACGTTTCTCTAGGTACCGTCAGAGGAGTACGCGTACCGTCACTCGATAACCAGGAACTGACAAATCGACTGGCTCGGCTCGCCGACCGCTGCTTGCGCCGCTATCCCGAGTCCTATCCAAACTATGAAACTAGCGTTGCGGATGCGTATGGCCTGAGTGCGGCAGAATTTTCTGAATTGGTTGCAATGTTCGTACAGAGGAGAAACGGGAGGGCACCCAATTTTGGCGGCGCATAAGTTCACACGTCATCCCAGTGGAGTGGCGACCGCTGTTTCGGATAGTGGGCTCGTTGTACCTTTGGCCAATCATTACTGCCCTGCACTGAGCACGTTGGATTTGCAGATGATACGGTGCATCCCCCCCGGCGGGAATTGGAAGCATATCCCTGAGTCAATTCCGTCGAGGCGTCTAGCGCAGATAAGGACGAGCTTTGCAGCCGGGAAGGGCAGCCGATCGACGTACTACGGTCGGCTGCACCCCGATTTCCCTTCGTACACGATCAGCACATATTTCAATAGGCCGGGGAACGGCTGCTACATACATTACGAAGAGGACCGACTGATCTCTCAAAGAGAGGCCGCGCGGTTGCAGAGTTTCCCAGATAACTTTGTTTTTGCAGGTAGTCGACGTTCTGTCAATCAGCAAATCGGCAATGCGGTCCCGCCATTGTTGGCATTTTTCACTGCGAAACAGCTTGGGGAGGCCGGACAATTTATCGATCTGTTCAGCGGTGCAGGTGGCATGTCGCTAGGATTCGTTTGGGCGGGTTGGAGGCCGTTACTCGCAACAGATATTGATGAGACAGCTTTAAAGACGCAGTCGCAGAATATCCATGATGGCGTAATCGCTGGCGATATTCGGCGAACCGAAGTTTTTGAGGCTATTGTCAAAGCAACCCGTTCACGATTGACATCCGGAAGGCCGTTTTTCGTGGTCGGAGGTCCACCGTGCCAAGGGTTTTCGACTGCTGGGGAGAGACGCTCACTCACAGACGAGCGGAATGGTCTTTTTGCGTATTTCAGAAAAATGTTAGCAGCTCTGGAACCGGACGGATTTGCGTTCGAGAACGTTCCGGGCATACTCAACATGCTGGGCGGGGCGGTATTCCGAACCATTTGCGATGAGCTAGCAGCAGAAGGCTTCATGGTCCACGTTTGGAAATTAGGTGCCGAAGGATACGCGGTCCCTCAGAGACGGATGCGCGTTATCGTTGTGGGCGTGCGTCCCGGCGTTTCTGCCCCTTCTCAGCCAGAGCCCGTGACTGCGCTGCCTTTGTCCGCACCTCTGTTGCAGCGGCTACCAGTTTGCATATCGGTCGAAAAAGCTCTATCCGATCTGCCGCCGGTAAGACCTGGGCAAGATGCAAGTGCATTGGACTACGTTTGTGAACCGCGCAGCATTTACCAGAAATTCATGCGAGGCGAATTTGCTGCTGCAGAGTTCATTAGCGCCTTGAGGGACGGGCCACTTGATTGATGTCACAATTCCGGCAGCGTACCGATCGTCAATGGTTGCGTTGGCGGAACACCGACGACTCCCTGGCCGCGCGCTTCGGGGCAGATTCGTTCAGCTGTTTCTCGCAATGAAGTTCTACCAGAATGAACTTCCGAGCATGTTCTCCGGACAGTTTGTTTCCACAGAGGTTCTGCAGACCCTTGTTGACGATCTCTTCGCTAAAGCATCACGCCCCCTGAACGATTGCGTAATCGCGCTTTTTGAGAACCGCTATCACGCGCGGACAGGATTGATTGGGCCGGGCAACACAACAACTCAGAACACTTGGCGCAACAACTTCAACCTTCAAAAGGGCATCGGCTGTTATGCGCCACCTCAAGACCTTGCAAGTTCAACATTCTTGAATGAGCCGCGAGTGGAGTGTAGGTATCTCAATCCCGAGGCGCCGGGACAATTGGCCGGGGCGACCTGCCGTTTGTGTGCGACTGTTGCGCGATATCGGAATGAAGATCATCGAAAGTGGCTAAGAATTGATCCTGGCGGTGCCGGATATGCAGTTCTGGATTTGATGAACATTCAGAACTACACGCCATATGTGGCTCCGGGGAACACAAGAATACCTCTTGTCCCTGCAATCATCGCTTTGTATTACGACGCTTTGCCGGGACTAATAACGGCGACCCGGCCCAACGTCGACACAGCTGATTTTGCGAGCGATTTCAATTTGTCAGACGAGGAGCTTGACGCATATTTTGACCGCGATCCGACGAATCAATTTAACTCTCGCCTAATTCGCGAAATACCTGGTATTACTTACGCCGCAACTGGGGCAGTTACGGCGGCTGCCGCACCAACACTGCGAATCAGGACGGGCAGAGGTAGGCGAGCCCGTGCAGCTCAGCCGCCGCGCCAGCCTGTTCTCACAGGCACCCCTGTTGCTCCACCTGCTGTGAACACCGGGTGGGAATGCGAACAGTACGTTGCAGCTGCGCTCAGAAATGCTGGTTGGACCGTTTACGACGTCTCGCGCCAGCACCTCGGATATGACCTCCTCGCGCAGCAAGGCCGCGAGACGCGTTATGTAGATGCGAAGAGCTCTCTTGGTTTATGTTCACCAAGCCTGACTTCACGCGAGTGGCAACAAGCACGGGCTCACGCTCGGCATTACATACTCGCGATTGTTGAAAACTTCAACCCTACTGGTGAAGCCGTGGTGTACTGGGTACCGGACCCCGCGAGTACCTGCAATGCAAGAGCGGCAACACAAGTCTATTATTCAATTCCACGGAGTTCGTGGGCGACCGCTACTGTGCCTCTGAATTCTATTTAAGATGGGTATCCACTTCACTCAGGTCCCCGCAATAGGTTGTGGTTTGGGGACCAGTCCGCCCCGGAAAGGCTGCGGGCTCCAGGCTGCACGCTTCAGGAACAACTACACCACATCCCCGCCGGTGGTGGCGCGCTTGACTTCGTTGAGCTTGCGGCGGAGAAACTCCGTGTGGTCGGCCTCGAAATTCGCCAGTTCGGCATAGGTGGAGCGGAGATTGCGGTCGTGGGTCGTCTCGACCAGTTGACTGTAGTAACGCATCGCGGTCTCCTCCGCGTCGAACGCGACCTGTAGGGCGGCCTTGCGGGGCGCGACGGTGGCGTTGCCGCGGCCGATGGAGAACAGCTCGCCGCTCTCCAGTTTCGGCACTTCCAGCAGCTCGCAGATGTCTTCCTCGGTCACCACACAAGCCTGGGTTCCATAGCGGTCGAAATAGCGCTCCTGCAGCATGGTGCCGTGACTGCGCTCCTCGATGGCCATGTCCCAGAAAACCTGCGCGATCTCCAGCGAATCGGGATCCTTGAATTCGCCGAACAGCTCGGCGAACTGCTGGTAGAGTTCGGCATTGCGCTCTTCAATGAAGATGGCGACGTGCAGGGCCTCTTGCGGAGACAGCGAAGTGAATTCGCGTTTCATGAACATGCTCCCGGGAGATGAAGAAGAATAATAAGTCTATAACGCACGCACGGCGGGGGGGAGCGTGGAAATCAAGCGGGAGTTCCCAAAATGAAACCTCTTGCGGCCTGCCGATCAAGCGCTGCGCGCCTGCCGTTCCTTTTCCATGCGCGCGATGACGGCGCGCAGCCACACAATCACCGCCTCTTCCAATTTTTGCTGACGATCGCGCGAATCCAGGGTGGCGACCGTTTCGCCCGCGGGAGAAAGAGGAATGTGGTGGCAGGGAACGTTTTCATTCCGGCATGACTCCGGAACGAAATCGATGAGCATGCACTCGGAGCAGGGATGGGGCCGCTGGGGGTCGCTGAAGTTGAGGCAACTGATGGAATCCTGGAAGATACGGGTGGGCGTATGGGGGGCGTGCACGGACCGGCCGTAGCCGCCCTGCTCCAGGAAGTTAAGTTCGAATTTCAGGACTTCAAGGACATCGCGCTCATCGGCCATTGCGGCACCTCCTCACCTGGGGCGATTGTCGCGCGCCTTGTACGGCGCGGCTGTGACCTATGATACGAGAGCCTGTGACGGATAGCCATTTTGAACTAAGGCCATGTGATTTGCATCACATCCGGGTGTAACCAGAGCTCAGGCCCGGGCCTTTTCGGGCGCGCCGCTCTTGCTGACCAGCCGGTGCTCGATGGCAAACAGCGCCAGCTCCAGGCGGGTGGCGACTTCGAGCTTGCTGAAGATGCTGGTGAGGTGGTGCTTGACGGTGTCCTCGCGCACGTTGAATTTCTGGGCAATCTCGCGGTTGCTGGAGCCTTCGACGATGGCGGCCACCATCTGCATTTCGCGGCGGGTGAGGCCGTAGCGTCCGCCGGGCTGTTCCGGGGCGGCGCTATCCAGAACCAGTTCCTTGAGATCGGGCACGCTCTCGCGGCCGACCCAGTAACTTCCGGCCATGACGGCGGTGATGCTCTTGAGCAACACCTGGGTGGCGGATTCCTTGAACACGACGCCGCGAGCGCCGAGCTGCAGCGCCTCCAGGATCTGCGGCCGCTCCACCGAGGCGGTGAGCAGGATGGTGCGCACCGGGTGTTTGCCGGCGGCCAGTTCGCGCAATACTTCCATGCCGGCAACGCGCGGCATGGCGAGGTCCAGCAGCAGGATGTCGGGCCGCAGTTGCGCGACCAGGGCGACAGCTTCGGCGCCGTCGGCAGCCTCACCGACGACGCACAGACCGGGCTCGGCTTCCAGCAGGCGGCGCAGGCCGTCACGAAAAATTCCATGATCGTCGGCGATCAGAATGCGGATGGGAGCGCTAGACATAGGTGGCTTGTGCCTTTTGCGGGAACGTGACCTCGAGCCGGGTTCCCTGTCCGGGGAGCGATTCTATCTCCAAATTGCCGCCGTGAATACGGACGCGCTCCTTGATGACGGCCGGTCCTGTTCGGGAGGCGTCCAATTCGGCCAGGGATTTCTTGCCGTGGAACTCGAAACCGCGCCCATCGTCTTCCACCTCCAGGGTCCACCGGCCCTGGCGGACGCCGAAGCGGACGAGCACATGCCGGGCGCCGCTGTGCTTGCGCACGTTGGCGAGCGCTTCCTGGGTGATGCGCACCAGTTCGCGGCAGAGGCGCGGCGACAGGTCAACGTCGTCCAGGACGGAAACAAACTCCGCGGTGATGCCGGAGTCGCGGCGGAAACGCTCGACGATGTCGGCCAAGTGGTCGAGCAGTTGCGCGGGACTGAATTCCACGGGGCGCATCTGCTGCATCAGCGTGCGCAGATCGAACACCTGTTCCCGCAGCATCTCCTGGATGCGCTCCAGCCGGGGAGAGATTTTGACGAGGTCCTCGGTTCGCGAGGCCTCGCGGCGCAGGACGTCCACTTCCATCTCCACGGCGATCAGCGCCTGGATGGCGCCGTCGTGCAGTTCGCGGGCGACGCGCGCACGTTCCACCGCGCCGGCGCGTGAACGTAATCGGCGCAGCAGGTAGACGTTGTGAACCGCCGGCCCGATCTGGCGAACCAGCTTCTGCGCGAAGCGAAGTTCCTGCAGCTTGTCGCCCATGCGGGCGTCGAACAGCAGCAACCAGCCGTTCCATTCCTGGCCGGTGTGCAACCCGACGGAAAGAACGGAGGCGGCGTCTCCCAGTTGTGGACAAGCCGCGGGTGACCAGGCAGGGTCGGTACGGGCGTGCTTGCCTTCGGCATTGATGGCCCATGTTCTCCAGTGGGCGCCGCGGCGTTGCGAATAGGAACTGTGCGCCGGTATTGAGACCAGATACTGCGGCCGTTCCTCGGGGCCGACCTCCGAGCCGGCAACGCTGTTTCCCCCATCGGGCAAGGCGTGGGACTCCCACAGGAAAACGCGTCCCGAACCCTTCTGCTGGACCATCGCGAGGGCACGAGGCGAGAGGTACAGGCGCATGGACTCGCCCAGAACGGCCTGCATGCTGCCGCGCAGGCCGACATCCACGCGCGCCTTGCCGATCACGCGTCCGGCGAAAATTTCCTCGGCGCGCAATTGCTTCTCTTGTTCGGCCAGGTAGCCCAGCAGGATGCCGAGCAAAATCAAGTACGTGGCCCGGATGACAAATCGATTCACTTCGTAATCGCCTTCCAGCCAGGTACCCAGGTGATGGCCGAAACTCAGCATCACCGCCTCAATGGTCATGAGGGTGACGATGGCAAGCGCCGTCGCGAAGGTCTCGACAAAGCCCCAGCGGAAAGCAGCGGCAGTCAGAACGAAAACGAAAAAAATAAAAAACGCGCTGTTAGGACCGGAGGTGAACAGCGTGAACACGGCGGGAAAGAGAAGGTCGATAACGTGAATCCAGGGATAAGCCGGGGCGACGGCTTCGAAACGCTTCAACACCGCCCACACAACGAAACTGTAGCCCACGTAGCCGATTAACAGGGCGTAGGCAAAACTGGCGTAGCGGGAGGGCTCGGTCGGATCGAGAGAAATCGCCAGCAGACCCGAACCGGCAAGAAAGACCCGAGCGGAGGCGAGCACGCGCTCGATGCGGTTTTGTTCGTCGCGGTCGACCGGCGCGCCCAGGCGCGTCAGAAATCGTGGAGTCTTCAACAGCCAGAGCATGGAATGTGTGGCTAACTGTAACCGGGTCAGCGGCGGGCAGCAAGCCTTGGCGCGTAACCGACGGGCTACATGGTGTGACGCAACTCACAGCACTGGCGGACCGACAGGGGTAGCCTTGTAATGCATAGCTCCGAAGCAAGAGCGGCTGCTGGAGTGGCCGCGGGAAGGAGCAAGTCATGCTGGCACCAAAGTCGGTTGCACTGGTTTGCTTGGCCGCCATGTTCCTTCTGGCGCCACTGGTGATGGCGCAGAAGACCGCCGCCGAGGTTCCGAAGTACGATGTGGCCAAAGAGGTCACCATCAAGGGGGCGGTGGAGGAGATCAAGGAAGTGCCGAATCCCAAGGGGCAAATCGGCATTTACCTGATGGTGAAGTCGGGCAGCGAGATCCTCGAAGTCCGGCTTTGCCCCAACAGCTTTCTCAAGGAATTCGAGGTCGCGTTCAAGAAAGGCGACCAGTTGACGATCACCGGGTCCAAGGTCCGGGTAGACGAAAAAGATGTCATCCTGGCGCGCGAGATCGAGTTTGGCAACAACAAGATTGTTCTGCGCGATCAGCAAGGCGTGCCGGTCTGGACGTGGCTGACCAAGGGCGGCAGCTAGTAGGGAACCGATCCGGCGAAATCCGATTGGCAGCAACCAGCCCGTCGCTGCAACCTTAATTTTTGGCGCGTTCCAGGGGGACGCGTTCCATCCAGTCTTTCCGTGCTGTATTCTTCTCGCGTCGGAGTACGATCGGCAGCAGGTTCCCGGCGTTGACCATTAGCAACTGGGAACGGATGGTTGGGCTCTAATCGGGGCGGAACCTGTAACATCGAGGCCTGATGCGCTCCCCTGACACGGAAATTCAAATCTCGCCCGTGACCTACGACTTCTCTCTCCTGAGCGACTACGATCTCCACCTGTTCAATGAAGGAGCGCACAACCGCCTCTACGAAAAGATGGGCGCGCACGTGGCGGAATGGAAGGGCAAGCCAGGGGTGTACTTCGCCGTGTGGGCGCCGGACGCGGAAGAGGTCAACGTGTTGGGCGAGTTCAACGGCTGGAACAAGTACACGCACCACCTGCGGTCGCGCGGCCCCTCCGGCATTTGGGAAGGCTTTGTTCCGGGTCTCACCGACGGCACTCACTACAAGTACCACATCGTCTCGCGCTATCACGGGTACCGCGTGGACAAGGCCGACCCATTCGCGTTTTTCGCCGAAGCGCCGCCGCGGACCGCCTCCATCGTGCGCGACCTCGATTACCAGTGGGGCGACCGGCAATGGATGCAGATCCGCCACACGCGAAATTCACTGCAAGCGCCCATGTCGGTGTATGAAGTTCACATCGGCTCCTGGATGCGCGTGCCGGAAGAGAACAACCGCTCCCTGAGCTACCGCGAGCTTGCCCCCAAACTGGCCGACTACGTGAAGCGCGCCGGCTTCACCCATGTCGAGTTCATGCCGATTATGGAGCACCCGTTCCGTGGATCCTGGGGATACCAGATCACCGGGTTCTTCGCGCCCACCAGCCGCTACGGCACGCCGCAGGATTTCATGTTCCTGGTGGACTACCTTCACCAGAACGACATCGGGGTGATTCTGGACTGGGTGCCGTCCCATTTTCCGTCGGACGAACACGGGCTGGCATATTTCGACGGCACGCACTTGTACGAGCACGCCGACATGCGGCTTGGTTTTCATCCCGACTGGAAGAGCTACATTTTCAATTACGGGCGCACCGAGGTGCGCAGTTTCCTGCTCTCCAGCGCGATTTTCTGGCTCGACCGCTATCACGCCGACGGGCTGCGGGTGGACGCCGTCGCCTCCATGCTGTACCTCGATTACTCGCGCAAGCAAGGCGAGTGGATTCCGAACCGCTATGGCGGACGCGAGAACCTGGACGCCATTACTTTCCTCCAGCGGATGAATCACGACGTCTACCAGAATTTTCCCTCGGTGCAGACCATCGCGGAGGAGTCCACGGCGTGGCCGATGGTCTCCAAGCCGACCTACCTCGGCGGGCTCGGCTTCGGCCTCAAGTGGGACATGGGGTGGATGCACGACACGCTGGTCTACATGTCCAAGGAGCCGGTGCATCGCAAATTCCACCACGGCGTGCTCACCTTCCGCGGCCTGTACGCCTTCACGGAAAATTTCGTGCTGCCCCTCTCCCACGACGAGGTGGTGCACGGCAAGGGGTCGCTGCTGGGCAAGATGCCGGGCGACCTGTGGCAGAAATACGCCAACCTGCGGCTGCTGTTCGGCTACATGTGGGCGCAAAGCGGCAAGAAGCTGCTGTTCATGGGAAGCGAATTCGGCCAGTGGCCGGAGTGGAATCACGACTCCGGCCTGGAATGGGACGTGCTCCAGTATCCCGATCACGCCGGAGTTTTGAAGTGGATCTCGGACCTGAACCGCGTTTATCGCGAGGAGCCGGCGTTACACGCGTTCGATATTGATCCGCGCGGTTTCGAGTGGATTGACGCGAACGACGGCGATAACAGCGTGCTTACCTTCCTGCGCAAATCCGAAGATCCGAATGACACCATCGTGGTGGCGCTCAATTTCACGCCGGTGCCGCGGAAGAGCCATCGCGTCGGCGTGCCGCAGAGTGGGTACTGGCGCGAACTGCTGAACAGCGATGGCCAGATGTACGCCGGCTCGGGGATCGGCAATGGCGGCGGCTGCCAGTCGGATCCCATCCCGTGGCACAACCAGTCCTGCTCCATTATGCTCACGCTGCCGCCGCTGGCGGCGCTTTACCTGAAGCGGCAGGCATAACAGCACTGGGTATCCAGACGCGCCAAACAAAAAGGTGCCCGGCGTCCTTAGAGTTGTCCATGACGCTGCTAGGGTAAGCTCGGAACTCTCCTCCTTATTCAATTAGCGTTGCACGCTACCGAAATATCACCTAGTTCCCTTCTTAGACCAAGGTTCAGTTTGTCACACCTATTGGTATGCTAGGTCACTGAGGAAACGCGGCTACGTCCTAAACTTGAGCGTGCAATACAGGGCACATTCACACCACAGTACTCGAGAAGGGGAGTTATGGGGCATGTGGCGCTTCTTTGGGCTGTGTTGATGTCCTGGGCAGTCATC
The DNA here is from genome assembly GCA_049509755.1 of Terriglobales bacterium. Lineage (GTDB taxonomy): Bacteria > Acidobacteriota > Terriglobia > Terriglobales > Acidobacteriaceae > JAIQGF01. Next base: position 66,594 of record JBEKZP010000011.1, on the reverse strand, counting down.
CCACTGTTTGCTGTCGCCCAGCAACCCGGTGATTCGGTTCCAACAATTCGCTCCCGAACTGAACTGATCTTAGTACCTGTCAAGGTGACCCGCTCAGGTCAGCATGCTCGAGGTCTGGATCAAAGCGTATTCCATGTTTTCGACAATGGTCAGCAGCGCCCCATCACCGGTTTCGAAGAGGTAGCCCGAAAACAAGGCTCTCAGCCTTTAGAGAAGACGTCGGAAAAGATTCCTGCTCAATGGCGCACCAACCAGCCGCAATGGGTCGGTGAGAGCAGTCTCACGGTGGTTGTTTTCGATGCGGTGAACACGTCCTTGCGCTACCCAGGCTCGCTCTTCCAACGTGCCTACCTCATCAATGCCAGACAAGAATTCGTCCGTTTCATAGATGACAATCCCTCATTCACCGGCAAGATGATGGTTGCGGTGCTGGGTGCAGGCGGGCTGCGAATCGTTCACCACTATTCGGGTGATCCACAGTCTCTGAAGCATGACCTGGAGAAGCTGCCATTCCCCCCTTCGTTGCGAGATCAGGATGAGCCGCCACAATTTTCCGCACGGATTCCGCCGAATATTGAAAAAGCGGAGTTGTTTGCCGCGATTGCAGGATTCCGCTCTTACAGCCTCGGCACGACGGCTGCAGCCACTAGCCGCGACGCGACGGCTGCAGCGTTCCAGCAGTTGGCGAACTCGTTGGCAGCAATCCCGGGCCGCAAGACGATGATATGGATTACCTCTGGCTTGCCGATTGTCAATCCGAACAGCTACCATCCAATGTGGGTAGACGAGCGCCTTGAAAAGGCTCGGCAGGCGCTGGCGGCGGCAAACGTCGTCGTGTATCCGATCTCCATCAATCCCGGTGTTGACAACCCCGTTTGGACCTCGCCCGCCGAGGCGACCTCGTCCGTTCCAGAGCACCCGTCCCTAAAACAGCCCCTTGGACCGCTCGGATCGGCAATGGATTTACTCGCCTTCGCGGAGAAAACAGGCGGTCAAGTTTGTAGCTATGACACACACATGGACCGATGCTTCAAGAAAGCCTTGAACGATTCCGCGGAATACTACCTGCTCAGTTATTATGTCGCCGCGCCGCGAAAGCCCGGATGGCACAAGATTCGCGTCAAGGTAGATGTCCCGGGCGTGCGCGTGCGCGCCCGCCAAGGCTACATGCAACCGGAGCCGACGCAGGACCTGCCGCTGGACCAGATCAACCTGGCACTGGCCTCTCCGCTCGATTTCACGAGCATTCCCTTCTCCCTGCGCTGGTCCACGGCTACGACTGGCTCCGGCGAGCCGGTGAACGCGGCCATCAAAGGAGTTGACTCCCCCAATGCCGCGGCGGGTGCAACATCGGCAAGCGGTACAAGCCGGACAGCCACCTGCGAAATCCTGCTTGACCCGCGCTCCCTCACCATGGTGGCGTCCGAATTCAACCACATGAAATTTGACGTTATTCTTCTGGTGCTCGGCAACGATAACGGGGAGCGCGCCGCGAAGGTTGTCCAAACCATCGACCTTCATCCTCGTCCCGGCAGCCTGGCGAAAATGCTGGAGAATGGAATCCTCTATAGAAAACAGCTCAATCTGCCGCCCGGCAGGTATGTGGCGCGTGCGGCGGTGCGCGACTGGTTCGATGGAAGGATAGGGACCTTAACCGTTCCGTTGAGCATCGAGTAGACAGGATGCCGCGCGACAGTTATTCCGGAATTATTAATAGTGCCCACCTTACTTCTGAGTTCGAGCGTTGTCATGCTCACACCGCCGCCGCTGGCGGCGCTGTACCTGAAGCGGCAGCGGTAGCAAGCGCAGCCATGTCCGTGGTGCGGCTTGCCGGATGAGCTCTTGCGCGCCGGCGATCTGCGCCTCCGGCCACCGCAATCCTCGCCCGCGCGAGGCTGTGCCGTGTACAGGATCGGAGGTCACGTGGCGACATCGCACGCCGCTCGCAGAAGCTTGTGCGAGGAGCCCGTCCTGCGGGGGCCGGGCCTTGGTTTGCAGCAGGGGTCAGGGCACGACGATTTCGTTGGGATTGCCCATCACCCGCCCCGGGGTTTTAGAAGTAAGCGAGGGCGGCGACAGCGCCGTCCATGCCGTCGTGCCATCGTTCTGAACCGTGAGCGTCTGTGGTTTCCCGGTCGTGAGATCCACGTACATTTGGTTGAACACCGCAGGGTTTGTGAAATGCAACCTGCAGTCGGCTGTGGTGTGAAATTGCACCGTTTTGCCTTTGCCCAAATGTGTGGTGTCTTTTTGGTTCGGGTTCACATTGACGTCTAGATCTGCCATGTTGCCTCCTTGCCGGAATTCATGTCCTTTTCGCAGGATCGATCCTTGGGACCGGACAATATTGGGGACCAGAATCAGTGTCGCGGGTCGGGCGCAGCGGCCTGCGCGCTCATGCGCCGGAAATTGGGATCGGCCAGCAGACCGCGCAAGTCGGGATTGCTCTCCAGTTGATCAATCGTCCACCCCTTGGCGAGCGCCTGTTGAGTCAACTGTAAGGCGCGGGTTCGATCCGCCAGGTTCTCGTAGGTTTCAGCGGCATCTGCCAGGATGTGCGGGTCCTCGGGAGCGCGTGCCAGCGCCGCCTCGACATGATCGATCGCCTTGCCGCGCAGTCGTAGCTTGGAAAACAGGACTGCCAGTTCGCACTGCACGTTCGGGTCCTCGGGCCTGAGCTTCACCGTTTGCTCCAAGCGAGTCAGTTCCTGGCGGTAGGCCTCTTCCGCATCCTTGCCCTGGTTCAGCCATTCGTATGCCAGGCCGAGATTGCCCCAAAGGCGATAATCCGCGGCATTGAGGTCCAGCGCTTTCCTGGTCATTTGCGCCGACTCCGCCCAGCGCTTCTGCGAGTAATACAAGAATGCAATATTCGCGTACGCGCTGTAGGTCGGATTCAACTGGATGGACTTGTTGAATTCCTTTTCCGCCTCGGCGATGTTGCCGAGATTGCGGAGCATTACGCCCAAGTTCGAATGGGCGGGTGCATGGTCGGGAGCGAGTTCGATCACCCGGCGAAACTGTTCGGCCGCATCGCTATATCGCTGGTGGCGGTAATAGAAGACGGCGAGTTCGTAGTGCCCGTCCAAGTGGTCAGGCCGAAGCGCCGCGGCTTTTTTGTAGGCGTCTTCGGCTTCCTGCGTCCGTCCCATGCCGTCGTACACGCCCGCCAGTCCGAGCAGTGCGTCGGCGCTGCCGGGTTCCAGCTTTAACGCGTGCTGCAACTCCTCAAGGGCAAGGTTGCGTTGGCCTTTGCCGTTGTGCACGCGCCCCAAGGTCACGTAGACGGCGGGAAGCTGGCTGTTCAACTCGGCGGCGCGCTTGCAATATTCCTCCGCTTTGTCCACCCAACGAGGATCCTGGGACAGCCGGTACTTGTCCCAAAAAGCCTCGCCGAGGGCGCTGAACCCGAGGGCAAAGCTGGAGTCGCTTTTCACCGAGGCTTCGAACAGGGCAATGGCTGAATCCAGGTTACCGGGTTTGTCATAGCGCTCGAGGTAGCCAAGGCCTTTGAGATAAGACTCGTGGGCAGCGGGCGCAATATCGGCGGCCATGGGGGAGGCGGACGAACTCGCATTGTGCCAGCGCAACCCGAGCAGCGCGGCGGTGAGGATGAGTGCGAGCGTGATGGCCGGCGCCGCCCACGGCCGCCAGCGTGGGGTCGCAATCACGAGCCCAGCGGCGGAGGCCGAGGCGCGGCGCAGTTCGGCCATACGTTCGTGCGCCTCCAGCTTCGCCGTGGGCGCGTCGCTGCTGACGGGCTGCAGCGATTCCAAGTCCTTCAGCAGCTTTGTGCAGGAGGCATAGCGAGCGTCCCGGGCCTTGCACAGGCAGCGATAGATGATGACCTGGAGATCGTCGGAGACCTCGGGCATGGGCGCGGGCGATGCGCTGGATATCGCCATCACCGTGGCTACGGCGCTGTCGGCCGCGAATGGCAGTCGCGCGGTGAGCGATTGGTAGAGCAGGACGCCAAAGGCCCAGATATCGGTGCGCTCATCGACCACTTTGCCCTCGACCTGCTCCGGCGACATGTACGGCAGGGTTCCGCTCATTCCGGTCTGCGTTGATGCCGACGACGCGGTCAGGCGGGCCAGGCCGAAATCCAGGATCTTCGCTACGCCGTCGTCGGTCACGATCACGTTGGAAGGCTTGATATCGCGATGCACAATGCCGTGCTCATGCGCATGCGCCAGGCCGGCGGCGATCTGGCGCGCCAACGCGATCGTCTTGGCGGTTTGCAGCGGACCGGAGCGGAGTTTGTCAGCGAGCGTCTCGCCTCCGTAATATGCCATCACCATGCAGAGGCGGCCGTCGCTGGTCTCCTGGACCGTGTACACGGCGGCAATGTTGGGATGATCAAGCGCGGATGCGGCCCGCGCTTCCCGCAACAGACGCTCCTTCTCTGCCGCGGCGCCGTCGTTGATGTGGGTGAGAAACTTCAGCGCCACGGTGCGCTGCAGGTTGAGGTCAAGCGCTTTGAAGACAACGCCCATGCCTCCGGCGCCCAGTTGCGAGAGGATCTCGTATCCGGGAATTTGGACGCCGGCGATGGGCAAGGGTTGGGCCATATTTCCTCCACAATCCCATCCAGGGAAGACGGCCCAAGTCTACGAAGCCTTTTATTTGGCCCACATTATAGGCCGCATCGGCCGCGGCCAGCGCACAAAATCGGACGGTCGCGAAATGAACACAAGAAAGGCACGGCGGGGACCGTGCCGTCCGTGTCACTCGGGCAACCGCTGCTACTCGCTCATCACCTGCCAGGAGCCCTTCTCGGTCTTGACCAGGTTGACGGCGACTCTTTTGGCATCGCCGTGGTAGAAGTTGGCGCCGTATTTTTGGATCAGCGTCTGCGTGTCCCAGATGTTGAAATCCTTGACCAAGTTGCCATTGGCGTCAAACAGATCGCCCACCGGAGTTGGCTCCCACTTCCATGTGTACTCCACGCGGGCCATGCTGGGGCCGTTCATGGTGACTTTGGTGACTTCCAACAGCTTGCGCCGCGCCAGCGGCACCGCGAGGGCGAGAGTTCCGTCCTTTTCCTTGGTCTTCTGGAATTCGGGGAACGCGGTCAGCTCGGTTTCGCCCTTGGGCGTGAGCGCGATGTCGTACATCCCGCCCTTGCCCTTGACGGGGGCGAGTTTCACCATGCCGGCTCTTTGCAGCAGCTTGTAATGCGGGTCGCGCGGCTTCTCGTTCATGCTGGATTTCACCGTGCCGGTGTGGAAGCGCAGCATGGCCGGGCCTTGCGCCTTCAAGATCGAGGTGACCACGGTGGTCGCCTCCGGCTGCGTCAGGACCTTCCTCGACTCCACGAACCAGTAGCCGGCCGTGCCGATGATGACGCCTGCCAGTGCCAGGATCAGCAACAAAGGAACCACCGTCGACGACTTCCGTTCCATTTCGATTTCTTGTTCAAACATGCTGCCTCCCCGTGCCGCGGACGCGCGGGCGTCCGCTCCGAAACCGCCGCCGGCATGCGCTGCCACCGGCCGGCAGTGCGGGAACAGCTCAGTATTCCCCGGACGGGAACGTCTTGCGGTGACTGCAATCACCGGCCATTGTGAGAGCGCGCCGGCGCTGCAGGCGCGAGTGTATCCGCGGGTTCCCAGGGCACAATTTTCCCGTTAGTTCGAAACCCGGCGGAACACCGGCTGGATATAATCGTCACAGTCATTGCCACACTTGCCTTGGTTTACGGATGCCCATCGTAGCGCCGCGCGCGGAGACTGGCAGGAAGACGGAGGAGCCGCGCCCGGCCGCCCGGGTGGTGCTGAGCCATCCCGGCAACGCGCCGTTCGTGCAACACGCCGCCCGCGCTCTGCAGGAGTCGGGGTTGCTCTCCGCCTACGTCACCACCTTCGTTTACCAGCGCGATGCCGCATTGGGGCGGTATTTGCGCGGCGCGCTCTCCCTGGTGATGCGCGATGCCGACCGCCAGCTTTCGCGGCGTGCCATCACCGAAGTTTCCCACGACCTGGTCCGCTCGCATCCGCTGCCGGAAATCATCCGCATGGCATCGGTCAAGGGCGCCGGCCCGATCACCGCCGATCGCGTGTGGGAGGTCACGGAGAAATGGTTCGACCGCCTGGTGGCGCGCCGGCACCTGCGCGGCGTAACCGCGGCGTACGCCTACGAACACGCGGCATTGGCTACCTTTACCGAGCAAAAACGAAGGGGAGGCCTTTGCATTTACGACATGCCGATCACGCACCACGCGACGACGGCGGCATATGTGGACGCGGAATTTGCCCGATTCCCGGCGGTGGAGCGCGCGCGCGACCGGCATCTCCGCCGGCTGGCATTCCGGCGCAACGCCAGGAAGGATGCCGAATTGGCGCTGGCCGACCTGGTCGTCGCCGCCTCCACTTTCACCAAGGACTCGCTGGTACGGGCCGGAACGCCGGCCGAACGCATCGTGGTAGTGTCCTACGGCGCGCCTCCGGTGTGGGACGGTCCGCCGGAGCGGCCGCGCCGGCCGTTTATCTTCCTCAGCGCCGGAACCCAATCGGTGCGCAAGGGCGTGCATTATTTGCTGGAAGCGTGGCGCAAGCTGGATGCGCCCGCCGATGCCGAACTGTGGCTGATCGGGGCCATGGCGCTGCCGCCGGAATCCATGGCCAATCTGCCCGGCAAAGTCGTGATTCGCCCCTCGCTGCCGCGGCCGGAATTATTCGAACTGTTTCGCCGCGCCGGCGTTCTGGTGTTCCCATCGCTGTGCGAAGGCTTTGGCCAGGTGATAACCGAGGCCATGTCGCAGGGCCTGCCGGTGATTACGACCGCCAACACCGCGGGACCTGATTTCATCGAGCACGGCCGCACCGGCTTCCTGGTGCCCATCCGCGACAGCGAACGCCTGGCCGAAACCATGCAATGGTGCCTGGATCATCCCGACGCCATGCAGGAAATTTCCCGCGCCGCCATGGAGCGAACGGCACGCTGGCAGTGGAGCGACTACCGCGCGGCCTTGGGCGCGGCCGTGTCGCGATTCCTGGATCAGGCCGGCACTCGCCCGATGGCGCCCAATCATCTGTCCATCGCGGCGGAAAAGGGGTGAGGACAGCGTGCGCGTCTGTCTGATTGGAGCGACTCACCCCTGTCACAATCCGCGCCTGGTGCGGGAAGCCGACGCGCTCGCCGAACGTGGGCACGACGTGCGGGTGATTGCTGTCCGCACCCTGCCTGGGCTCATCGCCGACGACGAGAAACTCGTGGCTTCGCGCCGGTGGCGGTTGCAATCCGCCAGCATCCTGCGTTCGCCGTGGCCCCAACGTCTGCGCGCCGTTCCGCATCGCCTCCGGCGTGCCATGGCGGCCGCGGTATTCCGGCGCACCGGCTCTTCGGGCGCGGCGGAGAATGCGCTATGCGAAGCGGCGCCGCAACTGTTGCGGTTCGCGCTGGCAGAGCCGGCCGACTGGTTTGTGGCGCACGCCCAGCCCGTCCTTGGCATAGCGGCACGGGCGGCACGCAAGTGGAACGCGCGCCTGGGATTCGACTGCGAAGACCTGCTGGGTGACGTGGATGATTCAGCGGCGGCCATGGTACGGTCGGTCGAGCGTGCGTACCTGCCCGCCTGCGACTACGTCTCCGCGGCATCGCGCGCCATGGCGGCGCGGCTTCAGCAGCAGTACCAGATCGCGCCCGCTGTCCTGTACAACGTTTTCCCGCTGGCGCTGGCCGGACGCCTGCTGCCGCCGCCACAGCGTCCGGCCAATACAGCGCTGCGCCTGCACTGGGTCGGCCAGACTGCGGGGCCGGGCAAAGGCCTGGAAGAAGCGGTGGAGGCGGCGGCCTTGGCCGGAGGGGGCGTGGAATTGTGGGTGCGCTGCATGCCGGCCGGCGATTTCGGCGTAAAGTTTGAGCGGATGGCGCGCGCAAAGAATGTTCCACTCACCTTCCTTCCACACGTTCACCACGACGAACTGCCCGGCGCCATGGGCTGCTTCGATGTCGGACTCGCGCTGGAGCGTGTGAGCGACCCGAATTACTCCATCACGGTCACGAACAAATTTTTCCTCTACCTGCTTGCCGGCCTGGCCTTGGCTGCCAGCGATACCCCCGGGCAGCGCGAGGTGATGGAGCAGGCGCCCGCTGCCGGGTTCGTCTATCCGTGCGGTCGTCCCGACCTGCTGGCAGCGCAGTTTCGGCGCTGGCGCGACGACCGGAACGGGCTGCGCGCCGCGCAATCCGCCGCCTGGCAGGCCGCTCATGACCGTTTTTGTTGGGATGTGGAAAAGTCCCGCTACCTGGAACTGCTGGAGCGACCGCCGGCACGACAGCCGCGGACACCTTCTTGGTGAACATTGCAGGCACCGAGTGCGAGAAATCCTCAGAAATTAGTTTCACGACTGTTTACGTCGTCACCCTAGATGACTAGAATGGCGATATCTTTCTTGGGAAATTCAACCGAAAGCATCAGAGGTAGCGATGTCGCTGTCCGCATCTGTCCTGGCGCACCGTGTATGGATTGCAGTTCTCGTGGCCGGCATTTTGCCCGCGGCCACACAAGCCCAGTCGGATCGGCCTTCCGATTCGGGCCAACCGGGTGCGCAACAGGCGCAGCCGCCAAGCGCCAGCGATGCAAATGCCCCTCCGGCCGCGCCGGAGTCGGTCGGGGCGCCGTCCGGGCGCATGCAGATGTCGTCGCCGTCTTCCAGCACCCCGGTTGACATGCTGATCGGCCCCGGCGACGAAGGTGAAATGAAGGTCTATGGCATTCCGGAACTGTCCACCCATTTCCGCGTGGAGAGCAGCGGCGACACATTCCTGCCGCTGATCGGGAAATTCCATATGGCGGGGCTCAGCGCCGACGCGGCACAGGCGCAAATCGACGAGAAGTACGAAAGCGGTGGTTTCCTTCGCAATCCCCACGTCAACATCATCATCAAGGAGTACATGACCCAGGGCATCTCGGTGTTGGGGGAAGTCGCGAGGCCCGGCATCTATTCCGCCGTGAATACGCGGCGGCTGTACGATCTTTTCCTGATCGCCGGCGGGCTTACGGCTCGTGCCGGCAAGACCGTGACCATCACCCATTCCAAGGAGCCGGACAAGCCGGTTGAAATCATCCTGGAAAGTGGCTTGGCCGCCAACCAGGCTAATGTGGAGATCCAGCCCGGAGACACCATCACTGTTTCGCGGGCGGGCTTGGTGTACGTCATCGGTGAAGTGACCCGTCCGGGTGAGTTCGTCATGGAGTCGACGCAGACCCCAAGCCTGCTGCAGATACTGGCGGCGGCCGCGGGTCCCACCCGCACGGCGGACCTCAGCCACGCTCGCGTGATCCGCCGCACCCCCAAGGGTCTGGAGAGCAAGGACGTTGATCTGAAAAAGATCATGCAGGCCAAGGCGGGCGATTTCGAGGTGCAGGCGGGCGACATCGTGTTCGTGCCCTCGAGCCGGACAAAAGGGCTCATGCCGGGCGGGGCCGGCGGGATTGTGAGCATGCTGGCCAACCTGGCGATCTACCGTTTCTGAGGAGGCCGCCGAACATTCCGCGCATCTCGCCAACGGCCTTCCATCTTTCATGAAAACCGTCCTCGTCGTCGGGCCCGATTTCGTGCCCAGCAGCATGCCTCCGGCGCTGCGGATCCGCTTCCTGGTCCGTCACCTGCCTGAATTCGGCTGGAACCCGGTGGTGCTCTCCGTCGATCCCCGTTACTACGAGCACGCCACCGACCCGGAAAACGAGCGCCTGCTGCCCGACGGCCTGGAGGTGATTCGCACCCCGGCCGCTTCACCGGCGTGGACGCGAAAGATCGGCATCGGCGACCTTGGACTGCGCTCCTTCCGCCAGCAGTGGAAGGCGATCCGGAGAATCTGCGCCGGCCGAAAAATTGACTTGCTGTTCGTTCCCGTTCCCCCGTATCCCACCATGGTGCTGGGCCGTCTGGCCTACCAGCGTTTCCGCATTCCCTACGTGGTGGACTACATCGACCCGTGGGTCAGCGAATACTATTGGAGCGTACCCAAGCATCACCGCCCGCCCAAGTGGGTGTTCAGCCACTACATGGCGAAGGTGCTGGAGCCGATTGCCATCCGGCACGTGGGCCACATTACCGGCGTGTCGAAGGGTACGACCGATTCGGTGGTTCGCCGCTATCCGTGGCTTCATGAAAACGATGCCACCGAGATTCCGTATGGCGGCGAACCCGCCGATTTCGAATACGTTCGCCGTCATGCGCGGGCCAACCCGATCTTTGTTCGCGGGGACGGTTTCGTCCACTTTTGCTATGTGGGTGCGTGCATCCCTGGGATGCATGCCACGGTTCGTGCGCTGTTCGCCGCCGTACGACAGGGGCTGGCGGAGGATCCGAAGGTGTTCGGCCGCTTGCGCGTGCATACGGTTGGAACCACGTACTCGCCCACTCCGACCGAGCAGGTGCTGCCGATCGCGCGCGAGATGGGCGTGGACAGCGTCGTCACCGAGTGGCCGGCGCGCCTGGCTTATCTGGATGCCATGCAGGTCTTGCTGGACTCCGATGGTGTCGTGATCATCGGATCCGACGCCCCGCACTACACCGCGTCGAAATTGTTTCCCTACATCCTGTCGCAGAAGCCGTTGCTGGCCATTTTTCACGAGGAGAGCAGCGTCATTGGCATGGCCGCCGCGACGCGCGCCGGACGTGTGGTGGCGTACAACAACACGGACCGCCCGCCGGCGAACGGAGTGCCGGAGATGCGCGCCTGGTTGCATACGCTGCTGACCTCGCCCGGCGACTTGCTCCCGAACACCGACTGGAGTGCGTTCGAGGCGTACACCACGCGCGCCATGTCGAAGCGTCTGGCGGAAGCTTTCGAGCGCGCGCTTGCCAAGCAGCACAACCAGGGCGCTGCCGCGGGCCGGTAGCCGCCTTGCGTGCAACTATCCGGCTTGCTACTATGCAACTCGACCAACATGCCGCGATCACTCATCACCGGGGGCGCCGGTTTCATCGGTTCCCACCTCGCCGAAGAGTTGCTGCACCGGGGCGAAGAGGTCTACATCATCGACGACCTCTCCACCGGCAGCATCGACAATGTCCGCCATCTCAAGGACAACCCCAAGTTTCATTACCACATCGACACGGTGACGAACGAGCCGGTGCTGGCCGAACTGGTGGACACCTGCGACACCATTTACCATCTGGCGGCCGCGGTCGGCGTGAAGCTGATCGTCGAAAGCCCGGTCAACACGATCGAAACCAATGTTCACGGCACCGAAGTCATCCTCAAGCTCGCGAACAAGAAGAAGAAAAAAACCCTGATCGCCTCCACCTCCGAGGTCTACGGCAAGTCGACCGATTTTCCGTTCCGCGAACAATCCGACCTGGTCCTGGGGCCGACCACGAAGGGCCGCTGGAGCTACGCGTGCTCCAAGGCGATTGACGAGTTTCTGGCGATCGCGTACTGGCACGAGAAGCGGCTGCCGGTGGTGGTGGTGCGGCTGTTCAACACCGTCGGACCACGGCAGACGGGACGCTACGGCATGGTCGTGCCCACGTTCGTCAAGCAGGCGCTGCTGGGCCATCCGATCACCGTCTATGGCGACGGCACCCAATCGCGCAGCTTCACCTTCGTTGGCGACGTGGTGAACGCCCTGATTGCCCTGGCGGGCCACCCGAAGGCCGTCGGCGAAGTCTTCAATATTGGAAACGGCAAAGAAGTCACGATGAACCAGCTCGCGCAAATGGTGAAAACCATGACGCGCAGCGAGTCGGAGATCGTGCATATCCCGTACGAGGAAGCCTATGAGCAGGGCTTCGAAGACACCTGCCGGCGCGTGCCCGACATCAGTAAATTGCGCGCTCTCATCGGGTACGAGCCCACGCTCGATCTTCCTGAAATCCTGCAAAAGGTGATCGATTTTTATTCCGACAACGGGTAAACACAGTTTGCATTTCGCTTTACGTCCCACTCGTTTGGCGCACCCGACATACAACTAGGTACACGAAACATGCCGGGTTATAATTTTCCCCAGTGTCCATCCTCACCATCGCCAAAATAACCGCCAATTTTACTATCATGCGATCACGGTTGTGGGGAAAGTGATCAGCCAGAACAGAGGAACATGAGCCTCGCGTCTACCGTCAGGCACAGGATTGTTTGGAGCAGAAAAGCCCTGCGGTTTGCGCGCTCTTACGTGCAGCGGTACTTCGATCCCAACCGTTTCAAGCCTGTCGACAAACCGCGCGTCTCCATCGAGACCACCAACGTCTGCAATGCCAAGTGCGTATTCTGCGCCAATCCCGTAATGCAGAGACGCAAGATGCCGCTGCCGATGGAGCTGTTCAAGAAGTCGGTGGACGAAGTGGCGGCCATGGGCTCCACCGTCCTCGATTTCAACGTCACCATCGGCGATCCGCTGCTCGACCCGTACCTCTTAGAGCGCGCCCGCTATGTGACTCGAAATTACCCCCAGTTCTCATCCTTGGGATTTGTTACCACGCTGCAGTGGCTTCATCGCTTTGATATGGATGAATTCTGGGATTCAGGCCTGACCTGGATGTCGATTTCCACTGCCCTGTCCGGCCGTGAAAAATACGCCGAGTTTTTTGGCGTGGACAAGTACGAACAGATGATGACGAACTTGCTGATGTTGATCGAGGAGAATCAACGTCGCACGCGGAAAATCGAGTACATCATTAACCTCAAGCCGACCAATGAGCCGGCCGAAGCCGTCCTGGCCCATCCCGACTTCCAGCGCATCGACGGCATGGTGGAGCAAGACCTGGTCGCCAATGTCAACGCGCGTGGGTTTTATGTCGACGACTGGCTGGGCGCGGTAAAGCTGCCGCCATACTTGAAGAAAAGACCGCTGGTTCCGCGCGCTTTCCGGCCTTGCGCGCAACTTTTTGGCGGCCTGATTGTCTACTCGAACGGAAATGTCGGGGCGTGCAACTGTCGCGATTATGAGGCGGATAGCGAGCTTATGCTTGGCAATGTCAAAGACACCACCCTTCCAGAATTGTGGAGCGGCGAGAAACTCGCGCACCTGCGCTCCGATTGGCGGAGGAAAAACAAAGTCCCGGAAATCTGCAAGACTTGCCGCCATTACCTGTACTGATCCGGTTCATTCCAGCCGTTGACAAATCGCGACGAGGTGTCCGCAGAGCTGCGGAAATGCCTCCGCCAGGCGCTCGGAAACGCCGCGCGCCGCCGCATTCGGAAGGAACCGCGCAGGTAAGAAGGAGACGCCGGTCAGCGACAACACGCGGAAACCGTGTTCCGCGAGGTGGATCTTGAGTTTTTCAAGGTTGTACAGACGCACGTGGTGAATCACGGTCTTGTACTCCAGCCCCGCCGGATAAGAGCCCAGCGGCACCGTCACTCGGTTGCGGAACGAATTGATGTTCGGGGTCGAGATCATGTAGTACCCACGCGGCTTGAGATGCTCCCGGCATTGTTCGAGGAAGCGGTCGGTGTCGTCCATGTGCTCCAGCGTTTCCAGCGCGGTGAAGAAGTCGAACTGCCCGTTCAACTGGAAGGGCTTCTCGAGATTGCGCCGACAGTATTGCCAGGTGTTGTCGGTCTTCAACTGCGGCGGCCAGTCGTCCACTCCGAGGCCATGCACTTCGTAGCCGTTCATCTGCAGGAAGCGGAAAATCTTTCCCATCTGGCAGCCGACATCCAGCCACGTCGCTCCGCGCGGAATCTCGGTCACTCGACGCAACGCCGCCAGCACGCGCGCGAACCTGTACCACGGATCTAAATACGGCCTGACTTCACACTCTGGGTGGTCTCCGCGGAAGTACGAAGTCACGTAGTCGTGCCATTTGGCGGGATACTCTGGCCACGGCTCGACTTCCGGCTTTTGCGCGTAAATTTCAGGGATGCGGTTACTGGCCAGGGTTGCGGGGGATTCCGACATCAATCCTCGACGGGGATTGCCCGGCATGGCGTGTTTCCGTGCGGCTCGGTCCAGCGGGCAGGATGGCCGCGATACTACCATCGTGCTCCCAGCCCGTCAACGTGAGCGTGCCTCCGCGCCGGAAGCCGTATTATAGATACAGCAGGAGCCACCCCGAACCTTGCCGCACCGCCTCGCCATCGTCACTACGCACCCCATCCAGTACCAGGCGCCATGGTTTCGCGCCATGGCGGCACATCCGGAGCTCGACCTGGAAGTTTTTTTCTGCCATCAAGCCACTCCCAGCCAGCAGGCCGCCGCCGGGTTCGGAGTCGAGTTCGATTGGGACGTTCCGCTGCTGGAAGGATATCGCTACCGTTTCCTGAAAAACGTGGCAGCGGACCCGTCGGTGGGGCACTTCGGCGGCCTCGACACGCCGGAGATTCGCGACATCATCGCCGAACAGCGCTTCCATGCGGTCATCAATTGTGGCTGGCATCGGAAGAGCTACTGGCAATCCATCCGCGCCTGCTGGAAAACCCGGACCCCGGTGATGGTACGCAGCGATTCCCACCTGCATACCGAGCGCACCGCGTTGAAGGAAGCGTTGAAGCTGCCGGCATACCGGTTGTTCATTCCGCGCATGGACGCCTGCCTGGCGGTGGGTCGCTGGGCGCGCGATTATTTTCTGCACTACGGGGCACGCCCCGACCGAATCTTCCTGGTGCCCCACGCCGTTGACGAACGCTGGTTTTCCGGCCATGCCGCGCGCCTGGCGCCATGCCGGCCACAGCTTCGCGCCGGCTGGAAACTGCCCGCTGACGCCGCGATCTTTCTCTGGGCGGCAAAATTCATTCCCAAAAAACGCCCCCTCGATTTCGTGCGTGCCTTGGATATTGCCGCGCGAGGCGGCGCCCGCGTCCACGGCTTGATGGTGGGCGACGGCCCTCTCCGCGCCGCGTCGGAAGCGTTTGCCCGCCAGCACAGCGTGCCGGTCACCTTCGCCGGTTTTCTCAACCAGAGTGAAATCGTGAAGTCCTACGTGGCCTGCGACATGCTGGTGCTGTGTTCCGACGGAGGTGAAACCTGGGGCCTGGTGGCGAACGAGGCCATGGTGTGCGGCCGCCCCTGCATGGTTTCCGACAAGGTCGGCTGTGGCCCCGACCTGGTAACTTCTGAAACCGGCGCGGTTTTCCCCCTCGGCGATGTAGACCGGCTGGCGGCGCTGATGTCGAAATTCGCCGCCGAGCGCGATTGCCTGCGCACCATGGGGGAAGCGGCGGCGCACAAAATCAAGCAATACTCCACCGACGCCGCGGTCCGGGGAGTGCTCGAGGCGGTGCATGCCGTCACCCGCTAGACAACCCCAGCAGGCCAACGGCGGGCCTGCCGGGGACCCCGTCCGCCCGCCGCTGAAGATCGCCCACGTGGTGCCGTCGTTCTTTCCCGCCCACGTCTATGGCGGTCCCATCCGCTCGGTGTACGCGCTGTGCAATGCGCTGGCGCGGCTGGGATGCGAGGTCCGCGTGCTCACCACCAACACCAACGGCCTGCACGCCGTGCTGCCCGTGGACACCTCCCGCGAACACCGCATGGGCGACGGCATCGCGGTCCGCTATTGCGCGCGCCGCCTGCGGCACTCGGTCTCGCCGGAACTGTTGCGCGTGCTGCCCGAATACGTGCGCTGGGCCGATCTGGTGCACTTGACCGCGGTGTACAACTTCACCACCTTCCCCACGCTGGTAACAGCGCGCCGGCAGTCGAAGCCGCTGGTGTGGTCGCCGCGGGGCGCGCTCCAGCGCTGGAGCGGCTCGCGCCACCGCAGCGTCAAGTCGTTGTGGGAGATGATCGCCCGCGGCCTCGCTCCCGAGCCCCTGGTTCTGCACCTCACCAGTGAACAGGAGCGGCTCGAGAGTCTGGAGAAATTCCACGCCGCGCGCGCCGAGGTCATCCCCAACGGTATTGAGATTCCGGACACTGTGTCGCACCAGGAAAGCAGCGGCCCCTTGCGGCTGCTCTTTCTCGGCCGCCTGGACCCGAAGAAGGGAATCGAAAACCTGCTGGACGCCTGCGCGCGGCTGGATTTTCCCTGGACTTTAATCATCGCGGGCGGCGGTGAGGATGCCTATCTTCGCTCCATCGCCGAACGCATCCGCGCCCTCGGCCTCGGCGAGAAGGCGTCCATGGTCGGCCATGTGCTCGACGACGCCAAGGAGCGCGTCTTTCAACAGGCCGATGTGTGCGTGGCGCCGTCGTTCACGGAAAATTTCGCCATCGTGGTGGCCGAAGCGCTGGCGCACGCCGTGCCGGTGATTGCCGGCCGCGGCACGCCCTGGCAGGGTGTGGAGCAGCACGGCTGCGGACTCTGGATCGACAACAGCCCGGAGAGCATCGCCGCCGCCATTACCCGGCTGCGCTCGGCGCCCCGGCGCGATATGGGAATGCGCGGGCGCGAATGGATGCAGCGGGAGTTTTCCTGGGACACGATCGGCGCGCGCATGCTGGCCGTCTACACCGAATTGCTGGCACGAAACGCGGGGGCCGCGGCTAGGTAGCGGAGTGGGCGGCTCTGGCTTGCGAGCGCGACGCGGTCGCGCGCAGGCGGCGGAGCTGGGCAAGATAATCGAGGGCGACGGCAGCGGTCAGCTTCGACGTGCCCGCCAGGCGGGGACCAAACACGTACGGCACCTCGGCAATGCGTTGCGGCTGCAGCCGCGCGGCAATCTCGATCAGGATCTTGAATCCCTGCGCGCTGAGCTGCCCCCGGATTCGCGAGAAATCCTTGCGCCACATCAGGAAGTATCCCGACATCGGGTCGCGCAACTGCAACCCGAGATACGCCTGGGCCATGCGTGTTGCCAGCCAGGATTGCTTGCGCCGCAGCCAGTTCCATTCCGTGGTGCCTCCGCCCGGCATGTAGCGGCAACCGACCGCCAGCTCCGCCCCGGCGCGCAACTCCGCCAGCATCTTCGGCAGGATAGAGGGATCGTGTTGCAGGTCGGCGTCAATGCAGGCCACGGCATCGCCCGCCGCCATCGCGAACCCCGCGATCACCGACCCGGCCAGGCTTGGTCGCGCCTGCCGCCGCAAGACACGCAACGCAGGGTAGGTTTTGCTGAGTTCCTCGGCGACACGCCAGGTCTGGTCCGGCGAATCATCGTCCACGATCACGATCTCGTGCCCGATGCCGCGCAACACCTCCGAAACGGCGCCCAGGAAGCGCTCGACATTCTCCGCCTCGTTGAACGTGGGGGTTACGACCGTGAGTTCCATCGGGTTGCGCGAATTATATGTGCAATGCGGATCCACTTCCAACCGATTGCGGCGCTGTCGTCGCCTGTGGTACTAGTTACGCATCGCATCCCATCGGGGGTTTCTTGCACGCCAGCGATCTCAGGGCACCGTCCGCGTTCGCCGATGACAAGGCTGCTCTCCCGCGTGTTTCCGTCGTCGTCCTCGCCTACAACGAGGAAGTGAATCTTCCCGCCTGCCTGGCCAGCCTGCAGGGACTCGCCTGCGAAGTTTTCGTGGTGGACTCCGGCAGCACCGACCGCACCCGCGAAATCGCCGCCGCCGCGGGTGCAGCCGTGGTGGAACATCCCTTTGAAAACTATTCCGCGCAACGCAACTGGGCGCAGCAGAACCTGCCGCTGCACGCCGCGTGGGTGCTGCACCTGGATTCCGACGAGCGCCTCACGCCCCCACTGGTCGCCGAGATCAACGCCATTCTGCAAAGTCCTCCCGCCGCCCTGGACGGTTTCCTGTTCCGCAAACGCACCGTGTTCATGGGGCGCTGGATCCGCCACGGCGGCCACTATCCCGCGTATCACCTCAGGTTGTTTCGCAAGGACCGCGGCAGTTGCGAGACCCGCCTCTACGATCAGCATTTCGTCGTTCCCGGAAAATCGCTCGCGCTCCGCAACGACTACATTGACGTGCTCACCTCCGACTTGAATCAGTGGACGCTTCGCCATTTGCGCTGGGCGGAACTGGAAGCGCGTGAGGCATTGGAAATCGAGCGCGCTCCCAACCGCGTGCGCGCCGATGCCTTTGGCGATCCCATTCAGCGGCGCCGCTGGCTGCGCGAAGGATTTTATGGGCGCTGGCCGCTGTTCGTGCGTCCCTTCCTGTACTGGATCTACCGCTATTTTTTCCGCCTGGGGTTTCTCGACGGACGCGAAGGACTGATTTTCCATTTTCTCCAGGGCTGCTGGTTTCGTCTGATGATCGACGCCAAGATCTACGAACTTCGCCGGCGCCGATAATCCACAGGCGGGTCGTGTCCTGATTAAGACACTATCCACAGGCGCGATGCCGATGATGGTTCGCAAATTCGTGGTATGCTCCACCCAGCGACTCAGGTAGCGAGGGTACCTGGATCCGGCGTTTCTCAACATGAGTCCCGAACCGAGCGAAGACGCCCAAGCCTCCCCGGAACGCCACGAGCACGGGAACAGTTCCCATCGCCATCGGCGGCACCACCGGAAGCGTCCTTTGTACGAGAAATGGATTTATCCGTATCGCCGCGACCTGAAGAATTTCGCCCTCTTCTGTACCGTCGTCATCCTGAGCTATCTGCTGTGGTCCGCGATTGCAAGGTGAGCGGGCCTCGCCTGAGCTGCTGTCCGGGTATTTACGACGCGGCGCAAGTTTCACTACAATATCGGTGCGATCGCCCCGACATTGAGCCCCCAAGCCACAATTCCAGGTAAGGAGAATCCTTGTACATTCTGGGGATAAACGCCTACCACGGTGATGCCGCCGCCGCCCTGATCAAGGACGGTCAATTGATCGCCGCCGTCGAGGAAGAACGTTTCAATCGCAAGAAGCACTGTGCCGGATTTCCCACGATGGCGGTGCGCTATTGCCTGCAAGAGGCCGGCATCACGCCCGCCGATCTCGATCGCATCGGCATCTCGCGCGACCCGTCCGCCAACCTGCACAAGAAAATCCTGTTCTCCATGTCGCGCCTGAGCAAGGTAGGAAACCTGATCGGCACCCGCTTGGCCAATGCCGCCAAGGTCCGCAACCTGAAAGATGAGCTGGCCCGCGCCCTGGAGATTCCCGCCGACCAGTTCCGCGCCCAGTTCCACAACGTGGAACACCACAAGGCGCACATGGCGAGCTGCTTTCTGGTTTCGGAATTCGACCGCGCCGCCATTCTCTCCATTGACGGCTTCGGCGACTTTATCAGCACCATGTGGGGCCTCGGCGAAGGCGCGAAGATGCAGGTGCTGGGCGAGATCGAGTTCCCCCACTCCATGGGCTGCGTGTACACCGCAACCACCCAGTATCTCGGCTTCCCGCACTACGGCGACGAAGGCAAGGTGATGGGCCTGGCGCCCTACGGCAAGCCGCGCTTCCTTGACCAGTTCCGCGAAATCGTCACCACCGAGAAAGACGGGCGCTTCAAGCTGAACCTCGACTACTTCCTGCATCACTCCGATGGTGTCGAGATGACCTGGGACGAGGGCTCGCCCGTCGTCGGCCGCATCTTCTCCGACAAATTCATCGAGACCTTCGGTCCGCCACGCGAAAAAGGCGGCCCCATGACTTCCCACCAGGAAGATGTCGCGGCTTCATTGCAGGCTCGCCTGGAAGAAGTCAGCTTCCACATCCTCAAGCACCTGCATCAGCAGACCGGCAGCGATCGCCTGTGCCTTTCCGGCGGCGTGGCCTTCAATTCCGTAATGAACGGAAAAATCCTGCTGCACACGCCGTTCAAGCAAATCTACGCACAACCCGCGGCGGGCGATGCCGGCACCGCGGTCGGCGTCTGCTATTACCTGCACAATATCGAGCTCAAGCAGCCGCGCGCCTTTGTCATGGAACACGCCTACACCGGTCCAGGTTACGAGAACGGACAGATCGAAGCGGCGGTGCGCGGCTCCGGCATGCCGCACACCCGCCTCCAGCCGGAGTGCGTGACGCCGACGGCGGCGCGTGCCATTGCCGACGGCCAGATTGTCGGCTGGTTCCAGGGGCGGATGGAATTCGGCCCCCGCGCGCTGGGCAATCGCAGCATCGTGGTGGACCCGCGCCGCGCCGAAATGAAGGACATCCTCAATGCGCGTATCAAGAAACGCGAACCCTTCCGGCCGTTCGCGCCCTCCATCCTGGAAGACCGCGTCGAGGAATATTTCGAGCAGACCCACCCCGCACCCAGCATGCTCATGGTGTACCAGGTGAAGGCCGACAAGCGGGCGCAGGTCCCCGCCATCACCCACGTGGACGGCTCCGGACGCCTGCAGACCGTTTCGCGCAGCACCAACCCGCGCTACTACGATTTGATCCGCGATTTCGACAAGATCACCGGCGTGCCCGTGGTGCTCAACACTTCGTTCAACGAGGACGAGCCCATTGTCTGCACGCCGCAGGACGCGCTCAACTGCTTCCAGCGCACCCGGATGGACAAACTTTTCGTGGGCGATTACCTGGTCGAGCATTGAAACAGTTTCGAGTTTCAGTTTCAGTTTCAGAAAACCCCTGCCGAAACTGAAAACTGCAAACCTGAAACTAAGAACTGGAAGCCGGAAACTGAAACTCGAAACTGAAACTCGCGAACGGAGTCATCGGTTGTCAGCTCAGCATCAGGCAGCACCAGCCCAGCCCGCCGCAGCGCCCTTCGCGGTGTTGTTTCTGCCGGATTTGCTCGCCGGAACGGTCGAACCAACCGACCTTTTCCTGCCGTTTACCTTCGTCTACCTGCTGTCCATGCACGTCCGCTTCTGCCTGCCGGTCAGTGAAGCGGCGCTTCCGCTGGTGGAAAAAACCTTTGACCAGGTGCTCGACGGGCACACCCTGCTCAGCCAGGGAATCGCGTACGTCGTGGCCGGCGCGGAGCACCTGGCGCAGATGATGAAGTCTCCGCTGCTGGTCGTCACCACCGAAGGTGGCGCCGCGCAGCATCCCGAACTCGAGTCCCTGCCGCAGGCGCTCCTGTGCCGCGCCGCCTCCAACGCGCAGATGGTTCGCCTGCGCAACATGGAAAAGCTGGCGGACGAGGCGCTCAAGGGCAAGCTGGTTGGCTGTGCTCAGCTCATCAATGTCCAGTCCGGCGGTTTCATCACCGAAGGACATTTTTCGCTTTCCTGGTGACATGCCCCCGAACGCGCCATCCTCCGAGAGGCAGGTCGAGGTCACCGTCGCGGGCGGGCCGCGCCGCCGCATTGTGATCCTGAACCAGACCTTTTACCCTGACGTCGTTTCCACGGCGCAGCACGCCACCGACCTCGCCCTCGCCCTCGGCGATGCCGGTTACCAGGTGACGGTGGTCACCGGCGCCCGCGCTTACGATGATCCTGCGCGGCGATTTGCCGCGCGCGAATCCTACCGCGGCATTGAGATCGTCCGGGTTACTTCCACCGCGTTTGGAAAAGCGGCGCGCTGGCGCCGGGCCGCCGATTTCGCCACCTACATGGCCGCTTGCACGCTGCGCCTGGCGCTGGCGCGGCATTGCGACCTGGTGATCGCGCTCACTTCGCCGCCGCTGATCTCCTGGCTGGGTTCGCTGATGGTGCCGCTGAAGGCGCGGGCCCTGCTTTTTTGGGCGATGGACCTGAATCCCGACGAAGCCATCGCCGCCGGGTGGTTGCGCGAGCGCTCCGTGTCCGGCCGCATTCTCGCTGCCTTGCAGATGCAGAGCATGCGCCGCGCCGCCGGTATTGTCGCCCTTGACCGCTTCATGAAGGACAGGCTGGTCGGCAAGGGTCTCCCGCCGGACAAGATCGCAGTGATCTCTCCCTGGACCCATGATTCCGCCCATTTCGACGCCGCCGGCCGCGAACGATTCCGCGCTCAGCACGGGCTCGGCGGAAAATTCGTCGTCATGTATTCCGGCAATCACAGCCCGTGTCACCCGCTGGACACCGCCATGGAAGCCGCGCAGCGCCTCGCCGCCGACCCGCGCATCGTCTTCTGCTTCGTCGGCGGCGGCAGCGAGTACAGAAATCTTCAATCGCTTGCCCGCCAGCGCAACCTGGCCAACCTGGTTTTTCTCCCCTACCAGCCTCTGGACCAGCTCGGCGCCTCGCTGTCGGCCGCCGACCTGCACCTGGTTGTCATGGGCGATCCCTTCGTCGGCATCATTCATCCGTGCAAGATCTACAACGTCCTTCGCGTCGGCGCTCCGGTGCTGTACATCGGTCCGGAGGAAAGCCACGTCGGCGATATTTTCGACGAAATCAATTCCGACCAGATGCGCGCCGTCCGCCACGGCGACGTGGAGGGAGTCGTGTCCCACATCACCGCCGTCGCCGCCCGCGAGCATCAGCCCAACCCGCAAGAAATCGCTTTCGCCGCCCGCTTTTCCCACCAAGTGCTGGTCCAGCAAATTCTCCGCCGGGTTGACGAGATTTTCCGCACTCACCATTTGCTCGTAGACGGCAAGAATTTTTCCTGAGCAGGGGAATCACTTTAGTAATTTGCATAACTTGGTTCATCCGGGAAAAATCCTTTTGTCCTCCTCTTTATCCACAGACACATCGGGTAGGATGAACGAAAGGCAGTCTGTTTTTTTGGTCCACGCACTTGAATCAGGTAATTGCAAAAGGAGCCCATTAGGTGTTTGCAATCAGCCTGAGCAGTTTTGTTCTTTCGCTACTGCTCTCATTTGTGCTGACCCGGCTGGTGCGGAATCATGCTGTCAAGCATGGCTGGGTATCGCTTCCAGAATCCGATCGTCACATCCACACCGCAGCCTTGCCGCGCATCGGCGGCGTTGCCATCTACGCCGCGCTGGTCGTCACTCTATCGCTGGTGCTGTACTACATGTCGCGGCATCTCGTGGGCCAAAGGTTCCACATGCGCACCATGGCTTTCCTGCTGGTGCCTGGAACCCTGGTCTTCCTGCTCGGCCTTTATGACGACATCCGCGGCATTGGCCCGTATTGGAAGTTCTTCTTCCAGGCGGTCGCAGCCGTCATCGTCTTTGCCGGCGGGTTACGCATCGTGGATCTGCCGCTGCTGTTCGGATCGAAGCACTTCGGATTGGCGGCATCGCTGGTCGCCACCGTCTTCTGGATCCTCTGGATCACCAACGCTTTCAACCTGATTGACGGCATTGACGGCCTGGCCACCGGCTCGGCGCTATTTGCCACCATCGTGGTTTTCATCGTTTCCGCGCTCAACGGCAATCATTTCGGACTGTTGCTCACGGCGACCTTGTCCGGCGCGCTCATCGGTTTCCTGCGTTTTAATTTCAACCCCGCGACCATTTTCCTGGGAGATTGCGGCAGCCTGTTTGTCGGATTCATGCTGGGCTCGCTCGCCCTGTATGGGCAGAAATCGCCCACCATGGTGGCCGTCGCCATTCCCGTCGTCTCCTTCGGTCTGCCCATCCTGGAGACGGTCATCTCCGTGATTCGCCGCTTCATGAACGGCAAGCCGTTGTTTGAAGGCGACCGCGAGCACATCCATCACAAGCTGCTGAAACGCGGCCTCACGGCCCGCCAGACGACGCTGGTCCTCTACGCCGTCTGCGCCGTCTTCGGTCTTCTCAGCCTCTTCCTGCTGCTGCCCGGCGGCGGGCCGGTGGTGCTGGTTCTGTGCGTGCTGGGCGGCATTGTCTGGATCGGAGTTCAGCACCTCGGTTATCACGAGCTGATCGAGTTGCGCCGCGTGGCCCAGCGAACCCTCGATCAGAAGCAGGTCATCGTCAACAATCTGTCCGTGCGCCGCGCGATTAGCGATCTTGCCGACTGCGCCAAGCTCGATCAGATCCAGAGCTTGCTGGAGAGCACCTTCGGGAGTAACGACTTCGACGGTTACGAACTCGAGTACATCCCGGCCACCGTGGACGGTCGCCGGGCGGGGGCTGTCCGGCTTGCCTGGTGCAAGCCCGAAGCGATGGGCATTCTCGGCAAGCCCGGCGTCTGGCGCATGGAGCTGCCGCTGGCCAGTCATGGCAAGGGCCGCGGGTACTTTCGCCTGTACCGCGAATACTCCGAGAAGCCGCTCATGTTCGACATCAACCTGCTGACGCGCTATTTTCCCGGCGAACTGGCGAACGCGCTCGACCGCGCCGGACGCGACCAGCTCGCGGCGGAGAAGACGCTGGCCGCCGCCGCTGCTGCCAGCCGGCCGGCGTTGCTGCCGTTTGAATCCCAGGCGTGACCGGCTTCGTTTTGGCGGCTGCTTCCTGGCGGTACTCAGCGCCACCACGATTGACCCCGCGCGTGCAGCCGTGTTTTGCTGGGGAGATGGAGGAGAGACTTGGAAATCGTTGACCGACGTGTACTGGTAACCGGCGCCGGCGGCTTCATCGGCCATCACCTGGTAAAGCGGCTGAAGGACCAGGGCTGCTGGGTGCGTGGCGTGGATATCAAGCTGCCGGAATATGAGCCCTCGCTCGCCGACGAATTCGAACTCCTCGACCTGCGCGCCTGGGACAACTGCCTGCTGGCCACGCGCGGCAACATCGGCCAGGTGTACAACCTGGCGGCCGACATGGGCGGCATCGGCTACATTACCGCCTCGCTCGCCGATATCGCGCGCAACAACACTTTGATTAATACGCACATGCTCGAAGCCGCGCGGGCCAATGGCGTGCGGCGGTTCCTGTTTTCTTCCTCCGCCTGTGTGTACGCCGGCTGCAAGCAGAAGCAGGCCGACGTCACGCCGCTCAAGGAAGAAGACGCCTATCCCGCCGATCCCGAGCCGGGCTACGGCTGGGAAAAGCTCTACGCTGAACAGCTTTGCCGGTACTACTGGCACGATTTCAAGTTTGAAACCCGCATCGTCCGCTTCCACAACGTTTACGGTCCGCTCGGCACCTACGACGGCGGCAAGGAAAAAGCTCCGGCGGCAATCTCGCGCAAGGTCGCGCTCGCCAAGAACGGCGCCGAGATTGACATCTGGGGCGACGGCCTGCAGACACGCTCGTTCATGTACATCGACGATTGCGTGGAAGGCCTGGTCCGGCTGATGGCGTCCGACTTCCGCGATCCGCTGAACCTCGGCACCGATGAGCTGATCTCGGTGGACGGGCTGGTGAAGATGATCGCCGGCATCGCCGGCAAGAACCTGCGCATTCGCCACGACCTCGGCAAACCGCAGGGCGTCCGCGGGCGCAACAGCGACAACACGCTGCTCCGCAAGGTGCTGGGCTGGGAACCGTCCATCATGCTCGACCAAGGGCTGGCTGTGACCTATCGCTGGATTGAGGGTGAACTCGCCAAGGCAGGGCGCATCCCGGCGAAGGCCACCGCGGCGGCGCAGTAAATTTCCACAATTTCCACAGTTTGCACAAATGTTCTACGTAGAACATTTGTGTCTCCGCGGCTTGCCTGATCTATTTCTTTTCCTTGCTATTGGATGGAGCCGGAGCCGGCGCGATAGGCAAGCGGCGCACCGGGATGAGCGCGCCCTTGGAGGCGTCGGCCTGGGTCATGTGCGCCAGCATCTCCTGCTGGAAGTGGGTGAGGAATTCGTGCATCTGGCGCTGCATTTCCTCCATGCGCGCCCGCATGTCGAGGATGATGCTGATCCCGCCGATGTTCACGCCGAGATCGCGAGCGAGAGAAAGAATGATCTCCAGGCGCTGCAGGTCTTCGTCGGTGTAGAGGCGGGTGTTGCCCTCGGTGCGCGACGGCTTCAACAGCCCTTCGCGTTCGTACAGGCGCAAGGTCTGCGGATGAATGCCGTACATCTCCGCGACGGCGGAGATCATGTACGCGCCTTTGCCTCGTCTCTTTGCCATATTCAAACCTTGACCACAGAGGTCACAGAGACCGGAGATGCCGTTTCTTTCTTTCTTTCTTTCTTTCTTTCTTTCTCTGTGCCCTCTGTGGCTGAACTTGTTTCCACAACTCTGCCCGCGGGTCTTCCGGGTCGCCTCTGGTTTCAAACGGCGCTAACGGCTGTAAAACCACAGCAAACTCAAGAACGTTAGGCCGACCGAGGCGAAAACCGCTCCCAGGATCATCGACGTATCGGTCCTGCCGAACAGCATGGCCAGGCCAACCAGCGTCACGACATACGCGGCGAACACCCGCAGGACAATCCACGCGCTCAGCGACTGCCGGTCGGATTCCATCGTCGCCTCCTCCTAGCCTCAAGCAGCTAGTTATACCTGTTTCCACAACTCTGCCCGCGGGTCTTCCGGGTTCAGCTTTGCCAGCTCGCGCAGCAATTCTTTCGTCTTTTCGTCGCGCGGCATGGGCACGGCGATCTTGACCTCGACGATCTCATCGCCGCGCACGCCTTCCTTCACCGCCGAGGGGACGCCCTTCTCGCGCAGGCGCAGCTTCTGGCCGCTCTGCGTGCCGGGCGGGATGCGCAGCAGCGCGCGGCCGTCGATGGTGGGCACTTCGATCTTGGCGCCCATCGCGGCTTCGGTCACGGTGACGGGCACGGTGACGTTGATATTGTCGCCATCGCGATGGAAGACGGGATGATCGCCCGCGCGCACGATGATGTAGAGATCGCCCGGGGGGCCGGCGTGCGGTCCGGCGTTGCCTTTGCCGGCCAGGCGGATGCGCTGTCCGTCGCGCGTACCCGGCTTGATGCGCACCTCGAGCGGTTCGGTGCGGTGTACCACGCCCTCGCCGCCGCAGACGTTGCACACGCTACGCAGCTTGCCGGTGCCGCCGCAGCGCGGGCAAACGCTGTTGAATTTCATGCGCCCGCTGGTCTGCTGGATGTGGCCCGAGCCCTTGCATTCGGGGCAGACGCCGGGGGACTCGATGTGGCCGCGGCTGCGGCAATTCGAACAGGTGTCGAGGTGGGTGATGTTCAGGCGCATCACCGCGCCGCGGATGGCCTGCCAGAAGCCGACGTTGACCTGGTATTCCAGGTCGGTGCCCGGTTCCGGCTCTTCGTGCACGGCCGCGCCGCCGCGCCCGCCGCTGAACATGCTGGAAAAAATGTCGCGGAAACCGCCGCCGCGCCGCTGCTGCGGTTGCGCGCCACCGGCTTCGAACAAATCGGAAAAATCGAAGCCGCTGAAATCAAAGGGAACTTCCTGGCCGCCGCCGCGCTGGCCTCCACCGGGAAATCCGCCGGCAAAACCGCCGCCGCCTCCGCCGCGCGCATACGCCTCGGCCGCTGCCGGATCGATGTTGTCCGAGTAGTAGCCGAGCTGGTCGTAGATCTTGCGCTTCTTGGGATCGCTGAGGACGTCGTTGGCTTCCGAGAGCAGCTTGAATTTTTCTTCCGCCGCCTTGTCGCCGGGATTGACGTCGGGATGGTACTTGCGCGCCAGCTTGCGAAACGCCTTACGAATCTCCTCGGTCGAGGCGGACTTCTTCACGCCGAGAGTTTCGTAATAGTTTTTGGTCGCTGTCGCCATAGGTCTTCAGGTGGTCAATTTCCTGCTCATCGTTTAGTTCACGACCTCCGGATCGGAATCGACCTCGATCCCGTCGGGGAAGAGCATGAGCGGGTCGTCATTGACGACCGGCACGATCTCGATCCCCGAGCCCGTTGCCTTGAACAGAAACCAGCGGCCCTTCTCGGGGATGAAATTCAGGAAATACGGTTGTTGGTTAACTTCGAATTGCAATGGAAACCCCTGTCGATGGTCTTTGGTCGATGGCCGATGGCCGACAGCCTTTGCCATCGACCATCGACCATGAGCCGTCGACCTGCTCACTTCTTCTCTTCCACGTCCACGTACTCGGCGTCGATGACGCCCTCGTCCTTCTTCTTGGCCTCGGTACCGGCGTCGCCGTTGCCTCCGGGCTGTGGACCGCCGGGCTGCGGGCCTGCGCCCGCCGCGCCGCCTTGCGGCTGCGCCTGGCGATACATTGCCTCCGCCAGCTTGTGCGACGCCTGGGTAAGGCGATCCTTGGCCGCGCTCATGGCCTTGGCGTCGGTGCCTTCCAGCGCCTTCTTGGCGTCGGCCACGGCGCTTTCGACATCGCCGCGCTCGCTGCCGGTGATCTTGTCGCCGTGCTCGCGCAGCATCTTGTCGACGTTGTAAACCAGCGAGTCGAGCTGGTTGCGCGCCTCGATCTCCTCGCGCTTGCCTTTGTCCTCGGCGGCGTGCGCGTCGGCCTCCTTGGCCATGCGGTCGACTTCTTCCTTGCTCAGGCCGGAAGACGACGTGATGGTGATCTTCTGGTCCTTCTGCGTGGCCATGTCCTTGGCGGTGACGTTGAGAATGCCGTTGGCATCAATGTCGAACGTCACTTCGATCTGGGGCACGCCGCGCTGAGCCGGCGGAATGCCGGTCAGGTGGAACTTGCCGAGGGTGCGATCGTCGCGCGCCAGCGGCCGTTCGCCCTGCAGCACGTGCACCTCGACCGAGGTCTGGCTGTCGGCCGCGGTGGAGAAAGTCTCCGTCTTGCGCGTCGGGATGGTGGTGTTGCGCGGGATCATCGGCGTGGCCACGCCGCCCAGCGTTTCGATGGCCAGGGTCAGCGGGGTGACGTCGAGCAGCAGCAAGTCCTTGACCTCGCCGCCCAGCACGCCGCCCTGGATGGCCGCGCCCACCGCCACCACTTCATCCGGGTTGACGCCCTTGTGCGGCTCTCTGCCGAACAGTTCCTCGACCAGCGCCTGGATGCGCGGCATGCGCGTCTGGCCGCCGACCAGCACTACCTCGTTGATCTTGCTGGGGTCAATGCCGGCGTCTTTCAAGCAGGCGCGGCAGGGGCCGGCAGAGCGCTGAATGATGTCTTCCACCATGGATTCCAGTTTGGCGCGCGTCAGCCGCTCCACCAGGTGCTTGGGGCCGCTGGCGTCGGCGGTGATGAAGGGCAGGTTGATCTCGGTCTCCTTGGTGGTGGAGAGCTCGATCTTGGCGCGCTCGGCGGCGTCACGCAGACGCTGCAGCGCCATCTCGTTGCCCTTGTCGCGCAGGTTGAGCACTTCTTTCTTGCGAAATTCGTCAATCAGCCATTCCACGATGCGCTGGTCGATGTTGTCGCCGCCGAGGTGAGTGTCGCCGTTGGTGGCCTTCACCTCAACAACGCCTTCGCCGACTTCGAGAATGGAAATATCGAAGGTGCCGCCGCCAAAGTCGTAGACCGCGATGGTCTCGTCCTTCTTCTTGTCCAAACCGTAGGCGAGCGCGGCCGCAGTGGGCTCGTTGATGATGCGCTTGACCTCGAGGCCGGCGACGCGGCCCGCGTCCTTGGTGGCCTGGCGCTGCGCGTCATTGAAGTACGCCGGCACGGTAATGACCGCATCGGTGACGGCGCTGCCCAGGTAGTCCTCGGCCGCCTTCTTGAGCTTGCCCAGAATCATGGCCGAGATCTCGGGCGGGGTATATTCCTTGCCCTGCGCCACCACGGCCACGTGATCCCCTCCGCGGACGACCTTGTAGGGAACCATCTTCATCTCTTCGTTGACTTCGTCATAGCGGCGCCCCATGAACCGCTTGATCGAATAAATCGTGTTTTCCGGGTTGGTGATCGCCTGGCGCTTGGCGACCTGGCCGACCAGGCGCTCGCCGGTCTTGGTAAATCCGACGACGGAGGGCGTGGTGCGACCGCCTTCCTCGTTGGCGATAACCTTGGGCTCGCCGCCTTCCATAACCGCTACCACGGAGTTGGTGGTGCCCAGGTCAATGCCGATAATTTTTCCCATGGGAGCATGCCTCCTACTGCTTAAGTCGTTTAAAACATTGTGCTTTAGTCTTCTGCCACTAGTTAATAACCGAAGCAATATAAGACTTGAGTGCAACGTTGTCAAGGTGTTAGATGAGGGGCAACGGGAAGACGTTGCAGGAGATTAGGGGGAATCGGGTGATCTGGTGATCCGGGGATCGGGAGATCTGAAAAACGCATAGACTGATCGATAGTCGCGATCACCAAATCACCCGATCACCAGATCCCCCGATTCCCCCAACTCGGTACTCCAGAAAACCACTGGCATCGCGAGTGCAAGCAGTAATAAACTCGCGCCGACCCCCGGGAGGGAAAGGCATGACCAGGTCAGCGGAAGCGCGTTTGTGGCAGGCGTTGGGCGTGTTCGTGGGCGTTCTGGGCGCGCTGTTGCTGGCGTACACATTTGGACGCTACGGATTGGCCTCGCTTGATCATGCGGCGCTGGAATACGGCATCGCTTCCTCGTTCATCATGATGGCGGGCACGGCGGCATTCCTGGCCGGGCGCGCGCTGCACGTGGAAGAAACGCACTTGACGCGAAAGGAGTCGAGGTTGTGGAATCTGCTTTCGGCGGTGTGCCTGGTCGGCGGGGCGGCGATCGTGATCTTCGCCAAAGTGCAGCACAGCGCATCCATCGTGGACCGGCTCGCCATGGGGATCGCGGGCTCGTTCTTCCTGATGATCGGGGTGCTCTGCCTGGTGGGACAGCGCGTCATGAGCCACGTGCATGACGCGTGGGTACTGAGCAAGGAAGAGCGGGAGAAAATTGATAGGGAAGAGCGGACGAAAGTTGATAGGGCTTATAGTATTCGTGATGATCGGTGATCGATAGGCAAAGGCGAAGAGATTACCGCACTGCCCACTACCCAAGAAGACTCAATCAAATCTTTCGTACAGAATTGATTTCCTGTCCCAGCCCAATTCCTTGAGCAGATCGCGATTGGCCAGCACCATGTCCTTGAGGCCGCAGATGTAGGCGTCCATGCCGGTGCGGCCCTGGGCGAGGCGGCGGACGTGCTCCTGCACGTAACCGCGGGCGCCTTGCCACGTTGGGTTGTCGCGGCTCAGTGTGGGGATGTAGTGGAAGTTGGGGTGCTCGCGCCCGAGTTGCAGGAATTCGTCGTTGTAGTAAAGGTCGGCCTGGTAGCGCACGCCGAACACCAGCCAGAACTCGCGGCCGCGATGGCGCGAATCATCGGCAAACAGCCAGTGCAACATGCCACGCAGCGGCGCAATGCCGGTGCCGGTGCCGATAAACAGGGAATCGCGCACCGGGTTCTTGAGCACGAAATAGCCGTGCGGACCGTGGAAGGGGACAGCTTCTCCCTCGGGAAGATCGCAGAGAAAATTGGAGAAGAAGCCCTCGGGCACGCGGTTCAGGCAGAGGTCGAAGGTGTTGTTGCCGCGCGGCGGCGAGGCGATGGAGTAGGCGCGCGTGATCTCGCGTCCATCGTGCGGCTCCTTCATGGAAACGAATTGCCCAGCGGAAAAGTCGAAGCGGGGTAGCTCTTCGACTGCGAACTCCAGATGCCTGGTCTCGTTGGAAAGCGGGACGGAGCGAACCAGGCGGGCTGTGAATAGTTCTCGTTGGGGCATTCTTCGCGGTTGCTCTTTACCTGTTTGATTCTACATAAGTGAGGGGCGACGCAGACAAGAATGGCCACGGATAATCACGGATGCACACGGATCAAACCGCATCCGTGGTAATCGGTGAAAATCCGTGGCCCATCTTTTACCTTCGCTTACTCCACGGTGACAGACTTTGCTAAATTCCTCGGCTGGTCCACGTCGCAGCCCCGGCGCACCGCGATGTGATACGCCAGCAATTGCAGCGGGACGACTTCCAGGATGGGCGAGAGCAGTTCCGGCGCCGGCGGCACGTGGAGGACGTGGTCGGCGGCCTCGCGGATGTCCTCGTCACCCTCGGTGGCGACGGCGATCACACGCCCGCTGCGCGCCTTCACTTCCTTCAGGTTCGAGAGCGTCTTTTCGTAGCGCATCCGCGAGCCCGGGTCCTTGGGATCGCAGGTGGCCATGATGACCACGGGAAGGTCTTCGTCAATCAGCGCGTTGGGGCCGTGCTTCATCTCGCCGGCGGGATAGCCTTCGGCGTGGATGTAGGAAATTTCCTTCAGCTTGAGCGCGCCTTCCAGAGCGATGGGGTAGTGAATGCCGCGTCCCAGGAAGAGGAAATCCTGCGCGCGATGGTATTCCTTGGCCAGATCTTCGGCTTCTTCTTCCTTGGCCAGCACCGATTCCAGCTTGCCCGGAATCTTGCCGAGCTCTCCGATATACATGCGCGCGTCTTCGTGGCTGATGGCATTGCGCAGGTTGGCAAGGTAGAGCGAGAACAGGAACAGCGCCGTCAATTGCGCGGTGAACGCCTTGGTGGAGGCAACGCCGATTTCCGGCCCGGCATGGGTGTAGATGGTGCCGTTGGCTTCGCGCGTGACCATGGACCCGACGACGTTGCAGATGCCCACCGTCTTGGAACCCTTGGCCCTGGCCTCGCGCTGGGCGGCGATGGTGTCGGCGGTCTCGCCCGATTGCGTGATCAGCAAGGTCAGCGCATTGGCAGCGACGATGGGATCGCGATAGCGCCACTCGCTGGCG
This sequence comes from Terriglobales bacterium, assembly GCA_049509755.1. Classification (GTDB taxonomy): domain Bacteria; phylum Acidobacteriota; class Terriglobia; order Terriglobales; family Acidobacteriaceae; genus JAIQGF01. The sequence goes on along the minus strand of JBEKZP010000011.1, from coordinate 34,599 downwards.
TAATCCACCTCGACCGGGACGCGCGCCAGGCGCTCGATCATGAATTTGCCGGCCTGGGCGGCGTGCCAACTGGTGCCGCAGGCGGCGATGTTGATCTTTTCGAGCTTGGCGAATTCGGCCTCGGTGATCTCCATCTCCTCGAGGAAAATTTTTCCGCTATCGAGCGAAACGCGGCCCAGCGTGGTGTCGCGGACGGCGCGCGGCTGCTCATAAATTTCCTTGAGCATGAAATGCTTGAAGCCGCCCTTTTCCGCCATGATCGGGTCCCAGGTGACGTGCTGCACCTGGCGCACGACGGGGTTGCCGTCAAAGTCGCTGAGCTGGACCCCTTCAGGGGTGATCACTGCGAGATCGCCGTCGGCGAGGAAAAACAGGTCGCGCGTGTGATAAAGGATGGCGGGGACGTCGGAGGCGACAAAGTATTCGTCCTTGCCCAGCCCGATGACCGCCGGCGGGCCATTGCGCGCGGCCACAATCTTGTCTTTCTCATCAACGGAGATCACGGCCAGCGCCCACACGCCGTGCAGTTCCTTCACCGTCTTGCGCACCGCCTCTTCCAAGGACGGGCGCGCGCCGCCGTTGTGCGGCTTGAGGTGTTTCTCGACCAGGTGCGCGATGACCTCGGTATCGGTCTCGGTGGAGAACTTATGGCCTTCTTCGGAAAGCTTCTTCTTCAGCGTGAGGTAATTTTCGATGATGCCGTTGTGCACGACGACGACGCGCCCGGTGCAATCGCGGTGCGGGTGGGCATTTTCCTCGGTGGGACGCCCGTGCGTGGCCCAGCGGGTGTGGCCGATGCCGTAGGTGCCGTCCAGCGGCTTGAGGCGGATGACCTCTTCCAGGTTGCGCAGCTTGCCCTCGGCGCGGCGGATCTGCAGGCCTTCGCCGTTGCCGGCGACCGCAATGCCGGCGGAATCGTAGCCGCGGTACTCGAGCCGGCGCAGGCCGTCAATGATGACCGGCACCACGCGCTTCTTGCCGACGTATCCAACAATGCCACACACGTGATTACCCTCGATAAACAGGCTTCAGGCTTCAGGCGTCAGGCGCAAAGGCGCCAGACGCTGGAAGCTGTCCAGCAACTCTATCCTAATTTGATTCTCCCGCGAGGCCAGATGATTCCGCCACGTTACCGACGTAACTAGTGCGTCTCCAGGGAGTACCGAAACTCCTCGATCACCGGGTTGGTGAGCACCTCGCGCGCCATGCGCTCCACCTCCTGGCGGGCTTGCGCTTCGTCGAGGCCGTCAAGGGTCACCTCGAAATACTTGCCCTGGCGGACGTCGGACACACCCTGATAGCCCATTTTCCGCAGCGCGCCGTGAATCGTCTTCCCCTGCGGATCGAGCACACTCTTCTTGAACGATACGTACACGTAGGCTTTCATGGGTAGATCGATTATACAGTTTCGAGTTTCGGGAGATCGGTTCTCGGTTATCGGTCCGAAGAGATTTACACAGAGGACACAAAGGGCGCACGTAGCTTTCGGTTCTCTTTCCATACCGAAAACCGACAACCGAAAACCGATAACTGTCCTACAGGCGGAACAGTTCTCGGAGGCGCTTGGTTTGGGCGCGGCTGACGGGGATTTCCGACTGCTTTTTGTCGTCCATCCTGAGCTGGTAGGAGCTCTTGAACCAGGGCACGACCTCGCGGATGCGATTGATGTTTACCAGGAAGGAACGGTGCGCGCGCCAGAAAAGCTTGGGGTCGAGCGAGGACAGCAGCTCTTCCAGGGTGCGGCAGTTTGACTGGCCTTCGATCTGGGCAGTGACCACGGTGATCACGCCGTCTTCGATGGAGGCGTAGCAGATGTCCTTCTGATCCACCAGGAAGAGGCGGCCGGCGGCCTTGATCAGGATTTTCGCGGGCTGCTGCGGCTTGGCTTCCAGGCTGCGGATCAGGCTTTCCAGGCGCTCGGTGGGAGCTCCGGCGGAGCTGACCTTGGCTTTCGCCTTCTTGACCGATTGCGCCACGCGCGCCTTGTCGAACGGCTTCAGCAAGTAATCCACGGCGTTCACTTCGAAGGCTTTGACCGCGTACTGATCGTAAGCGGTGGCGAAGACGATCTGCGGCAGCGGGACTTTTTTGTCCAGCAGCTTCTTGATGACCGCGAAGCCATCGAGGCCGGGCATTTGCACGTCGAGAAAGACGAGGTCGGGCGAGTGTTCCTTGATCAGGTTGACGGCTTCCACGCCGTTCTTGCCTTGGGCGACGACATTGACGTCGTCCACGGATTTCAGCAGGAAGGCAAGCTCGTCGCGCGCGAGTTGCTCGTCATCGACGATGACTGCGGACAGCGGCATCAGTCCCCCACAGAACCTGAGCTAGGACTATTTAGTATAGCCACGAAATGAAGAATGAAGAAGCCGGGAAATTAAGAATGAAGAATTCAGAATGAAGAATGAAAGCCGCCCGGCCGGCTGCGCATCACCGCGTTGACATTCTTAATTCTTCACTCTTCATTCTGCATTCTCCAGCGCCAGCGCCATGCCCATTCCTCCGCTGACGCACAGCGTGGCGATTCCGCGCTTCGCCCGTCGTTTCAGCATCTCGTGCAGCAGCGTGACCGTGATGCGCGCGCCGGTGCAGCCGATGGGGTGGCCGAGCGCGATAGCGCCACCGTTGACGTTGAGGCGGTCGCGGTCGAAGTGGATTTCGCGGTCGCACGCCAGCACCTGCGCGGCGAACGCTTCGTTGAGCTCGATGATACCGGCATCGGCAGGCGCGACCCCGAATTTGTCGCGCAATTTGTGCAGCGCGGGCACCGGACCGATGCCCATGTAACGCGGGTCCACACCGGCCGAGGCCGCGCCGATGATTCGCGCCAGCGGTTTCAGGTTGTGCTGCTTCACGAATCGCTCGGAAGCGAGCACCACGGCGGCGGCGCCATCGGTGATTCCGGATGCGTTGGCGGCGGTGATGGTTCCGCTTTTGCCGAAGGCCGGCGGCAGCTTGGCCATCTTCTCCAGGGTGGCGCCGAGGAAAGGGTGCTCGTCGCGGGTGACGACCTGCGTGCCCTTCTTGCTCTCGATGGTCACCGGCGCAATCTCGTCGTTAAAGCGCCCGGCGTTGAGCGCGCGCTCGGCGCGCTGCTGCGAGCACAGCGCGAACTGGTCCTGCTCCTCGCGCGTAATCTGGTACTTCTGCGCCAGCAGCTCGGCGGTCTCGCCCATCACCATCTTCGCCATCGGGCAGAAGAAGCCGTCGCGATACATGCCGTCCACCAGTTCAGTGTTGCCCATGCGCAGGCCCCACCGGGCGCCGTCGAGATAATAGGGCAGGCGCGACATGGACTCGGTCCCGCCGGCGAGCACACACTCCAGGTTGCCGTGGGAGATTTCCTGCCAGCCGAGCACGATGGTCTTCATGCCGGAAGCGCATGCCTGGTTGATGGTGTAAGCGGGTACGGTCTCCGGCACGCCGCTGCGGATGCTGATCTGGCGCGCGGGATTGGGGCCGCCTCCTGCCTGGCGCGCATTGCCGAAAATCGTTTCTTCGACCTGATCGGGGCTGACGCCGGCGCGGTCGAGCGCGGCCTTGGCAGCGACCACGCCCATGTCAACAGCCGACAGCGAAGCCAGTGAGCCGCCGAATTTGCCGATCGGCGTGCGCACGGCGGAGAGAATGAAGACGTCGTTCACGACTCCAGTCTAACAGCGGGGATTGGGAAACCGGTAGCTGGTAGCTGGGACCGGCGACCACGAACTGCCGGCGAGCAGCTACCAGCTGCCGCCCTGCTAGACTCTACCGATGGCCGTCATCTACGGCATCAATGCGGTTACCGAGGCGCTGAAGGCACGCGGCCGCGCCTTCGAATACGTGGCGGTGGCGCGCGAGAGGCACGATCAGCGCGTGCAGCGCATCATTGCCGAATGTCGCTCGCAAGGAATCGCGGTTCGTTCCACGCCGCGGCAGGACCTGGACCGGCTGGCCGCTACGCAATCGCACCAGAGCGTGGTGGCGGTCACCTCGGAAAAAGACTACTCGGATGTTGACGACCTGCTGGCGCAGCGCCGCGGTAAGTATGCGTTCATCGTCGTGCTCGACGGCGTGGAAGACCCGCACAACCTGGGCGCGATCATCCGCAGCGCCGACGCCGCGGGCGCGGACGGCATCGTGATTCCCGAACGCCGCGCCGCGGGTGTGACCGGCACGGTGGCGAAGGCGTCGGCGGGGGCCACGGAACATTTGCCCATCGCCAAGGTCACCAACGTGAGCCGCACGGTGGATGAACTGAAGCGCAAGAACGTGTGGACCGTCGGCCTCGACGAGCGCGGCGACCGGTTGTACGACGAGATTGACTACAACATGGATTGCGCGCTGGTGCTCGGCGCCGAAGGCAAGGGCCTGCACGAGCACGTGCGCCAACACTGCGATTTCCTGGTCAAGATACCGATGCTCGGGCAGGTGCCGTCGCTGAATGTGTCGGTGGCAGCGGGAGTCGTGATGTGCGAAGTCGCGCGCCAGCGAAGAAAAAAAGAATTAACCGCCCCTCGGCTTCGCTCGGGGCAGGCTCCGGACGCAAAGGTCGCGAAGGAATGAAAAAGCCTGTTCTTGTCCTTTGCGCCCTTTGCGTCCTTTGCGGTTCGCTTTTCGCCGTCGATCGCACCGCGTTCACCTTCACTCACTATGACCTGGAAATCCGCATCGATCCCGAAGGCCACGCCATAGCTGCCCGCGGCAAGGTGCGGCTGCGCAACGACTCGCAGGCTGCGCAGCGAAACCTGACGCTGCAGATTTCCTCGTCACTCACCTGGCGGCTGATCGAGTTGAACGGGAAAGCGCTGCCGTATGTCGCGGCGCCGTACACCACCGACATCGATCACACGGGCGCGGTCACCGAAGCCGTGGTCACGCTGCCATCCACGGTGCCTCCCCAGGGAACTCTGGAACTCGAAGTCGGCTATGCGGGCGAGATTGCGCCGGACACAACCCGGCTGACGCGCATCGGAGTGCCCGCCGAAACCGCGGCACACAGCGACTGGGACCAGGTGGCGGAGCCGGTGACGGCAGTGCGCGGCATCGGCTACGTTGCGTGGTATCCGGTCTCGCTGCCGGCGGCGAGCGTGTCCGACAACTCGCTATTTGCGGCGCTCGATGATTGGAAAAGGTCGCAGCACGATACAAATATGAGCGTGAACCTCTGCTGGGTGGGCGAAAGCGTCCTGACCACAGTTGCAAACGGCAGAGCTGAGGGCGTCACCCGGCACGCCATGGGAGCGGGCGAGGAGGCGGCGACGGCCATGGGCTGTTCGGGGTACACCTTCGCGCCGGTGGCGACGACGGTGCCGGCCTTTGCCCTCGCCGAGTACACGGCTCTCACTCGGCCTGCCATCAGCGTGTACCACCTGCCGCCGCAAGCACCGGCGGCGCAGGAATATGCGCTGGCGGCGGAAAAAGTTTTGCCGTTCGCCACCGAGTGGTTCGGCGCGCCGAAGACGAAGGTCCAGGTGGTGCAACTTCCCAACATCGGCGACTTGCCGTTTGAAAGCGGCCCGCTACTGTTTACCCCGCTGGAGTTGACCGACCGCAACGCCATCCAGCTCCGCATGATGCACCAGTTGGTGCACGCATCGTTCAATTCGCCGCGGCCGTGGATTGAAGAGGGCCTGGCGCACTTCGCGCAGGCGCTGGAGCGGGAGCGAGAGGGCGGGCGCGCCGCTGCGCTGGCCTATATGCAAAACTATTTGCCGGCGCTGCAGGCCGCGGAAACAGGCGAGGCTCGGGTCTCCGAGCCACAAACCTCCGGGCCGGAGACCCGGGCCACACGAGCTGCGCCTGGCCTGATCAACTCCACCGACGAGGTCATGTACCGCGTCAAGGCAATGTACGTCTGGTGGATGCTGCGCGACATGGTGGGCGAGGCCGCGCTGCAGCAGGCGTTCAAGAAGTATCGCCCGCTCGATGACAAGGATACCGCGTACATGCCGCGCCTGATTGAGCAGGCGGCGAAGCGCGACCTGGAATGGTTCTTCGACGATTGGCTTTATCGCGATCGCGGGCTTCCGGATTTTCGCGTGGACTCCGTTTTCCCGCGAACCACGCTGAACGGGACGTACGTGGTCACAGTGACCATTGCCAACGATGGCGACTCCGCGGCCGAGGTGCCGGTGTTCGTGCGCGCCGAGGGCGGCGAGCGCACCAAACGCATGCTGGTGAAAGGGAAGAGCAAGGCGGTGGAACGGGTCGAGGTGCCGACCACGCCGAATGAAGCGGTGGTGAATGATGGCAGCGTGCCGGAATCGAACATGAACAATAATGCGATGGCGGTGGCGCCGCCGAAATAGTACCTAGTACCTAGTACCGAGTACCGAGCGAAGTCGAACCAGGTACTAGGTACTAGCTACTCAGGTACTTGCTAAAATCTCCCGATACTTCGGAGGTCTCCTTGGCCTACATCCAGTTTCTCGGTGCTGCGGGCGTTGTTACCGGCTCCAAACACCTGATCAACACTTCCAATAACGGCAGCGGCGGTGACGGTTTTCAAGTCCTGATCGATTGCGGGCTTTTCCAGGGCCAGAAGGAATGGCGCGAGCGCAATTGGCAGGACCTTCCGATTCCGGTGCGCGACCTTGATGCCGTCATCCTCACGCACGCGCACCTCGACCACTCCGGCTGGATTCCCAGGCTGGTGAAGGAGGGCTTCCAGGGGCCGATCTACGCCACCCCGGCGACGATTGACTTGTGCTCCATCCTGCTACCCGATTCCGGGCACCTCCAGGAAGAAGACGCGGCCTTCCACAACAAGCGCAAATCGTCGAAGCACTCGCCCGCACTGCCGCTGTACACCTCGCAGGAGGCGGAGGACTGCATGAAGTTCTTCCGGCCGGTGGACTTCGGGCAGGCCCAACAGTTGCAGCCCGACGTCGGGTTCCGCTTCGTCCGCGCGGCGCACATCGTGGGGTCGTCCATGGTGGAGATCACGCTTGGCGGGCGGCGGCTGTTGTTCACCGGCGACATCGGCCGCGTGCACGATTCGCAAATCGCTCCCGGCCGCGTGGTGCATTCCGGCCCCACGGAGGGCGAGAGCGCCGACCTGCTGGTGATGGAATCGACGTATGGCAACCGGCTGCATCCCACCACCGATCCCCGGCCGGAACTGGCGCGGCTGGTGCGTGAGACGGTGCAGCGCGGCGGCTGCGTGATCGTGCCCGCGTTCGCCGTCGAGCGCACCCAGAAGCTGCTGTTCATGGTGAAGGAGCTGATGGAGTCAGGCCAGATCCCGCGCGTGCCGGTACACACCGACAGCCCCATGGCCATCCACGCGGTGAACATTTTCCTGAAGTACACGGAGCAGTTCAGCGACGAAACCAAACAGCTCATCGCGCGTTACGGCTCGCCGTTGACCTGGGACGGATTTTATTTCGACGCCACGCCGGCGGAATCGAAGAAGATCAACGACAGCCACTACCCGATGATCATCGTCTCCTCCAGCGGCATGGCCACCGGCGGCCGCATTCTGCACCACCTGACGCAGCGCCTGCCGGACCCGCGGAACCTGGTGATGTTCATCGGATTCCAATCGCCGGGAACGCGCGGATTCAGCATCAAGAACGGCGCCCGGGAAGTGAAGATGTACGGCGAAGTCGTCCCGGTGCGGGCGCAAGTAGCGGCGCTGGAGCAATTCAGCGATCATGCCGACACGCCGGAACTGCTGGAATGGCTGCACACATTTCAAAAAGCGCCGTCGCAAACCTACCTGGTGCACGGTGAGCCGGCGGCTGCGGCTGCCTTGCAAACCAGCATGACGCAAGAATTGCGCTGGCAAGTCCAGGTCGCGCAGTACATGCAGAAGGTGCCGGTAAGCGCGGGGCAGAGCAGCACGAGCGCTTAGTTCAGGCTGGCTGCGATGCAGCCTGGTTTGTGAAGCGCACCAGCGCGTCGAGCTTGGCGCGAGCGGCGCCGGAATCGAGCGAAAACGCGGCCCGCGGAATGCCCTCCTGCATGGTTGCCACGCGTCCGGCGGCGACCAGCGCCGCGGCGGCATTCAGCAGCACGACATCGCGCCGCGCCGACTCCTTCCCGTCGAGGATGTGGTGGATGATGGCGGCGTTTTCCTGCACATCGCCGCCGGAAATGGCTTCCAGTGGCGCGCGCTTTAGCCCAAACTCTTCCGGCGTGACTTCATAAGCGCGCACGCTGCCTTCACGCATCTCCGCCACCCGCGTCGGGCCGGTAATGGTGATCTCGTCGAGCCCGTCGTTGCCGTGCACCACTAGAGCGCGGCGCAATCCCAACATCGCCAGCGCCGCCGCGAGTTTCTCGACCAGGTCGGCGGAATAGACACCCACCACCTGGGCCGAAGCATTGGCCGGATTGGTCAGTGGGCCGAGCAGGTTGAAAACCGTGGGCATGCGCAGCTCGCGCCGCGCCGCTTGCACGTATTTCATCGCCGAATGCATGGCGGGCGCGAACAGGAATGCGATCCCGACCTGCTCCAGGCAGGCGGCGATCCGCGCCGGCGGCAGCGTAATGTCCACGCCGAGAGCTTCGACGACATCGGCGGAGCCGCACTTCGAACTGGCGCTGCGGTTGCCGTGTTTCGCCACGCGCACGCCCGCTCCAGCGACACAGAGCGCGGTGGCGGTAGAGATGTTAAAGGTTCCGCTGGCATCGCCGCCGGTGCCGCAGGTATCCACCAGCGCGTCGCGCTCGGTGCCGCTGACGTCGAGCGCGGAATCCCTGGTGAGCGGAAGCGGCGTGGCGGCGGCGCGGATGGCCTCGGCGAAACCGACGATCTCATCCACCGTCTCGCCTTTCATGTGCAGCCCCACCAGCAGCGCGGCAATCTGGACGTCGGTTGCGCCGCCGGCCAGCACTTCGCTCATCACCGCGCGCGCCTCCTGGCGCGATAGCGATTCGCGATGGTTGGCGATGCGGTGAATGGCGTCGAGGATCATTGCCGGGCCTGGATTCGGGCTCTCACTTGGCTCCGATCGCCGCGGCGCGTTCCGCTTTGGCTGCCAGCTTGCTGTTGAACTTGGCGGCATCAATCACGAAGCGCTCATGCGTGCCTTCTGAAATCTTGTCAATGCCGTCGTCGGCGTTAACGGAGAAGATGAGCTTGCGGCCCTCCACACTTTCCAGTTTCACGCGAACCGTTACGTTCATGCCGGGAGGGGTCGCGGCAATGTGGCTGAATTTCACGTCGGTGCCGACCGACTGCTCATTGGGCCAATCGAGGTGCGGGTTGATGGCCTGTATGCACGCCCATTCCAGCAGCCCAACCATGAAGCCGGTTGCCAGCACTCGCGGCATCACCTGGAATTCCGGCGCTTCCGGGTAGAGATGTGGCACGGTCTTGTTCTCCGGCACACGGAAGCGGAACTCATGGGTCAGTCCCGGCCGCAGCGTATCTTTCATTCTCCGCCCCCTTGGCATACGACAGTCAGCGATTATCGCATCCCGGCGGCGGGATTCAACTACTGCGCGCTCTGCGGCCGCTCCGCGTATAATTCGCCGTCTTGGTGGAGGCCTTGGTGCACCGATGCATGGTAGCTGTCCTGGTGCACATTAGGCTGTGACAATGACCAGCGCCGTTATTCGATTTACGCATCGCGCCGGGTTTTATACAATCACGGGTTTCGCGCCGGTTTCAGGAACTCGATGTAGAGCGGATTCATACCATGAAAATTCACGAGTACCAGGCAAAAGCAATTCTGGCGAAGTATGGCGTCGCGGTGCCGCGCGGCGAGATGGCCGCCACCGTCCAGGAAGCCGAGGGCACCGCGCGCCGGCTGATGGAAAACGGCTCGCAGGTGGTGGTGGTGAAAGCGCAGATCCACGCCGGCGGCCGCGGCAAGGGCGGCGGAGTCAAGATCGCCAAGTCGGTGGAAGAGGCCGGCGAGCTGGCAGGGAAGATGCTCGGCATGACGCTGGTCACCCACCAGACGGGGCCGGAAGGGCGCGTGGTGCGCCGCCTGCTGATCGAGGAAGGTCTGCCCATCGAGCGCGAGCTCTACCTGAGCATGCTGCTGGACCGTGCCGAGGCCAAGCTGCTGGTGATGGCGTCGCAGGCGGGCGGCATGGAAATCGAGCAGGTCGCCGCCGAGCATCCCGAGCTCATTCTGAAAGAGCACATCGAGCCCGCGGTCGGCCTGGCGCAGTACCAGGCGCGCAAAATCGCCTTCGGCCTAGGCCTGAAGCCCGCGCTGGTGAACCAGGCAGTCGCGTTCATGAGCGCGCTGTACAAGGCTTATCTCGACACCGACGCGTCCATGGTGGAGATCAATCCGCTGATCACCACCAAGGACAATCGCCTGTTCGCGCTCGACGCCAAGGTCAACTTCGACGACAACGCGCTCTTCCGCCATCAGGATATTCGCGATCTGCGCGACATCACCGAAGAGGACCCGCTGGAGGTGGAAGCCAGCAAGTATGGGCTGAACTACATCAAGCTCGACGGCAACGTCGGCTGCATGGTCAACGGCGCCGGGCTGGCGATGTCGACCATGGACATCATCAAGTACGCGGGCGGCATGCCGGCGAACTTCCTCGACGTTGGCGGCGGCGCCAACGAAGAACAGGTGACGCACGCCTTCGAAATCCTGCTCAGCGACAAGAACGTGCGCGCCGTGCTGATCAATATTTTCGGCGGCATCCTGCGCGTGGACACCTTGGCCAACGGCGTGGTGCAGGCGGCGCGGAAGATGAACATCCAGCTTCCCATCGTGCTGCGGCTGGAGGGCACCAACGTCGAGCAGGGGCGCGAGATCCTGAAGAATTCCGGGCTGAATTTCATCGTCGCGGAAACCATGAAAGACGCGGCCGATAAGGTGGTCGCGGCAGCAGGACACTGAAATCGGGTGATCTGGTGATCGGGCGATCTGGTGATCGGAAATGCAAGGAACCGGGCCACGTTTAGAAGCAATGGAACGGCTATGAGCTGATAGCTGAGAGCTAAATACATGAGCGTACTGATCAATAAGAATACGAAAGTTCTGGTCCAGGGCCTGACCGGCAAGGAAGGCACGTTCCACGCCAAGGCATGCGCCGAGTACGGCACGAAGATCGTCGGCGGGGTCACGCCCGGCAAAGGCGGCACCACGCACGAGGGCTGGCCGGTATTCAACACGGTGCAGGAAGCGGTGGACAAAACCGGCGCGGATGCCTCGGTGATATTTGTTCCGCCGGCATTTGCCGCCGACGCCATCATGGAAGCCGCCGACGCCGAGATCGAGCTGATCGTCTGCATCACCGAGGGCGTGCCGACCAACGACATGGTGCGCGTCTGGGAATTCCTGCAGACGCGGCGCTCGCGGCTCATCGGGCCGAATTGCCCGGGCATCATTTCGCCCGGCAAATGCAAAATCGGCATCATGCCGGGGAACATCCATCGCGAAGGGCCCGTCGGCATCGTCTCGCGCTCCGGGACGCTGACCTACGAGGCTGTGTACCAGCTTACCCAGCGCGGCGTAGGCCAGTCGACGGCGATCGGCATCGGCGGCGACCCGATCATCGGCACCAACTTCGTGGACGCGCTCGAGCTTTTCAACCGCGACCCGCAGACCGAGGCCATTGTCATGATCGGCGAAATCGGCGGCAATGCCGAGGAAACCGCCGCGGAATACATCAAGGCGCACGTCAAGAAGCCGGTGGTGTCGTTCATTGCCGGGCAGACCGCGCCTCCGGGACGACGCATGGGCCACGCTGGCGCCATCATCTCCGGCGGACACGGCACGGCGGCGGAAAAGATTCGCGCGCTCGAGGCGGCGGGCATCAAGGTTGCCAGATCGCCGGCCGACATCGGCGATGCCGTGCTGTCGGTGATCGGGGCGGCGGCAAAAGCATAGTCGCGGGTACTGAGTACCGGTACCGAGTCACGCAGAGCTGAGTGACGCGCCGAATCAGTTCGCGGCCTGACGGGCTAACTACTAACTACCAACTACGGACTACCAACTACGAATGAAGACACTGCAACGTACTCTTGCCATCGTTAAGCCGGACGCGGTCGCCAAGAACGCCACCGGCGATATTCTCTCCACCATCGAATCCCAAGGTTTCCGCGTTCTCGGGATGAAGAGACTGCACATCTCGAAAGAGGAAGCGGAAGGTTTCTACGCCGTGCACGTCTCCAAGCCGTTCTTTGGTTCGCTCACCACGTTCATGTCGAGCGGGCCGATCGTGGTGATCGCGCTGGAGAAAGAAGAAGCCATCAAAGCGTGGCGCGACCTGATGGGTCCCACCAATCCGGCGAACGCGTCGGAAGGCACCATCCGCAAGAAGTGGGGCTCCAGCATCGAGCGCAACGCCACCCACGGCTCCGACGCCGACGACACCGCCCGCTTTGAATTGTCGTACTTCTTTGCGGGATACGAGTTAGTTCACTAGAAGCTAGCAGCTTTCGGCTTTCAGCTATCGGCTAAACCGGCCTGGCTGAGAGCTGAGAGCTGATAGCTGAAAGCCGAGGGCTGCCATGCCTCTGGTTCAAGTCACGCTGTTAAAGGGCCGCACCACCGAGCAGAAACGCAAGATTGCCGAGCGCATCACCGACGTCATGGTGGAAGAAGCTAAGACTCCGCGCGACGGTGTCGTCGTGACATTTGTCGATGTCGAGCGCGACAGCTACGCGCGCGGCGGCGTGCTCATGCTGGACAAGACGTAAGCGGCGGCCCAAATCGCCGCATGAAAAGCCATCCGCCTCCACGCGCACTAATCCACTGGCTGGTACAGCTCGCGGGTAACGGCCTCCATCAGTTTTTCCAGGCCGTTGGTGATGTAATCGCGGAAGTACGGCGCCTCACGATGCGCGTCGAGCGCCTCCGCACTGTCGTACTGCTCGTAAAAGCAAAAATGGCGTGGATCTCTCGATGATTGGTGGCCAACGTACATCCGGCAGCCCGGCTCGCGCCGGGAGTGTTCCTGCATTTTCTGGATGTAGTGGCGCGCCTGCTCTTCCGAGCCTTGCCTGACGGTGAATTGCGCGAGCAAAACGAGCATGGTCGGCTCCGGGTGAGTGATTCTAACGACTCGCGCTCAACTCGGCAATCGCCTGCCTGCGCTGCAGTGCCCGTCCCAGAGTCACAGCGCTGGATTTGCTCCCTCTGAGCCAAGAGCCAGGAGCTAAGAGCCGGCTTTCGCCTTGGGGCGAAGTCTGTCCAGTTCCGCCGCGAAATCCGGGGTGATCATGGTCTGCTCGCGGCCGGGACCGGTGGAGATCATGCCCACCTTCGCGCCGCTCTCTTTTTCGATAAACGCCAGGTATGCGCGCGCTTTCGCGGGAAGCTTGTCGAATTCGGTGACGCCCTCGGTGGGCTTGTGCCAGCCCGGCAGCGTCTCGTATACGCACTCAATCTTTTCGTACCCGGCAGCTTGCGCGGGAATCTCGGACGTCTTTTTGCCGCTGATCTTGTAGCCGACGCACACCGGAATTTCGGTGAGATCGTCCAGCACATCCAGCTTGGTGACCACCAGCCACGCAATGCCGTTGATCATCGCCGAGTAGCGCAGCAGCGGCAGGTCGAGCCATCCGCAGCGCCGCGGACGTCCCGTGACCGCCCCGTATTCGTTGCCTTTCTTTCGGATCGCTTCGCCCGTGGCATCGTGCAACTCGCTGGGAAAGGGCCCCTCGCCCACCCGCGTGCAGTACGCCTTGCTCACGCCGATGACCGTGCCGATGGAGGTCGGGCCCACGCCGGTGCCGATCACCGCTCCGCCAGAGGTTGCGCTGGAAGAGGTGACAAACGGGTAGGTGCCGTGATCGATGTCGAGCATCGCGCCCTGCGCGCCTTCAAACATCACCGCTTCGCCGCGCGCGATGGCCTGGTTCAGCAGCGCTGCCGTGTCGCAAACGAAGGGCGCGATCTGCTTCGATGCCCTGGCATACTCGCGGAACATTTCCTCCGCATCGAGCGGCTCGGAATTGAACAGGGCGTGCGCGATCATGTTTTTCTCGCGGCACGCGTTCTCGATGTGCTTCTTCAACAGTTCGAGATCGAGCAAGTCGGCGACGCGCAGCCCGCGCCGTCCCATCTTGTCTTCGTACGCCGGACCGATGCCGCGCGACGTGGTGCCGATCTTCACTCGTCCGGGCGCATTCTCCGCCGCCAGCTCGATCATGCGGTGGTAGGGCAGGATGACCTGGGCGCGGTTGCTGATGAAAAGGTTGCCGTCCACCCTTACGCCGGCGGCCCGCAGCGCTTCCACTTCCTTCAGCAGCGCGAACGGGTCCAGCACCACGCCGTTGCCGATCACCGCGCGGCAGCCCTCGCGCAGGATGCCGCACGGCACCAGTTGCAGCACGAAACGCTTGCCGTTGATGGTGACCGTGTGGCCGGCGTTGTGCCCGCCGGCGTAGCGCGCCACCACGTCGAAGTGCGACGACAGCACGTCCACGATCTTGCCCTTGCCTTCGTCGCCCCACTGGGCGCCGACCACGACTGCTGTGTTGGGATGGTTCAAGCCTCGGCCTCGGGTGCGAGCGGAATGCGCACACTGACGGCGGCGCGTGCTTTCAGACCTGAATTACAGGGAAATCGCCAGCCGAAGGAGTGTACGTCAAATCTTACTAGGCGCAGGGCGGGAGGCGCAAGGCACAAGGTTGGCTTGTTATGCTGGAGAAATGCCCGAACTGCCCGAGGTCGAAACCGTTGTCCGCGGACTGCGCAACAGCGTCGTCGGCGACGTGATCGAGGACATCTGGCTCAGCGGCCGGCGACAGCCACTGAAGTCCTCGCCGGAAGAAATCGCGGCGGTGCTGACCGGCGCGCGCATTGCCGGCGTGCGCCGCATGGGCAAGCACATCGTCATCGATCTGGTGATCGGGAGACCTGAAAATCGGGAGATCGGGAGATCGGGTGATCGGGTGATTGAAAAGCGGGGGCAGGGAAGGAAGCTGAGGCGCATCTCGAGATCATCAGAAAATCAGATCTCCCGATCACCAGATCACCCGATCATCCGATCACCCGATTTTCAGTTTATCGTCCACCTCGGCATGACCGGCCGCCTGCTGATCGTCTCGCCCGATGCCCCCCTGGCCAAACACACGCACCTGGTCGCTCGCCTGCAGTCGGGCAGGGAACTGCGCTTCGTGGATCCGCGCATGTTCGGCAAACTCGCCGTCGTCCGCGAGCCCTTCGAGACCGCCGGGACAGAGCCGCTGGACATCGGCTTCGAATTGTTCGCCGGCCTTTTCCGCAAGCGCCAGACGCCGATCAAGAGCGCGCTGCTCAACCAGAAGCTGCTGCGCGGCATCGGCAACATCTATGCCGATGAGTCGCTTGCCCGCGCCGGTATTCGTCCGCGCCGCCGCGCCGCCACGCTCACCCGCGCCGACCTTCACCACCTGCTTCAATCCGTGCAGCAGGTGCTTAACCAGGCCATCGCTGCCGGCGGCTCCTCGGTTTCCGATTATGTGGACGCTGCCGGCGAACCCGGGTTCTTCCAGTTTCAACATCGCGTTTACGGGCGGGAAGGCGAGCCCTGCCTCTCCTGCGGCACACCTATCAAGCGCGTGGTGATCGCAGGCCGCAGCAGCCATTACTGTCCGAAGTGCCAAAAATAGCTCTCAGCTATCAGCTCTCAGCTTTCAGCAAGAACGGCTGACAGCTGATAGCTGACAGCTCTTACGCAAGCGTTTTTCGCTCGCGACGTTCTAAAATGCCAGCCATGCCATCCTTCGCGATTGGAGTGGATCTGGGCGGCACCAACCTGCGCATCGCTGCCGTGGACGATCAAGGCGCGCTGCTGGAGAAAGTGACCCTGGGCACGCACGTAGCGCGCGGGCGCGATTACGTGATTTCGGAAATGTGCGGCGCCATCCGCGAGCTCTCGGCGAAATTCAGCCGCAGCGGCCGCATGATCGGCGCCGGCATCGGCATTCCCGGGATCATTGACAAGCGCACCGGCATGCTGCGCGACTCGCCCAACCTGCCCGGCTGGCACAACTACCCGGTGCGCAACGAGATCGAACAACGGCTGGGCGCGCCCGTCATCCTGGAAAACGACGCCAACGCCGCTGCCTTCGGCGAAGCCTGGCTGGGCGCCGCTCGCGGCAAGGAATCCATGTGCATGATTACGCTCGGCACCGGTGTCGGAGGCGGCCTGGTGCTCGACGGCAAGATCTGGCACGGCATGACCGGCATGGCGGGCGAGGTCGGGCACATGACCATCGATCCCGGCGGCCCGCGCTGCAAATGCGGCAACGTCGGATGCGTCGAGCAATTTGCCTCCGCCACCGCCGTGATGCGCATGGCGCGGGAGGCGATTGCCAACGGAAGCGCTCCGGAACTGTCGCGTGCCGCCAACGCGAAGGATGTCGAGCTCAGCGCCAAAATCGTGTACAACCTCGCCATCCAGGGCGACCAGCCCGCGCGCGATATCTTTAACCGCGTTGGCTGGGCGCTGGGCGTGTTGATCGCCGACCTGGTGAACATGCTGAACCTGAACATGTACGTCATCGGCGGCGGCGTTGCGGCGGCGTGGAGCGTTTTCAGCCCGGCGATGTACGAGGAAGTGAGAAAGCGCTCGATGGTGTACGCCGCCACCGCGCCCGCGGAACGCGTTGCGCCGCCGGCCGGCGCATCTGCCGAGGTCGTATCCCCTTCCACGGGCCAGCCGACCATCATTACGCGCGCGCTGCTGGGCAGCGATGCCGGCCTGTATGGCGCCGCGCGTCTGCCCATGGTCGAGGGCGAACGGCGGGAAGACGCGGGCGAGGGCAAGCGCAAGTTCGCTTGATCTACAACCGCTGCAACGGCGGAGTCCTATGGCATAGAGGGCGTCAGCGGCTGGCAGCCCCGACCTTGTCCATCACTTTTTTCAGTGTCGCCACGCACTGGCGGTTCTGTTCCGGCGTTCCCACGGTGATGCGGATGGCCTGCGGCGCACCCCAGTTGCCGGTCAGCGGGCGGATGATGATGCCCTCGTCCTGCATGCGTTTTCCCAGCGCGGCCGCGTCTTCGCCCACCTCGACGTAGAGGAAGTTCGCCCACGTCGGGAGCACGCGCAATCCCATCTCGCCGATCTTGTTCGACAAGTACTCGGCGCCGGCGGCATTGTTCTCCAGCGTCTTGCGGATGTGCTGTTCATCTTCGATGGCGGCCAGCGCGGCCGCTTCGGCAACATGGGTGACCGAAAAGACCGTTCGCATGCGCGAAAAATACGAAATCTGCTCTGCCGGCGCGATGCCATAGCCGACGCGCGCTCCCGCCAGGCCGTGCGCCTTGGAAAACGTGCGCAGCACCACGATGTTCCGGCCGGCGTGCACATACTGCACGGAATGTGAGTAATCGACTCCGCGCTGCCGCGCGCAATATTGCGCGAAGTCGCAATACGCTTCGTCCAGCACCACGCAGACCTGCTCCGGGACCTTGCTCATGAAACGGTCGAGCTCAGCCGGCGCCAGCAGCGTTCCCGTTGGATTGTTGGGATTCGCGATGAACACGATGCGCGTCTCGGGGTTGATGGCCGCCAGGATGCGGTCCAGGTCGTATGTGTCCCCGCGCATTGCAACCGTGATCAGGCGCCCGCCCGCCGCCTCGGTCGCGATCGGGTAGATGATGAACGAACGCTCGCTGGTCACGGCGTTCAGCCCCGGCGCCAGCAGTGTCCGGCCGATGATGGTGAGAAACGAGGTCGAGCCCGCCGTCACCAATATGTTTTCCGTTCCGACGCCGTGCAGCTTGGCCAGGCGCTGCCGCAGCGACGTGACCTCATTGTCGGGATACAGATTCGCGTCCCCCGCCGCCCGCCGTATGGCTTCCACTGCCAGTGGCGAGGGCCCGAACGGATTTTCGTTCGACGCCATCTTGATGCAACGCACGCCGCTTTCCCTCTCTGCGTCTTTGATGGGTTTGCCGGGAATGTAGCCGCCCAGGGCTCGTACGTGTTGCGGAACCATCTTCTCGAAATTGCTCATGTCTCTCCGATTTTTACCACGGCAGCCCGCTTTGGAGCGCGTTCGCCCTCGAACGCGAACCGAGCCGGTTACCGTGCCGCTTGCCCGGTGTCCCCGGGGTGTCGCGGGGTGCCGGCATTCGGCGCCTTTCCGCGTGCCGGGGCGCGCTGCCGGACCGCCGCCTTCAGCCGCCCGACCTCCGCCACCGTCAGCGGCCGGAATTTTCCGCTCTCCACATCCAACTCCAGCGGCCCGTAGCGCACCCGCTTGATCTTCTCCACGTCGTGTCCGACCTGCTTGAACATGCGCCGGATCTGCCGGTTCCGCCCTTCGATCAGCGTCACCTCGTACCACGGATTGGCAGCTTCTTTCAGCAAACGGATCTTTGCCGGCGCAGTCTTCACCGCCTTTTCGCCGCGTCGGGGCACGCTCGGCCTCTTGCTTTTGCCTTCGAGCACGGTCGCCTCTTTGTCCTTGTCCTTGCCCTTGCCGGGGAGCGCTCTCGCCCGCAAGCGCGGAGGCAGCACGATCCCCCTCCGCAGCTTCTCGATCGCTTCCTCCGACGGAGTGCCGCTGACCTTCACCCAATACGTCTTGGGCACCTTGGTCGACGCGTGCATCAGCCGTTCGACGAGCGCGCCGTCGTTGGTCATCAGCAGCAGGCCCTCGCTCAGATAATCGAGCCGCCCGACCGGGTACACGCGAGCCTTTACGCCGCGCACCAGATTCATTACCGTGGGACGGCCTTCCGGGTCGGTGACCGTCGTCACGTAACCCTTGGGCTTGTTCAGGACCAGGTAAACGTGGCGCTCGGGACCGCGCAGCAGTTTGCCGTCCACGCGGATGTGGTCGCTCTCGGGGTCGGCCTTGCTGCCCAGTTCGGAGACAATCTGGCCATTCACCGATACGCGCCCCGACGTAATCAGTACTTCGGCACGGCGGCGCGACGCGATCCCGGCGGCGGCAATGATCTTTTGCAGTCGTTCAACGGACATGGTGACCATTAGATGAGTTTTCCCGGCGCGGGTCTAGTAAAAGCTTCGGTGCGGGGTCGACGGTCGATGGCAAGAAAGTCGATGGTCGATGGTCGTTGGTCGATGGCAAAAACCGGTCGGCAGTCCATGGCTCAAGGGGGTCGGCCAGTGTACGCGAAGCTCTTGCGATGCTGGGGGCATCGCAGCAGTCGGGTTCTGTCGGCTAGGCGCTTACCGGGAACGGGCAATGATCATCGTTAGATCATCGTGCCGCTCGCCTGACCGAAACTCCTCCACAATTTGTTCCACCTTCCCCAATAGGGACGCAGCCTCCAGATGATGGTTCTTGCGCAGAGCGCTGAGGAGCCGGGCTTCGCCAAACTCCTCTCCATTTTTGCCTCTCGCCTCGGTAATTCCGTCCGTGTACATACTCACGATATCGCCGGGTTCGATCTGCGTTTCGACGACCGAGCCTTCCCACTCGCGGAACAAACCCAGCACCGTCGCGGTCGCGTCCAGCCGCTCAACGGCTCCTTCATGGCGCAACAACAGAGGCGGATTATGTCCGCAATTGACGTAACGCAGTTTTCGCGTGTGGTCGTTGTAGCAACCGAAGAAAACGGTGACGTAACGTTCGATCTCCGTGTGCTTGTGCAAGTGGCAGTTCACCGAAGCGAGCAGCCGGGGAAGATCCCTGGAGCCGAGAGCGCACTGCGCTTGCAGACTCCCGTGCAAATTGGCCATCAGCAGCGCGGCCCCTATCCCCTTACCGGATACATCCGCCAGCACGAACCCAACTTCTCCTGGCGCCATCGGCACAAAATCGTAGTAATCCCCTCCCACGGTTCTTGCCTGAGTACAGTGTCCGCTGTAGTCGAGAGTCCGCAATGCAGGCATTTCCTGGGGAAAAAGCCTGCTCTGCACCGTACGAGCACGGTCGACTTCCCGCCGAAGCCGTTCATCTTCAGTTAGTTCGGATAAGTCCAGTTTCCAGATGTTCACTTCTGGAGCCAGGCACTCCAACCCGGCCTGGTCTTCCGTGGTTCCCGAACCGACCCAGACTACCTGGAAGGGCGCTTTGCGGTCGGCACAATGGAGGCTAACGACCTCCCCTAGTTTCAGCTTTGACTTAAGGCTGCCAAGGCGAGCGCCCGAGATTGATACATCGATGGAACGGGCAAGCTGCAAAGTGTGGTCAGCACCCGACTGGCATAGTCGTACAGGGTATTCAACTTTGTGTCGCTTGTCGGGACGTCTCTGTCTTTTGCGTAGCTCGAAAATGGAGTTACTGAACCTGAGTATTCGTTTCACGCTGTCGAGAAAAACACCGCACTCATCCTCGGTAGGGAATGGGCCAAACCGCGTTGCGCGGTGCGCAAGAGGAGATAAGCGCGAGCGGGGCCTCTCGATGATGTACCACTCGAACTCGTCCTGCGGCTCCAACACAGGAATGGCGGCGGTCCCTGGAGCCTGTCTGGTTGGCATTCTTCGCGTACGCAGTGAAAGAAGGCTGTCCTGCAATACGAGAGGTACCATGCAATTGATGGGAGGTGGTCGATTAACCGCGCCCAGTGAAAAGCCGTGCAGCCATATTGGGCCTGGTTCCAAAGCAGGCAGCGCTGAAGGGGGCTGGAATCATGTCAGGATTCGACTTCGGGTGCGGCCGGCGCTGCCGACGACTCGGCCTGCAATTCCGCGACGACGTCTTCCTCCAGGTTGCGCGCATCCGCAACCGGCGCCTCGCCCGCAACCGGAGTTGGCGGCTGGAAGAGGTCAGCCTGGTCGCTCGCCAGCTTTTCGAATTCTTCCAGGCTGGGAAGCTCGGTCACGTCCTTCAATCCGAAGCGCAGCAGAAAATCCTTGCTCGTCTTGTACAAAATCGGCCGCCCGACCACCTGCTTGCGTCCCGCGGTGGTGATCAGCTTGCGGTCGAGCAGCGTCGCCAGCACGCCGCTGGTATCCACTCCGCGGATCTCGGAAATCTCCGGCGCCGTCACCGGCTGCTTGTAGGCAATCACCGCCAGTGTTTCCAGCGCCGGCATCGACAACCGTACCGGCGGCTTCAGGTTCTTGGCGAAATGCCGCACCACATCGTGATGCTCGGGCTTGGTGCCCATGCGATAACCGCCGGCGACCTCGCGCACTTCCATGCCCCGATCCGAATTCGCGTAATCGGCGGTGAGTTCCTCAACGGCCTCGCGCACCCGCTTCTTGACCTCGGCGTCAAGCGCCGCGCCCTCCAGCCCGGCGTCAGCCAGGACATGTTCCGCGACGACGGAGTCCTTGAGCACGAGCGCGATCTGCTCCAGCGTCACCGGCTCTTCGGCGGCGTAGATGATGGCTTCGATTTGTCCCTTGATGGCCATTAGCAATTAGCGATTAGCGATTAGCGATTAGCGATTAGCAATTAGCTTCATCCGTTTGATGCCGAGTTCAGATCACCCGATCACCCGATCGCCAGATCACCCGATTCATTTCACTTCCAGTCGTCCCGCACCGCGTGCTCGCCGCCCTCTCCGAACACCGTATCGAACATTGTATTTTTTTTCACGATGATGTCGGAGAAAACTCTGTCCTGCCTGAGCAGGATCGCCTGCAGCCGCACCATTTCCAGCAGCGCAAGGAACGCGCTGATCAGCGCCTGCCGCGATTTCAGCGCACCCAGCATTTGTTTCAGCCGCACCGGGCGCTCTTCCAGCGACAACCTGCGCCGGAAAAAATCGATCATCTGCGCCACCGTGACCCGGTCCTCGTCCACGTCGATCACCGGCCGCGTCTTGGCGCGCTCCACGATCTGCTGAAACACCTGTACCAAGTCCACCACATCGGCGGCCAGTTCCGGCTCGGCGCCCGCATCGTCCTTGAAATCCTTGAGCGAGGGGTTCGACCACACCGCGTCCTCAATCTGCGACTTCTGCAACAGCATCTGCGCCGCGGTCTTGAAGCGCTCGTGCTCCAGCAGCCGGTTCACCAGCTCCATGCGCGGGTCTTCCTGCTGGTCTTCCGCGAGCGACGGGTCCCGCGGCAACAGCATGCGCGACTTGATCTGGATGAGCACCGATGCCATGTAGATGAACTCGGCGGCCACGTTCACGTCGAATTGCTTGATCCGCTCCACGTACGCCAGGTACTGCGCCGTGATCTGCGCGATCGGAATGTCGTAGATGTCGATGTCCTGCTTGCGGATCAGGTCGAGCAGCAGGTCCAGCGGCCCGTTATAGACCTCCGCCACCGACACCGCGAACGGGAACTCGGTGTCCTTCTGTTGCTTAACGGGTTGTGGTGAATCCGGCATTGTTTTCTCAGCCACAGAGGGCACGGAGGAAAGAAGATCAAACTGATGAACGGGAATTCAAGTTGCCTCGCTTTGTGTTTCTGTAATCCTCTGCGTCCTCTGTGGCTAAACGTCCTATTTCACACTCGCTGCCTTCGGCGCAGCCTCGAACTCCCTGGTCAACCCCATCGATTGGCGCACCAGGTTCATGGTTGCGTCGCAGATCTTTCGTGCCTTTGCGCCCCCGGCTTCGATCACGTCCCACGCCAGCTTCGGGTTTTCCTCGTACTTGCGGCGTCGCTCCTGCATCGGCGTCAGCACGCTGACCAGCGCATTCGCCGCCCACGTTTTGCACTCGATGCATCCGATTCCGGCGCTGCGGCACCCCGCGTTCACTTTCGCCAGCGTCTCCTGATCGCTGAAGATCTTGTGCAGGTCGCCGACCGGACACACATCGGGATTGCCCGGATCGCTGCGCCGTACCCGCGCCGGATCGGTCACCATGGTCTTCAGTTTCGCCCGCACCTCGGCTTCCGGATCGGTGAGCATGATGGTGTTTCCGTACGATTTCGACATCTTCCGCCCGTCAGTGCCCGGCAACTTTGGGGTCGGCGTCAGCAGCGGCTGCGGCTCGGGGAAAACGTATTCGCGTTTGCCGGAGTAGAACATGTTGAAGCGCCGCGCGATCTCCCTCGTCAGCTCCACGTGCGGCACCTGGTCCTCGCCCACCGGAACGTAATCCGCCTTGTAGATCAGGATGTCGGCCGACTGCAGCACCGGGTAGCCGAGAAACCCGTAGGTCCCCAGGTCCTTCTCCTTGATGTTCTCGCGCTGTTCCTTGTACGTCGGCACGCGTTCCAGCCAACCCAGCGGCGTGATCATGGAAAGCAGCAGGTGCAATTCCGCGTGCTGCGGAACGTGCGACTGGATGAACATGGTGCAGCGTTCGGGATCGAGCCCGGCAGCCAGCCAGTCCAGCAGCACCTCCATCGAGTTCTGCTTGATGTGGGAGGTGTCGGCGTAGTCGGTGGTCAGCGCGTGCCAGTCGGCGACAAAAAAGAAGCAATCGTAGCGGTCCTGCAGCTTGACCCAGTTATCCAGCGCGCCCACGAAGTTTCCCAGGTGGAGCTTGCCGGTGGAGCGCATGCCGCTCAGGACCCGCGGTTTTTGGGGGGTGCGGTCGGCCATCAGATTCCCGAGAGAAGATAACCGAAGAACTTGACGAAGGGATACTCAAAAGCGCGGATCAGCGGCCCGCCCGCAAAAAACAGCAGCAGGATGCCGAAATACCCGATCATGTCGTAGACGCGCCTGCCCGACTCGGGCAGCATATGCCGGAGGACGTGGCTGCCATCCAGAGGCGGAATGGGAATCAGGTTGAACGCCGCCAGCAGGATGTTGACCTGCAGAAACGCCCAGCACAGCAGCGCGATCGGCTGCCCGATCGAGGTCGGCCCCTGGCCCGGCACTCGCGACACCACGAACAATCCCACCACCGCAAGGATTCCCAGCAGGATGTTGCTGGCCGGGCCGGCCACCGAAACAAGAATGTCGTCGCGAACCGGGTGGCGCAGGTTGTGCGGGTCCACCGGAGTCGGTTTGGCCCAGCCGATGAAGCCGATCCCGGAGAGCATGCCGATCAGCGGGACCAGCACGGTGCCGATCGGGTCCACGTGCTTGATCGGGTTCAGCGAGATCCGTCCCAGCATGCGCGCAGTCGGATCGCCGCACTGGTTTGCCGTCCAGGCGTGCGCCGATTCGTGCACGCAGATTGCGAACACAAACGCAATGATCTGATACAGGATTTCCAGGTGCGAACGATTCATGCGGATACTGCGTTGATGGTATCACGCTGGAAGAGTCTTCAGTCGTCGAAGAGTCTTCAGTCGTCAGGGCCTGAAGCCTGAAGACTGAAGACTGAAGACTGAAGACTGGAGACTATGTTCACGACTTCCTCTCCACTCCCTGCATTTCCGCCGGCGCAATCGTCTTCACTTTCACCGGCTTCGCCGGAATGCCGACCACAATGTGGTACGGCTCCACGTTCTTCGGTACCACCGCCATCGAGCCCACCATGCCGTGCTCGCCGATTTTGACCCCGCCCAGCACGGTCGCGTGATACGTGATGCGCGCCTTCGGGCCGATCTCGGTGGTGACATTGCTCACCAGCATGGCGTCATTGAGGTCGTGCGAGTGGGAGTAAATGTTGGCGTAATCGGAAACCGACGAGCCCTCGTGAATGATGATTTCCCCCCGGTCGTCCAGCAGCACGTACTTGTGGATGACGCAGTTGTCCTCGATGGTCAGGTTGTACCCGTACGAGATTTCCACCCCGTGAAAAATCTTGACGTTCTTGCCCAGGTGCTTGAGCACATGCGAGGCAATCATGGAGCGCATGCGGAAGCCGAGCCAATGGTTCAGCCCCAGCGGCGAGCGGTCGAACATCATCCACAACCAGATCAGCGGCTTGCGCTCGTTATATTTCGCCACGTCCATGTCGCCGTAGTATTCGGGCTCGAGCGTGGCATTCCGCGGGTCAAAGGAGTGCAATTGCGCCAGCAGCACGGGCGAGTGCTTCTCTGCATCCGGCGCTTCATACTTCCGCCCGGTGTAGATCTCGTGCAGCGTGTCGCGCACGATCACGCTGCGGCGCTCAACGTCGCGGTCGGCGAATTCACGGTGCAGGCGCTCAATCCAGCCGAGGTAGGCCTTCTCGGCATCGGGCGTGGGCGTCAGGTTGCGGTACTCGAAACGCTGCATGGCGATTGGATGTCCTTGGCGCGTGAAAGCCGCAGGCTAATCCAGAGAGTGTAAACGCGACCGGCCTCCGACCGCTACTTTTGCGTGAGGATGAGCTGGTGATCGCCGATGGTGGCGGTATCGATCCGCGCCGGCAGCGCGAATACGCTGTCCATGCCGACCTCGGGATGCTTGGGACGGACGTAGTGGTCGAGGAAGTACTGCAACGCCACGCGCGGCACGTTCACGCCGTCAATGTCGATGAAATCGATGTGTACGCGTCCCCGGCCGCCGTTGCCCGAAGCATGCGCCGCGGCGTGCACGTCGTGAATGCCGCTGAACAGCGACAGCAGTGGATTCTGCGATCTCGACTTCGCTGTGATGGCGTCGAAATCCACCCGCGCCGTAGTGTTGACCACGCCGTTTTGCCCGGTGAAGCGCACCGCGCGTACGCCAGTGGGGAGCTGTACGCGTCCTGAATTCAAATAGGCGTTGATCTCGCGCTCGGTGAGCACGGTCGGGCGCTGGTCGGGTGGATTGCGGCGCGCGTTCTCCTCGATGTGCCGGAACTTGGCCTCGGCGCTGGCGGCTGCGGCGTCGTACATCGCCTGCGTTCCGGACGCCGGCGGTGGTTGCTGCGCATTCGCCAAGGTGATCAGCGCCAGGACAGCGACAGCGATCTTCATGACGACGGTGCCCCACATCTGCCCGGTTTTGGCAAATGTGGGCAGCGCGATATCTGCGATCCTCATGGCTTTATCGCGGCCGCCTGCGTGGCCGGCAACGCGGCGGGCGCCACCTGCGGGTTTTCGACGGTGCCGGTGATGTCAAAGCCTTCCGTCTTGCCGCGCATCAGCCTGAGGCCGAGTTGCCGGTCGAAAGAAGCGGTTCCGCTCACTACATAGATGCCGCCGGGAGTCTCCATTTTGCCTGGCTTAAACGTAAGTTGGCCGGAGGCAACAGCCAGTTCGCCATGAAATTGGCGGACTTGCAGCGGCGCCGGCGAGCCATTCAGTGCGACATGCGCCAGGCTGCCATCGCGCCAATCGAATAGCAAGGAGCCGTTGGCCGAAACGCGAAGCTGCGCCGCGTCCCACCCCGAGGCGGTAATCCTGTAGGTTGCATTGGCCTTGCCGGTCGCCCATGCGTCGCGCATCAGCGCCGCGACTGCCGCCATGGATGCCTGCTGCAGCGAGCCATTGATGGTGTACGCCGGCTCCGCGCCGGTGAAGTCGCCGCGGAACTCGCCCGTCGTTGAACCGCCGAGCACCTCGGCCCGCAGGTTGGTGACCGTCAGCACGCCGGCCTCCAGCCGCACGTTGCCGCTGGCGCGCTTTGCCACCAGGCTCTTTACTTCCAGGCGTGCCGCCGAAACGGTGCCGGCGGCGCTCAGTCTCGGGAGCATGGATGGCTGCGGGCTTGCCCTCAGTATGTCGTACCATGGCCGCTTGTGCGCCCGCGGATTCATCATGGAGTTAAGCTCGTCGGTGGACAACCGGTCGGCGCGCAACTGGAATGTGATGAGACAGGGATTCGTCGGACAATCTTTCGGCACCTGCAGCGATCCGGTGAAGCTCAGGTGCGTGCCGGAGAAGCTGCCCGCCAGGTCGTAAACCGCGGCCGCATCGGGCGCGAGATGCAGTGCCGCTGTCGTAATCTGCAACGGCGCGGCGATGCCGGGAATCGTCGCCGTCACCGAATGCAAGCGCAGGTTGCCGGTCACCACCGGGGCGGCGAATCCCGTCCAGTTGCCGGCAACGTGGAGGTCGGTTGTGGCCAGGCCGGTAATGGCCGCTTGCGGCGCGCGTACACCAAAGGCATGCGCCAGCTCCAGCAGGCGGTTGATGCGCGTGTCGCCCTGCAGATCGATGCTGTAGGCATCGTGGCTCAGCCATGCCTGCACCTTGGCCGGCGAGGCGCCGCCTAGATCCAACGGAAACTGGCTGAAGCGAAGCATGGGAATTTGCGGCAGACTTGGCGCATTGCGCCTGCCTTGCGGGGGTGGCGGAACGCCCAGCACCAGCTCCAGCCGGTCCAGCTCCAATGGCGCGCTCATCAACTTTGAACTCAAGCGCACGCCCGAGGCCGTACCGCTTCCCGTCCAGGCATTCGGCTGCAGATCGAACACGGTGTTCACCGAACCGCTGGCCTGCAAGTCGTCGGGCAGGTCTTTCTTCATGCGCCGGGACAGGGCGAGCACGCTCGCGGCAGGCAGGTTCTTGGCGGTCACCGACAACGCATAACCTCGAACCGGCAGAATGCCATCCACCGTACCGAGCACAGCCACCGCCCCGCCGCCCACCGGCGCCTGACAGGCGACGTTGGTGAATTGCTCCGTGCTGGTGCTGAATGCTCCGGTGCAGTGTGCCGCCAGCCGCAGCGGGCCGCTGGTAGCGATGTCATAACGGCGGAAATCATCCACTGCGGCGTCGCCGGCGATGTTCAACGCGGCCGGGGTACCGCGCAACGTGGCCGACACTTTCACGCTTCCGCGCCAGCCGCGATCACGGCCATAGAGCAGCGTCGAGAGCTGGCCCAGTTGCGCGCCATCCAGCACCACCCGCAGGTCGAGCGGCGTATCGGTCAAGGTCGAGCCACGCTGGATGCTTCCGGAAATCCTGACGCTGCCGGTATCGCCGAGGTTGGCGTCGGTGCGCATGGGACGCGCCGTCAAGCGAAGCTGCCACAGATTTTCCGAGGGCAGCGAGAGCGCGAAATTCGCCTCGCTGAGCGCGTACACCGTTTTTTCCTGCCCGATTTTCAGGTTGATCCGCCCGCCCTTGGCTTCCAGGTAGGGAAATCGCGGCCGCGCCTCCGCGCTGCGCAGGGGGGTGGGCGCGGTCGGAATCTGGCGCGCACGTTCCAGCAGCGGCTCCAGGTTCCAGTGGCCATTGGGCGCGCGCACCAGGTTCAGGCTTGGATACGACAGGCTGAGGCTGGCAATTTCCAGCCGTCCGCGCCATAACGAGGTCAGGCGCAGCAAGGCTGTGACTTCGTCGGCATGCAGCAGCGGCTCCGCGCTGAATGCCGGATCATCCTGCACCACCAGCTTCTCGATATCGAGCCCCGGACGCGGGAACAGCCGCAGGTGCACCGCGCCGACGCTTACGCTCCGTCCCAGGGCGTTGCCGAGCGCATCCGCGACACGAAGACGAAAGCGGCTGAAGTTGATCAGCGGCGGCACGAACGTGCCGAGAAGGAGAATCAGGAGAACGCCCAGGATGGTTCGCCGGTTGATGTAGCGCGACATTCAGCGCACCAGGTGCAGCATGCGCCGCCAGCGGGTCAGGTCAAAGAAGTGGATGACCACGCGCCCCATGAATGCCAGCCGGTCGCCGATGCTGGTTTTCAGGTATTGGCCGGGAGGCGTCTGGAACGACCAGTAGATGAACATCGGGCGCCCGATGATGTTCTCCCGCGGGATGAACCCCCAGTAGCGGCTGTCGTAGCTGACGTCACGATTGTCGCCCATCGCGAAGTAGCTGTCCGGCGGCACCACCAGTTCGCCCTTCTCGAGGTAGTTGTTCATCGCCAGGTGCCACTCGGGCGTGACGCTGTTGACGTCTCCGGGAAGGATTGCCGGGAAGTTGTCGCGGTACGGGTTGTAGCTGCCGTTGTGCACCACGTAAGGCTCGTTCAGCTTCTCGCCGTTGCGATAGACCGCGCCGTCCTTCAGGTGAATGTGGTCGCCCGGCTGGCCGATAATGCGCTTCACCACGTACAGGCCCGGCTCGGCGGGCGAGAGGAACACCACGATGTCCTGATGGCGCACCTGGTGATAGGGGATCAGCGGCATCCAGCGCGTTTTCGGGCCCATGGTGTCGCGGT
The DNA here is from genome assembly GCA_049509755.1 of Terriglobales bacterium. Classification (GTDB taxonomy): domain Bacteria; phylum Acidobacteriota; class Terriglobia; order Terriglobales; family Acidobacteriaceae; genus JAIQGF01. Next base: position 5,945 of record JBEKZP010000011.1, on the reverse strand, counting down.
CCACGAAAACGTGGTCGCCGATCAGCAGCGTGTTTTCCATCGAACTGGAGGGAATCTCGAACGCCTGCAGGCAGAAGGTGATGATGAACAGACCGACGGCCAGCACCAGCGCCATGGACTGGATGAATTCCGCCTTGGTCTCGCCCTTTTTCTCCTGCACCGGCGGTTCTTCGATTTCCTCGGCAGCTTTTGCGTGCTTTGCCACGTGCCTCCGACCAATTTCAGCTTCGTGCCCCGCATCTGCCGGTTGGCGGATGTGAGTTATTGGTTTCAGCGCACCACGCGAAAAGCGCGGTCCCAGCGCGTCTCCTGCATAAAATGCGTGATCATGTATGCCAGGCGACTGAGTTTACCATCCTCGGCGCGCGGCCCAGCCGAGGGCTCCGGATTGCGGAACGACCAGTAGATGAGCAGCGGGCGGCCGATGATGTTCTGGCGCGGCACCAATCCCCAATAGCGGCTGTCGAGGCTCTCATCGCGGTTATCGCCGAGCACGAAGTACTGGTCGGGCGGGACCACCAGCTCGCCGCCGTGGACCAGCGCGCGCAACCTCAGCCACCAGCGCGCCTCCACGTTCGCCGAAAGGTAGTTCAGGTCGGGGAAGTCGTCGCGATAGTGATCGCGCACCGGCGAGCGGAACACGACATACCCTTCCGCCACCGGCTTGCCGTTCACCCAGACCTGCTTGCTGACCAGGCGGACGTGGTCGCCGGGCAGGGCAATTACGCGCTTCACGAAGTGCTGCGACGGGTGCACCGGGTAGCGGAAGACGATGATCTCTCCGCGCTGGATCGCGGAGTAGGGCAGCAGTTCGCCCCAGCCGCCGGGGATGGCGTAGTGCACTTTGTCCACCAGCAGGTAGTCGCCGATGAGCAGCGTGTCCTCCATCGACTCGGAGGGAATCTGGAACGCCTGCACGATGAAGGTGATGACGAAAACCGCGATCACTACCGTGCCGGCCAGGGACTGCGCCGACGACAGCCACCCGCCGCGAAGATCGGGCGCGCGCTGCTGCCGGACAGAGCTTTCCGCCGGCACGGACGCGGCTGATTCCGGCGCCGCTGTTTCCGCCACGGACTCCATGCTGTCCGGCGGCGTTACGGCTTCGCTGAGTCCTTCCGGGTGCGCGATTTCGGGTTGGGGTTGTCCAGATTTCGTAAGTACTCCAATGCTTTCCTGGCCGCGACTTGCTCGGCTTGTTTCTTGGTCTGACCCTCACCGCGGGCGGTGTATTCCGGTTCGGAGTCGTTCCCTGGCGTGCGGACGCGCGCTTCCACCGTGAACGTCTTCTGATGTTCCGGCCCGCGTTCCTTCACCAGTACGTACGCGGGCTGGGCCCAGCCCAGCGAATGTGCCGTCTCCTGCAGCGCCGACTTGAAATCGGTAACCGGCAGAACGTCGCCATCGGCGCTGCCCTCCGTCATCCGCCGCAGTTCCGGGTCCAGCACCTTGTCCAGGATGAGGGCGCGGGTTTTTTCCAGGCCGGCGTCCAGGTACAGGGCCGCCACCACCGCCTCCAGCGCATCCACCAGCAGCGCAGTCTTGGTGCGCCCGCCGCTTTTTTCCTCCCCGCGTCCGAGCTGGAGATAGCGGCCGATTTGCAACTGCGTCGCCGGGCGCACCAGGTGCTTCTCGCTCACCAGGTGGGCGCGCAGCTTGGAGAGCTCGCCTTCGCTGAACTCGGGAAAACGCTGGAACAGCTCCTGGCTGGTGACGAATCCGAGTACGGCGTCCCCCAAAAACTCAAGCTGCTCATTATCCGGTACGGGATTCGGTTCGCCACCGTTCCTGGATTCCGCCTCGCGGGCGTGCGAACTGTGGGTCAGCGCCTGCTGCAAAAGTTCCGGACGCGAAAAATGGTGGCCCAGCACTTCTTCCAGTGCGCTGATGTCTCGCGCTTTCATCATTCTGTCATCCGTTATCGGTTATCGGTTATCGGTTTTCGATTGTCGGTATGTCCAGGAATCGCCATCCCTAAGTACCGAGAATCGTAAACCGACAACCGAGAACCGAAAACCTCCTATTGCGGCGGTTTGGCAGCTGGGGGCGTTGCCGGCGCCGGCGAACTCGGGGTCGCAGTGCCGCCCGCGTTCACCAGTTTCTGCAGCCGGTCCCGCTCCTGCTTCGCCAGGTTGTTGGCCTGCGGCGAATCGGCCGAATACTGCACGGCCTTGTTGGCGGCATCGAGCGCCTGCGGATACTTTTTCTGCTGATCGAGCGCCACCGACAGACGCAGGTAGGTCACCGGGTCCGGCATCGCATTCAGTTCCGCCGATTTGCTCAGGTTCGTCTCCGCCGTCGGGTAATCCTTCTTGACCATCGCCACCGTGCCAAGCGCGTCGTAGGCCATGGCGCGCAGGGAATTCTTGAACGCCTCGACGCGGTCCTTCGGCGCGTCGGCGGGAATGAGCAGATCGGTATTGATCGTTTGCAGCGCCTTCGACGCGTCGGCGGCCGCCTCGTTCAAGCGCTCGTCACGATCGAGATCGGTTTCCCGCGTGCTCTGCGCAGTCACGGTGGCCAAAGTCACCAGCGCCTCCGGACTATTCGCATCGAGGGCCAGCATCTTCCTGGCCATGGCGACGGTCTTCTCGCCGTTGTTAATGTTTTGGTAGTCGTACATCGCCTTGCGATACACCAGCAGCTTCAAATCGCTTTGCGGGTACTGGGTGGCGAAGGCGGCAGCGGCGGCTTCAACCTCCGCCGGGGTCGGCTTGGCGGTGGCTTCCTGGTAGGCCTTGTATTCTTCCTGCGTCTTGGCCGCCGGCATGGGACGGCCGTTCTGTCCCATTTGCGCCGGCGGCTGGGCGGCGGGCGCGGCCGGCTTCGCCCCCTGATTTCCGGTTTGCGCAGGTTGCCCCTGCTGTGCCACGGCAGTGGTGATCGCCGCAGCCATGATTACCATCAGAACGAACAAGCGCTTCATCGGTTCTTTCTCCTAAACGGGCACGCGGAAATCGCTTCCGCCTCCCGTGATCTTATGGACGTTGCGGCTCGTACGGCTGTTGCAGACCGCGCTCCGCCGCCGCCCGCGTGTCCGCCGGAATGCCCGCCACTGCCAACGCCGCCTTGTAATGCTCCAGCGCCGCCGGGCGGTTTTCCTGGATATCGGAAATCCGCCCCAGGTAAACGTGCGCCCAGGCACGCAGGCGGGGATCGCGCGCCACCTGCACCGTGCGCTCAAAGTAATCGCGCGCGCCGGGCATGTCTTTGTTCAGGCTGGCCGCCCGCGCCAGGATGAACAGCGCGCGCCCTGAATCTTCCGTCTTCTGATCGAGTGCGCGCTCCGCCAGCGTGTGCGCGCCGTCGTAATCGCCGGCATCCAGGCGCTGCTCCGCCAGCTCCAGCAATTCGGACTTGGGACTCGATACCGGCAGCACGTCCGGTGCAGCCGCCGGGGCAAACCGGACATTCTCGGCGCGCTTGGTCTCGCGGCTCACGTCCAGGTAGTACAGCCAGTCCGGCAGCGCGTCGCGCAGGCCGGTGGGCTCGTTCTCGAACTTCACCAACTGATCGTAGAAATAGCGGGTCAGGACGTAGCCTTCCGACATCGCCTTGTCGGCTTCGCGCTGCCGCACCGGATCGGCGTCGCGCCCGCTGGCCGCCAGGCGCGCTTCCACCGCCCGGATCAGCGATTCGGTCAGCAGCAGCGACACGTCTTTTTTGTGACTTTCGTCCAGCGGCGCGTTCTGCACCGTCTTGAGAATCGGCACCATGCGCAGCATCGTGTTGGCGCGCTTCAGCAACAGCGGGTCGAGGATGAAGTGCAGATAGGTGTGCCGGATCTGGTCCATGCGCAGGCTGTTGCCCGCCGGAGCGGCCACCATGTAGTAGTCCGAGCCGTAATTGCGCGCGTTCACCTGGCCGCTCGCCGCCATCGGCTCCAGGTACACCGTGAAAGCGCGTCCCACGTACCCGCTGAACGGCAGGCGCAGGTAAACGTCGGTGGTAAGGATCATCTGCGAAACCGGCTCGTGGAAGCGCTCGATCAGTTCCTCGTACTGGTAGCGATGCTCCTGCCAGATGCGATGAAGATTGGCCGCTTGCGCGAAGCGCGCCAGCAACGGCACGAACCCCAGGACGTAACTGGCGTCCGGCGGGAGATCGGCCTCCTTCGTCTTCAAGGTGAATTTCGGGAGCTCGCCGAGAAACAGCGCGAGGGAAACGTATTGCGCCAGGTCGCGCGCCGAGTCCGCCTGCTGGTGATCGCGATAAAACGTGCACATCTCCGCGCTGGCCGCCTGCGCCTCCCGCGACGCGCCCACCGCCTTCGCGATTTCGCCGCTGATCTGCGCCCGGAACGGATCCGCGGACCCGGCGTCGTAGCCGCAGTTTCGCATCGCGGCCACCACGCTGAAGATGGCCTCGCTGGAGTCCAGGGTGACCTTGGACGTGTTCTGCGCCGCGGCGGAAACCGCGAGCAGGCACAGGGCCGCAAGCACCAGTTGTCGGGAAAATCGCGTTAACACAAAGCTCCTGAAGCTCTCCGGGATCCCAAGGCGCACCGACGCCGCGCCTCGAGCTGGCCTAGGGCGGGGGCTGAAACCTAAGTTTACGGGCTACGCGCCGGACGGGTCAAACCTGTTACGGGATAGTGTATATAGCATGCAGATGTGTACACACCCCGCACGGCGTGCGTGCGTATTCGTCAATGTTTATGCGCGTGCGCGCGCTATGACATGCGTTTTACCAGCGTCAAATGCGGGTTGGAGCGATGTGCGTGTGTGTGAGCGCGGCTAGGGCGGGGGCGACGAGGGACGGAGCCGCATCAGAAACACAGCCTAAAGAGCTTATCTTCCCCAATGACCCGGTTTTTGAGTACGATTGCGACTCACACATATGAACATTGCTGTCATAGAGCGGATGATCTCGCAGGCCGACATGAGCCTCGATGCCCTCCGGTATCTGGTTAGCTGCCGATCAGAAATTGAATGGCTAGATTTCAAGCAGGAGCTGCATCTTGAAGCCGATGCCGCCTCCTGCGCTTTCACGCGCGACGTCCTCGGAATGAAAAATGTCGGTGGTGGCTATATCGTCGTCGGTGTACAGGACAAGACATGGCGAGCAATCGGTATCAGCGCACCACTTCCATATGATGGCAAACTACTCAGAGACATCGTTCGGAAATGCTGCGGGCTCGAACTAGACGTTGACATCGTTCACCATAATGCTTTCGCTGATGCCGGAACGGGTCGATTTGCTCTGATCTTGGTACGTGGAAGCAGCCGTCGCAAAAAGCGTAGGGCTCCGAGCGTCGTTTCAAAAGACTTTCTGCCGAAGGAGAACTTTGGCTTCCGCAGAGGCGATATCTACATCCGCCGAGGCGATTCCACAGTTCGGATCGAATCACAAGCTGAACTAGAGGATGTCCTTGAAAGACTGGAGTCGGTGGCTGATGAGTCTGCGATTGCCGCGTCTGCCTCGTCTCTCCCGTTCGCAGTTATAGACGGTACATATCGGTTACTTGAAAAGGGTTACGATTCGTTTATCGGGCGCACCGGGTTACGCGACGACCTGATGGGCAGCATCACGAAGGACCCGCGTATTTGGATCATAGACATACATGGCCCTGGGGGAGTCGGGAAGTCGGCGCTGGTCAATTGGGCGGTATACAACATTTACGACCGCAGGACGTTCGAGGCGATTCTGCATTTGTCAGCTAAAGACTCCAAGCTGACCGCCCAAGGGATTCAGCCGTCAGCGCGTTCGTTATATTCACTCGAAAATCTGCTGGATCATATTATCGATCTTTTTGCCGAGCCGGTCCCCGATAGTCTGGACGGAAAGAGAAAACTTGCTATCGAGTTGCTCGATGTCTGGAGCACTCTGCTAGGGAATCTCTGAACAACTACAGCGCTCGTCTCGCTGAAGGGTCGCGGATGTCGGATTCAATCGGTTTGACTGAACCCACGAAGGGTGCGGTCGCTGAATTTGCGGCCCGGCGA
>JBEKZP010000010.1:0-126217 GCA_049509755.1 Terriglobales bacterium | reverse complement strand
ACGGCAGGCACCGCTTCGGTGGTTGCCACCAGCGTGGCCGATCCCAGATCCAGCGCCTTGGCAAACGTAACCATCAACGCGCCGACGACCGTGCTCTTGTCAGCTTCCCCGACCTCGGTTTCATTCGGGTCGGTGGTGGTGGGAGCGTCGACCAGCCAGGCGGTGAAGCTTAGCAATACCGGCAACTCGACGGTAACGGTCTCCTCGGCCAGCTTCACCGGTTCGGGGTTCGGTCTGAGCGGACTTACATTCCCGTTCACGCTGGCCGCGTCTGCCAGCCAGAATGCCAGTTTGACCTTTGCGCCCTCCAGCAGCGGCACGGCTTCGGGCAGTGTCTCGTTCGTGAGCAATGCGACGAACTCGCCCGCGACGGTTGCGCTCAGCGGCTCTGGCACGGCGACGGTGCAGCACACGGCTATGCTGAGCTGGCAAGCCAGCGGCTCAGCCGTGGGTTACAACGTGTATCGCGCGTCCACCAGCGGCGGCCCCTATACCCGCTTGAACAGCGTCGTCAACGCGACCGCGAGTTACGCAGACTCTACCGTGCAATCGGGACGGACCTACTATTACGTGGTTACCCAATTGGACAGCACTGGAATGGAGAGCGGGTACTCGAGCCAGGTGGCGGCGGTGATTCCCACGCCTTGAGCTTGCGTGCTCACCCCTGGCGCACGAAGAGTTTGTTCAGAATGGCGTGGGTTATTTCGCTGTCGTCTTCTGGTTTGGCTGGTCCAGGTAGCGGAGGATTTTTGCGGGATTGCCGGCGACGATCGCGTTCGCCGGCACGTCTTTTGTGACCACACTGCCGGCGCCGACAATCGCTTTCTCGCCGATCGTAACTCTTGACAGGATGGTGGATCCGGAGCCGATGGAGGCCCCCTTCTTCACCACCGTGGTCTCAACCTTCCAATCGGCTTCGGTCTGCAACTGACCGCCGGCGGTGGCGCGCGGATACGAATCGTTGATAAACGTCACGCTGTGACCGACGAACACGTCATCTTCGATGGTGACGCCTTCGCAAACAAAAGTATGGCTGGAGATCTTGCAATTGCGGCCGACGGTGGCTTTTTTCTGGATCTCGACGAATGCGCCAATTTTTGTGTTATCGCCGATTTCGCATCCGTACAGGTTGATGAAGCTGGAGAGCTTAACGTCTTTGCCGAGCTTGACGTCGGGTGCGATACAAACGAATTCGCTCATAGCTGGACGATGTTTCCGCGCTTCTTAATGGATTCGTCAGCCGCTTCCAGCATCTTGACGATCCGCAATCCGGCATGGCCGTCGTTAATCGGCGATTTGCCGGTGACAATGCATTCGAGGAAATACTCGAGTTCCAGCTTCAGGGCTTCGGTCTGCTCAATCTGCGGCGCCCACATGTCGCCGCAGCGGTAGCTGACGAGCATGTCGTAAACGCCTTCGCGGGTCTTCATCTGGACGCCCTTATCGTACACCTTGATCTTCTCATCGGCTTCCAGGTCGTTCCACACCAGCATCTTCTTTTCGCCGCCCACCAGGGTGGTGCGAACCTTCACCGGCGAAAGCCAGTTGACGTTAACATGGGCGATTACCTTGTTGGGATAGTACACCGTCAGGTAGGCGACATCCTCCACGCCATTGACGTGGTTCTGGCCGGTGGCGACGATCGCTTCCGGCTTGGACTCGATCAGGTAGTCCATGATCGAGAGATCGTGCGGCGCCAGGTCCCACACGACGTTGACGTCGTGCTGGAACAGGCCGAGGTTGACGCGCGTGGAATCGTAATAGTAGAGCTCGCCGAGCACGCCCTCATCGATCAACTGGCGGATCTTGCGCACCGCGCCGGTGAACAGGAACGTGTGGTCGACCATGATCTTGAGGTTCTTGCGTTCCGCGATTTCGACCAACTCCTGGGCCTGGGCAACGGTGGCCGTAAATGGCTTTTCGACAAAAATGTGCTTGCCATTGAGCAGCGCCGCCTTGGCCAGTTCAAAATGCGAGCAAACCGGTGTGACCACGGCGATAACGTCGATGTGAGGCGAACGAATCACCTCGGCGACATCGGTAGTTACTTCCATGCGCGGATGTGCTCTGGCAACCTTGGCCAGCGCTTCCGGACGCGAGTCGCAAACCACGGTCACCCGCGAGTGTTCCTGCTGGTCAAAATTGCGAACGATATTCGGTCCCCAATAGCCGTAACCGATGACGCCTACTCGCAGCACGTTGCTCTTCAGAGCGTGGACGGCCTGAATATCTCGCGAGCTCGGCATTACCCATGGGGCGAACTTGTCGGCCACATGGGGCATAGCTTGAGCCGATGACATATTCTCAACCGGAACGTCAGACTTGGGCTGTGCCCAGGGCGCCATTGTGCTGCTCCTTGGTGATGCAGGTGTCCGTCTTCGCAAGCACTAAGTGGCAATCGGACTGCCACAGTTGGGCACTTGTTACCATGGTGCGGATCTACTCTAAGTAACTGAAAAAAAACAAGTACTCGCATTCTGCTGGTGTTACCCCACGGCCGCGCCCCGGTTCAAAATTCCGGTATATGCAAGCTGTTGCATATAACGAAGGGCAATTTCCTTTCCGTCCCGCCAGAGCGGCACCCGGGTGATCTACCCGGCGTGTGCAGTTGCAAGTGGGCGGAGCGCCGCACCCAAGGTCGCGGGACGAGCAATGCCGGAGCACGCAGCGCGACTGCAATTCTTAAGAGAAAAGCGGGACCTTGTTATCCAAGGTGCAGCGGCGGGCCGTTAAGCTGCTTACGGCTGGCACCGCAAACCGATTCTGTTCAACTTAACCGGACAGAAGTGCACCAACCTCATTGGCGGTGTCGTGTTCTCAGGAGAAAGTTTCCTGCCCGTAGTGCAATTGGTTGCGCAGGTTTTCTCTTTGCAGATCCCTAATGCACTGAAAACGTTAGTCCCAATTTGGAGCTCAAAATGCACAGGCTCCTGCACCGGTTCTGTGTGTCTAGCGTGCTCGAAGTGTGCTCTCACCGTAGTGCGGCGAAAGCCGGAGGCAACCTTATGGAAAGCTTCTCCCTCGGCCTGCTATCAGCGGTTTTTGAAGGACGTGGAAGTGATCGAGTATGGCGGCAGGAGAATGCTGCTGTGGGTCAGCGCGGCCGAGTTTTTTGGTCACTGTTGACGGCAGTTTGCCTGTTTACGGCCCTCTCCATTGGGCTGCATCCCGCGACTGCGGCGGCCCAGAATCCGATCGTTGTGGAAAACCAGCAGCCCGGAACGAGCGCGTGGCAGATCCAGGGGAACACCGGGTCGGATGCAGTAGGCCAGATCAAGGCTTACATGTCCGCCACCAGCGTCAACAAGGGCGGGAGCATCGACTTTCATGTGAGCGTCAACCCCGCGCAGACCTACACCATCGATGTTTATAGGCTTGGCTGGTACCAGGGGTTGGGCGGGCGCCTGATGCAGCACATCGGTCCTCTGAACGGGACCCAACAACCCACTTGCCCTGTGAACGCGACCACGGGATTGATTGAGTGCAACTGGGCCACAGGTTACACGCTGACAACCCAAACCTCGTGGACAAGCGGGGTCTATATTGCCGTCCTTACCAACTCGCAGAACTACCAGAACTACGCCCACTTTGTTGTCCGCGACGACAGTCGCGTAGCGGCGCTGCTTTATCAATTACCGGATAATACTTATCAGGCGCACAACGACTACCCATTCGACCAAAAAACGGGAAAAAGTCTTTACGCCTATAATAGTTATGGCCCAAATACCATAGGCGGTACCCCGGCCGCGGTCAAGGTTTCATTTGATCGACCGTACAACTATGACGGAGATAGTGGTGTCTTCGGTTACGACGTGCTCGGGCAGGATGTCCCCTTCATCCGCTGGTTGGAAAAATCGGGCTATGACGTAGCCTACACCAGCGATGTCGACACCCACGTCGATGGCGCTCATCTTTTGAACTATCGGGGCTTCATCGTCGAAGGCCACGACGAGTACGTGTCAAAGCAAATGTATGACAACATGCTGGCCGCTCGCGACGCGGGCGTCAACATCGGTTTCTTCGGTGCCGATGCGATTTACTGGCAGATCCGTTACGAATCTTCGAGTAGTGGTGTGCCGAATCGCGTCGTTGTCTGTTATCGAGATGTCACCATTGACCCAACAACGGACCCGTCGCTGACAACTGTCTACTGGCGTGATCCCATTCTTAATCGCCCGGAGCAGACGTTGATTGGAGTCATGTTTACGAACATCGTGCCTATGGATTCGCAGGGAAACTATGTGCCGTACGTCGTTACCAACAGCGGGAATTGGGTCTACGCCGGAACGGGGTTCAAGGACGGCGATAGCGTGCCGGGAGTCGTTGGCTATGAAGGCGATCGCCTGTTCAGCAATTATCCTGGACCCACAGCTGTAGCTGGCACATACACGCTGCTGTCCAATTCACCGTTCAAGTCCAGTGGGGTCTCGGACTACGCAAACTCATCGGTATATCAGGCAACGAGCGGGGCCTGGGTATTCGGAGCCGGAACGGTTAACTGGGCCAATACGCTGGACAATTTCAGCCCCAGCGGAACGAGTATCGTAGACGCGCGCCTGCAGCAAACGACGGCGAACATTCTTAACCGATTTGTTTCCGGCACTCCTCAAGGTGACTTTACGCTCGCCGGTTCGCCCGCAAGCCAGACGGTCACGCCCGGCGGGCCGACCAGCTACGGCGTCACCATCACGCCGAACAACGGCTTCACCGGACAGGTCACGCTCAGCGTGACCGGATTGCCGACCGGAGCCAGCGGCAGCTTCGCGCCTAACCCGGCGACCTCGACGTCTACGCTCTCTGTGACCACCGGTTCGAACACGCCGCCCGGCACGTACACGCTGACTATCACCGGCATCAGCGGTAGCCTGACGCATACCGCCGCGGTTACGCTTGTGGTGAGCGCGTCTCCCGATTTCACTATGAGCGCGTCGCCTTCCAGCCAGACGGTCATCCAAGGCGGGCCTACCAGCTACGGCATCACCGTCACGCCGACCAACGGTTTCACCGGCCAAGTCACCCTCAGCGTGAGCGGACTGCCAACCGGCACCAATGGCAGCTTCAGCCCCAACCCGACAACCGGATCATCAACCCTCTCGGTAACGACCGGCGCCAGCACACCGGTCGGTTCGTATACTCTCACCGTCACCGGCGTCAGTGGCACGCTGACGCATACCGCCACGGTCACGCTGATTGTGAGCATACCGGACTTCGCGCTGAGCGCTTCGCCATCGAGCCAGACAATCACCCAAGGCCGCTCCACCACGTACGGCGTCACGATCACCCCGGCGCTGGGTTTCGCCGGCCAAGTCACCCTCAGCGTGAGCGGATTGCCCACCGGCGCTACGGGCAGCTTCAGCCCCAACCCGGCGACCTTGTCATCAACTCTCTCGGTAACGACGATCGCCAGTACGGCGGTCGGCACCTATACGCTCACCATCACCGGTGTCAGTGGCGCGCTGATGCATACCACGACGGTCTCGCTTACGGTAGCGCCCGCTGGAGTCGTATACGACAACAAGGTGAGTGCAGGATTCGACTTCGGCATCACGAGAATCATCACGCCGGCATTCACCATCGGGACCGGCCCCAATCGTGCCGCGATGATCATGGTCGCGATGAGCGCCAACACGGCCACCAACATCACTGCCAGCTTGGGCGGCGTCAATGCCACCTTGATCCCTGGGACCGATTCGGGTACCACTGCCTCGGGCCGCACCATGATCTTCCAGGTGATCAATCCTCCGTCCGGTTCACAGAATGCTACGGTTTCGTGGACCGGCAGCACGAACGCGGACGTCGGAGTGATTACGGTCAGTGGGGCCGATCAGACCACCCCCACCAACAACGGCACGTCGTTTGCGTCCAACTCCAGTGCTGCCGCAACCACGTCAGTGACGATTACCAGCAACCCTGGTGATTTGACCGCGAGCATCGGATATACAGGTGACAACTGGAAGTCCCCGTTCACCAATCAAACGCTCAAGTGGGGAGTCGATTCAGGCGTGGCGGGTGGCGACATCGGACCTGGGACCGGAACCACCACACATACCTGGACTGACGATTACGCCGGTCAGCTTCATGCGGTTTCCGGGGCAAACTTCAAGGCTACCAGCGCTTCGGACTTTACCCTGAGTGCCACGCCTTCGACCCAGACAGTGACGCATGGCAACCCGACGAGCTACGGCGTCACGGTGAGCCCAATGAATGGCTTCACCGGCCAGGTCACGTTGAGCGTCAGCGGGCTGCCGACAGGCGCCGGCGGCACGTTCACGTCCAACCCGACGACCTCCACCTCAAGTCTCTCGGTTACGACGGACGCGACGAACACGCCGGCCGGTACCTATACGCTCACCATCACCGGTGTCAGCGGCAGCCTGACGCACACCGCCACCGTCACACTCGTGGTGACCGCACCAGACTTCACACTGAGTCCCTCGCCCGCGAGCCAGACAGTGGCGAAAGGCAGCGGGACCAGCTACGGCGTCACCATCAACCCGACGAACGGCTTCACGGGTCAGGTCACCTTGAGCGTAACCGGATTGCCAACCGGCGCCGGCGGTAGCTTCGCCCCCAACCCGGCGACCTCGACCTCAACTCTCTCGGTGACCACGGACCCGACGACCACGCCGGCCGGTACCTACACCCTCACCATCACCGGGGTCAGCGGCAGCCTGACGCACACCGCTAACGTCACACTTGTGGTGACCGCGCCAGACTTCACACTGAGTCCCTCGCCCGCGAGCCAGACAGTGGCGAAAGGCAGCGGGACCAGCTACGGCGTCACCATCAATCCGACGAACGGGTTCGCGGGTCAGGTCACCCTGAGCGTAACCGGATTGCCAACCGGCGCCGGCGGTAGCTTCGCCCCCAACCCGGCGACATCGACTTCAACCCTCTCGATAACGACGGACCCGACGACCACGCCGGCCGGTACCTACACCCTCACCATCACCGGTATCAGCGGCGGCCTGACGCACACCACCACGGTCACGCTCGTTGTGACCGCACCAGACTTCACACTGAGTCCCTCGCCCGCGAGCCAGACAGTGGCCAAAGGCAGCGGGACCAGCTACGGCGTCACCATCAACCCGACAAATGGCTTCGCGGGTCAGGTCACGCTGAGCTTAACCGGATTGCCAACCGGCGCTGGCGGCAGCTTCAGCCCCAATCCAGCGACCTCGACCTCCACCCTCTCTGTGACCACGGACGCGACGACCACGCCGGCCGGTACCTACACCCTCACCATCACCGGGGTCAGCGGCAGCCTGACGCATACCACCACGGTCACACTGGTTGTGACCGCCCCAGACTTCAGCCTGAGTCCCTCGCCCGCGAGCCAGACGGTAACTCAAGGGAACCCGACCAGCTACGGCGTCACCATCAACCCGACAAACGGCTTCGCGGGTCAGGTCACCCTCAGCGTGACCGGATTGCCAACCGGCGCCGGCGGCAGCTTCAGCCCGAACCCAGCAACGGCGTCTTCCACCCTTTCGGTTACGACCAGCGCTACCACCCCAACCGGCACCTATACGCTCACGATCAGCGGCGTCAGCGGCGGGCTGACCCATACCGCTACGGTCACGCTTGTGGTGGCGGCTTCTGGGACAAAGCAGGCCACCACCACGACCCTGAGCTCATCGCTGAACCCGTCATTCGTTGGTCAAGCGGTCACCTTCACAGCGACCGTGACTTCAGCCGCCGGCGGGACTCCGACGGGAACGGTCACGTTCAAGCAAGGAACCACTGTATTGGGAACGGGGACGCTCAGCTCCGGCCAGGCGACTTTCACCACTTCGAGTCTCGCGGCAGGTACGAAGAACTACACAGCTGCGTATGGCGGCGATGCCAACTACAAGACGAGCACGTCGACTGCGCTGTCCCAGACCGTGAACAAGCGGGCGACCACCACAACCGTAACTTCGAGCCTGAATCCCTCGACCTACGGTCAGACTGTCGTTTTCGCCGCCACGGTTAGTTCCACCGCTGGCGCGCCGCCGGATGGTGAAACCGTCACATTTAAACGCGGTACAACAACGATCGGAACCGGCACACTTTCCGGCGGTATCGCGACATTCAGCACAAACGCCCTCAGTGCGGGCGCACCGTCGATCACGGCCCAATACGCGGCGGATTCTGCGTTCCTCGGCAGTACCTCAGCCGCACTCACTCAGACCGTTAGCAAAGCTGCGACCACCGCAAGTCTTGTGTCAGCTCCCAATCCATCCCCCGTGGGTCAATCGGTGACCTTCACGGCGACGCTAACGTCGTCAACGGGAGCAATTCCCACCGGCAGTGTGTCGTTCAAGCAAGGCGGAACTGTGCTGGGGACAGGCACGCTTAATGCGACAGGAACTGCAACGTTCAGCACCTCCACACTGACAGCGGGATCGCATGCCATCACGGCGGTGTATGCAGCGACAACGAATTTCCTGGCGGTTACTTCAACCAGCGTCACGCAGGTTGTTCAGTAACTCGGCGGTGTTGACGGGATCCCGTCGGCATGCGGGATCACAGGCAACCACAAGAGCGCCTTCCCCGTTGACGCAAAATAAAACGGCTGAGCGACATCGCTCAGCCGTTAAATTTTAAGACTTCTATAAATCAGCAGAATGGCTTGTCGCCCTGGAGCACCACGACGGCCAGCCCGTTCTTCCATCAATTTCACTTCACGCTGGCAGCTCGCGACAGCGAGTGGGAAACCGGAGAATCCAAATCGCGTTCCTGGCTGGATTTCCCTTTCTCCGTTTTTTCCAAAAGCCTCCACACGGGGTACATGAGCGCCAGCGCGATGAGGTAAAAAAAGAACCCACCCTGATGATGAAGCCTGCCGGTTAGGAAGCTCGGGTCCACATACAGCGCCAGCAGGGTGAGAGTCACGATTCGGACGGCATTCTTCACCAGCGATAACGGGATGGCAAGCAGGAGCAAGATGACGCGCCGAGACGTAGTGCGCAGGGTCTCGCAGGCGACCAGGAGCATGGTGATCAGAAGCGCGACGCTGGAATTGATCCCGCTGCACTCTTTCGCAACCTCGATCGTCAGGCCCGGCAAATGGAGCAGGAAGCCCTCCCGGTGGACGGGGATCCCGACCATCGAAAACAAGCTGTACGAAAGTGCTGCCGATCCCGCCTGAAGTAAGTACACAATTCTCTCGATCACCCTGCTCGGGAGAGGCAACATGAGCACCAGCAGCAGAAAAGGAAAGATGGCGGACCTGAACGCGTTCGCACCATAGGACGCGATAAAACCGCCGATGATCATCAGGAACACGGCGAGCAGTTGTCCCACCGCAGGTGTAACGCCATGTGCAAACGCCGCCGGGTAATACCCTAGCGAGAAAAAACCCACAATGCCGATTCCGGCAATCAGCAGGCCCGGCCGCATGGACCAGCTCGGCGCGGTGAAGATCTTTTTTCTTCCGGACCAGATCAGGTAAGCGGCGATGAAAGGAATCAGAACGATGTGCGAGCTATACCCATTTTCCAGTGACTCCTTCATGAGCACGCGCAGCAGACCCCCGGAGAGCGCACCTACAAACGCGATCCAGATGAGGAACACGACTGTGCGCGAACGCATTTTCAGGGCTTCATTAGACATTAGGCAGCACGGAATCAGAGCTTGCGGCCCTGGCCGAGGACCGCAGCGGAAAGGTGGGTTTTAGGCTTGAAGGCCGACTTCCGATGCAGCCGAATGGCAGATTGAGGGCCATCGACTTCACAGTACCAGCTTTCGACAGTAGAAGGCTTCGGCATAGCCGCTCGGAGAATTGCATTCCATGCCCCGCAGCCGCATGAGTCCCAGGAAGGTGCTCTCCTCAAACCAGCGTTTGATCCGCTGAGACGGAAAGGCATCCAGGAGGTAGCGCACCTTTTTCTGGCACACCTCGGCGGAGAGCGGAATATACAAGCTCGGCTGGCCGAAGTCGCCGTCATACTTCGGGATCTCGTACTCCAAGATCAAATGGTCCCGAAATGTATTCCAAGTTAACTCCGCAATGAGCCGGTGGTCCTGGTGTGCATCGTTGCGATAATGCGTGAAAACCAAATCGGGCGAAACGGCCGGCTTCAACTCTTCGAAAACTGCTTTGATTTCAGCCCCTTCGAAGGGCATAAAGCTGTCGCGAAACGCCTTCAGCAGCGGACCTCGAAGATTGCTGGAGCCGACGAACATCCTGGCTGCACGCTGCGCCTCAGCCTCCCGGACGCCGATGGCACTAAATACCACCCAGTGGAACGTAGATCCGGGGTATTGCTCCGCCAGGCGGAGAATTGTGCCCCCGCAGCCGATTTCGATGTCGTCGGAATGGCAGCCCAGGCATAGCACGTTCAGCGGCCTGGAGGCGCCTCCGTTAAGGGCAACGTTGATCATCCACGACCCTCCCCCTTGGTGCTCCTGGAGTCCGGGGTGTCCTGATTCCTCGTGATTCCAAGTCCCAAGGTGATTTGTTCTCCAATAACAGCGGCCCTAGCCGACGTGCCGGTAGAGAAAATTTCCTGCCGCCCTCAAAAATGAATCCGGCAAGCGCGCGTAAAGCTTCGGGACGAACACCATTCTACGGAGGATACCGCTTCCCGCGGATTGTGGCGGGTAACGATAATAGTTCAACGTAGAAGAGGCTGCGCCCAGGTGGTCCTTGAACGTAATCAACCCTCTGCCTTCCAGATCGGAGCGGCCGAGATCCAATTCGCGTATTCCCAGCTCTTTCCCCTCCTGGATGGTGCGCCAAAACAGAAGCGGCATGCCCCCCAGCCGGTGGAACCGGGCGTCGGAGCACCCGTACTTGTACACGATTGCGTCCTTGTATTGGACCGTGACAATACTGGCGAGAGGCTGGCCATCGTGGGAGGCGATGCGGATCTTCAGTCCGCTACCGAGGCAATCCCGTAAATTTCGAAACCAGGCAAGGGGCTGTGGAGGCAGCCCGTGCCGTCGCCGGGTCATCACGAGCAGAGAGTAGAACTGTTCCAAAAACAGATCTGACGTCCCCTCATCGTAGGTCAAACCCTCTCTTTGCGCGCGGCGGATCTTCCGTTGTACACAGCTTGGGTGAAAGCCGTGAAACAAACTCTCCAAGTCGGGCCGGAGGTCGAGCGAATGGCAGGAAAAGGATGCGCTCTTGGTGAGACCAGTGTGTGCTTCCGGGTCCAGCGCGTCGGAGGTCAAGCATCGCAACTCGAAGTATTTGCAATTTTCCTGGGGAAACGCATGTTGCAGATGCGCGACCAGCTCTACGAATTCATCTGGGGTCCCCACCAGTGGCTGGCAGTGATCCGCAAACGCGACCGAAACCAGCCGATTTCCCGTCAACCAGCTACTGATCCGGCAGAAGACAATCCCATTGGCAAGTTGCTGGCTCGGCGGAGAAGTTGTAAACACAACCGGTTCGTACCCGTAAGTGCGACGCAACGCTTCCAGCCAACCGGACGTATGGAATATCGAGGCACGCGGATGGGTTTGAAGAAACTCTTCCCAGCGGGCATCCTGAAGCGGATCAATGCGGTAAGCGGGCATCAGGGTTGTGGGTCCGTTTCTAGCACTAGCGCTCTGGTGTAAGTGTCCGCGATGGTGCCGTTTGAGTTCACCGCGCCGGCGTACCTTCAGCCGAGCGTACTGCGTGCGGGTTCGCAACCCGATATTGCAGCTTCCCATCAACCAGCGACGCATAAGCGAGCCGCGCCCGCTCACTTCCCAGCCCCCGGACTTGCCAGCGCTCCCCTTCCCGAACCAGTCGCATCTGACTGCGCTCACGCCACCAACGATTGATCTCGCCCGGAAGCGCCAACCAGATGTCTCCTCCATCCCTCAGACGTGAAATGTATTCCAGGAGCTCCAGATAGAGTCCCCGCTCGCCGGCGCGGACGATGTAGTCCGGATGGATGATGAAGCTGATCAAGCCGTGGTGGGCGGAGATAATCTCGATCTGCTGCTTCCAGAGATCGATCGATTGCTCGCCGAGGATATTGAACAGGCCGTGATCTTGTAGCATCGTGAGGGGCAATTCCAGCAGGCGCCCCACGAAGAAGGGAGTAACCGTGCAGCACCCGCCCGCTTGCGGTTCCAGGTGCGAAACATTGGGGACAGACATTTCGTACTGGAATTCCAGGAGATCGAACCAGTCCTGGTTACGATGCATCGACCCGGCACGAAAGCCCTCCATGGCGTACATTCGCGCGTAGGCATTGATCTTCCGAGCCCGTTGCTGAAACCGCTGCTCATGCTCGTAGAGCCGGCCGTCATGGTCCAGGTCGTGGATATTGGTCTCAAAGCCACGCTTACGAATGTGCGCGACCAACTGTTCAACTCCCGAGTACCGGCCTTCCGGAACTAATTGAAAGCTTGCCTTGACGCCGAAGCGGTCATCCAGGTCCATCAGCAGCTCGCAATGCGCGGCTCCATCCTCCTCCTCCACGTCATGACTCATCATGACCGCGGCATTCTTGCCCTCCGGCCAAAACCATACGAATGGAATCTCGCGCTCGCCGGTTGCACGAATCGCCAGTTGCATCAATGACTCGAAGATCTGTTCGACGGAGCGGTCCACCGGCCATGTTGGAAAGTTGCCCCGCCGCCAGCGAAACTGACATCGTTGCAGCAACCTGCGAACAGAAATTGGGAGTATTGGCCGGAGTAGATAATAAAGACTGCGAAAACGGCGTTCGTAGTCGGTGGTGCTCAGGTACCGCTCCCGCCGGAGATTCTCAATCACCTCCGTGGGGTTGAAGGACAAAGAAATCCTTCCCGCCGAGATGCCGATGGCCGGTGCCGCATCGAACAGATCCTCGCTCGCGGTTCTGGCAGGTTGTCCTGCCGTTTTTCCATAGCAGCGCGCAGACCCAAAACGAAAAAAGCCTGCCGCTGCCGACAATTTGCCGCTTACATCGAATGGCGCACATTCCGGCGGGCAACAGAAATAGTCCAAGAACGCCCGAGCGGCGTCGATATCCGCTTCCCGGGTCTCTAATTCCCGGCGGAGATGGCTCATTGCCTTCCCGAGTATTGCGGCTGAGTTTGATCCGCCTGCACCAGCGCGGCGAGCGCCGCTAGTTCCTGTTTTCTCTTGATGAGGCCGGGCAGAGGCTCCAGCCCCGCAGTTTTGAGCACCGACTCCCACCGGTATGCCCAATCATGATGCGACAGCGATTGGACAATGTTACGCCGCCGTATTTTTGCCTGCCTTTCCGGCTGGCGATCGAGGTCCTTGATAATGTCGCCAATGTCCTCGGAGCCGAACGGCACCTTGATAACACAGTCTTCCCAGGTAAAAATCTTCTCGAACTCCTTGTTCTTGCAGCGCTCGCCGATCATGATGGTCCCTGGTGCGGCTGCTTCAAAGTACCTGTATCCAAACTCGGCCTGTCCGCCGGTTTCTTCCGGCATGTCTACCTTGCCCGGATTTACGATGAAGTATCGGCTTCTCTTGGCCATGTTTTGTACAAGCGCCCGGTGCTCTTCAAGGCTGTAGGCACGCAAATCATCGATGGTGTCGTACATGTAGAACAGCCCTTCCTCGCGAGCCAATTTCAGAAGCGCTTGATGCGTTTTCTCCGATCTGCGGCCAATACTCAGGACATCGATGCATCTTTCCGGCGGGTTTGGATAAGGACAAAAGCGGAGAGCATCCACACCCGCGGCCATGTAGGTGACCTCCCCGGGGAGAACATCCTTGAAAGGCTCATAACGGCTGGCCATGAAGATGACATGATCGAATTCCTTCAACATCTCCAGCGAGCTTCTATGTGTCTTCATGTTCCAGACATAGAACTCACTGACCCAGCAGATGGAGGTTTTGCAGTGATCCTTCAGCCCTTGGATTGCTTTGATGTTCAGAGCCTCGCCCGGCTTTTCGATCACCGTAAAAAAGACGTCATAATCCTTATCGAGCTTAATGGGCGCAATGCCGGGGCTTACCAGCGGCGCGCTGAGATAATTTCCCAGCTTAAGAGAAGCTCTTAGCCGGTCCTTGTACCACCGCGTGCGCTTGGGCGCCAGCAGGTCCACCGAATCGATGTCCTGCAGAATATGTTCGAATTCATAAAAGGGACATCGCCAGACCTCCCGCTCATACAGGTTTCTCTCGGAATACAGGAGGATGCGGGGCTTAGCATCTGGTTTTTGTTCGCTGTTGGTAGTCATTCTTTCCTCGTGGGGACCTTATAGGTCGTCTCAGCGGTGATGCCGGCACATCTCAGAGTCAACTGGGAAACGAATGTATTGCGGCCTTACTCTAGGTTGTGTTGCTGGCAAACCTTTCATCTCGGGAGTGGCATGACCGCTCGCGTCACTGATGCGAGAGTGCTTCATACCGCTCGATCTGTGCCCGGGTTAGGCATCGAAGATCGGCGCCTTCCTGAAAAGCGTGGTACCAGGTGACGATCCAGTCGAGCGCCGGGCTCAAGGGAAGAATGGGATGCCAATCCAAGGAGGCCCTCGCTTTGGAGGTATCCAACTTGAGAGTGTGTGCCTCCTGCGGGTGCACAGCTCCGTCGTGAGTCCACGAGGCGTGGTCTCCCCACGAGCCTGCTAATTTGTCCGCAATCCAGGACACCGGCTTGGCGTCCTCATCGGAAGGACCGAGATTCCAGGCGCTGGCGAAGCGGGGGGCGTCTTCCGTTAGGCGCTCGGCCAACATGAGGTATCCGCGCAACGGCTCAAGTACAAACTGCCATGGTCGGATAGCGGAAGGGTTTCGGATAAGGCAAGGTTGCCCCGCAAGGAAAGCCCTCATAAGGTCGGGAATGAGCTGGTTCGCCGTCCAATCGCCGCCTCCGATAACATTGCCGGCGCGAGCGCTCGCGATGGCCACGCCGTGGCGCTCGAGCGAGCCCGGAGGGAAAAACGAATCCCGGTAGGCAGAGGTCACGAGTTCCGCGCAACCTTTTGAGTTCGAGTATGGATCATGGCCGCCCATGGGATCGTTCTCGCGATATCCCCAGGCCCATTCGCGATTGTCGTAGCACTTATCGCTGGTGACGTTGACCACTGCGCACGGGTGCCTTAGCTGTCGTAGTGCCTCCAGGAGATGGACAGTCCCCATGACATTGGACGAATAGGTCTCGATGGGATCCTCGTAGCCACGACGCACCACGGATTGCGCAGCCATGTGAATTACGACGTCGGGTCGGCAGTCATCTACCGCTGTCTTGAGCCGTGCGTAATCGCGAATGTCAGCGCAAATCGAGTGGACTGCGCCTGCGACCCCTGCCTGCTGGAAAAGGCTCGGCTCGGTCGGCGGGTCGAGCGCGTATCCTGTCACCTTGGCCCCGAGGGCATCGAGCCACAGTGAGAGCCAGCTCCCCTTGAAACCGGTATGTCCGGTGAGGAACACCCGGCGGCCCTTCCAGTACGCACGGTTAGGCATCATGATTGAGTCCGAATCTGAGGAAAACGCCGATCGCGCGGCGGCGATACGCGTGCGGTGCAATGCAAGATAACAGTATGTTCATGGGAGGCTGCCTGCAGGCGCGTGCTGCAAGGACTATTGCTCGGCTGCTCGATTTGCCTGCGGCCAGCGTGCCATCTGTTCGCGCCAGAGCCCGTCGACGACGCCGCGATTTGGTTGATCCACATCATCGAAGGAGATCACTTCGTCCTTCGCCAGGTTGCGACGCAACACGCAATCTTCCGAGAGGGCGATTGGCAGGGCAGCCATGGCACGAGCTTTCGTGGTGTTGTCAATGAGCCCATACGCGCAGAACCCGCCAATACCGTCGAGACGCTCACCGGCTTTCAGATCGCGTTTAGCCAGCGTGATCACTTCGCAAACCGGCCCCCCGATCGGAGCGACGGTTGGATCACCATGGACGGCCGCGCGACCGATGGTCGAGGCGACCTGGATGCAAGGCAAATGATACGGCGTGTAAAACACGTAGAACGGACCATCGCCGAGTTTGTAGTACGCCAGTTGAGCCTTCTTGAGCGGCAATTCTTCGTAAACGATGACAAAGGCGCCAGTGTGCGGCGCAGCACCGAGCGCATAGTCGACAAGGCCGGTGTCGAGCATCTGGTCGGCGGGCAGCAGGTGGGACATCTCCTGGACGTGCGCGCAGGCAGGCCCGTACATGCCGCGGCGGCCGGCATGGAATCCGGTCGCATTGGCTAGGACCGTCGTCTCCATGGATAATTTCGTGGCATCCGCAAACGAGGTGACTTTCCTGACCTCCTGCTTATACTTCTCGGCAAATCCCCGCTGGGTTTCGGGAGTTCGATAGTAGTCGACCATGCCCTTGAGGTTACCCGCCGCGACGGGACGAAATCCCACGGATCGGAGGTAACGGAGGAGGGTCATGGCCACTCCCGGTTCCTCTCCGTCGGTGTGGGTGATGACCACGCCCGCCCGGTCTGCCTTCGCCTTCAGAATCGGGCCGAGAAGCGAATCCAGTTCGGCATTCACCAAGACCACGTGCTTGCCGTGGTCGAACGCGTCGAGAACCATGCGAGCTGCGGGCTCGATGGTACCCGTTACTTCCACGAGCACATCGATGGCATCGCAGGAGGTCAGCACCGAGGGGTCGTGCGTCAGCACAGGGAGCCCACGGTCGATCGCCGTCGCAGCATCCCGAGCAGACTCTGGACGGCCCCACTCCGTGATACCGGCCTCGCGGAATGCCCGTTCGCCATGCTCCGGCGTCCGGTTCGCAATCGCCACCAGGCGAATCCCGGGTGCTGGTGTTCCGAGTTGCAGGGCGATAGCCCGCGCTGCCGCTCCCGCACCGACCATCCCGACGCGGATCGGATGACCAGCGGACTCACGTTCTAGAAGGGCGGTATCTATAATCATAAATGGCTCGCACCGCTCACCAGCGGCCAATTGCGATCCTGCTCTGACATTGCCGTAGCGGCCAAAGGCCATTGAATGCCGAACGCCGGGTCATCGAATCGCACGCCGCGCGCTGCGCTTGGGGTGTAGTACTGCGAGGCCATGTAGTACACGTCCGTGCAATCCTCCAGGGTCTGGTATCCGTGCGCACAACGCTCGGGGATGTACAACATTCTGCGGTTCGCCGCGCTCAACTCTGCGCCGTACCATTTACGATAGGATGGGGATTCGGGCCGGAGGTCGAGCACCACGTCGAAAATTGCTCCCCGGGTGCAAGAGATCAGCTTGGCCTCGAGTGCGGGTTCCACCTGGAAGTGCATGCCCCGCAGGGTTCCCTTCCGTACACTCAGACCCGTATTCGCCTGCACGGGAACGAAATCAATACCCTGCTCCGCAAATTCCCGCTTGCACCACGCTCGCGCGAAGTGCCCGCGATCATCTTCGCGCAGAATCGGATCGATCGACAACGCGCCGACGACGCCCGTCGGCATGAAACCCATGCAAGCCCCTTGCTTCATTCCTGGCACCGCGGCATTTCTGTCGCCGGCGATAATAACAGGCGGCTGCGTGAGCTGACAATCAGGGTGCGCACGCGGCCCTGGGGTTGCCGTATCCTTCTCCGTCGGCAGCAACAATTCATCGACACATCGGTTCATCTGCTACGGCCCCCAATCATATCGGTCCGCTGCCTTGCTTCGGCGACAGGCTTCTCCTGAATCCGAAATCACACTTGGTTGTGCGCGAGTCAGGCAGCAGGCCGCTTCCGATTCACTTGCGATGAGAGCAAACGAAAAAGTACTCCACGGCAAGCCATCGACTGACCAGTGGAATGTCAAAGTTCAGGCGCATCTGTATTGCCGGGATGGCATATTTCCCTGGCTGTTTTTGACGCCAGTGATGCGACGCCGGGAAGCACCTTTCTACTTGAAATATCTCTTCCAGGCTCTGCTTCATTCTTGCGATCGGCTGGACATTATTGTAGTTCGGCCATACCTTCCGTCGAAAGTGTCCGAAGTTGATGTAGGACATTATGAACTTGCCATCTTTATTCAGAATCTTCCTGATTTCCTCGAACTTCCGGTTCTGCCACTGTCCCATGTACTCGAATACGCCCATCCCAACGACGAAATCGAATCGCTTTTCACCGAAAGAGATCTCATCGCGAACAAAATCGACTTCCCGCAAATAGCTGGCCGGCTGGTGGATTGCTATGTCGAGACCGAAATAGTTGATGTTAGGGCTGAGCAACTGACGCAGAGCAGCCGGTCCACATCCAACATCAAGCAGGCTGCAAGCTCTGCCCGTGGTCAGCTCATTGATGATTCCGGCGCATTTCCGAAGTCGGAAACTCGGTTCGGCATATTCAGTGTTCTCGACAATCCAGTAATCTCTGCTTCTGTAATTGTCAACGGCTTCTTTCATGGAGACCTCTGCAACCTGCGCTGGATCCTTATCTGGTGGTCGGCTTACATGCCACCGAAGATCAATTGATACTGCTTTTCTAGCAGGGTGCGATATTCGCTTGCCTTTTTGCTAATCATTGGCTTGACTGCGTCAGCTTGCGCCTCAAGTTCACTGAACTGATCGATGAGTTTCTGCACATCCAGATCGGTCAGTGGCTGGCGGTATTTGCCCAGGCCAATACCTTCCAAGAGGGCATCGTTTTTCGGATCGTACGAGATGGAAACAACCGGGATATTAAGCATCAATCCTAGAAGAAGGTTGTGGAATCGTGGAGATACTACGATATCGACTTCTGCGATTTGCGCCACCAAGTCCTCCACCGTAGTAGCGTCCTCATCGACGATTCCGGCCTGATCGTAGCGGACCCCTCGCTGCTCCAGTCTCGCCTTCAGGTCGGCCCTTGTGCGCCGGTCATATTTCACATCGCCTTGAAGGATATGAATTCCGTAACCGCGCTCAATGAGCCATGCGGTGAAATCGCACATCTTTTCAAGGTACGCGGAATAGGCGGACTCCTGCTCGCTTAGGGTCCCGATGTGGACATCCCGGTGGTCCATGATTCCAAGACCGACCTGCCGTTTTTGGCGGGTTCGGTTGGAGTGCTGCGGGAAAATGTTTTTGGGTAGGCTGAACGCCAAGTCGGGGAAGACAGGATCTTTGTCACTGTCGTACCCGGTTATCTTGATTCTGTTTTTGGAAAATTGATCTCTAAAGCTCCGATAGTCAGCCAGGGACAGAGCGTAGCGGATAAAGAGCCGGCTGAGCCGGCCGTAAATCGGGCCCACGCCAATACCCACGAACCGCACTTTGCACCCCGCGAGCCTTGCGGCCAGAGCCCACTTGAAGACGTCAAAGGGATAGCCGAACGCCGAGGTGCTGTAGTCGGTCAGCATCCCTGTTCCCGTCATGACGACCAGATCCGTTCCCTTCAAGGCCTTAATTGCCTTCCACCAATCCAACAGCTCGCCCGGCGCCCGCTGAAAGCAAATCCGCAACAACCGGCTGATCCCCCCCTTGCGCTGTACCACCTCACCGGAAGGAGAGCGGCTTTGGAAATACCGCGCCGAGATGGCAATAGCGGCGACATTGTGTCGACGGGAGGTGTCATCAGGCCGATAACATATGCTGTAGAGCTCTCCACCGGGCAGCCATTCTCGAGCATTGTGCAGGATTGCTTGCAGCGTGCACTCATTCCCCAGGTTCTGAATTCCAAAGATCCCAAAGAAAGCGATCTTCGGTTGCTCTACGGTAGTCGGCGAAAGCAGTTTGCTTTGCAGAGGCGGCGCCGCCTCGGTTTTCACTGGACTCATCGTCATACTGCACCACTCCACTGTCGCACCAAGGAAGATTTCACCGTGTTCCAGGCGTAGAAAGCGCTCTGGCGTGGGCGACGAAACAGGAAAATCAGCGCAGCTCCCGCTCCTAAGCCGACGGGAACACACACCAGCAATTGCACGATGGGAGCAGCATGTTCGACGGTCATACGCGCCAGGGTCGTCGTTAGATAAACTGCTCCCCAGCAGGGCAAATTGGAAAAAAAGCCGCCCCACAGATCAGCCGTAGAGACAGGGCCACGTCGCCCAACCATGTAGTAGACAATCGGCAAACGGATCACCACACTCGAGAACGCAAGCGACAGGACCATGCCGAGAGGCCCCCAATGCAACCCTACCAAGAAGGAGACGATGGTCACTAAACCGGCCAATGAATGGTTGTGCAACTGGTCCCGGCCTCGGCCCTGACTCTCGAACATCCAGCTCGACACAGCGGACAGCGGCGACGACACCGCGACCAGCGCAAAGGCGGAAAACAGGGGAATCACACTTGTCCACTTCGGACCGAGGACAACGAGAACCAGCGGCTTGGATAGCACCAGGCACATGGCAGCGAACGGGAAGGTCACCAAGGCCAGCGCGTCATAGGCGCGCATGAAGGTCCGCCGATACCGCTCCGGATCGGACTGGAGTCGCGAGAGTACGGGTATCAAGACGGCGCTAATCGGGGTGAGAACTTGATCCAAGGGGCGTGCCAGCAGCACGTTCGCTCGGGTATAGAGGCCGAGGGGTACCGCTCCGAAGAAACGTCCAATCAAGATGTTATCGGTGCTGATGGCAAAGCGGCCGATCAAGTCGGCCACAGTCAGGTGCGCCCCGAATTTCAACATGGGCCTCACGCCGCTGTTCCGCTTTGGCACGGCCGGGCGCCATCCGGACGCGCTCCAGGTGAGCACGAGACTGGTAGCTGCATTGACCAACTGCTGGGCCACCAAAGCCCAATATGCAAACCCAAACCAAGCTAGGACGCATGCCGTGGTGAAACCGACCAGCATCGAGGTCACATCAATGACGGCGAGCGTTCGAAAGCGCATTTGTCGAGTCAGCAGAGCTTGATGTTGGACGGTTGAGCCGGTCAGAAGAAACGTCATCGACAGCGCCAGCATGATCCCCGCAACCCGCGGATCACGATAAAACCACGCAACCAAGGGCGCCAAGCCGATGCAGAAGACAGCCAGGATTCCGCTAACCACGACGTTGATCCAAAACAGGTTCGAGACCTGTTGCTGCGTAATCGTCTCTCGCTGCACTGTCGCTGTCGAAAGACCGAGCTCCTTGAATACTCCCACCAGACCGGTGACACCGAGGACCATGCCCACCAGCCCAAATTCTCTTGGACTCAGCAGGCGAGCCAACACCGCTGCCGCCGTGAAGTTGAGGATAAACTTGGCCGCCTGTGCCCCAACCGTCACGAAGCCGCCGGAAACAGCACGCTTCCCCAGATTGTCCAACAGATGATCGGTACGGAGATGTTCCGCTTCGGCGGCTGCTTTCGCCGCGGCTTGCGCGATATTCTCCGCTCCCGCAGGACTACTCACGCGACACCCCAGCGTCAACGATAACTTTTCTCATCGTGATGTCAGTTAAACCATTCTCCTGACGCGCCTCACAACCCGGCCGTCGGGCAGCTTCCCTTTTGAGTGGCGGCATCACAAGCCCTTAGCGTTGCTGCCGTTGTGCAGCCACACCTGCCACGGCGCGGCGCCTTTCGACCAGAGGTCTTCCAACTGTTGCCGCTCTTTAAAGGTGTCCATGCACGCCCAAAACCCCGTGTGTTGAATGGTCATGAGCTCCCGTGCTTCGATCAGTCGCTGGAACGGTTCGTCCACCAGGTCCTCTCCGGGCTTAATATAGTCAAAGATTTTCTGCTTCAGAACGAAGTAGCCTCCATTGATCCAGGTATTCGATGTTCCCGCATGGCTAATGCGCGTCACATGCGAGTCCCCATCGGTTTCGACCAGGTGGAAGGTCTGCGTCGGCGGTACGGACACGAAGCACGCCGTCTTATTCGACTGGAGGAAGCGCTCGATCACCATGTTCAGGTCAATGTCGGTTAGTCCGTCCACGTAATTCGCCAAGAACACTTCCTCGTTCTTGACGTGCTCGCGAACGGCGAGAAGACGCTCGCCGATGACTGCCTTGGCGCCGGTGTCCATGAACGTGATCCGCCAGTTCGAGAAATCGGTGCCCAGCAGTTGTACCTTACGGCCGCCTTCGGATAGGACGAAATCACTCGAGATCGCCTCATTGTAATTGAGGAAGAATCTCTTGATGGACTCGCCCTTGTGGCCTAAACACAGAATGAAGTCCTTGTGCCCATAGTGCGAATAGTACTTCATCAGGTGCCACATCACCGGGGCATCCCCGATTGGGACCAGCGGCTTCGGAACATTTTCGGAGTACTCCCTCAACCGCAACCCCAATCCGCCACAAAAAATCACAACCTTCATGACTTACACCCCCTTCTCTCCAGGATAGCGAACGTATTACTAGCGAAACGCCAGAAGCCTCTCGCCAACCAATCGAGCGGACCGACACGCCCGGCAAGTAATTGACTCGAAGATGCCGCGGTGTGCGCTCCGCATCGGCGGCCACGTTTGCCGCCGGCATCGACTGACAACTACTAACCTTCCGTTGTCAAAGCTGATTCAGTTGCGGGACGGTTTCTGGTCTTCTTGAATTGTGGTCTGAGCTTCTGGAATAACGGACCTGCGCAAGAATACGTGCAGGCGAGCTGGAATCGTCGATTACGCTACCACGGCCAGCCGGGCACGCCACTCCACGAATCCTGGGGTCAAAAGCGCTGCTCACTGGACCAGAACAGCGCTTTCATGCCCTCGGAAATCTTACCGAACCGTTACAGCCCCTCTCACTGGACAACTACGTTCAAGTTCGTCGGAGGGGCAGGAGCCTGTCCTGTGGACGCCGTGTAACAAGTGCTCGCATCAAAACTCAATAAGGTCGCGCTTCCATTGGTGGGGCCCTTCATCACGCTGAGATAACAAATTGCCGCTGGAATGTGGTAAGCGTGCCCGCCCAGGTTGGCGATGTTACCCCCAGCCACGTCCGGCCCAATCGCGGGCCACGGTATCGCCGGTTGGCCGGTTACTCCCCACCAGCTGGGTTGTGCATTTTTGAAGAAAGATGCCGGAAGTGACTGGCTCGCCGGAACAGCATTGGCGAATCCGTCCGTCAATCCGCTGGGGACCTCGGAGCTGACAAATCGGTTAGCCTTGTTGACCGTGTCGTAGTTGCCCCAGCGCATCATGCTGGTCGTGGTGTAGGCATCCGGCGTGGGAGCATCACCGGTGTAGCCCAGCGAATAAATCTGGACGTCGTTGTTGCAACTGGTTTGGCTGGGATACGAGCATTGATAAGTTGTGTGATACCCGGATGTTCCCAGCACGTTGCCAATAATATTCCACAAGCGATTGTAGGTGTACAGCAGTATGGGGTTTGTTTGCCCTGTCTTGCCCCCGGAACTGCCGCCGGTGGGATCGCGCCCGTTATAGTAATTGCGAAATACTGTAAACAGGTTCGAGGTGCCGTGGACATCATCAGCGGTGGCCCCGATACCTTCGTTGCCTTCGAACAGGACATAGGCATCGCCGCTGCCGTGGTGATAAGAACTGGCCTGCTGCCAGTCAGAAGCGCTACCGGCTGGAGTGCCGGTATAGTAATCATCAATCGAGAAAGTGTAGGCCTGCACCCCGCCGAGGCACCCTTCATTTATATACGAGCCCGCCATGTGCTGGGTGATGTTGTTCTCGTACAGAACATCCGCACCAGCCCAGCAAGAAAGCATGTAATTGTTGGAGGTTGAGGCCGAGCCAAACCCATAGCTGTCTCGAAATGTGACATTCTTAGACTGGTAGGCCCAAAACTGGTAGGTGCCGCCAGAGTTCAGACTTGGCCCAATGAACCGCAGCCCCTTGGCCCACACGTTATAGCAATCGAGGCAGAAGATGTTGGAGAAACTATGCGAACTCCTCCCGTCCAGAGACATATTCTCGATGCCGTCGTTCTGGATTGGAAGCCCGCTGTTGCTCCACATCTGAGGCGCGCGTGAGGCGGAGATGTTGGGCATTCTGACTCCGGGTGAAACGCCGATCGTCCACGGACCGGACCCGGAAATGGACGTGACAATCTGCGGTTCTTCCTGCGTGGAGGGACGCCAGTTGCGCCCGTTGCCGGAGCCGCCGCCGCTGCAGTTGTTGGCCTGGCAAACGAAAACTCCGGTGGCAGGAACGCTGGTATCGTCCAACTGGTCAAGGAAGATCAGGCTTCCGACCTGCAGACCCGAGATGCTGCCCTTGGTGAAGCCGTTGATTGTGATGCTCGTACTGCCGCGACTGTATCCACCAGTCCAGCTCGCCTGGTTGTTGTAGCTCTGGTCGCCGCCGGCACCAACGTTCGTTGCTAGCAGGCAGATGTTAGCTCCGCCAGCACCAGCACAGTTGCTGCTGCCAGAAATGGTGAACACGACAAAGGTAGAGTTCGCTCCCGAACCGCGCAGGGTAACATTGGACTTGCTGGCGAAGTCAATGCCCGTGCTCAAGGTGAAAGTGCCGGGGCCGAGCAGTACGTATTGGTTACTGCCGCACGCTGCGATGGCACTGTTGATCGTGGCCGCCGTTCCCGAATAGGCCGCGATAGTGGAGCCGCACTGCGTGCGCGGACCTGTGGGATCGATCACCGCGCCAGCATTCGACCAATCGATGCCGCGGGGGGGAGTGAGAACTCCCGACCATGCCTGGGCGTGAGAATACGCAGACAGAAAGGTTATGACGATGAAGAACAGAAGCAAACTATTGCGTCTCATTTTACCTCGCAGCGCCGGTGCAACATTCTCCAGCGCGATCGCCGGCGCCAATTTGACAGCCTCGCGATACGCTGTGCACCCGCCGAAAATAGGGTCGACGTACATTGCTGGTTCACGCTGGTCCAAACCGTTGTGCGCTATCAAGAAGTCTTGCGCGTTCCCCGAGGAAGGTCAACTGTACTCAAGGCCGGGAAAAGGACAGCTGCCGAGTCCTGCACCAGTCACCCGGACATGGCCGGAGGAGCTAAAGAAATCCCGCGTCGTGTGGGCCTCGACCGAATCAGCAAGTCCGAAGTATGTCCAGGGCCCTGGTAACCGGCACGATGCGCGCGCCAGAGTTGACCGCGTATTGCACCACGTCCCGGAAGAATTCCGGGGTGCACCCGTAGGGCGTGGGTTCATCGGAAATGTCGTGAGTCGCGAATATCAGCCAGCCTCGAGCTTGCCGGTTGCGATCGATGACGTCCCTTACGGAGGCAATATCATGTCGGCTCTTCTCCAGGAAGTAGGCCGAAAGTTGATTGAGATCGGCGGTTCCAATGTTGAAAGTCTGGCCGCCTTCGCGACAACACAGAAAACGGCCGGCGATCTTCGCCTTCGTCAGTGGCCGCGGCGGGCTGATTGGGTAGGAAAACGTCTTGAACTCAGCCCCCGGAATCAGTTGCCTGAGTGCCGCCTGGTTCTCGATCACCGATTTTTCGAAAGTCCGCGGGTCCGTTTGCCATGAATGACAGTGAGAAAATGTGTGGCACCCCAATTCATGGCCTCGTTCAAGAGCGGTACGCAAGTCGTCCGGAATAAAAGCCGGACCCGTGGGTGTTTCCTTGCCGGCAAGTCCCAGCGCGGCATAGTAGGTCCCCGCCAGACCGAATTGGTTCAGGATGGCGCCGCCGGCGAGCAGGGCCGACCGGGGAAAATCATCGAATGTAAACGAGATCAAAGGCCCGTTCAGGCCGATCGCAAGCGGTTTCTTGAATAGCAGACGGGCGACCTTGCGCTGATAAAACCCGTGAAGTCTCGACCACGGACTCCTCCGAGATGGCATTCGATTCCTCTCCAAAATTGCTGCCTCAGCGTGTCGCATGGATGGGACGATCCAGAGTTTCTGCACCAAAAAGTTTTTCTCGGCCGGATGTCGCTTGCGCGCCAGCCTGGTTAGTCTCTTTGACTTTCCACCCTTCCCGAACCTCGACGCTCACCAGCAGGAACAGAATCCATACGGGGTGCATGATCCTGATCGCCGATTCGGTGAAGTTGTAGACGAGAGCCACAACAAAATACGCCAGCCTGAGACTGCCTGTATTCGCATCTCGGCGAAGCGCGCGCACAATGTTCCGATAGCTGGTCACGTAAACCACGCCCAGGAGGGCAAGCCCCACCCACCCCAGATTCAAGAAAACCTCGATGTAACCATTATGAGCTTCGTTGGGATGCCACCAGTAGACGCTCCAGATCTTCTTGAGTCGCGGTCCCAGCCAGAAGCTCTCGAAGCCGGTTCCGAACAATGGATGGCCCGTCATCCCAGTAACCAATTTCCAGATGTCAGTCCGGCCGGTGAGAGTCGAATCCCTGCCCATCGTCTCCACCAGGCCCGCGCCGGCATCGAAGAACAACGCCAGGCAGGACATACTCACAAACGCCAGCACCAGAAAGTGCACGAGCCATGATTTTCGTGCGAGCGCGGTCCGGCTGGTGGCGATAATCAAAGCGGTAGCGATGAGGAAGCAGGACAGGGCGGTCATTGTGCTGGCAATCAACATGAGCAGCAACACCATGACCACCAGAGTGCCGTGGGCGATCAGCGACCCGGTACGGTGACGGCACGCTTTGTCCCTGATCGCTTGCACCATGCGCCACACGGATGCGACTCCGAAGAGCAGACAAATGCCCCCGAGCTCATTCTTGCTGGTTGTAACCCCCGCCAACGAGGTGTTCCCCCACTCTCCCCATCCTCTCCCAACCACGGGGTAATATTTGATCACCAGGATGGAGAGGGGTATCAGCAAGAATCCTACCCGGGCCAGGAGTCGCTTTACCGCGGCATACCGATCCTGTTCCGTCAGCACGATCAGGACCATCGCGAGATCGGCCAGCGCCTTGATCCAGCGTTTAAATGAAACGCCTGTGTAGTCGGACCAGAGCGTGCTCGCACCGCAGTAAAGCAAGAAAAGCAGAATCGGTGCGTTCGCTCGCAAGAGCGCTCCAACTTTTTGTCTTCTTCCGACAAGCACCATCACGGCCATGAGCAGCAACACGGTCAGCAGAAAACGATCGAGAGGACTCCCATCCATGTACTCTGCCGCCCTGTCCAGCGACTCCGTTCGGTTCGTCACGCCGGTTGCCGTCAGCCACTGCGACACCATCCGGGAACCGCTAATCGACAGCCACACCACGGGAATCCAAAGGGCCTTGGAAGTCCGGGCCTGCCGGTCCCGATCGAGTACGAAAAGCCCCAGGATGCCGATGGAGCAAATGATGATGGCAAGATTCGGGTTCATTCAGTTCTGTCCTGCCAACGCATGCCCACGCGCGAAAAGTTGCTCCCGATCGGGCCCAGAGTCGAGGAACAGGCGATGCAGCAACTCCAGGGTCAGCACCTTGTGAATGGCGGCAGTGTAGTTTCGATCGCCTTTCACATGGCCCCGCACGATAGCCTCGAGCATGTTGCGTTCGATGTGGGGCCGGGAAAGGGTCCGTGAGTCGAGCAGAATTTCCCGGATGTATTTGGACAGGACATCCCGGTACCACACCCGAAAATGGGAAAATTTATGCCGGCCGAGAAAGATTCGTTCGAGATGAAGTGGCGAAAACAGGTGATCGATGCGAGCCAGCCGTTGCGGCATGCCGGAGTCATACGCATATTCCGCTTTGAACGTGAACTCCTGCCAGCGTCGCCCGGCGGCCGCGGAGATGCCGTGCGCTCCCCCAAGGCCGAGATCGGTCCGGATTCGCCCCAGAGCCGCGTTCCCGTCGGCGATCAATCGCAAGCTAACGTCATTGTTGATGGAGGCCGCCTCGGGCGCGCGGAACACCGTCCGCACGAACTCATTATCAAGATACGCAGACCTCACCGAGACTTGCGTCTGCTCAAGTGCGAGCAGGCCGTAGTGATGCCAGGGCGCCTGGCGGAAGACAGCAAACGAAAGCGGGTGCACATCAATAACCTTGGCATACGTCTCTCTGGCCATATGGACGTAGGAAACGAACTCCCGCGTAAACAGCCCTGACACGGGCTCCACCGGCTTAAAGGCCCGCACTCGGCGAAGCACCTCGCCGCCGTAGTTTCCGGTCATCCGGACAGGGGCAATTTCCGCGGCGCGTTCGTTCAGGTAAAGATCGGGAGCGTGGTTCACGGCCACGCATCCGTCGGTCAGGTACACGGCACGCTCGGCATACTCGGGAAAGCGCGAGAGGAAGTCGTTCCCGACAGGGATCACTTCGTGAGGCTGCCCGCACTCCCTTGCCACCCGGCGAGCCACGCGGACATCTTGAGAATCGCGGAACGATCCTCCGAAGGAATAACAGGGGAGAGAGCCCGGAGCGGCTTTCTGCCAAGCCATGATCATCCGTGTATCCAAGCCGCCGGTCAGCGACACCGCGACCCGCTCCGGCCCCTCGAAGTAGCGCGGAAGATTCTGTGAAAACACTTCGCGGAGTTCCCGGTAATACTGCTCCGGGCCGCTGGACCCTTGGTCCTCCCACTCCCGGGGATCGAAATATGTGCTTCTCCGCTCCAGTGAGCCGGAGCGAAAAGTCCAGGCCGCGGCAGGCGGCAGCACGTAGACACCGGTGAACAAGGTGCGGTTTTCCAGGACGCAGCCGCAGGCAACGAATTCCCCCAGCGCCTGCGGGTCTGCCGTCCGGAGCTCGGGCCGGACAGCCAGGATCGCCTTGGCTTCAGCGGCGAAATAGAAGGCTTCCTTCGATTCGTGATAGTAGAGCCGGTGCATGCCGTACCGGTCGTTGAAGAGCGTCGTTGTCCCGCGGCTCTGGTCCGTCAACAGTCCATGAAAGCGCCCATTCAAGCCCGCTGGAAATGCCGGATCGTCTTCGTAGAGGTGAACCAGATACGACGGACCTTCTGCAACCGCATGGCCCCGCTCCTTCAGGCGACAAACAGTGCCGGGTTCGGGGTACTCCTCTCCAGAGAATACGAGAACGACATCGCCACGTTCGTTAAGGACCGGCATGGCGTCACCGAACGATTTTTTTCGCGCCACCCACCCCACGTACACGCCGCAGCGTTCGTCAATGTGCACGCCCGTGACGTAGAACTTCTCATGGCGCAAGGCCGCAAGCATCACCTGCAGCTCTCGCTCCGCCCGTTGGCGCGCCATTTTCGTGATTAGACCAACAATTCCTGGCAAGGGACTCAATCACCGAATGGGCTTTAGTTGGGTGCGAAGGCGTCGAATTCGCCGAAGCGGAGCAAGCAGCGGCTGAGGAATCCAATCCGCAACAGGATGATGAAGATGAAGCTTCAGTGCGATTTTGCCTTTTGTAGTCAATGGAATGTAATACTTTGGCAGCAACAGCTGTTCAAAGCCGTTGTGTCGCTTGAACTCGGTCAGCGAATTTTGGTCTTTATAAATGTATCGCCCATAAACCAAATGGGACATGCCCATGGTCTCGCAAATCTCAACCGCTTTTGCAATGAGAGCGTTCGTAGGTTTCTTGTCAAAATGCTTTTTCTGACTGATTATCTGCAGCATCGACGCGATGGGTCCCACATTGACCCACTTGATAAATCCGATTAACTCATCCTTGTAGTACGCCCCAACAAACGTGCTTCGGTCGAGATATGTCGAGTTCTCCCGTTTTACCGACTCGAAGTCCTTGTTGTAGTGCCAAAACGCAGTACCTTGTCGCACTGGACTGTCGTTGTAAATACGGCAAATCCCCTCAACAAAGGTATCATCGAATTTCGACAATCTGACCTCAACGCCGAGTTTCTTGGCGCGCTTAATAGCTTTTCTCGCACTGTATTCGGCACGTTTCTCTAGCCACTCGGAGAAACTTGTAATAGGAATTACGGCCGCATTGTCCCATTCGAGATGGTATTTGTATTTTGGAACACTGTCGGGCACTTTCTGCGCAAAGGTAAAAACGTCGGCCTGCAGGTCGGAGCGTTTTAGTTGCGAAACGAACAGCTCCGGGTCAGAGACACTGTCGCCTTCGATCAGTTCCTCATCCATCACGGCAGCCATCCTGATCCACTTGCCCGTCGCGATTACGGTCCTGCCGTTCACGCATACCGACGGCACGCTAATCATCTTTCCTTGTGCTGGAATTTGCACAAGCTCTCGAGTCATCGTTGCACGCTCATGGTCGTGTTTTGTCGACAATGTTGCCATCTGCGGTTTACTGCGTTCCTCGGCTACGGGAGATAAACCAGGTGCTATTTCACCGGAAGTCATACTGGACTGCTGACGGACCAGAGCCGCGGGACAACAACGCTCTTCAAGGGGTTCTTGGAGCCGGCGGGAGGAATTGAACGCTCCATCTGCCGATTACAATTCGGCCGCTCTGACGTTGAGCTACACCGGCTTTGGGGACTTCTTGCCATCGTACCACTTCACCGTAAGGTCGTACCATTTCGCCCGGGCACCAAGGCCCAGCGTGATTACGCTAGAAATCTCGGTGCTAGTATTTGACATGTCCGATTCCTTTGCCGTGTTCTCCCCGATGTCGACCGTCCGAAAATTCCACTCCATGGCGTAAGGATATTTCGGAGCGTGCGATTAGTGCGACCTGGCTCCACCCGCGGCGGCCTCGGTGCACAGAATTCCCGCCGGCTTTGGTTCCAACTGAACAAAAATGGCGTCCATGATGTTGGCTGTGCGAAGAATTTCTGCATAAGGAATGGGAGGCGGTGTGCCGTCGACAATGGACCGATAGAACGCTTCGATTAAGTACTTCATGCCGGACTTCATGTGGAAGTCTCCGGCAAGAAAAGTACGCATATTGGTGGCCAGATTTGCGAAATACTGCCCCGCAAAGATCACGGGCGGGATGAACTTCTCTGCGTAGCTCTTAAACCTTTCTCCACGAAGCGCCGTCAGGGTCTCGTGATCCTGATCAAGAATTAAGCCATTTTTCGTGCCGTAGACCCGCAGTTGATGGATCGCGGGGCGCATCTGCGAGGAAAACGTGAAATAAGCCGTGATCCGCTCCTCCTCTTCAATGACGACCCTTAATTCATCGATGATTTCGGTCTCCCCCATGCTCTTGAGGAAGGGACTGATAAATCCATAAGCCATGACGCGAGGGGATTCGGTGCCCAGGAATTCCGCGATCCGTGCGATGCCGTGGCTAATAAGATTCTGCAGTAACTTCCCAGGCAGCTTGCGGACCCAATGCCGCTTGTCCCCCAGGAGCGCGCCCGCATAAGGGTTTTCTCCCAGCTCATAGCAATGGTGACATTCGATGTGGACCGGCCCCCGGCCCAGATATCCACTTTGGACAAGGGCTCTCATGCGGCGCGCGACATGACTGAATTGCTCATCGTGGCCGACCGTGATCTTGAGGTTGTTTTCATTGGCGAGAGCGATCAGCCTGTGCGCTTCGTCCGGGTACAGCGTGAATGGCTTCTCCACATAGACATGGGATCCCATCTCCAGGCACAGCTTCGCAAGGTCAAAATGGCTCGCCGGAGGCGTCGTGATGTGAATGACATCCGGCTTGGCCTCGGTGAGAAGCTCGGCCGCGTCGGTGTAATACTTCTTGATCGGAAATCTCTCGTAGAGCTGCCGTGCCATCAGCGGCTCCCGGTCACAGACTCCGACGATCTCGCACCCTGGGATCCGCTGGATCTGGGCCGCGTGCGAATCCGCGATCTTTCCGCATCCCACGATCGCGACCTTAAGCATGTCCTGCTCCGTCCCGGCACGCTTCGAAAAATCGTTTGAATGCCTCCGCCCTGGGCACTCTTGGCGTCCAGCCCACCCGCGTCTTTAATTTCTCGTTGCTGTAGTTAGTCTTTCTCCAGTAGGCATTCCATCTTTTGCGATTAAAGGCGGGAGGCAACTGATCCTGTGACCACGCCGAGTATCGCTCCCATAGGTAACAGAGGAAATAGCTTACAAAGTGGGGTACGTACAGCGATGTGAAGCGCCTGACGTTCTTCTTGTACAGGCGCAAAAACTGCCGGCTGGAAGGAAGGTCATCGTCAACGATATTGAATGCCTCACCATCAATGCCTTCCCGCAGTCCCGCCAGCGCAATCGCTTCCGCGCAGTTGTCGATGTAGGTAAGCGGAATTCGGTTGGAACCGCCAATATGGAGAAAAATGCCGAAGGTATCAATGCCCACTCTATCTGTAAGGTAACTTTTGCCGGGTCCATAGACATACCCTGGCCTGACGATGACGTGTGGGATGCCGAACCGGCCGCAATACTCCGTCACGAGCTGCTCTTGTTTTACTTTCGCGAAACAATATGCCTCGCCTCTTAGCTCGGGATGCTCTTCAATTTCACAGGTCTCGTCCAGCAACCCACGGCGGGGCTTCCGCATGTTGCTGTACACGGCAATCGAACTCACGTTGACAAAACGCTTCAGGCATTTGTCCTCGATGGTGGGTTCGAGAAGGTTGCGAGTTGTAACCACCGAGTTCATGAAAGCATCGGCGAAGGACTTTTGCCCTGTACCTGCCGCCAGGTGATAAATCACCTTGGCGCCCTTGGCCGCAGCGGCACAGTCTTCGCGCGATAAAAGATTGCCCGTAAGCACTTCGACGGACGCGCCCTCGTAAGCCTTCGCAATGCCGGTCAGCTTCGCCTGTTTCTTCGAGGGCCGGGCGAAGCAGCGCAGGTTGCGGAATCCCAACTCCAGCAGCGTTTCTACCACCCTGGACCCGATAAACCCGGTTGCTCCGGTCACCAGGATGAGATCGTCGCGACCGATGATGTACTTCGGTTGCTGCGTCTCGTTCATGATTGCGGCCCTACTCGGTGACATACTCTTCTTTCACTGCATTAATGCCCATCAAAGCAAGCAGCTTGCCCAAGTGATCAAACAGCTTGACGAGTAGGGTCATGAACCGGTGGTGCCCAAGCAGCAGGGCAAATGGCAATGCCGCCGTATATACCGGAATGGCTATGATCGATTTTGCGACGTTGAGGCCCCTGTGATTCGGATTGAGGAACGAACTTGCACCCTGCAACAGCGCTCTCCGCAACATGAAGGCGCGTTTCCAACGTAGAGGGGGAACCACCTCGTAGGCCACCGCCTCGTCGCACCAGATGAAAACGTGCCCCTTCTGAATCATTCTTCCGAAAAAGTCTTGATCCTCTCCGGTACGAAACTCCGGCCGGAACGGCGGCTCGCCGGCTGCAAAAATCCGCCGCCTTAGCAACACGTTGCCGGTGCGTCCTTTTTGCCGATCGATGACGAAGCCCGTTGGATAGCTCGGACGATCGTAAAACTTCCCCTTCACCACCCATTTCGGCGCGCCTTGCTCGAAGTGCGGCTTGACGGGCCCCAGCACTCCGTCAACGTTGCGCTCGTTGAGTGTCTTGAAAAGCGTCAGCAGCCACGATCGAGTCGGAAACTCGTCGTCATCGATGAAGGCGATAAAGTCGCCCCTGGCGTTTTCGATGGCCTTGTTACGCGCCAATGAGATGTTCTGCTGAGACTCCACACAGTAGTCGACGGGAATCGGCGCGTGAACCGCAAAGTCGTGCGTAGCGGCTTCGGCGGATCGCGATTGATCGTTGTCGACAATCACGATGGAATACGTGAATTGTCCGCCGGTATCTTGACCCGCAAGCTCGTCCAGCAAGCGCCGCAGCAGATGCGGCCGCTTGTAGGTGCAAATGCACACGCTGATATGACTGGTTGTTGTGTCGAGCATGGCACTTGAATATTGGTCTGACATGCTAGCGGCTGATGGGCGCCTGGGAGTCACCGCGCGGCACGCGGGAGTTGTCGGCCTGGGGAAGAATCGCGCTCCTAACGGTGACGGGTCCAGGACTGCGTCCGCCACCTTGGGTCAGCGGATGGCTGAGCACTTCCTTCAGCCGATGCATCTGATCCCGCTGCCTGATGTGGATGAGTTCCAGGGGCATGCTGCGTTCAAGACGCCGGAGCATGGCCCAGAAATAACCCACCAGCATCAGAGCTCCCCCAACGATGTAGGGCCTGGTTTTCATTTGATTCAGGCTGCGAAAAATTTCAAAGGCGGGATGGCTGCCAAGCAGATAATCCTTCTTGCCCCGGTTCAGCAGCCTCGCGCAAACGCCCGCGTGGTCTCCGCTGCCAACGTTGCGGTGGTGGAGGCAGAACCTCTCGTCATATCGTTTCGTCTGCCACCCCTTCGCCTGCGCCGCAAGAAGCGCAATCAAATCGATGCCGCCGGAACGAACCGGTTGATAGCCGCCGATTTCCTCAAAGCATTCGCGGCGGAACATCTGACAAGCCCCCGACACATGGTCGGGACTTTTGAAGCGCTCGTCATGGATCGCATTCTCTTCCCGATAAGGTGTCCCGGCCACTCCAAGCCTGGGCTGATCGGCAAATTTGCTTACCAGGAATGCCAGGTAATCCTCGTCAAAGGAGACATCGCCATCCAGATTGCCGACGACATCAAACTTCAATCCCGCCACCCTGGCGTACCCGGCGTTGAAGGCAACCACCTTGCCGGCGAAGTTTCGCTGTGCGCGCTCGGGGAGGCTCACCAACTCGATCCAAGGATTCTGCCCGGTATACTTCCTCACAATCTCGTCGGTACCATCGGTGGAACCGTCACTGACGATCACCCATCTGAGCGGCCGGGCCGTCTGGTGCACCACGGAGTTGATGGTTTTTTCCAGATGCTGGGCTTCGTTCCGCGCCGGTGTAATCAGAATGTAGGTGGGGATATCCATGGTAGCTGCCAACGGGACTTGCTGGGATTGCCGGGTAATTGGTTACGCGCGTCTGCCGATTATTTCGCGGTCGTCGCCGACGCCCGGGTTTCCAACGGCGCCGATTTTGGTTTCGATAAGCCGGTCCATGAGCGCCAGGTACCGTTGCTTCATGATGTCCCAGCAAATTGGAGCGTATTCTTTCCTGGCCTGCTCCGCCATCCGATTTCGAAGTTCCTTATCGCGATAGACGCGGATCATCTGTTTCGCCAGATCTGCCGGATCGTTGGGCTCACAATATGCCAATGCGTTCTCGCTGAAATAGTGCTGGGTTGCTCGCAGGCGAGAGATCACGACTGCTTTTCCCATGATGATGAATTCCGCCAGCTTGTTGGGGGATGCATACTCCAGGAAAACATCGCGCCGGATGGACAAAATTCCGACATCGGATTTCTCCAGCCATGCCGGGATCTCAGACGGCGGCACCGTTCCGATGAGCCTGACTTTCGAGTCTAACCCGCGTTGCTGGGCCAGGGCCTTTAACGGGGCCGCCTCCGGCCCGCCGCCCAGGATCCACAACTCCGCTCCGGGCATGTCCTGTTGCGCTAAGGCAAAGGCTTCGATGGCAATATCAAGTCCGTAAAGCCTGGTGAGAGTGCCGTGGTAGATCATCACGAACCCGGCTGTCGATTTTGCCTGGTCAGCAGCGCTCGACTTGGAGTAGGAGGCAAAGCGCGCCTCGTCCGCCGCATTCGCGATCACCGTCGATTTGTGTTTCGGAAGCCCACGCCCAACAAGCAGGTCCTGGATTGGCTCGTTGATGGTGATCACGCGATCAGCAAAGTCGAAGCTGATTTTCTCCAGGAACTTCATCGCCCGCACCCACACTGATCCTTCCTCGATCTCGTACTTGGACATGTAAAACTCGGGGGTGATTTCGTGCATATCGAGGACCAGCTTGGCTCCCATCCATCGGGCGAAGACCCCGGCGAATATCAGGAAATCCGGCAGCGTGTTTACATCGATCACTGCATACCGTCTGCGTGGCATCTGGACAGTCACGCGAACCAGAGCCCACAGAAAAAACGCCACGTACTCAAACGCGTACCGCACCAGAGAGCCGCGTTTCTTCCCCAACGAAAGGGTGTCGACATTCACGCCCTCGAGCCGATAACTCTTCTGCCCACCGGCGCCGCGCAGCGCGAGCACGTCGACGGAATAGCCGGCGGCGACCAAGGCCTCCGCCTTCCGCCTGACGCGGATATCAATGTCGTAATGATTCTGGAGAAGTATGCAGACTGATGTCATAACTAAAGAGTGAACCGGCTATCCTTTCCGGCCCGATACTTCGTGGCCCGGGGATAAAGGCTTACGTCCAGTCCTTATGATGCGCCACTCCGGCGCTGTTCGGAGTAACTGATCGAGTTCCTCACTGGCGTCTCCGGCCCAAGCGACGTCGACGAAGTCCGATGCCATCCGGCCGTGCGCCTGCGCATCGCTTGATGGCTTTCGTGGGCGATGGATCCTGACGTTGCAAGCAGGTTCGATCTTCTCTCCCGCGTAGCAGAGATGAATCTGCGCGCCACCGTCCGCCTCGATCCGTTCGAAACGAACCTCGCGCCGTTTCCGAAACCAGTCGACCACTTGCGCGGCCGTCCCAAACCAAACCTCAAGAGATTTCAGTTCTTGCACCAGCCAGACGTAGAAACCGCCCCAAAACCGCTCCGGCCCATGGCTTCTATCGTGCCAAAGCACCGTGAGTACGCCTCCGTAGTTGCGAGCATTGTCCGTCATGGAATGGCAGCGCCGCTTCGCTTCCGCTTCCGACAGGTCCAGTTGCTGGGGATAGAACAGCGCCCCGTCCTGAATGTGCAAAGGCAGTTCCAGGAGACGGCGGACGCCTTGCGGACGAAACACCTGGGTGGTTCCGGCGCGATATCCTACCGTTTCGTTGTAGCCGAACGTGGAGTCATAAGCGTATCCGGCGTCTTCCAACACGGCGGGGGTATTCGCATCCCGCAGCAGCCAATGCATCCGGATTCCAACGCTGCGCTCGCCGGCAGCCGCCGCAATTCGATTAAACTCTTCGCGCCCTCTCTGCACGCTGTGCCAGGCATCGATGCCATGAACGCCCAGCTCGCAACCTGCCTTCCGCAAAACCGCTG
This sequence comes from Terriglobales bacterium, assembly GCA_049509755.1. Lineage (GTDB taxonomy): Bacteria > Acidobacteriota > Terriglobia > Terriglobales > Acidobacteriaceae > JAIQGF01. Next base: position 89,774 of record JBEKZP010000010.1, on the reverse strand, counting down.
TCTCGTTCGGAAGGTCATTGACGTCATACTCGGTAGCCCGGCGAGATGCATGCTGCCGCGGTACTTTATCGCCGGCCCGCCGTTTGAAGGGGATCAGGAAATAGGTGGCGGGAAGTCCGCGTTCGGTCTCCAGATACCAGTCGAATGGTTCCCAAAAATCTTTCGCCCATCCGGCATACACAAACGGCAGCGATGCCGCCGCAAACCAGCTCTGCAGAAGACGTCGGAATGAGATCCTGCGCCTTGCGAAATTGCGGACCGCACCCACCGTCGCGCGGTAGAGGAAGCCCCACATCGAGTGATCGAGCAGGTGTCTTCGGATTCCCGCAAAATCAATGTCGTGCGTCAGGCACGCGATAAACCGGTGTTGCGCCGGCACCGGAGGGATTTCCAAAAGAGGGATTCCCGCATCGAGTATCCACGTGCGGAGCATCCGGATGTGAATCTCCAGGGTAGGGACATGCGCATATTCGACAGGCTGCCCGGTTGCCAGCAAAAAATGGACTTCATCGAACAGGTCATACCCCAACCGCAGCACCGTGAGGCCATCTGATTCGATCCTGAGACCCGCTACTTCAGAACTCGCCGTTATACAAGCGATCTCGTTCCCGGCATCCGCAAAAGTGAGCAGCTCGCCGTAAATCGGAACCGCGTCGTCGCCAACACTCAGGACCGCCCCTTGACGCGAGGCAAGAGCAGTAATCCCCATTCCCGCATCCATGCCCCTGGCAGTTGGACCACAGACGAGAAGCAGGCTGGCATCGACTTCCGCTACAGCGTCCGTGGTGGCAATGACCACGTCGTACGGCCGTCCGGGAAGGTAGAACTCCCACGGAGTCTTAAAAAGCTCGAAGAACTCTTCGACTGCCCCGCTCTGGTCGGCTCTGGCAACAACACCAATCAAGAAGTCTGCTCCGTCGCTGGCTAGGACTTGGCGCCCGCAATCGCGGTCTGCTCCATACCGCGGGAGCTCGCCCGGCCGCGCACAAAGTTGCCGATGCACTCGACGACAAACCGGGCCTGAACTTCAGTGATCTCCGGGTGAACTGGCAGCGCCACCGATTCCTTCGCCGCCCGCTCACTGTCGGGGAATGCACCCGCGACATGTCCCAGGTACGCAAAGCACTCTTGCAGGTGCATGGGAACGGGGTAGTACACCTCCGTGCCTACACCTTGGGTCTTCAGATAGGCCTGCAATTCATCGCGCTCCGCCAAACGGATCACGTACTGATTGAAGATGTGGCGGTTCGTGACCACGGCAGGAAGCGTAATCGGCAAGCCGTATTCGGCAAACAGCCGATCGTATCTCTGCGCATTGCGCTGGCGAGCGGCCGTCCAATCGTCCAAGTGCGGCAGCTTGGCGGAAACGATGGCTGCCTGCAGCGCATCCAGGCGGAAATTGCCTCCGATAATCTTGTGATGGTATTTCGGCTTGGAGCCATGGCCGCGCAGGACCCTTAGCTTGTCCGCCCGTTGAGCGTCGTTGGTAACGATCATTCCAGCGTCGCCGGCAGCGCCAAGATTCTTCGAGGGGAAGAACGAGAAGCAACCGTATTGTCCGATCGAACCGGCCCGGCGCCCTTTGTACTCGGCGCCGATCGCCTGCGCCGCATCCTCGATCACCACCAGGCCGTGCTCGTTCGCCACGCGCATGACGGTGTCCATGTCGGCCATCTGTCCATAGAGATGGACAGGAATGATGGCTCGTGTTTTGCCGGTGACCTTGGCCGCGATCTGAGACGTATCGAGGTTGTAAGTCGCCGGATCGATATCGACGAACACGGGGGTGGCGCCCAGGCGCGCGATTGCGCCCGCGGTGGCGAAGAAGGTGTACGGAGTCGTGATGACCTCATCGCCGGGCCCAATGTTTTCCGCCATAAGGCAGACGAGCAGAGCGTCGCTGCCCGACGAAACTCCCACGCCGTAGGAGCAGCTCGAGTACTCGGCAATGGCCTTTTCGCACTGCTCCACCTTCGGCCCGAGGATGAAGTACTGGGACTCAAGCACTTCCGCAATGGCCGAGTTCACTTCCGATTTGATTGCGGCGTACTGCGCCTTAAGATCGAGTAGCGGAACATTCATACTTCCCTTCCTCTTTCACTTGTTTGTAGGATTTCGTACCCACGCTCAAGGTTGACGGCAGTGGCGCTTCTTCGTCGAGATCGAGGCAGCGCAGGACACCGGGTTCAACTTCCTTGTATCGGTAGCCGCTTTCCGGGCAGCGCATGATCCCCTCCGCATCGGGCGCGGGGAGCCGATGTCCGTGCCGGCTCATCCATGCAACCTTACGCGCAGGATTCCCCACGACTAACGCAAAATCGGGAACGTTCTTGGTCACCACCGAACCGGCGCCGACAAAAGCATACCGGCCAATTGTGACTCCGCAGACAACGGTCGCGTTTGCTCCGATCGAACAGCCGCGCTTTAACCGCGTGGTTTCGTATAGCGAGTGCCGGTTGACCTGCGACCTGGGATTCGAGACATTCGTCAAAACACAGGACGGTCCGAGGAACACGTCATCTTCGATCACGATGCCGGTGTACACGGAGACGTTGTTCTGAATTTTTACGTTGTTTCCGATGGTAGTTCCGCCGTCGACATTCACGTTCTGCCCGATGACGCATCGGTTGCCGATGTGAGCCCCCTTCATGACGTGAGAAAAGTGCCAGATCTTCGAGCCGGCGCCGATTTCGGCGCCTTCGTCGACATAGGCCGATTCATGCACAAAGTAGGGCAACTGCTTTTTTGCCGCTGACGAATCAGCCGGCTCCAGACTAATGGGCCCGTTCACCATGGCGCGCTGGCAGGCATCCAATACGCGCAAAACCTGGAGACCTTCCGCGCCGTCGCTGACCGGAGCGGTTCGCGACTCGATGCAGTCCAGGAAGTGCTGGCATTCGGCGCGCAGCGGCTCGCAATCCTCGAGCTCGACGGGTTCACCGGCGGCTTTCACCGCCGTGGGCACCCGATTCAGCCATTCCACCTTGTGCGGATACAAAACCAGCTTGTGTTCCGCGGTGTCGTCGAACACCGCCATTTTTTCCGATCCCACTACCACCAGCCGCTGCTCCTTAACCGGATGCAGCCAGCTCACGAAGATATGTGCCTGGACCCCGCTGGGGAAATCGAAGTGGCTCAAGGTGACATCGGACACGTCTCGATTGAGGTAAGCTCCCCCCTGGCAGGCGACGCGACTCGGCATTTCGTTGAGCAGCGACAGCATCACCGAGATGTCGTGCGGAGCGAAACTCCACAGGATGTTTTCTTCGGTGCGAATCTTGCCGATGTTCAGGCGGTTGGAGTACAGATAGTTGATCTTTCCCAGTGTGCCTTCGCGAATCAGTTGCTGCAGCTTCAGGATTGCCGGGTGGTATCGCAGGATGTGACCCACCATCAAGATCCTGCCGTTCGCCTCGGCGACGCGGACCAGCTCTTCGCCATGCTTCACTTCGACGGCAAGCGGCTTTTCCACCAGGACGTCTTTGCCGGCCTCCATAGCGGCTTTGGCCAATTCGTAATGGGTTACCGCCGGCGTAGCCAGCGCCACTGCCGTCACCGAAGCATCGGAGAGCACAGCGCTGAACTCGCGGTAGAATTTGACGCCCGGATACTGCTGCGCGTAGTTGGCTTCCACCGACTCCTGCGCATCACAGAGCGCGGCCAGAGCGCCCAGGCTATGGAAGTTGCGAACCAGGTTCTTGCCCCAGTACCCCACTCCAACCACGGCAACGTTAGGTTTCGAGTTCTTGCGCGGGTTATTTTCCATGAATTCTCTCCCTTGACAAACCGGATTCGGTAGCGAGGTTCAGCCCAGCAGATCGACGCAGCTCGCGGCGGCCAGCCCATCGCCATACAAAGCCTGGTGCGAGCCGTTGGGCGCGAAGGAGTGAACGCTCTGGATAATCTTTTTCGGATCAGCTCCGACCAGCGTGTTCCAGCCTGCTTCCACTGTCTCCACCCATTCCGTCTCGTCCCGCATGGTGATGCAGGGGACGCGGAGCCAGTAGGCTTCCTTCTGCAGCCCGCCCGAGTCGGTCAGGATCATGCGTGCCGAGCTCGCCAGGGCAATCATGTCCAGATATCCGACAGGATCGATCAATCGAACATGATCGGCGATGCGGCAGCGTGCTTCGGCAATCGCTTTTCGCGCGCGCGGGTGGACCGGAAACACCACCGGTTCCTGCAGCGCATTGAGCGCTTCTACGATCGACGCGAGCCGCCCGACATCGTCCGTATTCTCGCTGCGGTGCAAGGTGGCGAGCAGGTAGCGCTGCTTCGTCAAGCCCATTCGGCCAAGAATCTCGGGTGCGTTTGCGGCCAGGCGCTGCCGGGCCCAGTTCAGCACGTCGAGCATTACGTCTCCGACCAGATGCACGTTGCGCGTGATTCCTTCGGCGGCCAGATTCCGAACCGCCGTATCGCTGGGGCAGATCAGCAGGCTCGACAGGTGATCGGCGACCAGGCGGTTGATCTCTTCCGGCATGCGGCGGTTGAAGCTGCGAAGACCGGCTTCGATATGAACTACCGGCACGGATAACTTCGCCGCTGCCAGCGCGCCTGCCAGAGTAGAGTTCGTGTCGCCGTAGATCAGGAGCCAATCGGGATGTTCGGCTAGCAATACATCTTCGATTCCCTTGAGCATGCCGGCCGTTTGGGCGGCTTGCGATCCTGAGCCGACGCCCAGGTTCACATCGGGCGGAGGTATGTCGAGGCCATCAAAGAATATCCCGGACATCTCGTAGTCATAATGCTGCCCGGTGTGCAGCAGGATTTCCTGATGCCGTTTGCGCAACTCCCGGCTTACCGCAGCAGCTTTGATGAACTGCGGCCGCGCGCCGATGATGGAAACAACTTTCACTTGGCTGCCGATACCGTGGCGGCGCGTTGTGCCGCGGGACGATGAATCTGTCGAACCACGGCATCCACCACCCGCTTCTGATCTGCCTCCGAAAGGGTCGGGAACATCGGCAACGACAGGATTCGGTCTGCCGCGGTTTCGGTTACCGGCAACTCGCCTCGCCGCACGCCGAGGCCGACGTAGGCTTTCTGCAGATGCAGGGGGATCGGATAATGAATTCCCGTCCCGATTTTTTCCGCTGCCAGGTCTTTCCGCAGAGTTTCCCGGTCGTCCACTTGAATCACGAAAAGGTGATACACAGGCTTCGACCACGCCGGCTGTGCGGTCAAGGTGACCGGTGCGTCCGTCGCCGAAAACAACTGGCGATACCGTTTCGCAGCTTCGATCCGGCAGGCGTTCCACGGTGCGAGATGCGGCAGCTTGACTCCGAGAATGCCCGCCTGGATTGAGTCCAGGCGTCCGTTGTAGCCCTCGATATCGTGGTAATACTTCTCCGCCTGGCCATGATCGCGGATCATGCGAATCTTGCGCGCCAGCGTCTCGTCGTTCGTGGTCACCGCGCCGGCTTCGCCGCATGCTCCAAGATTCTTGCCGGGGTAAAAGCTGAAGGCGCCGGCGACCCCCATGGATCCGGCGCTGCACCAGCGATTCTGCTTCTTGGAAAAGTACTCAGCCCCGTGCGCCTGGCAAGCGTCTTCAATGACAACCAGGTTATAGCGCTCGGCCAGGTCCAGGATCGGATCCATGTCAACCATCTGGCCGTACAGGTGGACCGGGATGATGGCAGCCACCCGTTTACCGGTCCGTCGGCTGATCAACTTCCCAGCGCTGCCGTCCATGACGCAGCGTTGCTCCAGGTACTCCTGGAGCTTGCCTGGATCCATGTTGTACGTTTGCGGGTCGACGTCGACAAATTCCGGTACTGCACCGGCCTGGGAAATCGCTTCCGTGGTGGCGATAAATGTGTTGGCGACGGTAACCACAGCATCGCCCGGACCAATGCCCGCAGCGATCAGGGCAAAACGCAAAGCGTCGGTGCCGCTATTCACCCCTACGCAGTAGCTTACGTGGCAGAAGCGCGCGTACTCCTGCTCGAACGCTTCCAACATTCGGCCGCCGATAAACCCTGCCGTACGAAAGGCTTGTTGCACGACGGCGAGGAGTTCGCTTTCCAGTTCGCGGTGCGGCGTAATCAAGTCGAGAAACGGAATTGCTTCGTCCATTTTCATCATCTTGCTTTCCTTCTGCACGGTTGTGATTTGAGAGGCGCAGCAGCGCAACCGCGTGCGAGCCGGCCCTGCACACCGCGCAAGAACTTGTTTCTAAAGTGGCTGGATGTCGTAGCCCTCAATCGTGAGCACGACGGATTGTTGGATGGATTCGATTGAGATTACCAATCGCTTACCGCCCTCGGTGCCCAGGAAAATGCCTTCCAGCCCTGCCAGAGCACCGCTGCGCACGACGACACGTTGACCGCTCTTGAGGAACGGATACGGTGTGGCTTGGAGATTTTGGGCCATCAGCATACGGATGGATTCGATCTGTTTGTCCGGGATCGGTGTGCCCAGGTTTTGCGATCCGACGAAGTTCAACACTCCCCACACCCTCAGGATCGATATCCGCGTTTCTGGCGACAGGGCCGCATGCACGAATGCGTATCCCGGGAAGAGGGGCACTTCGACTTTCTTTCGCCGGTCGCTCCAACGATGGATCTGACCCAGAAGCGGCACGTAATTTTCAATGCCTTTTCGCGCCAACTCGGCAGCGACTTTCTTCTCGTGCCGCGGACGCGTCTGCACCGCGTACCATTGTGGGAGCGAAGTGGGCAACGGCAGTTCGAGCATCCGACTCACCTCATTATAGATGCCGCTGTACGTAGCTCCGCCCTCTGAGTCACATTGCACTCTTGTAACTCCTGCCCTTGTAGTGCACGCTAGCAAGTCCGGTTCCATCGTCGTGAACAAGGCGCTGGCCTGTCGAAACCCCGGAATTGCCAAGTGCCAAGCGTGTATCGCCACATCATTAGTCAAAAAGAATGGGCAATGCAAAAGTTTTCACCTTTCTTAACCCTATATGTGCCAAATCAATAACATGACGGCATTTGTGGGCTGTCTCAGGCAAAGACACGCATCTCAAACAGAGACGCCCTGTGTCATTAAGGACATAGCCGTCCCTGGTTGAAGCCACCGGCCAGGCAGCGCCTTTACTGCATTCAGGACACAATGGAAAACATTTTCCACTTTTCCCCTCCCCGGTCGGCGCCCCCTGCGACCTGGAAATCGCTATCTCTTTGTTTTATAAGGAGCATTGGTTAGTTTCGGACGTGGAAGATTCCTTGATCGGAGTGGAAAACAATTTCCCTCGCGGAAGCCGCTTTCTTCGCCAATTACGGCAAGTCCGCGGGCCTCGCAAAAAACTTTAGTAACCTGGGCGACCACCCAGGCTGCGTGCAGGCGGCGCGTCCTCAGCCCCAAGACAGGCAGAATTGCAGGCTACAAGACTGGTCGGTGTTTAGCGGATTGTAATTCCTAAGTCATTTTAAATGCAATCAGTTAAAGGGTAGAAGGCGCCACGGACGCATCGCCCGGCAAGCACCCTCGGAAGCCGGAAAAAGGCAAAAAATACTTCGTGCGTTTGACAGGCAATCTTTTCCCCTCGCCTTCCGTGTGGTTTCCATTCCTGTTCCGCAGCTTTCCGGGTTGGTCCTGCAGTTGCATAGGCCCACTGTGGCTCTCATGCGGATTCGTTGTGCCGTTGCTCTCCGGAGGATGAATGCTTAGCGACTCTCCCCGATCTCATAGCGCTGGCGCTGACGGCGGCGATTCCATGGTCCGCAGCGCAAGCCCGGCTATGAGGGCACTGGAGACGGCGGCCGAGAAAGTCGCAATGGGTGGTTCTCCGGTCCTGATCCTGGGAGAAGACGGGGCGGGAAAACGCAGCTTGGCACAGCAGATACATGCGATGTCCGGACGGCAGCACGGTCGTTTTGCTGAGGTCGCTTGCCTCGATGCAGCACATGATTCCTTTATGGCGTTCGACGGCAAAGGTCATAACGGTGGCGGTGCTCCCACTGGGACTGTCTTTGTGCGGCACATCTCCGATCTCCCGTCGGCCATGCAGGCAGACATGCTGTCTTTCTTCTTCGGGCGCTCGTCAGAGTCCTCAACGCGTCCCCGTCTGATCGCCTCCAGCACCAGCAGTCTCGACCAGGAAATCCGCAATGGCCGATTCCGCGAAGATCTCTATTACCTGATCAGCGGTGTTTGCCTCCGCGTGCCGCCCTTGCGGCACCGCCGCGAGGACATCCTGCTTCTGGCTGACCATTTTCTGGGCGTTTACTCTCAGGTATTCGCCCGGCCCAAGCGCGACATGAGCGCTCGTTTGCAACAGTATTTTGTTGAGTACGCGTGGCCGGGTAACGTTCGCGAGCTCAAGAATGCGGTCAAAACCGTCGTCGCCGTTGAGGACGAACACGTGGCCATGATGGTTTTGCGCTCGAACCATTCCGAGGGGTTGGCGCGCGGCGCCGATTCCGAGGGTCTTTCCCTGAAACAGGCTGCTCGTGCCGCTTCACGCCAGGCGGAGCGCGAACTCATCCTGAAGGTGCTGTCCCGCACTCGATGGAACCGCAAGCGAGCCGCGCAGGAACTGCAGATCAGCTACAAGGCTTTGCTTTACAAACTGAAACAGATCGGTCTCGACGACGAATATTCAAGTTCTGAGGAGACGTTGGCATGAGGCACCGAGTTTTTTCCGCCACGTTGGTCTTGGCGCTGCTGATTGCCGCCGCTGGACAGGTCTGGGCCGGCAACCCTGGAGATGACAAAAAGCCGGCGCCTCCCGCAGCGGCCACCAGTGATCCCGACTACATCATTGGTCCGGAAGATGTGTTGAACGTCAACGTCTGGAAGGAAGCAGAGATGTCGGGTACGGTCCCGGTGCGCCCAGATGGGAAGATTTCCCTCCCTCTGCTGAACGACGTCCAGGCGGCAGGGTTGACTCCCACCCAACTCGCAGACCAGGTTTCGGAAAAGCTGAAGAAGTACGTGGAGCAGCCCCGCGTCACCGTAGTCGTTACTCAGGTGAACAGTCGCCGTTATTTCGTACTCGGAGAGGTGACCAAGGCCGGTGCGTATCCTCTGGTGCCGAACATGACCGTGCTCCAAGCCTTGTCCAGCGCGGGTGGATTTACGCAGTTCGCCAATGCCAAGAACATTTATGTCCTACGGGTCGAAAACGGCAAGCAGAACAAGTTACCGTTCAATTACCGCGACGTCGTGAAAGGCCGGAATTCGGAACAGAACATCCTTCTGAAACCCGGTGACACGATCGTGGTGCCGTGAAAGGACGATGCTGATGTCTTTCACTCGAAGGCAAGTCGGTTGTCTGTTGTGGCTGGCTTTGGTCGCCGGCGCAGCAGCGCAGAACCAAGCCGGTGCCCCGGCCGCTCCGGAGCCACCCGCTGCCAATGCCGCGCCTGATCAAGCCGGCGGGAACATGGCGCCCGACACCCGTCCGCTGACCGGCGCACAGGCGTTGACCCTCGGCACGCAGGATCTGCCCAGTTTCCTTGTGCCAAAGCTGCATTTCGCGCAAACCGTGGATTCCAATCCCGACGTCTTTGTGCCTAACTCCGACGTGGGCACCGTGAGCAGCATTACCGGCGAACTCGAGTTGCAGCGCGTGTCCCGCAATCGGTTGTTTACCATGCGGTACCAGGGCGGCGGAATGTTCTACGAAAATGGGAGCAGCCTCGGCGGGCTCCAGCGCAATTCCACCTTTCAGCGCCTGGGCCTGACGCAGCATTTCGATTTTGGCCGCTGGTCGCTGCTGTTCAGCGATGAAACCGGCTATACCTCGAGTTCCGCCTTCGGCGGGGGCGCGAATGCGGGCGCCGCCGTTATCGGCCCCGCCGCGCTTGCCGGTGGCATCAACCTCGCTGGCCTGAATCCCAACCTGGTGCCTGCTCAGAATCTGCTGACGCAGATTGGATCGCAGGTCAGCAACAGCGCCGTTGTCGAAACGGATTACCGTCTCAACGCGCGCAGCACCGTGACCGTCACCGGGAACTACGGCATCCTTCGTTCGCCCGACGGGAACCTGGTTGACAGCAACCAGGAGGGAGTCAACCTCGGGTACAGCCGCAATCTCACCGCCCGCGACACCGTCGGCATTACCTATGGTTTCACCCAATTTGGGTACGTGGGTATGGATAACCGGACGCGCAGCCACACCGCGCAATTGCTGTACGGACACCGTATTACCGGTCGTTTGAGCTTGCAGGTGGGCGCCGGCGGCGGTATCACGCAGGTTCATACTGCCGTCCAGTCGCAAAATCTTACGTTATGGAATGCACAGGCGAACCTGCACTACCTGGTCCATCGCACGGATTTCACGGCGTCCTATGCCCGCAGCGTCAATTCCGGCTCCGGTGTCATGCTGGGCGCCAATAGCGATGTCGTATCCGGCGGGTTCTCCCGGCCGTTCCTGCGCCGCTGGCTCACCAGCACCACCGTCGGCTACTCGCGCAACTCGGCTCTGATCGCCGGCGATACCTACTCGACTTTCTACGCCAATTCCGGTGTGCAACGCCGCCTGGGTTTGTACAACGGCGTGTTTGCCAGCTATTCGTTCCAGCGGCAGACCGGACTGGGCGTGTTCTGTACAGGTTGCGGCGACCAAAGCAATCGGCACATTTTCACGGTGGGCTTCGACTTGGGGTTCCGGCCCATCCGGATGGAATGATTGCCGCCAATGAACGTGAGGAATGGAATGTTAACTGATCGCGAACTCAACCTCCACGACTACCTGGCGATAGCCCGCCGGCGGATGTGGTGGCTTGTTCTTCCGACCGTGATCGTTCCCATTATCACGTTTCTGGTATCGCTCAGGATCCCGAACCGCTACACCTCGCAGACAACCGTGTTGGTGGATCAGCAAAAAGTGCCTGACAACTTCGTGAAACCGGTGGTGACCGAGGACTTGAATGGCCGCCTGGCGACCATGCAAGAGCAGATTCTCAGCCGCACCCGCCTGCAACCGATGATCGAGCGCTTTGGGCTGTTCAAATCCGCCCAAGGCAAAGTGCCCATGGAAGAGTTGGTGGACCGCATGCGCAAGCTGATCACGGTCACGCCAATTCGCGCCAACGACGGCTTGCGGCGTGGCGATATGCCCGGTTTTTCCATCAGTTTCACCGCCGAGAATGCCCGCCTTGCGCAGCAGGTTTGCGCCGAGATCACCTCCATGTTCGTGTCGGAAAACCTTAAAGCGCGCGCGCAGAGCGCGGAGGGGACGACCGACTTCCTGAGGAGCCAACTCGACGAGGCCAAGCGCGAGCTTGATGGCCAGGATTCCAAGCTGGCCCAGTTCAAGATGAAATACACCGGCCAGCTTCCCGAACAGGAGGCAACCAACCTGGGCATGCTGGCCACGCTCAACAGCCAACTGGAAGCGACCACGCAGACGCTGGCTCGCGCCCAGCAGGACAAGACCTATTCCGAGTCACTGCTGGCCCAGCAGTCCGCTGCCTGGCAAGCCTCCCGGACCGGCACGAACCCGGACACGCTGGAACACCAGTGGTCTACGTTGCAATCCCAGTTGGTCACCCTGCAGAGCCGGTACACCGAAGATCATCCTGACATTATCAAGCTGAAACGAGAGATTGCGAAACTCAAGAAGACGCTCAGCGAGAACGCTTCCGCCAGCGATGGTTTGTCCAAAGATGTTAAGAAAGTCGGGGTGAACGAACCTCCCGAGCTGCAGCAGTTACGGCTGCAGATCCACCAGTTGGAAAGCGTTGTGAAAGAGCGCTCTTCGGAGCAACAACACCTCCGCCAGCAAATCGGGCTCTATCAATCCCGCGTGCAGTTGAGCCCAAGAGTTGAGGAAGAATACAAACAGCTGACGCGCGATTACACGACTGCCCAGAAATTCTATGACGACCTTCTGCAAAAGAAGACCCAATCCGAAATGGCGACCAATCTCGAACGCCGTCAACAGGGCGAGCAGTTTCGTGTGATGGATCCACCGAATCTTCCTGAAACGCCGACCTATCCCAAGCGATGGCAGTTCACCGGCTTCGGGGTTCTGGGAGGGCTCGGATTCGGTCTCGCTGCGGTTGTGATTCTGGAATTCCGCGACAAGGTCGTGCGCACCGAGCGCGACGTCCAACACTACTTGCAGCTTCCGACGCTTGCCTTGGTACCGCCGGTCGGGGCTGCTGCCGTGCGGCGTGCGCCGAATGGAAAACGGCGACCGAGTCGCGAGCCAAGCAGCGCCCGACAGGTGATGGGAGCCTAAGGTATGTACAAGGCATTTTATCGGCTTCGCGCCAATCCGTTTAACGTCAACCCTGACCCGCGATTCCTCTACCCAACGCGGCACATTCATGAGGCGCTCTCCTCCCTGGCTTACGGAGTCCAGAAGCGCAAGGGATTCATTCTGCTGACGGGTGAAGTCGGCACCGGCAAGACCACGCTCTTGAATCGGCTCATGGACTGGCTGCGCACCAACCGGATCTCGACCGCCTTCATGTTCAATCCCCGGCTTGATGTTCCCCAGTTCTTCGAGTTCGTGCTGAACGATTTTGGCCTGCCGACCGAAACCCGCGACAAAGGTCAGATGCTGCAGCGCCTGAACCACTGGCTGCTCGATCGTTACCGGGACGGCGAAACCGCCGTTCTCGTCATCGATGAAGCTCAAAACCTTTCCTCGGAGCTGCTGGAAGAGATCCGGCTTTTGACCAATCTGGAGACATCCACGGAAAAGCTGCTGCAGATCATTCTTTCCGGTCAGCCGGAGCTCGAGCTCAAGCTGCGCGACCCAAGTCTGCGCCAGTTGCGGCAGCGCATCACCCTTCGTTGCCGTACGCACCCGCTGACCTTGACCGACACCAATGCTTATATCGCGCAACGCCTGCGAATCGCCGGCGCCAATGGCGAGCTGATCTTCAGTCCGGAAGCGGTAAGCAAGATCTTCGAGTATTCGCAAGGTATCCCGCGAGTCGTCAACTTGCTCTGCGAACACGCTCTCATCAGCGGTTTTGTTGACCGCCAGCAGCCCATTGCTCCCGAGACGATCAGCACCGTCGCGCGGGAATTTGAGCTGGACGAAATTTCGCCCCTACCTCCCATCCGGCCCGATGGCGACGGCGAGACGCGGCGCCTCATCGACGCGCTGCGGACTTCGGTCGGTCCCACGGAGAAGGCGCGTGACGCTGCGATTCTCGCGATTGACAGGAAAACCAGATGAGCCGCATTCACGAGGCATTGCAGAAAGCGGAGCGGGAGCGCAAGTCGGCCCAGCCGGGAGAACTGACGGCTAGTGAATTGGCGATTCCAGTCCTGGCAGGCGGGGCACAGGCTGCCTCAATTGCTGCCGGCAGCGAACCTCAACTTCCGCCACCCGTACCGAGCAAAATCGAGTCCGGCAGCGAACCTCAACTTTCCGCTCCCATGCCGAGCCAGATGGAATCCGGCATCGCTGGTGGTGGCACGGCGGAATGGAGGCCCGACTCGGAGTCGATGCTGTTTTTTGATTCCTCCAAGCACTACGAAGTTGGCATGGAGGAATTCCGAACCCTCCGTTCGCGCCTCTTCCAGATCCGCGAGAAACGCCCGCTCAAGACCGTTCTGGTGAGTAGCGCCCTGCCCGATGAAGGCAAGTCGTTTGTCGCCGCCAACCTCGCCCAAGCCATCGCCCGGCAGCACGGTCGCCGGGTTCTGCTGATCGACACCGATCTCCGGCGCGCATCCTTGCACGAACTATTGGGAACGCGGGCAACTCCGGGAATGACTGACTACCTTCGTGGCTTAGCCGATGAGCATGCCGTTCTGCAGCGCGGCCCCATGGAGGGGCTGTTCTTTATCGCCCGGGGAACGGACGTAGCGAACCCGGCGGAGTTGATTGCCAACGGCCGCTGCAAGACTCTGTTGCAGCGCCTTGCACCGCATTTCGACTGGATTATCCTGGACTCGCCTCCCGCGGTTCCGGTGTCTGACGCAAGTTTGTTGGCGGAGCACTGCGACGGTGTACTGCTGGTGGTGCGCTCCGGCAGCACTCCCATAGAACAGGCGCAGCGAGCAGCGAAGGAATTCAGCGAAAAGGCCATCCTCGGGGTGGTTCTGAACGATGTTTTGTCGGCTTCGGGTTACAACAGTTACCACTACAAGGGATACGGCGGCTATGGACATCCCCCCCAAACCGCCACCAAGCTCTAAGCCGTGGGTCCTGAACCATCCGGGTCGTGTGGCACGAAAGTGGACAACTGCCGGGGCATGTTCCTCAACTAGTGCAACGTTTTTCACCCCGACAATTTGTCGGACCACAGTTGATACACGCATTCGGTGCAGGAAAAGATCATTGAATCAATAACTTGCGTTGGAGGTCGCCAGACGGAAACATGGTAACGAAGTTGCTCTAGCACTGGTAGCAGGCCAATTATTTGCAGTTTGAGACGGAAGTTGTTGGGTCCAACAGGGGGAGGCAGCAGCTTGGCGACGAAAGGGCACAATGCCCGCGGGATGGGGCGCAACCGGAAGCAGGGGCTGACGGTAGTGTCACCGTCCGCATCGGCAAAGGATGAGAACGCAGGTGTGAATCCTGACGCGCGTACGCCAGACGAAGGTCACGTATCGGGCAGCTTGGAGCAACCTCGGCAGTATCCTACGGACGAGTTGTTTTCCGCCGTTTACGACGGCGATCAGAATCCGGCTCTCCGCCAGCGATCCTCGGTGAGCGAAAATGAGTTCCTTCGCTTTCTCTGTCTGGAGCGCAAGCGGAGCGAGCGTTCGGACAAACCGTTTCTGGTCATGCTGGTGGAAGGCGGCGCACTGTTCGCGGCCGGCGGACGCGATAGCGTCCCGGCGCGCCTTGCCGAAGCTCTGTTGTCGTCAACCCGCGACACCGACCTCGTCGGCTGGTACAAGACGGGCTCGATCATGGCGGTCCTATTCACCGAGATTGCGGATGACCCCTCGGTGGCAATGAACGTCCTGCTTGCGAAATTCACCGGCCTGGTGAGCGCACTGATCCCGGCCGAGCAGGAAAGTCACGTCAAGATTTCGATCCACATGTTTCCGGAGCCTCCAAACGGGGATTCAACCAGGAAATCGGACCTGACGTTTTATCCCGAAGTCACCCGCTCCATGCAATCGGACGCGACCAGCTCTGGGTTAAAACGGGCCATCGATCTGCTCGGCAGCGCGATGGCACTGGTGCTGCTCTCGCCGGTTCTTCTGCTGGTTGCGATTGCCGTCAGGCTCACTTCCAAAGGGCCGGTGTTGATCAGGCAGTCCCGCGTTGGGCAGTATGGCCGCAACTTCACGCTGCTGAAGTTCCGATCGATGTACGCCAACTGCGACCACAACATTCACAAGGAATATGTCACTCGATTCATCGCCGGCGCTGACGACGTCATGCATACCGACGACAACGGCAATGGCGTCTACAAGCTCACCAAGGACCCGCGAGTAACCCCGTTCGGCCGCTTCCTGCGGAAGACGAGTTTGGATGAGGTTCCTCAGTTCCTCAATGTGTTGCGGGGGGAAATGTCACTGGTGGGACCACGGCCGGCGATGCCTTATGAAGTTGATCGCTACGAGACTTGGCACCGCCGTCGCATGCTCGCCGCCAAGCCTGGCATCACCGGACTCTGGCAGGTGCACGGCCGCAGCCGTACTAGCTTCGATGAGATGGTCCGGCTGGATCTCAAGTACGTGGAAACGGCTTCGCTCGCGTTGGATCTTAAGATCATGCTGCAAACACCGCGCGCGGTCTTCTTCGGCGCCTACTAGCTTCTCGAAACCCGCCGTATTTCCCATGATCGCATTCCACCAAAGTACCTTGGCACTCACTCCCTGCGGCTTGATGAAACGGTTAACCTAAGTTCTAATGTGGCTCACTTGCAGGATTTCTTGGGCGGACGCTACTGCTGTCCCGATGTCAGTTGGCGACGCCGCCGGCCACCGGTCAGGAAGTGACAGCCAATGAAGCGTCCGGCCTTCGGTCTCATCGTGGTAGCTCTTCTTCTCGCCTGCTCCATTGCCTGCTCCCGCGACCCTAACGTAAAGAAACAGAAGTATCTGGAAAGCGGGAAGCGCTATGCCGAGCAGGCGAAATACCGGGAAGCGGTGATTCAGTTCGCCAACGCCGTCCAGGTCGACCCCCGGTTTGCGGAAGCTCATTATCAATTGGCCCTGGCGTACATGAAGCTCGGCGCCTTTCCGTCCGCGTACAGCGAGTTGATGCGCACCGTGGACCTGGATCCGGAAAATGCCAAGGCTCAGCTCGATCTCGGCAATCTCCTGCTGGCGGGTAAGCATGCGGACGACGCGGTCAAGCGCGCCGAGTTGGTCCTTGCCAAGCACCCGGACAACGCCGGCGCCCACGCGCTGCTCGCCAACGTCCTTGCTTCGAAGGGTGACAACACGGCGGCTCTGGCGGAGATTCGCAAGGCCATCGAATTGAGCCCGCAGGACGCGAAGTTGTATGCCAATCTTGGGTTTTTCCTGCAGAACGAAAAAAAGTTCCCCGAGGCGGAAGCGGCCTACAAGCGCGCGGTTGAGCTTGACCCAAAATCCCCCAGCACCCTGGTGACGCTGGCATCTTTCTACACCTCGCATCAGCGCTGGTCCGAGGGCGAACAGGCGCTGCAACGCGCCGTGGACGCCGACCCGGCTTCGCCCCAGACCAGGATTGCCATGGCGCGCTTCTACATGCTCCAGCAGAAGCAGGACCGCGCCGAGCAGGTCCTGGCAGACGCCAAGAAGGCCATGCCCGACAATCCTGATGGTTATCGATTGCTCGGCGATTTTTACCTCTCCACCGGCGACACCGACAAAGCGCTCGCCGAGTATGCCTCGCTGCTGCAGGAACACAAGGACGACCTGAAGCTGAAGAAGACTTACGTGGCTGCCCTTCTCCTCAAAAATCGCTTCGACGAAGCGGCTCGCCTCAACGACGAAATTTTGAACAAGGACCCGCAGGACGTCGAAGCCCTCGTCGTCCGCGGCCGCATTCTGGTTGCGCAGCGCAAGGGCGATGAAGCCGCACAGTCGCTGGAAAAGGCGGTCAAGTCTGATCCCGGCAATGCGGCGGCACACTATTACCTCGCCCTGGCCGCCGACCTGACCGGCGACGCCAACCGGCGCGAAACAGAATTGCGCGAAGCCGTCCGGCTGCGTTCCGACTTTCTCGAAGCCCAGTCCGCCCTGGCCACCGTGGCGCTTCGCAAGCGTGACTGGGACACCTTGAAATCGTCCGCCAATGCAGTGCTCAAGTCCCAGCCCTCGTCACCCCAGGGCTACATCATGCGCGGCATGGCGGAAATCGGAGGCAAGGACACCGCCAGGGGCGAAGCCGACTTTAAGCAAGCCATCCAGGTGGCGCCGCAAAATCCCAGCGGCTATGTTCGTCTCGGCGAACTTCGGTTGGTGCAAGGCCGCTTCAAGGAAGCCGATCAGTTGCTGGAGCAGGCACTCAACCTGGACCCCAACTCTGCGGAAAGTATGCAACAGCTGGTTACCAGCAATTCCGCGCAGCGCCAGCCACCCTCCAGGATGATCGCCCGCATCAACGCTCAACTTTCGAAGTCTCCGAACAACAGCTCGTATTACGGCATGCTGGGCGGCCTGGAAGCACAGATGCGCGACTTCGCCAGTGCCGAGAAACACCTGACCAAGGCCCTCGAACTCGACAAAAATAATCTGGAAGCATTCGGGCTGCTTGCCCAAGTGCAGGTGGCTGCCGGTTCGGCCGACAAAGCGGTTGCAACCTATCAGAACTGGATCCAACAGAACCCCAAGGACGTTCGCCCTTACGTCCTGCTGGGCTCCGTCGAAGAGATGAGAAACAACTGGCAGCAAGCCCAGAAGATGTATCAGAAAGCGCTGGACGTTTCGCCCGATTACCCGGTTGCGGCAAACAATCTCGCCTATTTAATGCTGGAGCACGGCGGCAACATTGATGCCGCTCTTTCCCTGGCGCAGGTCGCGCTCCGTGGCATGCAAGAGTCCCCGAGCGCGGCCGACACTCTCGCTTGGGCGTACTACCACAAAGGCGCGTACGGCCAAGCCGTCGATCTGCTTCAGGACGCCATCAAGAGATCTCCGGAAAATCCCACCTACCAGTATCACCTGGGATTGTCGTATCTGAAGCAGAACCAGCGCGCCCGTGCCAAAGAGCACCTGCAAAAAGCGCTGCAACTCAATCCCAAATTCAACCAGGCAGACGACGCCCGCAAGACTCTGGACGAACTGAAAGGCTAAGCTGCCGTCATCAGGTTTCCGGCCCCGGGCGCCGGCCCTGGGCCTCTTGCTTCTTTCGAGCGATCACCCTGCGGCAATGGCGCCGCAAGCCCGACACTTCTATAAGCGCCCGCCACGCCATGTTGAATGGTGTAAAATACCGCGTCGTTCGAGGATGAATCTATGGCCTGCAATCAGTGGTTCCGTAGAATCGGGCAAGCAGCACTCCTGGGCGCGCTCCTGCTGGGCGTGGTTCCTGCCCAAGCTGACCGGGATGACAAGTGCAGACAGAGAATCCGCAAGGCCGAAGCGCAACTCGACAGCGCGGTTCGCAAACATGGGCGTAACAGCCGGCAGGCCGAGAAGCGCCGGCAAGAACTCGATCGCGTCCGCGACCAGTGCGGTCGGCACGACAAGCACTAGCCCGCCGGGCTCCTTGACGTTGCACCGGGGCTCGAGCCACCACCGCAGCGCCTTTCCTGCTGCGCTCGCGGCGCAGTGTCCGATAAACTTGACCTTCCGCTCATGGCAAACTTTTACAATGGGTTTCTCCAGTCGGTAGAACGCTGGCCCGACGCTGTCGCGGTCGAGATCCAGCGCCATGCTGGCGACATCGAGCGCCTCACCTACTCCCAATTGCGCACCGTGGCCGAGGCTCTCGGTTCGTGGCTGGTTACCAGCGGCCTGGAACGCGGCTCGCGTTGCTCCATACTTGCCGCCAATGGTCCGCGCTGGATCGCCTGCTATCTCGGTACGGTCGCCGCCGGCATGGTTACGGTTCCGCTGGATACCGCATTCACCGCCCAGCAGGTTGCCGAGCTGCTCCAGGCCAGCGGCTCTTCCCTGTTGTTCGTGGACGCCAAGCACCTGCCCGTCGCCCAGCGCGCTGTGGCGGACAGCCCGATCCGCCTGATGCTGCTGGAACCGGCCGAATCTCCGCTGCCTGGACCGGACTTCGACGCCATCGTGAAAGCCGGCTCCGATGGATTCACTCCGGTTGAGGCTGCCGGCGATGAGACGGCCGCGATTCTCTACACCTCCGGCACCACCAGCGATCCCAAGGGCGTGATGCTCACCCACGACAACTTCCGCGCCGAAACCGAAGGCGTATTTCGGCTGATTGACATCACCCCGCGCGACGCCATTCTCGGGGTGCTGCCGCTGTTTCACGCCCTGGCGCAAATGGCCAACCTGCTGCTGCCGCTGGCCGGAGGCGCCCGCATCGTTTTCCTGGAGTCGCTCAACACCACGGAGCTGCTGCGCGCCCTGCGCGAGCGCGACATTACCCTGTTCTGCTGCGTTCCGCAGTTTTTCTACCTGATTCACGAGCGCATCCGGAAGCAAGCCGGCGCGCGTGGCCGGCTTGCGGAGAGCGCGTTCCGCTGGATGCTGCAAGTCTCGCGCGTCGCTCGCGGCTTCGGATTGAATTTGGGCAAGCTGCTGTTCCGCCCCGTGCACGCGACACTTGGACCGAAGATGCATTACCTCATCTCCGGCGGCTCCAAGCTCGATGCCGGTATTGCCCGCGATTTTTATGCCATGGGCTTCCAGTTGCTCCAGGGTTACGGCCTCACCGAAACCACCGGCGGCGCGATCGGCACTCCGCCCTACGACAACGTCATCGGCTCCGTCGGCAAGCCCCTGCCAGGGATGGAACTCAAGCTGCGCGATGCCAAGCCGCTGGAGGACGGCAGCGGACCCGCCATCGGCGAAATCCTGCTCCGCGGGCCGCTCGTCATGAAGGGTTACTACGCGCGCCCGGAAGCCACTGCCGAAGTCATCCGCGACGGCTGGCTGCACACCGGCGATCTCGGCTATGTCGACAGTCACGGCAACGTATTCATCACCGGCCGCGAAAAAGAAGTCATCGTCCTCAGCAACGGCAAGAACATCCATCCCGACGAAATCGAAGCGCACTACCTGAAGAGCCCCTTCATCAAGGAAATCTGCGTTCTCGGCCTGCAGGGGCGGCCGGGCGAGCCGATTGCCGAGCGCCTGCACGCCGTCGTCGTGCCTAATTTCGAAGTGCTCCGTGAGCGCAGGATCGTGAATGCACGCCAGGTGATCCGGTTCGATATCGAGACGCTGTCGGCGCAGTTGCCGAGCACCAAACGCATTCTCGGCTTCGACGTCTGGCAGGAGGATCTGCCGCGCACCACCACGCGAAAAATCAAACGCTTTGAGGTCGAACGTCGCGTCAAGCAAGAGCAAGCCGCCGCCCATGTCGAAGGTGAAGAACCGGCTCGCACTCTGACCGAGGATGAGCGGCAGTGGCTTGCGACCCCGGACGTCGCCCGCGCCGTCGCCGTCATCGCCCGCGCCGCCGATGGGGCCAAGCGGCAGCTTCATCCGCGCGACAATCTTGAACTCGACCTCGGCCTCGACTCCATGGAGCGCGTCGAATTGCTGGTTGCGCTGGAGCGCGAGCTCGGCGCCAGCGTGCCCGATGCGGTGGTTTCCGAGGTCTACACCGTGCGCGAGCTGGTGGATGTCGTGCGCCAGAGTGCCGGCCGCAGCGGGCGCGTTCAGGAGAGCGCCGTCTGGGATTCCATCCTCAACACCGATCCCACCGATCCCGAAGTGCTCGCCGTCGCGCGCCGCAAGCCGGTCAGCGAGCGCGCCTGGTTTATGCTTGGCCGGCTTTTCCAGCTCTTTGTGCGCGATCGTTTCGGCCTCACCGTCACCGGCGTCGAGAAGCTGCCCCGGCACGGGCCGTGCATCATCTCGCCCAACCACCAGAGCTTCCTCGATCCAGCGGTGCTGGTCAGCTTGCTCCCTTATTCAATCCTGCGCGACGCGTTTTACGTCGGCACCAGCGAGATCTTCGGCAATGGCATCCTGCGCGCCCTGGCCCGTTCGCTGAAGCTCATTCCGGTTGATCCCGACGCCAACCTGGTTCCCGCCATGCGCGCCGGCGCCTACGGACTGCGTCATGGCAAGGTCCTGATCCTCTATCCGGAAGGTGAGCGCAGCATTGACGGCACGCCCAAGGTATTCAAGAAGGGCGCGGCCATTCTGGCGACGCACCTGAAAGTGCCCATCTACCCCGTGGCCATGGATGGATTTTTCGAAGCCTGGCCGCGCGGCAAGGGATTCCAGAAGTTCACCCGCCTGCACGTCGCCTTTGGCGATCCAATTTATCCGCCGCAGCAGGTGGACAATCCGGAGAGAACTTACGAATTATTGACGGCGGAACTGAAGGCGCGCGTGATGGACATGTGGCTGGAGATGCGCGAAGGCGGACAGCGCCAAGCTGCCGACTAGATGAAAACCGCGGGATGCGCGCGACATCAGAAACAAAAAAGGCGTCCTCGGGAGGACGCCTTAAAAGCCTACGGCAAGAGCCATGGGTAAGCTACTTACGGAATTTGCGACGACCGAAGACCACGAACGCACTCAGTCCGCTGCCGAGCAGCGCCATGCTGGCCGGCTCAGGAACTGACGCCGTTGTCATGGGCTGAGAAACAGCCCACTGGCCTTGATTGTCATTAGAGCCACAAGTACCGGCTACCGGGCATCCGCTAGCTTGCATGTCCAGCGTACCTAACGGGGTGGTGCCCGTAACAGTGCCGTTGAATGTGAAAGTGAGGCTGCCGCCGGCCGAAATTACGGCTGCATTGGCAATAACTCCGCCGTCGCTGGCGCAGAGCCATCCCGATTGTCCACCTTTACAGTTATTGGTGCCGTTGGACCCATTGCTATTCAGAACGTCGGACCAACCGCTGGGAAGCGCGGAGGTAAAGCTGCCGCCCGCAATCGTACCTGGGTTGAATAGCTGCAAGGACCAGTTGTCGACTGTGGCATTCGAGCCAGTTGTGTTGGTGAATGTCAAAACTACAGTAAAGTTGCTGCCGTTCGTGGTCAGGTTGGCATCGGCAGTAAGCCCGGTAGCCAACGTCAGGCTATCCGCATGCGCTACCGCTGCCACTGCGAGCATCAACACCACCAACGAGAGGACCCTTTTGATCTTCATTTGAACTTACCCCCAAGTACCGGTACACCTATCCTGCAATCTTCAGAGCCTGTCTTACGCCAGCAACGGTGCAATCCACTCGCCAGAGATTCCCACTCGCCAATTCAGCATAAAGTCCTTTTGTTGCAACACTTTCCGTGAACCAGCAAGAAATTTGCTTCGGTGGGTTATGCAAAACTTTGCAGTTGCAGGGGTAAGGGCTTGTCCAAGTGTGCGGCCTAGGGTCGCCTCGAAAGGGTGTTCAGATCTGACAGCGAAAGAGAAGTGGATACTGCTGCTTCGGCCGGCCAGGCGCCGATCTTCCCTTCATTAGATGGCTTATTCGAGGCCTGGCCGAGCGGCAAGGGAATTCAGAAATTCACGCGACTGCAGGTCGCCTTTGGCCACCGTTTCTGGCGACTAGGCCGGCGGCGCGGACCTTGCCAGTTCGCCGGGGTCCATGCCGCGCTTGCGGAAAACCTTCACCATGGCGTCCACGACCTCGGCGTCGTACTCGATTCCCGACCGCTGCAAGATTCTTTCCACGGCTTCGGAAGGCGAAATCCGCGAGTCCTTGGCGCTGGTCAGCGAATCGTACACGTCGGCGACCAGCAGAATGCGCGCTTCCAGCGGCGCATTCGGGAGTTTCTGCGAGTGCTCGGCCTTCTCCATGAGCACGTGGTGGGCAAGCAGCGTAGGAATCACACGCCGAAGGGCGCTGCCCTGCGCTCGCGGCATTTCCCGCCCCTGCTCCAGGTTCGACTGCAGCTCGTGCAGTTCCTGTACCGACATGTTGGCGGCCTGGTACAGCATCTCATTCGTGATCCCGACCTTGTCAATCTCGTGGAGCAGCGCCGCCGCGCGCACGTCTTCGACTCGCTGCGACCCCAGTTCCATCTGCTCGGCGATCTTGCTGGCGGTGAGCGATACCCGGTAGGGGTGATTCTGGCTGTACTTGTTGTCGGAGGCGATGTGCTGCAGCATCATCAGTATTCCTTCATAGCTCTGCCGCAGGTCGCGCAAGTGGGCTTCCTTGCGTTCGTACAGCGTCCCCATCAGGTACGCGATCACCACCAGCGTTCCGCCCCATACCGTGAAGTCGAACCACGGCTCCTCGGCGACAAATTCAAAATTCCTGCCCAGAATCACCGGATTGAAATAGCCAATCGCCAGGATGAGCAACACGCTTCCCAGCGCCGTCATCACCGCGTGCCGCCTCCCGTAGAAGTACGCCGAAAAGATGGTTGGCAGCACATAGAAGCCGAGCAGCATGCCACGCTCCGCCACCAGCGAATTCAGCAGTAGCGCAATCGCAAACATGCCCAGCAATAGCCAGAGTTCGCGATTCACCGCTCCCAGCCTGCTCATCGCGCTCCTGTGCCTGCCGGACGATGGGGACAAGCTTCCTGCCACTGTGCTTACTCCGGTATTCGAAGACATGCTCTTACTCCTCCGCTGACCGTCCTATTTCGCCCTCGGGTGGGTGGCGTCGTACACCTGAATAACGTGCCGGATGGACAATTGCGTGTAGCGCTGCGTCGTCGACAGCCGCTCATGTCCCAGCATCTCCTGGATCGCCCTCAAGTCCGCGCCTTCCTCCAGCATGTGCGTGCCGAAAGCGTGCCGCAGCGTGTGCGGGTGCAGGTCGGGTGGCAATCCATGCGCGACCGCGATGCTCTTCACGATCCGGCCGACGCTGCGCGTGGTCAACCGCCCGCCACGGCAGTTCAGCAGAAGCGCCGACGACGTTTTCTTGCGCTGTTTCAATTCCCACTCGCGTTTCGGCAAGTACGTCGAAAGCGCCGCGCTTGCCGATTCGCCGAACGGCACCACCCTTTGCTTGCTGCCCTTGCCCCGGACCAGGATGGCGCCGTTGGACCAGTGAATGTCCGCCAGATTGATCCCCACCAGTTCCGAGTTGCGCAGGCCGCAGCCGTAGAGCAACTCCAGGATTACCCGGTCGCGCTCCGGAAACGCGGCGTTCTCCGGCATGCCGGCGTCGAGTACGGAGTTGATTTCCTCAATCGTCGGCACGCGCGGAAGTTTTTTCGGCAGGCGCGGCGTCGCCACCAGCGCTGCCGGGTTCTGCTCGACGACGCCTTCCCGAGCCAGCCAGCGATACAGTGACCGCACCGCCGCCAGCGCCCGCGCCACCGACGTCTTGCTCAGGCCGCGCTCGTAGAGGTGCGACAGGAACCCGCGGACGCGCAAGTGGTCGATGCTCTCCCACTTCAGCTCCCCGACGTACTTTGCGAACTCGCCCAGGTCATGTTCGTAGGCATGGATGGTATGTCGCGAGGCATTGCGCTCGCGCAAACTGCGGAGAAAATTCGCCATGCCCTTCTCGACCGGCGTCCTCGCCGCGCGTCCGTTTTGTCCGTTATCTGCGGCCATTTCGAGCCATCCGCCAATCACCAACCACTAGCCACCAGCCACTCGTTTTCTCGCCCTCGGATGATGCTTCATGAACACCGTCTTCAAGCGGTCCATCGCCACGTGCGTGTACACCTGCGTAGTCGAAATGTCGGAGTGGCCGAGAATGGTTTGCACGGTGCGCAGGTCGGCGCCGTTCTCCACCATGTGGGTGGCGCAACTGTGCCGCAGCATGTGCGGTGATGCCGGGCGTTCGCCCGCCTGCGATGCAGCGCGCACAATCTGCCATACCCGCTGCCGGGTCAGGCGCCGCGCCCCGCGCGCGATAAACACCAGCGGTGAACTGCGCTGCCCCGCCAGCACCGATCTCGGCCCGGAAACATACGCCTGCACGGCCTCGACCGCCTTGCGTCCCAGCGGCACAATCCGCTCCTTGTCTCCCTTGCCGCGTACCAGCACGTATCCTTGCTCGATCTTCAGGTCGTTGAGCGCGATTCCGACCAGTTCGCTGACGCGCAGCGCTCCGCCGTAGAGCACCTCCAACATGGCCCGATCGCGCGCCGCAATCGCCAGGTGCCACGAGTCTTGGATCCGTGGCGGCCGCGCTTGCAGCATGCTTTCCGTTTCACTCCGCGACAACGACTTGGGCAACACCTTCCATTGCCGCGGGGTATCAATGTTCAACGTCGGATCTTGCTCGATCATCCTGTCCAGCAGCAGGTATTTGTAGAACTGCCGCATGGCGGAGAGTCTGCGCGCCACCGAGCGCCCGTCGGCCTGCTGGGAAAACCAATGGTCCATAAAATTGCGCACGTCCTCGCGTCGCGCGCGCAGCAAGGCCCGCGCCGGTTTTTGTTGTTGAAGAAAACTGGCGAACTGCGTCAAGTCGCGGGTATAAGCCTCCACCGAAAGCGGCGCCAGACCTCTTTCGATCTTCAGGTAGTCGATAAAACCGTCGAGCACGCGGTGGTTGGGCGCAGAAATCGGCACGCGGTGATTATGTCCGATAACTCTCGCGGGTCGTAATTACTAAGGTGGGTTCCCTGGCGGGCAGGAATAACGCTCTAAGCGGCGGCGTTGAAACGTCCGCGCACCGCTGGTCGATGGTTGCAAGGCCGGTCTACAGCCCCAGGTACGCGGTCCGCACCTCGTCCATGTTCGCCACTTCCTGCGCCGGGCCTTCCAGCCGCACGCGCCCTTCTGCCATCACGTAGGCATAGTCGGCCAGTGCCAGTGCCAGGTGCACGTTCTGTTCGACCAGGACGATGGTCATGCCCTCCTCCTTCAGCTTCTTCAGCGTCAGAAAGAGCTGTTGTGCGAGCAGCGGAGAAAGGCCGAGCGACAACTCGTCGATCATCAGCACATGCGGCTCCTGCATCAGTCCGCGCCCCACCGCCAGCATCTGCTGTTCGCCGCCGGACAGCGTCCCCGCCAGCTGGGTGTTCCGTTCCTTGAGCCTCGGAAATAGCGTGTACACGCGGTCGAGGTTCTTGGGCACGTTTTTCCGCGTCCGCGGAGGGTACGCGCCCATTTGCAGGTTCTCTTCCACCGACATGTCGCTGAACAATTGCCGGCCTTCCGGTACCAGCACCAGCCCGCGCTGTGCCTTGCCATGCATCGAAAGATGCGTGACATCGTTTCCATCCAGCAGCACGCGGCCCTTCCACGGCTTCAGCCAGTGCATGATGGTGCGCAGGGTCGTCGATTTGCCCGCCCCGTTTGCGCCCAGGATGGTGGTCAGTTTCCCGGCGCGTACCTTGAGTGAGACGCCCCACAGCACCTGCACCTCGCCATAGCCGGATTCGATGTTTTCGATCTCGAGGGCAATTTCCTTCATTGCCCCTCCCGCAATTTGTCGGCAATGTCCGCGCTGCCCAGGTAGGCCTCGATGACCGCCGGATCCCGCACCACCTCATCCGGCCTGCCTTCCGCGATTCTGATTCCGAAGTTCAGCACCATTACGCGGTCGGAAAGATTCATCACCGCGTGCATCAGATGTTCGATCATGATGATGGACACGCCCTGGTCGCGGATGGCGCGGATCAGTTCCAGCATCTTCGCCACTTCGGTCGGATTCAAGCCGGCCAGCACTTCATCCAGCAGCAGCAGCTTGGGTTTCGCGGCCAGGGCGCGAGCCACTTCCAGCCGCTTCTTGAGCGCAATCGTCAGATGCTTCGCCAGCATATTGGCTTTGTCGGCCATGTGAACCTGCTCCAACACCTGCATTGCCACATCATGCGCAGCGTGCAGGCGTAGGTAATCGTGTCCGAAGCAGGCGCCAACCGTGACATTGTCCAACGCCGTCATCTCGTTCAATGGCTTTACGATCTGGTGGGTGCGTGCCATCCCGAGGTGCACCAGCTTATTCGACGGCCACCCGGTGATGTCCTGTCCGGCGAAGGTAAACGTACCGCTGTCGTTGGGATATACGCCATTGATAATATTGAACAGCGTCGTCTTCCCGGCGCCGTTGGGCCCGATCAGCCCGAGGATTTCGCCCTCGTTCAGGGTGAAGCTGACGTCGGACACGGCCAGCAGCCCGCCGAACCGTTTCGTAACTCCCTTCGCTTCCAGCAAGGCCGTCATTCGATCACCTTTCGGGAGCGCGGCACCAGGGTGTACAACCAGCCGATCAGGCCGCCGGGCGCAAACAGAACTACCAGCAGCAGCAGGCCACCGGCGATCACCAGGTGGAAATTCGATAACCGCGGTGAAGTCAGCAGGTAGGAACGAAGTTTTTCGTACAGCCCGCCACCCAGCGCCGCACCTACGACCGTGCCCTTGCCTCCCAGCATCAGCATCACGATGCCCTCGATCGAGGCGATAAACTCGAAGGCGATCGAAGGGTCGATCATGCCGTTTTTGTAGAACATGAATGTGCCGGCCATGGCGGGCAGGAACGCCGACACACTGTAGATGATTGCCTTATACACGGTCGTATTGACGCCGAGTACGATCGCCGCATCTTCGTCTTCGCGGATGGCGAACAACCCCAACCCGAATTTCGAGACTTTGATGCCCAGGCTCAGGATTAACGACAGCGCCATCACCCCAATGATCAGATAGTAAGTGGTCCACAGCGCCCGCATCGCTCCGCCCAGCGGCTCGTAAACTTCAAATGAGAGGTACATCCCCGTGGACCTTCCCCACGGGTCGAAATTTGCGACGAACGACTGCACCGCCTGCAGAATCCCGATCGTGGCCAGCGCGAAATAGGCCCCCCGCAAGCGCAGAATTCCCAACCCCAGCAGCAGCGCGAATAGGCTAACGGCGAACCCCGCCACCACCGCGGCCATCACCAGCGGCCAGTGGCGCACCGTCGCCAGGTAGAGCCCCACGTAGCCGCCGAGTCCGTAGAACACGATGTGGCCGAAATTTACATATCCGGTGTAGCCGATCATCAGGTTGAGATTGCTGGCGAGAATAATGGAGACGGCGATCAGGATTAAATCTTCGCGCAAGATTACGTTACTCGTGCGCAGCGGAATGTAGATGAACAGCGCCGCCGTGATCAGGATGAGGTAGAGCACGGGCCGTCGGAAGATCACGCGTTTGCCCTCGCAAAAATCCCGCGCGGGAATACGACCAGTACCACCACAAACAGGCCGAATTCGATCAGCGGGATCCAACTGATGGCAATGAACGGAGTCACCAGGCCTTCCAGCAGCCCGAGCAGCACTCCGGCGACCAGCGCGCCGGCCGGCTTGCCCAGCCCGGCCAGCACGGTGACCACGAAGCTCTTTAATTGGTAGACCGCGCCGGTAAGAATCGTAAAGGGAAACAGCGTCGAAACCAGCGCGCCCGATGCGATGGCCAGCGCGATACCGATGGCGAATGCCCCGGTCAGCACCGCGGTGGAAGAGATGCCCATCAACTCCGCCGCGTCTCGATTGTCGGAGACCGCCCGGATGGCTTTTCCGAACCGTGTCCGCTTCAAAAACAAATCCAGCGCCAGCGCGATCACCACGGCCGAAATCGCCGCCGCAATACTGTTTCCGGGAAACGTGTATTTGCCCACCGTGATTCCCGGCAGGCTGAAGTTCACGTTATACGGGCTGGTGCTCCACAGGGCGGTGCCAATGCCGATCACCATCATGTTGACGGCGAAGGTGGACAGCAGGCTCATCAACTGCGACCGCCCTACCACCCAGTGCACCGCCATCCAGTACACGACGACTCCCAGGACCAGTCCGGCCGCGATCACCGGCAGCAGCAGGTAATAGGCATTGATGGTCATGGCGCTGTACAGCAGGTACATGAAAAACATGCCCAGCGCGATCATGGACCCGTGCGTGAGGTTGATCACGTCCATCACGCCCCAGATGAGACTCAGGCCCATGGCCGCCAGGCCATACACCGCGCCCACCAGCAAGCCGTCGATCATCGAGGCCAGAATGCCGCCCATGGATTACCTCTGCGTGCAGGAATGGGCCAGCAGCAAGCAGCCTTGCCGCCGTTTACCGCTGGCCTTCTAAATCATTGGATCGGGTAAGCCAGGTTGGCGCTCTTGTTGGCGAGCGGCCAAATCACTTGCTTCACCAGCTTCCCGGACTTGTCCTTCTGCCACTGGGCGATCACCATGGTGTGGCCGACCTGCAGCCCGTGCTGGTTGGCTTCGGTGGCGAACTTGGTTCGCCCGTAGAACGTGGTCGCATCCAGCCCATTCAGCGCTCCCGCAACCTTGGCCGCGTCAATGCCGCCCGCCTGCTCGATCGCGTGTTGCAGGACCAGACCGGAGGCGTATCCGCCAGCGGATTCATAGCTCGGTTCCGAGTTGTACTTGGCTGCATATGCCTTGTTGAACTCCGGCACCGTCGGTCCGAACTGTGGTTTTGCGGCGAGCTGCGGTTCCCATTGCGATGGCACCGAAATCCCCACTGCGGCATCTCCCAGTTCCGTCCACTTCGGGCTATCGGGCGCCACCAGCAGTGTGATCATCTTCAGGGAGGCTTTGCGCGCGCGGAGCTGGCGGGCAAGTGTCGACCCATCGGGGTAGTGCCCGCCGCCCATTAGCACCGTCGCCTTGGACGCGATCACCTTGTCGAGGATGGCGCTGAAATCGGTAGTATTGGGGGCATAGGCTTCGCTGAACGCCACGTTGAAGCCTTGCTGTTGCGCGTAGGCTTTCGCCGGATTCACCACCGCAACTGAGAACGCGGCGTCTTCGTAGACGAACGCGATGGTCGCCTTGGGATCCTTCGCCTTCAGCGCATCAATAGCGGTCGACAGGTACTGCGTCGCCGGGGCGAACATCTGGAACAGATATTTGTTCCCCAGCTTGTAGGTTTTCTCTTCCGCCGCCCCGGTGGTGAGCATGATTTTCCCGTTCTGCTCGCCCACCACAGCCGCCGTCGCCGTCAACGGTGACGAGTACGGGCTGAACAGGAAATCCGCCTTGTCCTCCAGAATCAAGCGCGAGTAAAGCAGCTGCACGCGCTTCGAGTTTGATTCATCGTCGTAGCTGGCGAACTTGACCTGGTAGCTCTTCCCGCCCGCTTTGATGCCCCCGGCGGCATTCACCTGGTCGCGCCACAACTCGAACCCGTTGTACTGCTCCAGCGAGTCAACGTTGAGGGCTCCCGTCTTCGATACGGTGAACCCGACAGTAATGGTTTGCGCCTGAGCGGCTAGGCAGCAGAAGAACAAAATAACAAAGAAGCAAACACCAATGCGCTTCACAATAAAGACCTCCGACCTTGAATTTCGCCTTGGGTTATACCATGCCCGACCGCGAGCATACAGGGCTGGTTTCACATTTGCCTGTGACTCCAATCACAGCTCCACTGTTAACCACAAAGAGAACAGGACGCCGGTCAACCGCTGCGGCGAATGCGCGCGCGTTTTCGCTTTGGCTTGGAGAGAGCGGGCTTTCTCGGTGACCGTACTGCGCCGGGCTTGGGTCGCAATTGGAACCCGCAGTTCGCGGCTTGGTACTGTCCTAATTTCCACGGCTAGCAACTTCAACCGAAGCGTGCCTAGAACTTTCTGCGCTTTGATTCCGGGCGGCCACCTTGCAATGCGGGAACAGAAGTGGGCAGTTCTTTTCTCGGCTTCTTGAGGATTTTGTCCGCGCGTGCGTCAATCAGCTTGCCGAGCATCGCTTTCGCTTCTATAAGTTCCTTGCGTATTGCTTTCCGATCGTCGTCCGTATCCCCTGCCAGGCGCGGTTTCATATGATTTTTTTCCGCTAACAACTCTAGCATGAAATAAATGTCAATGGACAGACTTCGGCGCAAAGGGGCTAGAGCGAAATTAGGACACTACCCGCGGCTTCCGGCGTTTGACAGCCATTTCCGCCGCAGGGTAACGTTTTATGTTTGGACTCGCCCCACGGAGGTCGCATGCGAAGGCTGCTTTCGTTCCTGCTCGCCTTCTTCTTCTTTGCTTCTGTTCCGCTCCTCGGCCAGGACATTGCGTCGTTGGAAAAACGCATCACCGTCCGCAAGCTGCCCAACGGTCTCACCCTGCTGGTGATGGAGCGCCCCGAAGCCCCGGTCTTCTCCGGATACACCTTCGTGGACGCCGGCTCGGTGCAGGACCCGAACAACGAAACCGGCATGGCTCACATGTTCGAGCACATGGCCTTCAAGGGAACGACCACCATCGGGACCACCAACTGGCCGGCGGAAAAAGTGGCGTTGCAAAAAGTCGAGCAGGCCTATGCCGCCTACATTCATGAAGTCGAGCAACGCGTTGGCCGCGACGACAAGAAGGTCGCCCAACTGGAAAAAGCGTGGCAGGACGCCATCAAGGAAGCCGACAAGTACGTCGTGCGCAACGCCTATCCCAAAATCATCGAGGAAAACGGCGGCGTCGGCATGAACGCCGAAACCAGCGACGACCAGACCATCTACTTCTATTCCTTCCCTTCCAACCGGCTGCAGCTTTGGTCGTACCTGGAATCGGAGCGCTTCATCGAGCCCGTGATGCGCGAATTCTACAAGGAGCGCGACGTTGTCTTTGAAGAGCGCCGCATGAGCACCGAAAGCAATCCCATCGGCCGCCTCATCGAACAATTTATCGCCACCGCCTTCATGGCGCATCCCTATCATCGCCCGACCATCGGCTGGGCCTCCGATCTCCGCCGCTTCTCGGCGACCGACGCCGAACGCTTCTTCCACACCTACTACGTGCCGCCCAACATGGTGGTGGCCGCTGTCGGCGACATCAAGACCGCACAGGCGCTGCCCGTTCTCGAAAAATATTTCGGCCGCCTGCCCAAAGCGCCGCAGCCGGTCGAGGATCCCACGCTCGAACCGCCGCAGCAGGCCGAGCGTCGCGTCGTGCTTACCGAAACCGCACAGCCGCTTTACATCGAGGGCTATCATCGTCCCGACTACCGAGATGCCGATGATTCCGTGTATGACGCCATCTCCGACATCATGTCGAACGGCCGCACCTCGCGCCTCTACCGCTCGCTGGTGCGCGACAAGAAAATCGCAGCGATGTCGGCCGGGTTTAGCGGCTGGCCCGGAAACAAGTATCCGCATCTGTTCGCGTTTTATGCCGTGCCCACGCCCGGCCATACCAACGACGAAGTCCGCGACGCCATTCGCGCCGAAATCGAGCGCCTGAAGACTTCCGACGTCACCGACGACGAACTCGCGATGTTCAAGACCCGCGCCAAGGCAGACGTCATCCGCGGCCTCGGCAACAATGCGGGACTCGCCGCCCAGCTCGCCACCTTCCAGGCACGCTTCGGCGACTGGCGCGAACTCTTCCGCCAGCTCGATCGCTATGAGAAGGTGACCCAGGCGGACATCCGCCGCGTTGCCAACAAGACTTTCGTGCCCGCCAACCGCACCGTCGGCATCATCGAGAGCACCAAGATGGCCGGCGCCGCGCCCGCCCAGCAGCCGGAGGAGAAATAATGACGCGCACCTTCCTCCGCAGTACGACCGCTCTTTCGCTTCTCTTCCTGATGACGTCCGCAGTCTGGGCGCAAGCGCCGCCACAAAAAAACGCACCGGCGCAAACCACACATCCTCCAGCGGACACAAAAACTGCCAAGCCGGCGGCGCCATGGAAGCAGATTCCCATCCCGCCCTTGCCGCCGTTTCACCCGCAGGAGCCGCGGCGCATTCAGCTCGCCAACGGCATGGTCGTCTTTCTCCAGGAAGACCACGAACTGCCGGTGGTCGGCGGCACGATGCGCATCCGCGGCGGATCCATCCAGGAGCCCGCGAATAAAGTCGGACTGGTCGAGGCGTACGGCGCCGTCTGGCGCACCGGCGGCACCACCAGGCGGTCCGGCGATGAGCTCGATGACTACCTCGAAACTCGCGCCGCCAAGGTCGAAACCGGCGGCGGCGCCGATTCCATCACCATCGGCTTCAATTGTCTAAAGGACAAGCTGGACGAGGTTTTCCCGGTATTTCTTGAAGTGTTACACGAACCTGCGTTTCGTGACGACAAGCTCGAGCTGGCGAAAACCCAGATGAACACCGACATCGCCCGGCGCAACGACGACATCGGCGAAATCGCCGGACGCGAAGCCGTCCGCCTCGCCTACGGCCGGGACAATCCCTACGCCCGCATCGCCGAGTATTCCACCGTCGCCGCCATCACTCGCGACGATCTCGTCAAGTGGCATGAGACTTTTGTCCACCCCAACAACATCATCCTGGGCGTGCACGGCGATTTCGATCCTGCCGCCATGGAACGCCGCTTGCGCCAGGCTTTTGAATCGTGGCCACAGGCGCCCGTCCCGCCTCCGCCAAATATCGTCTTCCACGATCCCAAGCCTGGGCTGTACTTCATCGAAAAATCCGACGTCACCCAGAGCGAAATCCGTATGGTCACGCTCGGCATCCAGCGCAACAATCCCGACTTCTTTTCCGTAGACGTGATGAACGATGTGCTCGGCGGCGGCTTTGCCTCGCGGCTGTTCAAGACCATCCGCACCGAAAAGGGTTTGGCGTATTCCGTGGGCGGCGGCATCGGCGCATCGTTCAATCATCCGGGCATCTTCCGCATCGCGATGGGCACCAAGAGTTCCACCACGGTTGACGCCATCCAGGCGCTCCATGCCGAATTGAACGGCATGCTCGCCGCCAAACCGATCACCCCGGAGGAAGTGCGCGAAGCCAAGGATTCCATCCTCAATCGCTTCATCTTTAATTTCGATTCCAAGGACAAGGTCCTCGGCGAACGCATGCTGTACGAGTATTACGCCTACCCTGCCGATTACCTCGAGCGCTTCCGTGCCGGGATCGAGAAGTCAACCTCCGACGATGCCAACCGCGTCGCCCGCAAATACGTTCACCCGCAGCAGTTCGCCGTGCTCGTGGTCGGCAACCAGGCGGAGTTCGGCAAGCCGCTGTCCTCGCTCGGGCCGGTGACGCCGATTGATATCTCCATCCCGCCGCTCGGCGCTCCTGCAGAGGCGGCGAGTGCTCCGCAGCCCACCCAGTCCGATCCGAAAGCGCGCGCGCTGGTGGAAAAATTCGTCAGCTCCATCGGCGGCGCTGCAAAACTCGCCAACGTCAAAGCGCTGCATCAAAAGCTGGTCAGCACGCAGCACACGCCCCAGGGCTCCATCACACTCAACAACGACCTGACCGTTCAGTTCCCCGACAAACTCCGCGCCGTCGTCATTGCCGAACAGCTTCCGGGCGAGATGCTGATCGTGGTTTCTCCAACTTCAGCGTTCATGAGCATGACGGGAGCGGGCACGCGCGACATGCCGTCGTCGATACAGCAGGAACGGCTGAACACTTTGAAGCGCGACTGGATCGCCATCGCGCAACACGCCGCCGATCCGGCATACGTTTTCACCCTCGGCGGAACCGAAAAGGTGGGCAACACCGAGGCGCAGATTGTCCACGTCAGCGGCAACGGCATCTCTGTCAAGTGGGCGCTCGACTCGCAGAGCACGCGCTTACTGCAGGTCTCCTACCAGGATGTCGGGCAGCGCGGGCCGGTGATGCGCGTCATCGACTATTCGGACTGGCGCCCGGTTGACGGGCTCACCGTTCCCTTCCAACGCAGTGTCACCGAGGATGGCCAGCCCAGTTCGACCGAGCAGATCCAGAGCTACGAAATCAACCCGCCGATTGACGTCAAGCTGTTCGAAAAACCGCCGGACACCCCGCCCGCGCCGCCTGACTAGCCCGCGAACATGCGCACCAGCAATACCGGCTCGGTGAGGAATTCGAACCGGTTGATGCGCTCAATCGCCTGCCTGATGGTGCGCTCCGCCACGGTTTCCACGGTGATCACAAACGACAGCCGCTCCTTCGGCAGGTGCGGCTCCTGCAGCACCGAATCGATGTTGATCTCCAACTCAGCAAGTACGGAGGCCACCCGCGCCAAAATGCCGGGATGGTCGCGCACGCTCAGCCGCAGGTACCACTCGCACGAGGTTCCAGAGGTTGTCAGGGGAAGCGTCGAGATCGGCCCGAAGCCGGGCATCGGGTTCCGTCCCGGAGTTTTCGACGCCAGTCCCTGCGCAATCCCGATCAGGTCCGCAACCACAGCGGTGCTGGTCGCCGGCCCGCCCGCGCCGCGGCCATAGAACATCTGCGTGCCGCTGCGCTCGCCTTCCACGAAGATGGCATTGAACACGCCTTCCACTTTGCCGAGCATGGAATTTTGCGGCACCAGCCACGGCCGTACCGTGACCGCAATTCCATCGTCCTGGCGTTCTGCTGCTCCGACCAGCCGAATGCGCCCGTTCAGGCGCCGCGCATATTGCAGGTCCACCTGCGAAACTTGCCGCACGCCGGTGACCGGGATGTCCTCCGGATGCAGCCGCAGATTGAACGCCATCCTCGCCAGGATGCACAGCTTGTCGCGCGCATCAATGCCGTCAATGTCGAGCCCCGGGTCCGCTTCGGCGTAGCCGGCCTGCTGCGCCGCCGCCAGCGCTGCCTGGAACTCCAGGCCTTCCGTCTCCATGCGGCTCAGGATGTAGTTCACCGTTCCGTTCAGCACCCCGTAGAGCTTGATCACTTGATCGCTGGTGGCGGAGCGGCGCAGCGCGCGGACAATCGGGATTCCTCCCGCCGTCGTCGCCTCGATCCCAACCGGCAGGCGGCGCTCGCAAGCCAGTGCCAGGATCTCGTCGCCGTCTTTGGCGATCAGGGCTTTATTCGCCGTCACCACCGGCTTTCCCGACATCAAGGCCCGGTGGACTACCTCGCGGGCGGTGCCGTTGCCGCCGATGGTTTCCACCACGATATCGACGTCCGGTGC
This sequence comes from Terriglobales bacterium, assembly GCA_049509755.1. GTDB lineage: Bacteria > Acidobacteriota > Terriglobia > Terriglobales > Acidobacteriaceae > JAIQGF01. Next base: position 54,148 of record JBEKZP010000010.1, on the reverse strand, counting down.
GGACACCACGTCGCTCCACGATGCGCAGGCGCGCGCGCCCGCTGGAATTGCTTCGGCAGGGATTGGGGTTCTGCGGCACACCACCGTAACCGCCAGCCGCACTCCACTGCGCTCTTCGATTAGATCGGCGTTGGCCGCCAGCAACTCCGCCGTCGCCTGCCCTACCGTGCCAAATCCGACGATTCCTACCCTGACTTCCTTCACACACCCTCCCCGGCCATGGCCCGTGCCGGCAGTTGGGTCCGGCAGGTACCCTGCTTCGCCATTTTCGTAAATACCAGTTCGCCGGCAAGGCCCGCGGCGCGCAGCCGCTCCGAGACCGCCTCGCCTACCTCGTGCTGCGACGCGTCATGCCGCAACGTGAGCAGCACCGAGCTTCCCGCGCCGCTCAGCGTCACCGCCAGGATTCCCGCCTGCCCCGCCAGCGGTTGCAAGCACGGCAGCAGCGGGCATACCTTCGCGCGATACGGCTGATGAAGCGCGTCGTGCTGCGCCGTGCTGAACAGTTCGTCGCGCCCGAGCGCATACGCCGCCACCAGTGCCATGGCGCTTTGCAGATTGGCAACCACCACTTCCCGCCCGTACAGCGTCGGCACCAGCGCGCGCGACTTTCCCGTGGCCAGGTCGCCGCCGGAAATAACCAATAGCATCGGCCGCTCGCGTGCAACCTCAATCCGGCTCGCCTGCACGCGCTTTCCGTGTTCGTTCCGGTTCGCCTGCACGATCACGAACCCGCCCAGCCAGCACGCAGCCACATTGTCGGCGTGGCCCTCGAGGCGGACCGCTTCGTCGAGAATCTGCTCGTCCGTCCACGCCAGTCCGCCGAAGTGGACCGCCAGCGCCACTCCCGCCAACCGCGCCGCGGCGGATGACCCGCAGCCCTTCCCCACCGGAATCTTGTTGTCGATCTTCAGCGCCAGCGGGACACACCGCGCCTTCGCGTTTTTCAGCACCTCGCGATAGGAGTCCAGGATCAGGTTGTGCTCGACCTTGCCGCACACTTCCGCATCGCGTCCGCTCGCGGTTACCGAAAATGACGCCGCCGCCTCGGCCCGCACGTGCAGGTAGAGATCAAGGGCCATCGCCGCCGAATCGAAAGCCGGGCCAAGGTTTGCTGAACTCGCCGGCAGCTTCAGCTCGATCCCGCGCATCCCGCGATCATGGTTGCTCCCAGCCGAACTCATGCTTCCCCCTGCAACTTCTCCAGCACCGCCATGACTTTCTCCAAATCCGCCTCGACCTGAATTGGAGGACGGCGCCGGCGATCCAGTTCACTCCCCAGCTCGGTCGCACGCTCAAACAACTGGCCCGCGTGGAATTTCATGATGTAGTCGGGATCTTTGAGGACATGGCCGGTGAGCACCAGCACCACTTTTTCATCGGCAGCGACGAACCCGCTGCGCAGCAGTTTCTTCAGTCCCGCCAGCGTGACCGCCGATGCCGGTTCGCAACCCAAACCTTCGGCGCCGATCTCCGCCTTGGCCAGCGCAATTTCTTCTTCGCTCACCTGCTCGCAGGTTCCGCCGGTTGCCTCCAGCACCCGGATCGCTTTCCGCCACGACACGGGGTTGCCAATGCGGATCGCGGTTGCCATCGTCTCCGCCTTCACCGGCACAAGACTTCGGCCGCCGCGTTCGTGGACCGCCGTGTACAGCGGATTGGCGCCCTTGGCCTGCACCACCGAAAGCTTCGGCAGCCGCGCGATCAGCCCCAGCCGGTGCATCTCCTCCAGTCCTTTGCCCAGCGCGGAGCTATTGCCCAGGTTTCCACCGGGCACGATGATGTGCTCCGGCGGGTCCCAATCCAGTTGCTCCATGAGTTCGATCGCCGCCGTTTTCTGCCCTTCAATGCGGTACGGATTGATCGAGTTCAGCATGTACATCGGCATCCTGCGTACGAGTTCCGTCGCAATCCTCATGCAACCGTCGAAATCCGTCCGGAGTTGCAGCGTGACCGCGCCGTATTCCACCGCCTGCGATAACTTTCCCCACGCAATCTGTCCTTCCGGGAGCAGCACCAACGCCTTCAGCCCGGCGCGCGCCGCATACGCCGCCATCGACGCCGAGGTGTTCCCCGTGGACGCGCATACCACCCACTGATACCCCCGCGCGCGTGCCACCGATACCGCCGCCGTCATCCCGGTGTCCTTGAAAGAGCCCGTCGGATTCATGCCCTGGTGTTTCGCCAGCAGCGCCCGCATGCCCAGCCGGCGCGCCGTTTGCGGCATCGCATACAGCGGCGTATTGCCCTCCGCCAGCGTGACCACCTTCTCCATGTCCGCAACAATCGGCAGCAACTCGCGGTAGCGCCACACACCGCTTCCATCCAGCAGCGAAAACGAGCTTCTGCGTTCACGCCACACGCGCTTCAAGTCCGCTGCCCAGGCGCCGCGCCCACTGGGCTCCCACGCCGGGTACGTTACTTCCAGCAGCTCGCCGCATTCGCTACAACGAAAATCCGGCTGCGGGTCGTTCTGACTCGCCTGGCAGCCGCAACACCGCAGTTGCGCTTCGGCGCTCCCCTTAGCAGCAGCGGCTGGCATGGGTCTGTTCATCGTCGTCTCCGGATTCGTAGGCGTGAAATGGTTGGACCGCCGCGCCCAGGAATTCATCGTGCACGGCGCGAATCACCACCGGCGCAGAAACCGCCGGCACCGCGAAGCATACGTTGATTTCGCTGGCGCCCTGCGCCACCGCAATCACGCTGACCTGGCAGCGCGCCACCGCAGTGAACAGCCGCGCCAGCACGCCGCACTTGCCCTTCATCGTCTCTCCCAACACCGCGATCACCGCCACATCGCGCTGTACCGCGATCGGCGCCATCATGCTGTGCTTGATTTCGGTGCGGAACACCCGCTCGGTCACGGTCAACGCGCGTTCCAGATCGTGCTCGCGAAACACCAGGCCGATGGCGTTTTCCGACGATGACTGCGTCGAGAATAGTACGTCGATACGCTCGTGTCCCAGCCCCAGGAACAGCCGCCCGAACAGGTCCCCGAAGTGGGCCCCGTTGGGCATATTCAGCGTGATCAATGCCGCCGGAGTGACCGCCGTCACCGCCTTCACCACGTGCCCGTTGCTGTGCGTCTGGGCAGCGATCCGCGTTCCCTCGACTTCGCGGCAAAACGAGTTCTTGATCAGTACGGGGATCCCGCGCTCCAACGCCGGGCGAACCGCTTTGCGGTGGATCACCTTCGCGCCGTAGTAGGACATCTCGATCGCTTCCGCGAAGGTGATCTCCGGCAGAATGCTGGCGCCCGGGCAGATGCGCGGGTCGGCGCTCATGACGCCGTCCACGTCGGTCCAGATCCAAATCTCGTCGCAGCTCAGCGCCGCGCCGAGGATCGTGGCCGAGTAATCCGACCCTCCACGGCCCAGCGTCGTCGGCTGCCCGGCGGCCGTCCCTCCGCGGTAGCCCGTGACGACCGGCACGGCGCCTTCGCGCACGACGGGCAACAGGCATTCGCGGCTGAGCTGAGTCGTCGCCTCCATGTTGGGACTGGCTTTCCCGAAATTGTCATTGGTGATCAAGAGACGGATCGAGTCGAACGGTCGCCCATCCATTCCGAGTTCGCAGAGTTGCCCGGCGAAGATCGGCGCAGACATCCGCTCTCCCATCGCCAGCGCAACATCGAGAACCTGCGGCGTGGCCGCCCGCAGCATGAGGAGCGCGCCGCAAACTTCGCGCAGTTCCCGCAGCACTTCACCAATCGCGGCCATGACCGATTCGCGCCTGTCGCCGCCAAATAGGTCCTCGACCACCTCGCGGTGGCGCCGCTCAATTTGCTCGAGTTTTGCCTCCGAGCCGTCGCGATCTCCGGCGCAAGCCGCATTCACCGTCTCAATAATCAGGTCGGTGATCCCGCTCAGCGCCGAAACCACCACCACCACGGAATGCTGACGACGCTCGTCACCAACGATTTGCGCCGACTGCCGAATGCGTTCCGCCGACCCGACCGACGTCCCTCCGAATTTCATGACTAGCAAACTCATCGCCTTCCCCGTTTCTCAAAAGTGTGCAAGAACAGAAAAGCCACCTGCGCCGGCGGCGGAGGTGGCTTTCAAATCCTGGTTCTGGCTGAACTACCCTATCCGCCGTGCGCTCCTGTGATGGCTGTTGTTGTTGTAATTGTCGTGGTCGCGCAGACGAGCTCGAATTCCGGCGCTTGCGTCGGACCAACCTGGCGGATTAGCAAAGTGCGGTTCAAATCAACGTCCAGTATTTGCTCACAGTACCTTTGTTCAACTTCGTCTGTCAATCGCAAACCAGCAGTACAAAGGGTCACCGCCCGTCGGTTACCCTCAAATCTCCAGGATGACCGGCATGATCAGCGGCCGGCGCGACGTGCTTTTCACGATGAAGCGCTTCAGGTCCTGCCGGATCTTTTCCTTGATCACGCCCCAGTCGCGCTTTTCTTCTTCGGTGGAGTGCTCCAGCGTGTCCATGATGATCTGCCGTGCCTCGGCCATCAGGCCGTTGTCCAAGCCCGCCGCCGCGAACCCGCGCATCACGATCTCCGGCGCCGACTCGATCTGCCCCGTCAGCTTGTTGATGGCGATGATGGGCAGCACGATCCCGTCCTCGCTGAGATGCCGCCGGTCTTTGATGATGAGGTCTTCCACCACGTCCCCGCGCGATCCCGAATCAATGCACACGCGCCCCACCGCGACGCGCCCCGCCTTGCGCGCGCCCAGTTCGTCGAATTCCAGCACGTCGCCGCTCTCGATCATCATCACCGATCCCACCGCGCCCAGCATGCTGCCCGCCAAATCCGCGTGCCGCTTCAGTTGCCGGTACTCGCCGTGGATCGGAATGAAATACCGCGGCTTCACCAGGTTGATCAGCAGCTTCAATTCCTCCTGGCTGGCGTGCCCGCTGACGTGAATCGGCGGCTGCGATCCGTCCTCGTAAATCACGTTGGCGCCGCGCCGGTACAGGTGGTCGATCATCCGGTAGATGGACTTTTCGTTTCCCGGAATGATGCGCGACGACAGCACCACCGTGTCGCCCGGTTCGATTTTCGCGTGCTTGTGATTGTCCACCGCCGCGCGCGACAGTCCCGACATCGGCTCGCCCTGCGTTCCGCTGATCAGCACCATCACCCGCTCCGGCGGAAAATTCTTGATCTCCCCGGGATGAATCAGCAGCCCGTCCGGCACTTCGATGTATCCCAGATCCTGCGCGATCTCGGTGGAGTCGTTCATGCTGCGCCCCACCAGCGCCACCTTGCGCCGGTGCTGGTACGCCATGTCAATCGCCAGCTTGATGCGGTGGATGGACGAGGAAAAACACGAAATGAACAGCCGCCGCGGCGTGCGCGCGAACACCTCGTCGAATTTGCGCCCCACCGCCCGCTCGCTCGGCGTGTACCCGGTGCGCTCGATGTTGGTCGAATCCTGGAACAGCGCCAGCACGCCTGCCTTGCCGTACTCCGCGAAGGTATGCAGGTCAAACAGCTTGTTGTCGGTGGGCGTGGGATCAACTTTGAAATCGCCGGTGTGGATGATCACGCCCAGCGGCGTATGAATGGCCAGCGCAACGCAGTCCACCAGCGAGTGCGTCACGTGGATCGGCTTGATCTTGAACGGCCCGATGGTGACCATCTCGCCCGGACGCATCTCCACCAGGGTGGCGTTGTCCAGCAGTTCGTGCTCGTCGAGCTTGTCCTCCACGTACGCCAGCGTGAACTCGGTGCCGTACACCGGCACGTTCAGCTCCGCCAGGATGTACGGCAACGCGCCGATGTGGTCCTCGTGGCCGTGCGTCAGCACGATCGCGCGCACGTGCTTGCGGTTCTCAATCAGGTAAGTAATGTCGGGAACAACGATGTCGACCCCGAGCAATTCCGTCTCGGGGAACATCAGGCCGGCGTCGATCACGATGATGTCGTCGCCCCAGCGCACGGCCATGCAGTTCATCCCGAACTCGCCGAGTCCGCCCAACGGCACGACATGGAGCTTTCCAGTAGGCATAGGTAAACATCTGATGCTAGCACAGCAGGTCACGCGGGAGTCCGCGAGGTGGAGCGCGTTCGCCCTCGAACGCGGCAGGACGACCGGTGTATGCTGACAATTCATGGCCGAAGAGAAACCATCCTGGCTCCGCCTGCGCGTCGAAGATGGCCTGCGCCGCGGCCTCACCCAGGCCTACGAAACCGTCAAGGTGGACCCGCAGAAGTTCCTTCTTCAGCTTCGCACCGGCTACGGACTGCCGATCAACACTTATGACGGCGTGTTCTCCGTCTCCCCGGAGCAACTCGACCTGGTTGCCGTCGACGTGATCCGCTCCGGCATGAAAGTGGCCGCTGTCGAAGGCGCCGGGTTCGGCCTCGGCGGCTTGCTCACCATCGTTCCCGACCTCAGCATCCTCGCCGGCATCACCATCCGAACCATCCAAAAGCTCAGCCTGATCTACGGCTTCCAATTTGCCACCGATACCGAAGTGGCGGAGCTCTGGGTCGCCGCCGCCAGCGCCGCCGGCGTGGACATCAGCCGCGAATTATTGGAAAAGGAAGTGGTGAACCGGTTCGTGCCGCGTGTCATCCGGCGCATCGCGGTGCAGGCCAGCGGCGACGTCGTCGAGCGCTGGGCCGGACGCCTGATTCCCGTCCTCAGCTCCGCTATCGGCGCCACTCTCAACTATTATTTCGTGCGCACCTGGGGACGCCGCGCCATGGCCCACTTCCGGCAAAAACACGACGCTCGCCGCGCCCGCCTGACACTTCCGCAGCCGATCACGTTGACCGCCTTGCCACCGTCCCCGTGATTGGCTCATGCCAACCTTCACGCAGACGTCGCACGTAATCATCGGCCGGCTCGCCCGCCCACAGGTCTTTTCTTGACCCCACCAACGACAGCAGTGGGTCGGAATTCGCGGCATTCGTCGTCGCGTCTGCGACTTTGACCATTCGGGCCTCGGACGGTTAACAAACTGTAATAATAATTATCCCGCAACGCTATCAGAACAATCGCATCTGCTGCGCCGCGACCGGATTGTCAAATTCACCAGCACTAGCTGGCTTTGCCTCCTTCGCGTCCTTTGCGGTTCAACCTGTTCCGGAAGCCATATAATCTTGAATTTCCATGGTCAGCCTCGACGACATCAAACTTGCCCAGCAGCGCCTGCGCGGAATCGCCGCCCGCACGCCGCTCCTTCCCTACCCACGCCAGCAGCCCGGCCGTGAACTCTACCTGAAACCCGAGAGCCTGCAACCCATCGGCTCCTTCAAACTGCGCGGCGCTTACAACAAAATTGCCTCGCTCGCCGACGCCGAACGCCGCCACGGCGTCATCAGCTATTCCAGCGGCAACCACGCTCAAGGCGTCGCCTACGCTGCTCGTGCCCTGGGCGTGAAAGCAGTCATCGTCATGCCCGACAACGCGCCACAGATCAAGATTGACAGCACGCGCGCGCTCGGCGCCGAAGTCGTCTTCGTCGGTCCTGCCAGCTCCGAACGCCAAGCCCGGGCCGAGGATCTCGCCCACGAGCACGGCTACGCCATCATCCCGCCTTACAACGACGAAAAAATCATCGCCGGCGCCGGCACCGCCGGTTTGGAAATCCTCGCCGACCTGCCCGATGCCGACCTCGTCCTGGTCCCGGTCGGCGGCGGCGGCCTCATCAGCGGCATCGCCTCCGCTTTCAAGCTCAGCGGCTCGCAAGCGAAAGTCATCGGCGTTGAACCCGAACTCGCCTGCGACGCGCAGGCCAGCTTCCGCTCCGGCCGCATCGTCGAGTTTCCCGCCGACCAGACTGCGCGCACTCTCGCCGACGGCCTCCGCACCCAGTCCGTCGGCGAAATCAATTTCGATCACATCCGCCGCTTCGTGGACGATATTGTCACCGTCTCCGAATCGGAAATCCTCACGGCCATTCGCACTCTCGCGCTCGATGCCAAGCTGGTCGCCGAACCCAGCGGCGCCGTCACCTTTGCCGCCTTCCTGTTTCACGCCGGCAAACTCCCCCCGGCGCGCAAGACCGTCGCCGTCATCAGTGGCGGCAACATCGATCCCGCCCTGCTCGCTCGCGTCCTGTCCGACTTGCCTCACTCATGACGTTGGAGCGTGTTCGCCCTCGAACGCGCAGCGTTGCGCTTCCCTGCTGCTAGAATCACATCACCGCAGGAGTTCAGAACAAATGAAGTGCCGGTACCTCCTCCTGACAACAGTGTTTGCCCTCGTCCCTCTGGCTCACGCCACCGAGCGCGGCGTCATGGTGCGCGCCGCGCAGATTTACCTTTCGCCCGAAACCAACTCTCCCAAGATCGCCACCATCGATCGCGGCCGCGAGGTCGCCGTCATCGAGAAATCCCGCGACTGGCTCCACGTGCTTGCCACTCTCTCCGAGCCCACTGAAACCATCGAAGGCCGCGACGTCAGCGGCTGGATCCTCGACAAGGGTGTGGTGCGCGCCGCCACGCCCAACGGCGACAAGGTCCTGTTCGGGGAAGCCGTGGACAGCGAGCAGGAAGCCAGCCGCCGCGGCGGGCGCAAAGGCGCCGACAAGGATGCGCTCCGTCTTTACTACCGCGCCGCCGAATATTTCCCGCAGTCGCCGGTCGCGGGCGAATCGCTGTACCGCGCCGCCGACATTCGCTGGCAAATCGATCGCGCCGACCTGTTCGGACGCCCCTCCGGCCGAGATCCCCGCACACGTCTTTACGGCATCGACGAAGACCTGATGAAACAGGTGATCAAGAAATTTCCCCACAGCAAGTGGGCTGACCTGGCCGCCTACCACTTGCTCGACAACAAACTTTGCGGTGACTGGCAGGGCGAATCCAAGTGCCCCGAAAAGGAAGCCGAAGTTTACGAGAAATACGCCGACGAGCATCCCCAGTCGCCGGTCGCCGCCGAGGCCCTGTACAACGCCGCCTACCGCCGCTCTGCCCTCATCGAGCTCTACCAAAACGACGGCAAGTCGAACCACATCGGCGACGCCAAAGCCAAGGCGGTTGCCCTGGCCCAGCGCGTCATCGCCAATTTTCCACAAAGCGACTGGGCCAACCGCGCCCAAACTCTGTTGTATAAATTGGAGCAGGGAATCCCCACCTACGGGACTGCGGTCGAGTAACCGCCCTTATGGAGTAGCCGCCCTTATGAGATTGTCATTCCGAGCGCAGCGAGGAATCCGCTTTTGAACCATTACCTGCTGTCCATCCTCCTCGGCATCGTCGAAGGCTTCACCGAATTTCTTCCTGTCAGCTCCACCGCGCACTTGCGCATCGTCGAAAAAGCCATGGGCCTGGACCTCGCCAGCGGCTACTGGAAGATGTACTCCATCGTCATCCAGCTCGGCGCCATTCTTTGCCTGCCCATCTACTTCCGCGCCCGCCTCAAGGAATTCATCAAGACTTTTCCCCAAGGTCCGGACGGCCGCCACGACCTGTGGAACCATCCTCTTACTCTGACTGGCGTCGCCTTCGTCGTGACCGCCGGTCCGGCTTACCTGCTGACCAAGGTCATCGGCAAGAATCTCGAAAACCTCTACATCATGGCCACGTCGCTGATCGTCGGCGGCATCGTCATGTGGATCGTGGATGCGGTGTACGGCGCGCCTCGCATTGTTCCCGGCAACTCGGGCAGCGCGCGCTCCCTCGGCGCCGCCACCGCGGGCTTCCGGACGGAGAGCATTTATCAGATGACCCTGCCGCAATCCATCTGGATCGGCGCCTGCCAGATCCTCTCCGCGGTTTTCCCGGGCACCTCGCGTTCCATGTCCACCATCGCCGCCGGACAAACCGCCGGCATGTCGCGCCCCGCCGCGCTCGAATTCTCCTTCCTGGTTTCGATTCCCACCATGATCGCCGCCACCGGTTACGATTTGCTGAAATCGCTGCGCCACAAACCAGGCGCGGGCGGCGAGATCGGCGTTGCCCCACGCGACCTGCACGAATGGATCGTGCTCATCATCGGCTTCGTCGTCTCCTTCATCGTCGCCTATGTCGTCGTCGCCTGGTTCATGCGATGGGTCCGCCAGCGCGGCTTCGCTCCCTTCGCCATCTACCGCATCCTCCTCGGCCTCGCCGTCTTCGCCTGGATCCTAAAATCCGGCAGCTAGTGGAAAGGGCACCGCCTCTCGGGAAGGGCACGGCTTTAGCCGTGCCGAAACGCGCAATTTATAGTGTTGTCATTCCGAGGGGCTCGGTAGGTCACGGCTTCAGCCGTAACCGAGGCGCGAAGCGCCGAAGCCCCGAGGAATCTAGGGTTTGATTCCGCCTTGCCCCTTGTGCCTTCCGCCTTCCGCCTTGTGCCTGATCGGTTACCCAACCGAAATTTCATCCCAAATCCCCGAAAAACCTGCCATAATCACCGTGCTCTGGCTGTCGCACCTCGCGATACGCCAAATGAAGGTTTTCTCTCAGGTCTTTACCCCGACGAACAATCGCCGGCTGAACGAGCTTGTCGGCTTCCTATTGCTCGTCTCCGCGCTCCTCCTTTTCCTCGCCATTGCGTCCTATTCTCCGCTTGACCCGTCGTTCAACACCGCCTCCGCGCCGCTGCCTTCGCGTCCGTCGCGCAACTGGATCGGCATCGTCGGAGCCTACGGCAGCGACGTGTCGCTGCAATTCGCCGGGATCGCCGCCTTCCTGATGCCGCTGTTTCTCGGCCTGCTCGGCGGGCGCTGGTTTCGCTCGCGCAAGGTCGAATCGCCGGTAGCGCGCGTCCTCGGCGCCGGCTCGCTGCTGGTCTTTGCCGCCGCTTTCCTGGGACTGCTCCCCTGGCACTGGCGCTGGTTGCACGCCATCCCCATCGAGGGCCTGCTGGGACGCGTCGCCGCCGATGTCCTGATTCACTTCTTCAACCTGATCGGCGCCTATCTGGTTTGCGCCAGCGCCATCGCTGTCGCCCTCTATCTCTCGACCGCCTTCTCCTTCGGTGCGCTCCGCCTGTGGCTGGAGACGCGCTTCGCTTTCGCCTTCGCCCTGCGTGATCGCTTCCAGGATTGGCGGGCCGCGCGCGCCAAGGCGCAAGCTCAAAAGCAATTGGAGAAGCGCCGCGCCCAGCAGAAGGCGGTGGTCAGCACGCAACTGGTGCAGGCCCGGCGCACGCCGGCAGAGCCGGTTCAGACCGGCATCGAGAAAGAACTCGCAGCCTCCGCGCCGTCTCCGCAGTCTGCCGCCGAGCCGTTCGCGGCCTTCGCCTCCGGCGACCTCGCGCTCGTCCCCGAAGTCACCTCGCGCGCCGACAGCAATCAGAAGGCAAAGACCACCCTGCCGCGCATTGCCGGCGGGTTCAAGCTCCCGTCCAGCGCCTTGCTGCATCGTCCCGACGAGCAGGGGACGATCAACGAAGATGAGCTCAAGACCCTGGCCACCGTGCTCACCGCCAAGTGTTCCGAGTTCGAAGTGCACGGCTCGGTGACGCAGATCAACCCCGGCCCGGTGGTCACCACCTTCGAGCTCAAGCCCGAGGCCGGCATCAAGTACAGCCGCATCACCAGCCTTTGTGACGACCTCTGTCTCGCCCTGCGCGCCGAAAGCATCCTCATCGAGCGCATGGCCGGCAAGTCCACCGTCGGCATTCAAGTCCCCAACCGCGAGCGCGAGACCATCTGGCTGCGCGAGTGTGTCGAATCGCAGGAATTTCTTGCCCACAAATCCAAGCTGACGATTTCCCTCGGCAAGGACATCAACGGCCGCATCGTGGTCGCCGACCTCGCCTCCATGCCGCACCTGCTCATCGCCGGCTCCACCGGCTCCGGCAAGAGCGTGGCCATCAACGCCATGATCATGTCCATGCTCTACAAAGCCACGCCCGATCAGGTTCGCCTCATACTGGTGGACCCCAAGCGCCTCGAACTCGGCGTCTACGAAGGCGTGCCGCACCTCTACACCCCGATCATCACCGAGCCCAAGCTCGCCGCCAACGCGCTGCGCAATGCCGTACGCGAGATGGAGCGCCGCCTCAAGCTGCTCGCCGAAAAAGGCGTGCGCAACATTGACCAGTTCAACAAACTCTACGAAGGCGACAACACGCTCAGCCTGTTCGGCGACGAGGAACGCGAAGGCCCCCTCCCCTACATTGTCATCATCATCGACGAACTTGCCGACCTGATGATGCTCGACGGCAACAACGTCGAGGAATCCGTCACCCGCCTCGCCCAGATGGCGCGCGCCGTCGGCATCCATCTTGTGCTGGCGACGCAGCGCCCGTCGGTGGACGTTATCACCGGCCTGATCAAGGCCAACTTCCCCGCCCGCATTTCGTTCCGCGTCGCCACCAAAGTGGATTCGCGCACCATCCTCGACGCCAACGGCGCCGAGGCCCTGCTCGGACGCGGCGACATGCTTTATCTCCCCTCCGGCTCGGCGCGCGTCCATCGCCTGCACGCCCCGCTGGTCACGGAAAAGGAAATCGCCGCCGTCGTCGAGTTCTGGAAGTCGCAAGCCCTGGCCCAGTATCAGGAAAAATTCCTCGAGCCGCCCAGGGACGAAAACGGCAGAGTGGAAGCCGGCAGCGCAGGTAGTTCAGACAATGGCGAGGAAGAAAACGATGAGCTCTTCGAAGATGCCGTGCGACTTGTCCTGGAGTTCGGGAAGGCCAGCACTTCCCTACTGCAGCGCCGCTTGCGTGTCGGATACGGCCGCGCCGCTCATCTCATTGATCTGATGGAGCGCGACGGCATCGTCGGCGCCGCCGACGGACCCAAGCCCCGCGAAGTCCTCAAGCGTCCCGACTGGATCGACGAAGTCGAGCAGTCCCTGCGCTGAGCGAGAAACAAGGACGGCGGCCTCATGCCGCCGTCCTTGGCACGACGCGAACTTGCTTTCAGAACCGGAATACAATTCCCGACGAAAGCCGGTAATTGTTCTGCGAGGTGCCGCCGAAGCGCGTCATCAGGTAGTCGAATTGCGCGAGGCGAATCGCGAAGTTCCTCACTCCCACGTCCACGCCGCCTCCCAATGCCATCGCGAATGCATTATCGCTGGTGCTACCGCCGAAGGCGCTTCCCGACGCGTGCGCTACGCCGAACAACGCGTGCGCAAAGGGAGTAAATTTTCCCGAACTGTGCGACGCGATCGTAGGCCCGAACAAAAAGGTGTGCTGCTTCACGCTGACTCCGCTGATGTCCTTGTACGCCCCGCTGACATCCCCCGTCGCCCCCAGCCAGTGGTTGATGTTTCCGGTCACGGCCGCGTTCCACCCGTTGAAGTTCTCGCCGCTGATCCCGCTACCGGGACTAATGCGCGTGTACTGGTAGCCCCCAAACACTTCCACCTTCGAATAGTCCTGGCATAACACCGGAACCGACACCACCATGAGCATGACTGCCATTCCCAACAGCTTCTTCATCTCTAGTCCTCCGTGGTCTCAACAAGTTGTGGGCCCTTCGAAGACCCACTGACGAAGGCACGCCCTATTGTTGTATCAACACGAAAATGGCTGTATGGTTTCGCGCACTAGAATGAAATCCTGCCTTGTGCGCTCATCGCGCTTTAGTTTCTCAAAGGAGCCGCCATGAAATCCCACACCGAGTACCTCACCTTCAACACCAGGAAGCACCGCGAGTACGTCCACATCACGCCGCAGGTGGAAGCGGCCGTCACGAAAAGCGGCGTGCGGGAAGGCCTCGCGCTGGTCTCCGCCATGCACATCACCGCCGGCGTCTACGTCAACGACAACGAGCCCGGCCTCCTCAGCGACATTGACCAGTGGCTGGAAACGCTCGCCCCCTTCCGCCCCGACTATCGCCATCACGAAACCGGTGAGGACAATGGTGACTCCCACCTCAAGGCAATTCTCGTCCACCACCAGGTCATTCTGCCGATCACCGCCGGACGCCTCGACCTCGGCACCTGGCAGCGCGTCTTCTACGCCGAATTCGACGGCCGGCGTTCCAAGCGGGTCATCGTCAAGATCCTCGGCGATTAGCACCACATACAGTGCCCGGGGATTGCCAAAGTCACTTTGCGCTGTAACAATCCTTTAATACTGTATTGCTAGGGTATTGCGGTACAACTATGCCGCGAAGCAAACAACCCGGTAAGCCGCGAGCCTCTTTCGCGAAGCCTGCAACTTCCAACCAAGCTGCCGACGCCTGCCTTAAAGTGTTGGCGCCCTTGTCCGGATTCATTGACATCAGCCTTCAGAAGCAGATTTGCGCCGATCTCGGCCGCCACATCGATCAAACCGTGGCCTGCGATGAATTCCTCCAGACTCTCCGCGATACCGTCGTCCGACTCCAGAAGCGGTCCCGCGGCAAGCCCGACCCCGCCCTGCTGGCGGAAATCCATGACACCATCATGGAACTGTACCGCTCCATGATGCAGAACTTCTCCCCACGCCAGACCACCCGCCGGTCCTGAAAATCAATCAAGCGTCCGCCGTTCCAACCGCAGCGCACCGCCTGCTTTGAGCCCATCCGATCGGCCGCTTGCTTTACCTCCCCTCCTCCGTGTATAGAAAGCTCCGGCACATAATCGCAATTCCCGCGAGGTTTCCATGTCCGCTCCCAGCCGTCGCCCCGAGATCCGCCGCCGTCGTACCCGCAAGGACAAAATTTCCGTCCTGCGCCGGCGCTATGCCACCGCCAAGTCCGATGCCGACCGTGACCATGTTTTTGCCCGCGCCAAGCTGCTTTCGCCCTCCATCACGCTCGAACAATTCACCGCGCCCCTACAGACGCGGTCTGCATAAGCAGTCTTCTGTGGAGATAATTCCCTCGCCTGGGTTGTCCTTACACAGTCTGCGGCCTCTGCGTGTCCAAAATGATCCGCACTATCGGCCTACGACTCCGGTTTCGTAGTGCCTCCCTGCCACCTTTCATGCCCCTGCTCACACCCTGCTTTATATTTACTAAATAGTTAATCAATACCATCGCTTTCCGGCTACATTCATGGAATTTACCTTCCACTGCCGGTACAGGATAGACGAAACTCCTGTAACTTAGTAATAAACAACCTTAACCAACTCCCTAGCTTGTAGCTGCCTGGTACAACACCTTTCGTTACGGCTGTGGCCATTGTCGTGCCGCAGCGCAGTTGGTAATGTGCGGCTTGCACAGGGTGGCAGCTACTCTCCCTCAAAACGAAAAGCCGCCACGCCCAGCAACCATGAGCAGTTTGAAACCGAGCATCGTTCCCATGTTCGCCGGTATTCCGTCGGCGCCGAAGCGGCGGAAGGCCTTCACCGCCGGTTTTCTGGTCCAGGCGGCCGGCCTCGCTGTACTTGTCAGCCTCGGCCTGATCCACCCTGCCGCCATCGTTCCCCAGCATCAGTACGTTTACATTTCGCTTGCGCCGCCGCCGCCGGTGAACCACGCGCCGCAGCGCATTCCGCCGAAACTGCTCGCGGCGGCCAAGGCGAGACCGATCGAAAGACCTGAAGTCGCAACGCTGGAACCGCCGAAAATCGAAGTTTCGGCCCCCAAGCCTGATCTCCCGGAAGTGAAGCCGCAGGTCGCGAAGCCCGCGCCCAATTTCCCGACGGTCGCCGCCGAGCGTCCTTCGCCCAAGCCTTCGCCGCAGGTGAAGACGGGTGAGTTCTCCACCGGAAGCTCCGCCACGCCCACCGCCGTTCTGGACGCGCGCAAGGTCCAGACCGGAGGCTTCGGCGATCCCAACGGCGTTCCCGCCGGCAATAACACCAGCGGGCGAGTGAACATCGCCGCTCTCGGTTCCTTTGATCTGCCGCAGGGACCCGGTTATGGCAACGGCACTGGCGGCAGCCGCGGCGTGCGCGCCGTGGTGACCAGCGCCGGCTTCGGCAATGGCGTCGCCACCGGCACCGGCGGCGGAAGGCGCGGCGGCACCATCAAGCAGGCCGGCTTCACCAACAGCGAACCGGTCAAGCAGGTCGCGCGTCGCGACGAAGCGCCCAAGGCCGACGCGCTCCCGGTACAGATTATTTCCAAACCCACGCCCAGCTATACGGCCGACGCTCGCGCCGCCCGCGTGGAAGGAGAAGTTTTGCTCGAGGTGGAGTTCAGCGCCTCCGGCAAGTTGCACGTGCTGCGCATTGTGCGCGGACTGGGTCATGGTCTTGACGAGTCCGCCATCCGCGCCGCCGAACAGATTCGCTATAAACCTGCAACCCGCAGCGGAGCGCCCATTGACTCCACCGCGACGTTGCACATTGTTTTTCAGATGGCTTGAACGTATTGAACCCGTGTGCTTCCGCGCATCCCCACGCGACGGAAGCCGGGGAGGAGCACCATGCGGATTGCCAAGTTACTGTTCCCAGCTTTGGTCCTGTGCCTCAGCCTGCCGCTGATGGCCGGCAACGACGAACCCAAGACCACCCTGCTCCAGACGCCCGGCAGCGTGTCGCAGAGTTCCTTCGACCAGGTCGTGGACCGCGCCACCGAGCGCGAGAAGGCGACCTTGCAGGAATTGCGCAAGTACTCGCCCGTGGTCGAAACCTACATCCAGAACATGCGGCCCGATAACGACCTCGGCTTCGTTCCCGCGAAGGACACGTACTTCCTCGGCCGCATGGATATGAGCAACGGCGCCCGCCGCAGCCGCTCCTTTATGAAGCAGCCGGGGTTCATGCGCGCCTTCGCCGACAAGCTGACGGCCTTCTATTCGATGAAGTACCTGCCGCTCGGCTTCATGCAGATGATCGTGATGGACGACAGCAGCTTCGACCGCGCCCACTATGACTTCAAGTTCGTCCGCCGCGAGTTCCTCGGCGAGGTGCGCTGCATCGTGGTTGACGTCTCGCCCAAGAAGAACACCGGCAACGGGCGCTTCCTCGGCCGTATCTGGGTGGAAGACCAGGATTACAACATCATCCGCTTCAACGGCACTTACGCGCCCGCGCCGCGCTTCGCCAGCTACCTGCACTTCGACAGTTGGCGCCTGAACATGCGTCCGGGCGTGTGGCTCCCCGCCTACGTTTACAGCGAGGAATCCGCCGTGCCCAACCACCTGTTCAGCACCGTGCGCTTCAAGTCGCAGACGCGTTTCTGGGGCTATGACCAGGCCCACATCGGCCACCGCGACGAGTACTCCGCCATCACGGTGGACTCGCCCAAGGTGCAGGACCAGAGCGAGTCCGCGCAGGATGCCTCGCCCGTACAGGCGCAGCGTGCCTGGGAACGCCTGGCCGAAAGCAACGTGGTCGAGCGCCTCGAAGTTGCCGGACTGATCGCGCCCGCCGGCGAAGTGGACAAGGTCCTGGAGACCGTCATCAACAACCTGGTAGTCACCAACAACCTCAGCCTTCAGCCTGAAGTGCACGCCCGCGTGCTTCTCACCGCCCCGCTGGAGTCCTTCACCATCGGCCACACCATTGTGCTCAGCCGCGGCCTGATTGACGTCCTGCCCGACGAAGCCACGCTGGCCGCCGTCATCGCCCACGAACTGGCGCACATTACCCTCGGCCAGGATCTCGACAGCCAGTACGCATTCAACGACCGCATGATCTTCCCCGACGAGCAGACGTTCCGCCGCCTCCGCATGACCCGCGACGAGCGCGCCCAATCCGAAGCCGATCAGAAAGCGATCGCCTTGCTGCAGAACTCTCCTTACAAGGACAAACTCGGCAATGCCGGCCTCTTCCTGCAGGCCCTCCAGGCTCGCGAGAAAGACCTGCCCAACCTGCTGCGCGCCCATCTCGGCAACAGCCTGGCTGAGAAGGGCGGCCTGCGCATGTCGGCGCTCATGACCGGTGCGCCGCAATTGGAGCAGCGCAACGCGGACCAGATCGCCGCCCTGCCGCTGGGCGGGCGCATCCACATGGACCCCTGGTCGGACAAGGTCGAAATGACCAAGACCAGCCGTGTACCGCTGATCTCGCCCCGCGAAAAGATGTCCTTTGAAGTCACGCCCGTGTTTCCCTACGTGACGCGTTTCGGTGAGAACGACAAGTCGAAGGTCGCAGCCGCCAATGCGTCGCAGCAATAGGTCCTGAACGTGGCATCATCCTGCGTGGGCGCGGTGCTCGCCCACGCAGGATCTTTGCTTTTCCGCAATTGAGCCCTGCCGGCAGCCGGCTCGGGGAGTCTCCCGGGCGGCGCTACACGCAATCCGTACGTCCCTTTCACTTGTCATTCCCCACGCCCGGCTCCTACAATGGCTCGCGCCCACCAAGGGGACAAACGACACAAGGAGGATGGCAATGAAGAAACTATCGGTGGCTCTGCTCGCGCTTGTGGTCCTGATTTCCATGTCCGCCGTTGCGCAGTACGGTTCGGACAAGGGCGACATGGGCAAGAAGGAAGCCAAGAGCGCTGGCCCAGCGGCCACGGACGTTGTAGGCACCATCGGCAAGGATGGCAAGACCTTCACCGGCGACAAGGACAAGAAGAGCTGGAAACTGGTGAACCCGGAAGCCGTGAAGGGACACGAGGGACACCATGTCAAGCTGAACGCCCACTTCTATCCCGACAAGGGCGAAGCGCACGTCATGTCCCTGTCCATGAACACCGGCGACGACAAGAAAAAGGACGAGACGAAACACTGAGCTGATCTCAGGAATCTCCCTGTCCCTGATTCTGTCGGGCCGGCAGCAGTTTCCTGCCGGCCTTTTTCTGCCGCGGAGCTACCATGATCGCAAGAATCTGGCACGGTTACACCAGGCCTGAGCACGCCGACGCTTATGAGTCCATGTTGAAACCGGAACTTCTGCGGGGAATCGGCAAAGTGAAGGGTTATCGCGGCAGCTACCTGCTGCGCAGAGACGCCGGCGCCGAAATCGAGTTCGTCACCATCATGCTCTGGGACTCCATCGACGCCATCCGCGCCGTCGCGGGCCCCGACTACGAAACCGCCGTCATCCCCGAGGAGCGGCGCAAATACCTCTCCCGCTATGACCCCAAGTCGCTGCACTACGAAATCGCCGCCACCCATGCGCCCGGTGACCTCTCTTCTCTGGCGCCGTAGCCTTGCGCTCTTGACGCCGCCAACTTCAAATGCGGCGTCATCGGCATGGGCGCGATTTTCCGCGCACGCAGCAAATTGTCTCTTTCCGACGCACACTCATGCGTTCTCTGGGTGGCACGCAGGCTTCATACTCTTGGCGGGCAATCACGTGCGAGGCTGGGTTAATCGATAACGCTACTACTTCGCTGCCTTGCACACCGGGCAGCGCGGCTCGGTGGCGGCGGAATACGAGCCGCAAGTCGCACAAGGCAGGCCGCACAGCACTTTGCTGGGACTCAGCCGGGCGTGCCACTCGGGCGCAAGCGGCGAATCGGTTTCGGTTGCGGCCGCGGGCGCGGCAATTTTGGCCGGCGCAGCAGCCAGCGCAGGCGCCGGCGGAGCGGGTTCGGCGATTTCCGCCTCCAGCACCTGGCCGTCGATGGGGCAGTCAAGCTGGGGCGACCAGGCATTGAGTGCGATCGCCACCATGGCCGCGGCCGAGCGCGCAATCGCGACGCTGGCCTGCCCGAATGCCTGCGGCTGGCGCGAGAACAGCGCCACCAGTCCACGCGTGTTGCGTCCCCAGACGATCGGTAAAAGCAGGATCGACCTGGCCGGCAGAGCGTTGGGACACTTGGTCAGCGTGTCATCGCAGTGAAAGGAAGCTCCGCTGCGGATGCATTCTCCGGAAATCGTGTTCTCCAGGCGGATCGCGGTGCCGGACTGCGGCGCTTCCCCGGCGCTGGCCCGGCAGTGAAGCCCGGTTTCATCGAGGATGGCGATGGCTACGCCGCTGGCGTGGGTTGTCGCCAACAAGAATTTTGCTGCCAGGTTGAAGCCCTCCGCGATCTCAGGGTCGGTCGCCGGAGCCTGCTTGGCGCGCGTCTCGGCGACGCTTTCAGCCTGGTGCTCGGGCCTGCGATGCGCCAGCGATCGGGTCTGAACGGTCAACCTCGTATTGGGCTCGGTGGGGATTGTGACCTGCTGCATGCAGACCTCTTGGACCTTGAATACTCCTAGTGTGAGCGTCCGTAACCCGACGCACAAATTACCGACGACCATGTACCTGGGATTAGCTGTCCAGGAACGAAATGCGATCGATGCGGACGGCGATGCCGCGCGCGTTTTCGGCGGCTTCGGCGCGCACCACGGTGCCGCGGCACCGCGTGGTCGCGGCCTGACCGCTAACTTGCGGCGGAAACTGGAAGACGAAGTCGATGCGGTTGCCCGCTTCCAAGTACTCTAATTCGGTGTAGAAAAACAAGCCGCCGGAACTGACGTCCCGGGTGACACCGAACATATCTCCCGTTCCGGTCGTTGGCATGCGTACCGGCAGGAAAACTGAATACCGAGGCGCCCGGCGGCGTTCAACGTCCGTGGTCATGATTCTGCCTTAACGAATTGCATATAGCGGTCGCTGAAAAATTAGCTTGGAAACCGCGCCATGTCCATCGGCGGAACCCGGTGCGTTACTATCTCGCGTCATGGAGGTGAGAGGTTGATTCTCCGAAGAAAAAGCCCGGACCGAAGTCCGGGCTGAGGTTGTTGCCGAAAGCCGAGCGCCGACAGCCGAGAGCCGCTTCTACAGCGAGCTCATGTTCGAGAGGAACATGTTGTTGTTCTGGGTCTTGCTCAGCTTGTCGATCAACAGCTCCATGGCTTCCACCGGCGACAGCGGGTTGAGCACCTTGCGCAGCACCCAGATGCGCGCCAGGTCTTCCTTCGGAATCAGCAACTCTTCCTTGCGCGTGCCGGAGCGCTGGATATCAATGGCGGGGAAGACGCGCTTGTCCACCAGCTTGCGGTCGAGAATGATTTCGCAATTGCCGGTGCCTTTGAACTCTTCAAAGATCACGTCGTCCATGCGCGAGCCGGTGTCCACCAGCGCGGTGGCGATGATGGTCAGCGAGCCGCCTTCCTCGATGTTGCGGGCGGCGCCGAAGAAGCGCTTCGGCCGCTGCAGGGCATTGGAGTCCACGCCGCCGGAGAGCACCTTGCCCGAGGGCGGAACGATGGTGTTGTAAGCGCGCGCCAGGCGCGTGATGGAATCCAGCAGGATGACGACGTCGCGCTTGTGCTCGACCAGGCGCTTGGCCTTCTCGATCACCATTTCCGCCACCTGCACGTGGCGGGCGGCGGGCTCATCGAAGGTCGAGCTGATGACCTCGCCCTTCACCGAGCGCTGCATGTCGGTAACTTCTTCCGGGCGCTCGTCAATCAGCAGGACGATGAGCACGACTTCGGGATGATTGGTGGTGATGCTGTTGGCGATGTTCTGCAACAGCATGGTCTTGCCGGTGCGCGGCGGCGACACGATCAGGCCGCGCTGGCCTTTGCCGAGGGGCGTCAACAGGTCCATGACGCGGGCGCTGATGTTGTCCTTGACGGTCTCCAGCTTGCAGCGCTCCTGGGGATACAGCGGCGTCAGGTTGTCGAACAGGATCTTGTTGCGCGCTTCCTCGGGCGACTCGAAGTTGACGGCCTCGATTTTGACCAGCGCAAAATATTTTTCGCCCTCATGCGGAGGACGGACCTGGCCGGAGATGGTGTCGCCGGTCTTGAGGTCGAATTTGCGGATCTGCGAGGGCGAGACGTAGATATCGTCCGGGCCGGGCAGATAGTTGTAGTCCGGCGAGCGCAGGAAGCCGTAGCCGTCAGGAAGGATTTCCAGGACACCCTCGGCGAAGATGTGTCCCTCTTTTTCGCTCTGGGCCTGCAGGATCTTGAAGATGAGATCCTGCTTGCGGAGGCCGCTGGCCCCGGGCAGATCGAGCGTCCGAGCAATGCGGGTCAGCTCGGTAATGTTTTTTTCTTTTAGTTCAGCGATGGTCATGTTCACCTACGGAGAGATTTTCAAGGGGGGTCAGAAGACGTGCTGCGCGGTACGAAGGCGCGCTCTAGGAACTACTATTATGCAGCCCGACGCTGCGCCTCTGCAACCTTTTCCGGTTCCGCCAGGACTTGCTCCCGGTCGGCGACCCCAATCCGCTCCAATACCTGATTCATGGTTTCCTGGATGCGGGTATTGGGCCGGTGAAATCTGCGGGTGGCCTTGGAGGCAAGCTGACAAAGCATATACCGGTTCCGGAAGGTGTGTAAAGCTTCGAATACCAGGTCCGAGCGCTTCATTCCAAATCTCCTCATGCATTCAGACCCGCGGCGGAGCCATGAGTTCCGGTCCGACTGCCATCCTCGTAAATTTTAGGGAGGTGGAAAACGGTGCGAAACTGCTGCCTGCAGTATAGATGCCGCACAGGCCTCCAAAGTTGCCGACAAATCCAGGGCCCGGTTGCTTGGATGTTTCAGACTAGCCGCCGGTAGCCCTGTTGGCAAACAAATATTCGCGGGCTGCCGGAAGTCGCCAGCCAATGGCTCCGAGCCGGTGGCAGCCGGGAAAAGCTACCGCGCCGCCGCGGGCACGGAATCAGTGCTCCATCACCTCCCTGATGCGGGTGAAGGCCCAGTCGATTTCGTCGCGGGTAATGACCAGCGGAGGCGCCAGCCGGATGACCTTCTCGTGCGTCTCCTTGCAGAGAATTCCCTGCTCTTTCAGGGCCTCGCAGTAGGGCCGCGCGGGACTCAGCAGCTCGATGCCGATCCAAAGGCCCCGTCCGCGGACTTCCCGGATGTCGGGGCTGCGGAGAGTTTTCAGGCGCTCCAGAAAGTAGGCGCCCAGTTCGGCGGAGCGCTCCACCAGCTTCTCCTCGACCAGGACGCGGAGCGCGGTGCGGGCGACGGCACAAGCCAGCGGGTTTCCGCCGAAGGTGCTGCCGTGGTCGCCGGGCTGGAAGACACCGAGAACTTCGCGCGCGGCGAGCACGGCGGAAACAGGATAGAAGCCGCCGGCGAGCGCCTTGCCGATGATCAGCACGTCGGGCGTGACGCCCTCGTGCATGCACGCGAACAGCTTGCCGGTGCGGCCAAGGCCGGACTGGATTTCGTCGCACATCAGGAGAACGCGATTGAGGCGGCAGAGCCGCGCGGCGTCGCGCAGAAAGCCGTCCGGCGGAATGATGATGCCGGCCTCGCCCTGGATGGGCTCTACCAGGAACGCGCAGGTGTGGGGCGTGATGGCAGCTTGCAAGGCGTGCGCATCGCCGAATGGAATGATCTTAAACCCGGGCGTAAACGGGCCGAATCCGCGGCGGTACTGCTCGTCGCTGGAAAAGCTAACGATGGTGGTGGTGCGGCCGTGAAAATTGTTGGCGCAGACGATAATTTCGGCCTGGCCATCGGGGATGCCCTTGACGGTGTAGCCCCACTTGCGCGCGGCTTTGATGGCGGTCTCCACCGCTTCGGCGCCGGAGTTCATGGGCAGCGCCATGTCATAGCCGGTAAGCGCGTGCAGGTCGCGATAGAGCAGCGGAAGCTGATCGTTGCGGAAGGCGCGCGAAGTGAGCGTGACTTTGTGGGCCTGCTCGATCAGTGTTTCCAGGATGCGCGGATGGCAGTGCCCCTGGTTGACCGCTGAATACGACGCCAGGCAGTCGAGATAGCGTTTCCCTTCCACGTCATAGACCCAAACGCCCTCGGCTTTGTGAATGACGACGTCGAGAGGACGGTAGTTCCTGGCTCCGAACTGATTCTCAAGGTCAATCAGCTCGTCCGCGAGATTCTGTTCTGTCAGTGTCGGCATTTCAGCTCCCTATGCGTGTACCGGTTGTTCGGCAACCACTCTGTGCGGGCGAAGGACCACTTCCCCTTTCATCAGTTCCAGCATGATTGCCTTTTGGACATGGAGCCGGTTTTCGGCTTGCTGGAAGACGACGGAATTGGGCGAGTCAATGACCTGGTCGGTCACCTCGCAGCCACGGTGCGCGGGCAGACAGTGCAGGAAGATGGCGTCGCGTTTGGCGTTGGCAAACAGCTCGGAATTCACCTGGAACGGACGAAAGATACGGTCGCGTTTTTCGGCTTCGGCTTCCTGGCCCATGCTGGCCCAGACGTCGGTGTAGATAACGTCGGCATCAAAAGCGGCTTCCACGGGATCGTTGGTCAGGGTGATGGTGGCGCCGGTCTGTGCGCCGCGCTCGCGCGCCCATGTCTCCGCCTGGCTGCTGGGTTCATAACCGGCGGGGGTTGCGATCCAGACGCGCGCGCCCAGTTGCGCGCCGGCGAACATCAAAGAATGCGCCACATTGTTGCCGTCGCCGACAAAGGCGATCTTCAGGCCGGAGATGCGGCCTTTGACTTCGCGGATGGTGAGATAGTCGGCCATGGCCTGGCAGGGATGGCTGAAGTCGGTGAGGCCGTTGATCACGGGAATGGCGGCGTATTCGGCCATGCGCTCGACGATCTCGTGCGCAAAGGTGCGGATCATGATGCCCTGGACCATGCGTTCCAGATTCCTGGCGATGTCGTACACCGACTCGCGCTTGCCGAGGTTGATCTCCGCCGGCGATAGATAGATGGAAAAACCGCCGAGTTGATGGATGCCGACATCAAACGTCACTCGCGTTCGCAGCGAGGGCTTCTCGAAGATCATGGCCAGCGTCTTGCCCTTCAAACATTCCGCATAGGTTTTCGGGCTGGCCTTGATGTCGGCGGCAAGGTCGAGGAGTTCGCGAATTTTGGAGGGCGAGAAATCGCGGATGGAGAGGAAATCCTTAGCAATGGGAGTCATGTTGTCCTGCCTTCCGGCAATTTGGTGATTTAGTAATTTGCGATTTAGTGATTGAGTGCCTCGTCGAAAAACGCCTCAATCCCTGAATCGCTAAATCGCCAAATCACCCAATCACCCAATCCGATCAATGCGCCACCGCGGCGGCGCACTGCTCCTGGTGCTGGGTGGTGAAGTCGGAGAGCACATCCGCCAGGTTCGGCTTGGTGAGTTCTTCCACTTCGTATCCCACGCGCACGCAGGGCTTGTTCAGGTGCAGGATGCGGCGCAGGTCCACGGGCGTCGCCAGCACCACCACGTCGCACGGCGTGCGGTTAATGGTCTCCTCCAGTTCGTGCCGCTGCGCTTCGCTGTAACCCATGGCGGGCAGCAGGTCGTGCAGGTGTGGATATTTTTCGAATGTCCGGCGAATGGATCCGACGGCGTGCGGGCGCGGATCCACGCGCTGCGCCGCCCAGTACTGGCCGGAAGCGACCACACCGGCGCCGTAGGGCATCTCGCCGTGGGTGAGGGTGGGGCCGTCCTCGACCACGAGCACGTACTTGCCCTTGATGGCGTCGGGATTGTCCACCGAGACGCGGCAGGCGGCCTCAATCACCGTTGCCCTGGGATTGGCGAAGGTGATGTTCTGGCGCACGGTTTCCACGTTCTTGGGTACGGCGGTGTTGACCTTATTGATGATGATGACGTCGGCGCGGCGGAGATTAACCTCGCCCGGAAAGTAGCTCATTTCGTGACCGGCGCGATGCG
Organism: Terriglobales bacterium; assembly: GCA_049509755.1. GTDB lineage: Bacteria > Acidobacteriota > Terriglobia > Terriglobales > Acidobacteriaceae > JAIQGF01. The sequence goes on along the minus strand of JBEKZP010000010.1, from coordinate 28,970 downwards.
GGTCCGCGACCACGATTTCCAGGTCGGAGCGGAAGAACGGCGTGTCGTTGTTGCCGCCGTCCCAGAGAACGATGTCGGCTTCCTTCTCGGCGCGGCGCAGGATGGCCTCGTAGTCCACGCCGGCGTACACCACGGTGCCGTTGACGATGTGCGGCTCGTATTCCTCACATTCTTCGATCGTACATTCGTGGCGCTGCAGGTCGTCGAGCGTGGCGAAGCGCTGCACCGCCTGGCGGGCAAGGTCGCCATAGGGCATGGGATGGCGCACCACAACGGGGTTCCAGCCGAGCTTGCGCAATTCGGCGAGAACGCGGCGCGCCACCGGACTCTTGCCGCATCCGGTGCGCACGGCGCAGACGGAGATGACCGGAACGTTGGCCTTCAGTTCGGTATGGCGTCCGCCGGGAAGCCAGAAGTCGGCGCCGGCAGCGAGCGCGCGCGATGCCAGGTGCATGAGCGCGGTGTGCGCGATGTCGCTGTAGGAAAAAACCACGATGTCGATGGCGCGATCGGCCACCAGGCATTCGAGTTCCTTTTCCTCCACGATGGGGATGCCGTCGGGATAGAGCGGCCCGGCAAGCTCGGCCGGGTAGCGGCGTCCGGCGATGTCGGGGATCTGGGTGGCGGTAAAAGCCACCACCTGGTACTCGGGATTGTTACGGAACAGGGTGTTGAAATCGTGAAAATCGCGGCCGGCTGCGCCCAGGATGACAACGCGCTTCATGGCTTCCTCCCCTTAACTATCTAGTGTTGGCCCAAGGCGAGCGGGTGGCAAGTGACGCCTGTCACACGCGGGGTGGCCGGTGTCCCGAATCGGGCAATATCGTGGCGCGATATGTATATTTATGCGCGCGGCGGATATGAAAATGGGCTTGGGTAAGCCGTTCCGATCAGGGTATGGGAAAGGATATGGAAAGGGCGCGGCGTTGACGGAAAGGGCGCGGCGTTAACGGGAAGGGCACGGCGTTAACGGGAAGGGCACGGCCTTAACGGGAAGGGCACGGCTTTAGCCGTGCCGATCAGGACTGCCGCCTTCTGCGGCTTCAGCCGCCGAGGTATAGCCACCGTTCCAGAGTTGCCGCGTGCGGGATACGGGAAGGGCACGGCTTTAATGGGAAGGGCACGGCTTTAGCCGTGCCGCTCGGGGCTGCCGCCTTCTGCGGCTTCAGCCGCCGAGGGAAAGGCACCGTTTTAGAGTTGCCGCGTGCGGGATACGGGAAGGGCACGGCTTTGACGGGAAGGGCACGGCTTTAGCCGTGCCGATCAGGACTGCCGCCTTCTGCGGCTTTAGCCGCCGAGGTATAGCGATCGAGATCGTAAGAACCGTGTGCGGAAGAGAAGCGGTATTCCTCCGGTCGCTCAACCAGGTGCCGACGAACGGGATTGAGGTGGACGTAATTGCGATGGATCACGAAGTCACTTTCATCGCGAATGCGATGATCCGTGAATCCACGCGCCCATACTTCCGATTGCGAACCTAACTGCCGCGCCAACCTGAACGAAAATCCGCCCTTGATGAATTGCATAGCGCGCTCGAGGCTTTCGGCGGGGGTAATGATCAAGTGCACATGTTCCGGCATGACGACGAACGCGTGCAGTTGAAAGCGATGGTGAGATCGGTAATCGTACAAGGTGTTGACGAACAACTCCGCGATGGCGTCGCGCTGGAGGATGGCTCGGCCGGACGGAGTCGATGTGGTGACGAAGTAAGTGCCCGGCGGCGAGATGCGGCGCGTCGGTTTCAAACCTAACCTCGGCGGCTAAAGCCGCAGACATGTGAGCGTCGGGGCGGCACGGCTAAAGCCGTGCCCTTCCCGTTCTGATCAAGCAATGCAGTACGCTTAAAGCCGTGCCCTTCCCGTTCTGATCAAGCTATGCAGTACGTTTGGAGCCGTGCCCTTCCCGTTCTGATCAAGCAATGCAGTACGCTTGAAGCCGTGTCCTTACCGTTCGGTGATGTTAAAAGGCACGGCGTGAGCCGTGCCTTTTTGTTCATCGCTGGAAACGGGTTCAGTCGCCGGCGCCGGCCATGGCGGGGGCGCTCGTCGAGTTCTTCTCGCGCGTGATCGCCCGCAGCATGCTGGTGTCGTCGGAGTACTTGAAGTAGGTGAGATTGCGGGCCGTCGCTTCCTTCTCCTCGGCCTTGGCGAGCAGGGCCAGTTCGTCCTTGTTGACCACCTGGACGCCGCGGGTGCGGAGCGTGTTCTCAATCGTCTCCACCGGCGCGGCTCCCTTCTCCGGCTTGCCTTGGAGGTAGCTCAGGACGTGGGTGGCGCCGACCTCGGCGTCATGACGCGCGATGCCGACCAGGCCGTCACTGGCGCGGCGGGCCCAACCGACCACGAAGTGGCCTTCCATCTCGGCGCCGGTCTGCGGATCGGCGACCTGGTAGAACGAGCGCTCGTCGCCCGGCACCGGCTTGGTGCTATAGCCCTCCGGACCCATGGGCAGGCCGAAGTCGGGATCGTGCACGTCGCCGATGGCGAAGATCATGGTATCGATGTCGAGCACGGCAGTCTGGTCGGTGGCTTTGGCGGCGGTGCCCTCGCCCTTCTTGACCAGATTGTTTTCCGTGACCACCAGCTTGCAGATGCGGCCGTCGGGACCCTTCACGATTTCCTTGGGCGAGCACAGGAAGCGGAACTTCATCACCGGCTTCACCTGGGGCAGGTCGGCCTTCTTGAGCATGCCGAAAATTTCGTCGACCTTGGTGATGTCCTGGCCGACGGCGGCAACGCGCTCGGCCACGCGCTGCATTTCGGCGTTGAGCTCGTCGCGATGGAGGTTGGTCTCGACGTACTTGATTTCCTTTTCGTCGAACTTCGCCTCGAACGGACCGCGGCGGGCGACGATGGTGAGTTCCTCGGTCTGGCGGTTGGGATTGTCCAGCAGGACCCAGCGGGCGATGTCCACCATGACGTTGCCCATGCCGACGATGACGACCTTCTTGCCGGTGGAGAAATCCTGGCTGGCGAACGGCGGCAGCGAGTTGTAGAAGTACACGTAGTCCTTGGCGCAGTAGACGCCCTTGGCATCCTCGCCGGGGAGACCGAGTTTCTTGGTGCCCTGGGCGCCGACGGAGAAGACGATCGCGTCGGGATTGAAGGCGCGCAGGTCGTCCACCGTGATCGCCTGCTTGCTTCCGACCGGCATGTGGCCGTAGTAGTGGACGTTGGGGAGGGAGAGCACCTTGGCGAACTGCTTGCGAAGGCCGCTCTTCATCTTGTCCTTCACCAGATAGATTCCGTACTCGGCCAGGCCGCCGAGCTTGATGTCACGGTTAAAGATGACCACCTGGTGGCCGGCAAGGGCGATCTTCTGGGCCGCAAACATTCCTGCCGGGCCCGCGCCTACGACGAAAACAGTTTTCATTCCGTGCTGCCTCCTGCCATGAATTACATCTCGGACAGGGTACCGGGACACGGTACCAGAGGACTGTGACGCCGGTCTCAGGGGCTTGTGACGTCGTCACTATTATGCCCAAGAAAAGGCGCCCAGGGTATGGGGATCGGCGGATGGTTACGCCCAATAGTTCCGGTCGAGCGTGCGGTACTGGATGGCCTCGGCAATGTGCTTGGAGTCGAGTTGGGCGGCGCCCTCCAGGTCGGCGATGGTGCGGGCCACCTTGAGGATGCGGTCATGGGCGCGGGCGCTGAGTCCCTGCTGGTTGATGGCGCGCTCCAGCAGGCGCTCGCACTCGGGGGAAAGCTCGCAGTGGGTGCGGATCTGGCCGGTTTGCATCTGCGCGTTACAAAAGGTGCGCGGGCGGGCGGCGGCAAAGCGGCGCAGTTGGACCTCGCGGGCGCGCACGACGCGTTCGCGGATGTGAGCCGAGGTCTCCGGGCTGGCCGCGCTGCGCAGTTCCTTGTAGTTCACCGCCGGAACGTCAATGTGGATATCGATGCGGTCCAGCAGCGGGCCGCTGATCTTGGCGACATAGCGCTGGATCATGGGCTGCGTGCAGTGGCACTCGCGGCTGCGGTCGTTGAAGTATCCGCAAGGGCAAGGGTTCATGGCGGCGGCGAGCATGAAGCGCGCCGGAAAGGTCAGCGACATGGAGGCGCGCGCGATGCAGACGGTGCCGTCTTCCAGCGGCTGGCGCATCACCTCCAGTACGTTGCGCGGAAACTCCGGCAGCTCGTCCAGGAACAGGACACCGTGGTGGGCGAGCGAAACCTCGCCGGGGCGCGGCACCACCCCGCCGCCGATCAGGCCGGCGTCGGAGATGGTGTGGTGCGGCGCGCGAAACGGGCGTGTGCCCACCAGGCCCGCCTTGGCGTCGAGCACGCCGGCGACGCTATGAATTTTCGTGGTCTCCAGCGCTTCTTCAAAGGTCAGCGGCGGCAGGATGGTCGGCATGCGTTTGGCCAGCATGGTCTTGCCGGATCCGGGCGGGCCAATCATCAATATGTTGTGACCGCCGGCGCAGGCGACCTCGAGGGCGCGCTTGGCGGTGTACTGGCCGCGGACGTCCTTGAAGTCCACGGTGAACTGCTGGGCTTCGCTCAACAGCGCGTCGGTGTCCACCTTGATGGGGGCGATGCCGTTGCCGCCATTCAGCATTTGGACCACTTCCACCAGCGATGTGACCGGGAAAACGTTGACGCCGCTGACCACGGCGGCTTCACGGGCGTTGATGACCGGGACGATCAGGTTGGGGATCTTGCCGGCGCGGGCGGCGACGGCAATGGGCAGCGCGCCGCGCACGCCGCGCACCCCGCCATCGAGCGAGAGTTCGCCGACAAAAACGTAGTCCGGCACTTCCTTGCGCGAGAGCCCGCCATAGGCGCCCAGGATGCCGAGCGCCATGGGGAGATCGAAGCCCGAGCCCTCCTTCTTTATATCGGCGGGGGCGAGGTTGACCGTGATGTGGGTAAGCGGGATGTCGTAACCGCAGTTGCGCAGGGCGGAGCGGATGCGCTCGCGGCTCTCGCGTACGGCCGCGTCGGGCAGGCCGACAGTCATGAAATTATCTTTGTCACAGCGAATGCCGGAAACGTCTACCTCAACCTCGATGATGCTGGCGTCAATGCCGTAGACTGCGGCGCTGAGGGTCTTGTAAAGCATTCCATAAGGCGCAGAGAACGCCCAAGTCCTGCAAAATCAAGGGCGGAGTATAGCAAAGGGGAGACGGAAAAAGCGGTGATTTCCCGCGTCGAATCGCTCCCGCGAGAGGATTTCTTAGCCCAAAAACGGATTTGGGCCATGTTCCAAAGTTTGCCCGCAAGGGGGTCACATATCGGTTTCCCCTATTGCGGGTGGCTACCCGGCAACATACGATCACGTACGATCCAATGACGACCACGGAAGACATCAAGCAATCCCCGGTGGAAGAGCAGTCGAAGAAGCTGCAGCGGCTACAGAAAGAAGAGAGCCGGCTGTGGCGCACGGCGCTGCTGTTCGTGACCATCCTGGCAGTAGGCGTGGGAGCAACTTCCTGGCAGAGCCTGGCCGGCATCCCACGTCACCTGGAAGCCATCCCGCTGGGCACGGTGGTGGTGGCGGTGTTGTTCGCCATCTATGTCGGGCTGAAGCGCAAGGACATCGCCGAGCTCCAAGGCGTGCTCAGGGGCATCCAGGAGCGCGAGAAAACGCCGCCCAGCGAGCAGCAACTCAACAAGCTGCTGGAGGCGGTCAGCAACTCGCAGCGCAATTACCGCGAACTGATCGACAGCATGGAAGAGGTGGTGCTCGGAGTGTCGCTGCAAGGGACCATCCGCACCACCAACCGCGCCTTCACCGATCTGATAGGTAAGTCGTTCGCGGATATTGCCGGGCATAACCTGGAGGAGTTCCTCGCCGAGCCGACGCGCGAGCAGGCGGAAAAACAGATAGCGCGATTCCTGCAGCAGCGGCAGTGGTCGGGCGTGCTGCGCGTGCGCTTCCAGCATGAAGCCGGGGTGCGCTACTTCGACACCGTGCTGCATCCCATCGTCGCCGCCGGCGAGGTGGTTGGAATCGGGGTGCTCGCCAAGGACATTACCGCGGCGCGGGAACGCGAGGCGCGGTTTACCGAGTTGTTCGAGACCCTGCAGGAGGGCGTGTATTTCACCACGCCTGCCGGCGGGCTCATGGATTGCAACATCGCGCTGGTGCGCATGCTGGGGTACGAGAGCAAGGAAGAGCTGCTGCAAATGGCGGTGCCGCAGGTGTTCGTGGATTCGGCGGAACGCCGCGAACAGGTGAGAAACCTGCAACAGAGCGCGGCTGTCCGCTGCCAGGAAGTGCGGCTCAGGCGCAAGGACGGCAGCGTCGTAATCTGCCTCGACACGGCGCGCGCCATCTGCGACGACACCGGGAAGCTGGTGCGGCTGCAGGGCGCGCTCTTCGACATCACGGAGCGGCGCAAGGTGGAAGGCCGGCTGCAGCAACAGGAGGAATTTGGACGCCGGCTGGTGGAGAGCTTCCCGGACCTGATCCTGGCGCTCGACAAGGAAGGACGGTACACGTTCGTCAGCCCGCGGGTGCGCGAAATCCTGGGCTACGAGCCGGAGATGTTCATCGGGCGCAGCGTGATCAGCGACCAGGCGCCGCTGGCGGCCATGGAACTGCAAGCCCTGTTCCGCGAACTGATCACCGGCAAGGAAATCTTTCAGACCGCCGAGTACGGGGCGCAACATCGCGATGGCACCTGGCGCGCGCTGCGCGCCACCGCCAGCCCGCTGTTCGACGCGCAGGGAAAGCTGACCGGAGTGGTGGCGTCGGTGCGCGATGTGACCTCGGTGAAGCAGATGGAGCAGCAGTTGATCCAGACCGAGCGCCTGGCGGCGATGGGGCAGATGATTGACGGCTTCGCGCACGAACTGAACAACCCGCTCACCGCCATCCTGGGAGCAATCGAATTGCTGGAGGCAACCACGATCGATCAGGCCTCCAGCCGCAAGTTCGAACTGCTGAAGCAGCAGGCCAAGCGCGCCGCCGAGGTGGTGCAGAACCTGCTGTTCTTCGCCCGCCCGCCCGCGCCCGGCAAGGCGCCGCTCAATCTCACCGACATGGTGCAGCGCTCGCTGCAACTGCACGAGCATTCGCTGCGGATCAATAACATCGCGGTGGACTTCATCGGCGACCCGGGTCTGCCGAACGTGGTCGGAGATCCCCATCAAATCATGCAGGTGTTCCTGAACTTGATCATCAACGCGGAGCAGGCGGTCCGCGAGATCCGGCCGCGCGGCACCTTGCGCGTGCGCCTGGGAAAAAATGGCGACCGCGTGTGGGCCAGCTTCCAGGACGACGGTCCCGGCATCAGCGCCGAATCGCTGCCGAAAATTTTCGATCCCTTCTTCACCACCAAGCGGCCGGGCCGCGGCACCGGACTTGGACTCAGCGTGGCCATGGCGATCCTGAAGAAATACGACGGCACGATCGAGGCGCAGGCCGCCCCCGGCGGAGGCTCGGTGTTCACCGTCACTCTGCCGGCGGGGAAGACTTCCAATACGAAGACGCTTGCGGCCGCGGGACGCGCCGGGCGCTGAAGCCTGCACCAGGCAATCAATCCAAAGCTGATTTGTCGAGGCCTGCCCCCGCGCTACTTCATCGCCGCCGCCGGGTTGGACGCTGGTTGCAAGCTCCGACACAAGAACTTGGCCACGGATTGACACGGATTTACACGGATGGGAATTCTTATCCCCTGATCCGTGTCGATCCGCGGAATCTGTGGCCCGTTGTTCCCGTCCTCTGCGAAGGCGCAAGCGGATTCTGCGTTGATCTTTATCGCTCGATCGCCACGCCGACGGCGTTGCCGCCGCCCAGACAGAGCGCAGCGATTCCCTTCTTCACGTCGCGGCGGATCATCTCGTACAGCAGCGTCACCAGGATGCGCGCGCCCGTGGCGCCTATGGGATGGCCGAGCGCCACCGCGCCGCCGTTCACGTTCACCTTGTCCAGGTTCAGGCCGAGTTCGCGGGTGACCGCGATGGAAGCCACGGAGAACGCTTCGTTGATCTCGTACAGGCCGACTTCGTCCTTGTCCCAGCCGGTCTTTTTCCAAAGCAGGCGGACGGCATCCACCGGCGCCATCATCACCCACTTGGGATCGAGGCCGCTGGTGGCCTGCGCGACGATGCGCGCCATCGGCTTGGCCCCAAGCCTTTCCGCCGTTCTCGCGCTGGTCACCACCACCGCCGCCGCTCCGTCGTTGACGCTGGGCGCGTTGCCGGCGGTCACGGTGCCATCCTTCTTGAAGGCGGGCTTGAGCGCACGCAGCGCTTCGGCAGTGGTGTCCTCACGCGGGCCTTCGTCCTTCTCGAACAGAATGGTCTCGCCTTTCTTCTTGCCGGGCACTTCAACGGGAATGATCTGCGATTTGAAGCGGCCCTCCTTGATCGCCGACACGGCTTTGCGGTGCGAGTTGACGGCGAACTCGTCCTGCTCCTCGCGCGAGATGTGATATTTCTCGGCCACGTTCTCGCCGGTGTTGCCCATGTGGTAGTCGTTGAAGGCGTCCCACAGGCCGTCGTTGATCATGGAGTCGAGCATGGTGACGTTGCCCAGGCGGAAGCCCTTGCGCGCGTTGGGCAGCAGGTAGGGCGCGTTGGTCATGGATTCCATTCCGCCGGCCACCACGATCTCGCTGTTGCCGGTCTGGATGGCTTGCGCCCCGAGCGCCACCGACTTCAGTCCCGATCCGCAAACCTTGTTGACGGTCATGGCGCTGACCGAGGGCGGCAATCCACCATAAATCGCCGCCTGCCGCGCCGGGTTCTGTCCCAGCCCGGCGGAGACGACGTTGCCCATGATGCATTCGTCCACCAAGGCAGGATCGAGATTGGCGCGCTTTACCACTTCGCGTACCACGATCGCGCCCAGTTTGGGAGCTGACAAATCGGCGAGCGAGCCCTGAAATTTTCCGATCGGGGTACGAACACCGGCAATGATGACCACATCGTCTGCGCTAGGCATAAAAGTGCTCCTGTGTGAATTCCAAACCTCCCATTATAAGATGCGGCAGCAACCGGCTTGCAACATTTCCGGGAGGATCGATTGTCCACCAACCCGCCTGTCGCGCCGGATAATCCGCCTACGTTAATGCCCACAGCCACATCGCCGGCCCCGGTGGCGCCCGCCTGGCACACGGCGCTGTTCGTGGTCGTGATTGTCTGCTTCGCGGCGCTGTCGGCCCGAACGCAAGGGCAGATGGTCGCCCATCGCGGGCGCGTCACCGTCTATCTGCTCACGCTGGCATGGGAGTACCTGCTGGTGGGATTCATCCTGTGGGGTGCACGCAAGCAAGGTGTCACGCTGCGGGAAATTGTCGGCGGGAGATGGAAGTCTCCGGAAAGCCTGCTGATCGACGTCGCCATCGCCTTCGCCTTCTGGATGGTCGCCGCGGGCACGCTGGCGGCGCTGTCGTTCGCTCTCGGGCTGGCGTCGCCCTCGCAAGTGGCGGAAGCGAAGAAGCAACTCGGGGCGCTGCTGCCGCAGACGGGATTGGAACTGGGCATCTGGATCGTGCTCAGCACCACCGCCGGCTTCTGCGAAGAGATCATGTTCCGCGGATATCTGCAGCAACAATTTCGCGCGGCGACGCGCAGCACCGCGGCGGCCATCGTTCTTCAGGCGGTGGTGTTCGGCATCGCGCACGCCTACCAGGGCGGACGCCGCATGGTCCTGATCGCCGTGTACGGCGCGCTGTTCGGCATGCTGGCGGTTTGGCGCAAGAGCCTGCGGCCGGGAATGATCGGTCATGCCATGCAGGATTCCTTCAGCGGCATCGCCTTCCGGTTACTGAAGTGAGTGGGCTCGCGATTTTCTTGCGAGGGCACGCGAAATTTCTCCGTGAACGTGCGTGTGTTCTCTGGTTCCGTGGATTTTTTGCTTGACTTCGATTTTGAATGACTCTATACATTCAAGCAATTGCAACGGAACATCGTTGCGAACCATGAACAATGGAAGGGAGAATAGAACCATGGCAACGAAAAAGGGTGGCAAGAAGGCTGCAAAGAAAACCAAGAAGCACTAGCCTTCACGTTGAAAGCAAGGGGGACGCAAGAAGCGTCCCCTAAGTTTTTTTACGGATGATTTCCTAACTCTCTCCCGCCGCCGCCGCAATCCCGTACAACTTCTGCTCGGTCGCCGGACACAGGTTGCGATACTCGCACCAGCCGCACTGGAAGCCTGGTTTCGGGTCGAACCGTTCGGCGGCGATTCCTTCCGCGACCTCCGCGATCTTGGCGCGCGTCTCTAGCAGCGCTTCTTCGTCACGCGTGGTTCGCACCTCGGAGTTGTCTTCCAGGTTGTGGATGACCAGCTCGGCGGGCTCGGCGTTCAGGGTCTCGCGCGCGGCGATGGCATAGATGGAAAGTTGCAGGCTTTTGTCGGCCTTGTCCTGGTCGAACACCGAGCCGGTCTTGAAATCGATGACGCGCACCCCACCGCCCTCGAGCTGGTCAACGCGATCCATGCGCCCGCGAACCGGGACGCCGTCCACTTTCATCTGAAAACTTCTTTCCGCGTGCAGGACAGGCGGCGCGGGCTGCCGGGCGAGAGCACTGAGGTAGGCGCTGAGCTGTCGCGCGCCCTGCTGTTCGAACAGCGTGCGCTGGTAGTCGTCATCGAAAGCGGCGGCGGCCATCATGTCGCGGAAGCTCTGCAGCACCTCGCCCTCGGTGCGTGCGCGTCCCGCCAGGATTCCCTGGTGGATGTCGCGCAGCACGTCGTGCACGATCTTGCCGTACAGCATTGAAGCGGAGGCTGGGCCGGGAATGTGCCAGTCCTGCATCAGCTTGTATTTCATCGGGCAGGTGTCGTAGGCGTCGATGGAGGTGGCGCTCAAACCTCGCTGCGCGATTTCGGGCCGCGGCTTCATCAGCAGCCACGATCCGATGCCGGTGGTGGCGGTTGCGCCAGCCTCGATGCGGGCGGTGAAGGGACGCGCGTCGCGCTGCGACCAGTTACCTTCCGCCAATGGCATCCGTTTCTTCACGCGCACGCTCTTCATCAAGTCGCGCAGCAGGCCGGCGGGTGTGCTGTCCTTCCCTCTTCCCGGACGCGCGTACACGCTGAGCGAATCGCGCGCGCGGGTCAGCGCGACATAGAACAGCCGCCGTTCCTCTTGCGCATGGATTTCCTTGCTGTCGTCCGTCAGCGGCATCTCGCGCAGCTCCTGGGGGAATTCGAACACCGCTTCGCGATAATTCGCCGGGAACGACCCGGAGTTGGCACGCAGCACAAACACCGAATCGAACTCCAGGCCCTTGGCGGAGTGCACCGTCATGAGCTGGACCGCACCTTCGGTCTCGGGCACCGGCAGCTCGAGCGTGCCGCCGGCTTCGCGGAAAAGATCAACGTACTCGATGAACTCTTTCAGCGAGCCGGAAACGGTGATCGGCTTGGCGTGCCATTTGTCCACGAACTCGCGGAAGACGCGAACAGCGCCGTCCGATTCAGGAAAGCGAAAGGTGCGGATAACGAAGGCACACGCCTGGGCGGCGTTCCAGTCGACCGACGCGGCGTATCCCCGCGCCTTCTCCACCGCCGCCAGCACCTGCCCGCCGCCGGGAATTTTCGGCAGCAGCGAGGTGAACGACGCTTCGCGCGAAGAAGAAGCGAGCGCGCTGCGCACGGCGTCGCCATCCATGCCGAACATGGGGAGCGCGGCGGCGCGGAAGAGCGCTTCCGAATCCGACAGCGACGCTACCGCACCGAGACAGGCCAGCAGGTTGCGGATCACCGCCGTCTCGAGCACATTGAGCCCTTTGACCACGAACGGGACCTCGCGGTCGGCGAGCGCCCGGGCGATCTCGTCGCGATGCGAGTGCAGGCGGTAAATGACGGCGATGCTGCCGGCGTAACCGGTGCTGCGCAGTTGTTCCACACACGCCGCTATGTCGGCCGCCTCCTGCTCCTTGCCCTGGTGCAGCACGATTCCGACCTGTGCCGGAGCTAGCGGCTTTCCTGCCACGGCTGCCCGCGCCTCACGCGCCGAACGCAGCGCCTGGCGCTTGTACTCAGTACCGTCGGGCAGACGGCAATCCACCGCGGGGTTGCGCTCGATGATCGAATACGCGCATTGGAGAATGTTGGAGGTAGAGCGCTGGTTTTCGTCGAGCACAACCGACTTGGTGCCCGGGAAGCGGCGCTGAAATTCTTCAAAGGCGGCACTGGAGGCGCCGCGGAAACGGAAGATAGCTTGGTCGGGATCGCCGACGGCGAAAACGTTGCGTTGCGTGCCAGCGAGCAAGCGCGCCAGTTCGATTTGTGCGACGTTGGCGTCCTGGAATTCGTCAATCAGGAGGAAACGCGCGTATTCCTGCTCACGCGCTATCAGGGCGGCGTCGGACTGGAGTAACTCCACCGCGCGCGTGATCATGTGGCCGTAGGTGCCGAGGTTTTCCTCGCGCAGCATGGCCTCGCCCGTGGCAAAGACGCGTGCGATTTCCTCGCAACGCTCCAAGTGTTCGGCGGGGGAGACTGCGGAAGACTTCTTGGATTTTGTCACGCGCGGCGGGGAGTGCTCGCCAGCCCGCAGCTCTTCCACGAATCGGGTGAAGCGCGCGGGGTCCACGAGTTCGTCCTGGCAGCGGCTGAAAAAATCCAGCAGCGCGTCGAGGAACTCGTGCGGCTTGGCGGCCTTGATGTAGTACTTGAGCGCGAGGCGATCAAGGCGACGCCGCAACAGGATCCAGAGGTCCTTGTCTTCGAGCAGGCGGAAATGCTGCTTCTCCCGCTGCAGCATCTCCCAGCAGAACGCGTGAAAGGTGCGCGCCCGCAGTCCCGGCTTGCCGCCTTGCGCTTTCAGTTTTTCTTGGAGCTCGGTGGCGGCTTTGTCGGTGTAGGTGACCGCAAGGATTTCTTCCGGACGGGCTTCGCCGGTTGCCACCAGGCGTGCCACCCGCTCCACCAACACCTTGGTTTTTCCGGTGCCCGCGCCGGCGACGACCAGCATCGGTCCGTGGACGTGCTCAATCGCCTGCCGCTGTTCGAGAGTGAATGCCATGGCGCGCGCCGCTTTCTCGGGATGACGCCTGCTATTTTTCCTGCACCTCGGAGATGGCGATGGCGAGCGCGGCAATCGCCGCCGTCTCCACCCGCAGAATGGTGTTGCCGAGCGAGGCCGGTGTCCAGCCCTCGGCATCGAAAGCGGAGAGTTCGTCGGCCGTCCAGCCACCCTCGGGGCCGACACCGAGGATGATGGACTTGCCGAATTCAAGTTTCCAGTTGCCGTCAATCGCTTGTTTCAGAGTGAGGCCGCGCTCGCTTTCGGAGAGCAGGATTTTTAGCTCCGACGGCACTGCCAGGGCGGTTTCCAGCGGCTGCGGCGCGGCGATCTCGGGCGGCGACACGCGCCGCGACTGCTGCGCCGCCTCATGCGCGATGCGCCGCCAACGTTCCACCCGCTTCCCCGCCGCCTTTGCCAGGCGCGGGTCGGTGCGGCGCGCGATCACCGGCACGATGGCGGCAACGCCGAGCTCGGTCGCTTTTTCGATTGCCCAATCCATGCGATCGAACTTGAAAATCGCCAGCAGCAGCGTGACGCGCGCCGGTTCCTTCTGCGGCACCGACTCGCCGAGTTCGAACTCCACCCGGTCGTCGGCGACGTGGACCACGCGGCCCAGGCGCACCGCGTCGCCGGTGGAGACTTCGAACTCCTGCCCGACGCGGACGCGCAGCGAGCGCGCCAGGTGCGCGGCGTTGCGCCCCAGCACGGACGCGCGCGCGCCCGAAACCTCGTCGGCGATCCAGCGGCGGCGCGTCATATGCGAATGAGGAAAGAGAACGACGCGTAATAGCCAGCGAACTTATCCAAAGATGTCCTTGACCTTGCTGAGAATAGTACTGCGCTCCGGCCTGTTTTCAACTCCGTCGGTGACAGCAAATTCTTCCAGCAGCTCGCGCTGGCGCTTGCTGAGTTTCGCGGGCGTGTGCACCTTCACCTCAACGTAGAGGTCGCCCTTGCCGCGCCCGTTCAGCACCGGCACGCCGCGATTCCGGATCTTGAATACCGTGCCGCTCTGCGTGCCTTCCGGAACCTTGAGCCTCTCCGGGCCTTCCAGGGTCGGGATTTCCAGTTCCGCGCCGAGCGCCGCCTGGGCAAAGGAAACCGGAACGGCGCAATGCAGGTCGTGGCCCTCGCGCTCGAACATGGCGTGCTCTTTGACGCGGAGCACGATGTAGAGGTCGCCGGCGGGCCCGCCGTGCACTCCCGCCTCGCCCTGCGACGCGTAGCGGATGCGGGTTCCGTTTTCGACCCCGGCAGGGACTTTGACCTCGATGGTGCGTTCGCCCACCTGGCGGCCTTCTCCGCGGCAGGATCTGCAGGGATGGGTGATCACGGTCCCGCGTCCCTGGCAGGCGGAGCAGGTGCGCGCAATGCTGAAAAACCCCTGCTGGTACCGGACTTGTCCGCGGCCGCCGCAGGTGCGACAGTTGACCGGTTCGTGGCCGGGCGCGATCCCCGAACCGCCGCAGGTTGCGCACGATTCGTGACGCCGGACCTGAACCTTCTTTTCCGTCCCGAACACCGCCTCTTCGAACTCCAGGGTCAGGTCGTGGCGCAGGTCGCCGCCGCGCTGCGCCCAACTGCGGCGCTGGCCGCCCATGCCGCCGAACATGTCGCCCATGCCGAAGATGCTGCCGAGGATGTCGCCGAGATCGCCGAAGTCCTGAAAGATGGAGGGATCGAATCCGCCCGCGCCCATACCGCTGACGCCGGCGTGTCCGAAGCGGTCGTAATTGGCGCGCTTATCGGTGTCGGCGAGCACGGTGTAGGCCTCGGTGCACTCCTTGAAGCGCTCCTCGGCATCGGGATTGTCGGGATTGCGGTCGGGATGAAATTGCAGCGCGAGCTTGCGGTAGGCGCTCTTGATCTCCTGCTCGGTCGCGGAGCGGACCACACCCAGGACTTCGTAATAATCGCGTTTGCCGTTGTTAGCCACAGTTAGTTTCAGTTTCAGTTTCGGTTTCAGTGTCAGCCGGCCTTGACTGAAACTGAAACTGAAACTTCATTTCTTGGGATTGGTAGCGACGCGCACCATCGCGGGCCGCAGCAGCCGGTTCTTCAGCTTGTAGCCGCGCTGGAGTTCGTCCAGAACGTGGTGATGTTCGGCCTCGTCGGTCTCCACCATCTGCACCGCCTGGTGCAGGTTGGGATCGAACGGTTCGCCGCGCGCTGCGATCGGTTGCACGCCGAGCTTGGCGAGCGCGTCATGAAATTGCCGGTTGATCAGCTCAATCCCGGCATGAAATTCATCACTGTCGCGCACCGGGCTGTGCAGCGCGCGATCGAAGCTGTCCACCACCGGCAGCAGCGACTGGATGGCGTCGGCGAGCGCGTAATCGCGGAATTCCTGCTGCTCGCGCGCGTTGCGCTTGCGGAAATTATCGAATTCCGCCTGCAGGCGCGCCAGCCGGTCGAGCAGCGTGTCGCGCTCCTGGCACAACCGTTCCAGCTCTTCCGGCTGCACCGTGGCGGTGCTGGTCGCCTCTTCGTTTTCATCCGCCGCCGGCAGCTCATGCTCCAGATCGAGCGCCTGAGGATCGCCGTCGGCCTTTCCGTTTCCTGGTGCCATAACTCCTATTCCGATTCGTTCAAAATCTTGTCGAACAACCGCGCGATGTAGGAAACCGCGGAGATGGTGTGCTGGTAGTCAATCCGCGTTGGGCCAATCACCGCCAGCGATCCCATCACTTCTCCTCCGACACGCGCCGGCACTCCGATGAGCACAAAATTCCGCAGGTACGGCGCCGCTTCCTCCAGCCCGATCACCACCCGCACCGCTTCCTGCTTGGCATCCAGGTAGGCATTCAGCAACTGCACGACACGCTGCTTTTCCTCCAGCGTATGCAGAAGCTGCTGCAGGCGCTCCTTGTCTTCCTCGTTGGCGACCAGGTTGGAAGCGCCATCCAGATAGATGCCGGGCGCGGCCTCCTCGTCTCCGAGCGCGCCCTGGCGGCAGAGTTGCTCCAGAGACTGCATCAGCCGGTCGTACTCGCTGCGTTCGCGCTGGATGAGCTGCTCCAGCTCAGACTGGATCGCCGTCAGCGTCCAACCCCGGAAATTGTCGTTGATGTAGCGCGCGGCGATTTCCAGGTCGGATTGCGGCAAGTCGGCGCCCATGCGCAGTACGCGGTCGCGCACCACCCCCGACTTCATCACCACCACCGCCAGGATTTTCTTCTCGCCCAGCCGCGAGAAGTAGATGTGGTCGAGAGCGTTCTTCGGCCCGCCGCTCGCCATGGTGACACCCACACCGTGCGAAATCAGCGACAGCACGTGCGAGGTGCGCTCCATGAATTCCTGCACGTCGCTGGCACCGTGCAGCGTGGTTTCGATCACGCCCTTGTCTTCGGGTGAAATCTGCGCCTGGCCGCTGATCTGGTCCACGTAATAGCGGTAAGCGTCGGCGGTAGGAATGCGTCCCGCGGAGGTGTGCGGCTGCTCCAGCAATCCGGCCTCGGAGAGGTCGGACATGACGTTGCGGATGGTCGCCGGACTGAGCCCTTCGCGGTTCATGCGCGCCAGCGTGCGCGAGCCGATCGGCTCCCCGGTGGCAATGTAGCTCTCCACGATGGCCGTCAGGATCTCGTGTTCGCGCGGGCCGATTTGTCCACTGGGCGGCATAGTATTGTTAAGGTACTAGCCCTAAGTACCTTTAAATGCAAAAACTTAGGATTCCAGTCGCGTCTTCTCTGATTGTAGGAACAGAGGGGTGGGAAGTCAAGGTTAGCAGTCGCATTGGCGGAGTGCCAAACGGCAGTTTCAGTTTCAAGTTTCAGTTTCAGCTTCAAGTCTCGAGTTCCGTGCTGAAACCGAAACTGAAACTGAAACTACATGATCTGGATCACGTCCTGCGGACTGGCGGCGCGGATTTCCTGCACGCGCTCCTTCACCTTCTGCGCGAATGCGTAAATGGATTTCGCGTGTGACGAGCCAGGCCCATCGAGCGCAACCGGATGGCCGCTATCCCCGCCCTTGCGGATATCGGGATCGATCTCGATCTGTCCGAGGAACGCGAGTCCGAACTGTTCGGCGGTGCGCGCGCCTCCGCCCTTGGAGAAGATGTCAATCTCCTGGTGGCAATGGGGGCACAGAAAGCAGCTCATATTCTCCACCAGCCCGACGATGTCCACTTTCACCTGGCGAAACATCTCGATGGCCTTGCGCGCGTCCTGCAGCGAGACATCGGACGGGGTGGAGACCACGATCGATCCTGTAACCGGCACCGTCTGAATGAGCGAGATGGCGACGTCGCCTGTGCCCGGCGGCAGGTCCACCACCAGGTAGTCGAGCGTGCCCCACTCCACGCGCTGCACGAATTCGCGGATCATCTGGTGCAACATGGGCCCGCGCCAGATCAGCGGCTTGTCGCCGGGATTGAGAAAGCCCACCGAGATCACCTTGATGCCGTAGCGCTCCAGCGGCTCGATGCGGTTGTCGCCGACGATGCGCGGCGTCGAGTTGGCGCCCATCATCAGCGGCACGTTGGGACCGTATACGTCGGCATCGAGCAGGCCAACCTTGTGACCGAGCTTGGAGAGCGCCAGCGCCAGGTTGACGGCGAGCGTGGTTTTGCCGACACCGCCCTTGCCCGATCCTACGGCGACGATCGCGTCCACTCCCGGCAACGGCTGCGGCCCCGGCGGTTGTGCGTGCATATGACTCAAGGGAAAACCTCGTGGTTAGGGTAATTTTTGATTATACGACGCGGTGTATCGCGGGATGGGACGAGGCAGTGAACTGATGATTCAGAACTGGTTTCAAAAAACCGGTTTTAGGGAAGGGCACGGCTTCAGCCGTGCCGCTCGAGGCCGCAAAAATAGTGGGCTTTAGCCCCTGAGGGATATTTTCCTGAGGCGAAAATGCATTTTTCAAACCAGTGCTAGTGACCGTGAACCGCCGCTACGCTGGTGGATGTTGCGGCCGCTTGTGGCAGGACAAACGCGAAGCTACAACCGTGGTTGATCTGGCTATCCACGCGGATCTTTCCGCCGTGGGCGCGCACGATGTGCTTGGCAATGGCGAGACCGAGGCCGGTGCCGCCGGATTCGCGCGAGCGCGCTTTGTCCACGCGGTAGAAGCGCTCGAACAGCCGTGGCAGATGTTCGCTGGCGATGCCGGGACCGTAGTCGCGCACGTAGAACTCCACCCCGCTCTCGTCATCCTGCGCACCGACCTCGATGCGCGCGCCCGTCCCCGCGTACTTGATCGCGTTGTCAATCAGGTTGGTGAACACCTGGTGAATGGCATCCTTGTCGGCCTGCACCATCTGCGTGGCCGTGTTTTCGACTTCGATTTCGATGCCTCCCGCTTTGGCGGCGGCAAAAAAGGTTTCGACGGCGTCGTCGAGCAGCGCTGCGGGCAAGGTGGGGCGGAGACTGAAGGCGCGCTCGCCCGATTCGACCCGCGCCAGCACCAGCAGATCTTCGGTCAGCCGGGCCATGCGGGCGGCGTTCTTGCGGATCACCTCGAGAAAGTCGTGCTTGGTGGCGGCGTCGGCGTTGCCCGAGGATTCCAGATCCAGCAACGTTTCGGCGAATCCCTGGATCGAGGTCAGCGGTGTGCGGAGTTCGTGCGAGACGTTGGCGATGAAATCGCGGCGGGTTTTTTCCACGCGCTCGATGTTGGTATGGTCGTGCAGCACGGCGACCGCTCCGCCGCCGGGCAGGGGGGCGGCGGTCACGCCGTACGTGCGGCCGGGAACCAGGGCGGTGGCGCGCGCGGTTCGAGGTTCGTTGTTCTCCAGCGCGCCCTCGACCGCGGCGAGAAAGTCGGGATCGCGGACCGCGCCCACCAGCGGCGCGCCGATCGAAACGCGCGCGATGGCGTTCATGGGAGGGTTCGACCACTGGATGCGGCGGTCGTGAGAAATGGCGAGCACGGCGTCCTGCATGCTGTTGAGCAGCGCTTCAAGCTGCTTGCGTCCGGTTTCGACGGCAGCAAAGCTTCGCTCCAACTGGCGCGCCGTACGGTCCAGGGCGGAGGCAACGTGGGCGATCTCGTAGCCGGAGGATTCCTCGATTCGCGCACTGAGGTCACCGGCGGCGATGCGATCGGCGAATTGCACGATGCGCGCCAGGCGACCTGAGACGAGGCGCGCCACCACGGCAGAGATGATGGTCGCCAGCAACAACGCCGCCAGCGATGCCCAAAGCAGGTGCAGGCGAATGGTGCGGGTCGTCTGCTGGATGGAGGAGAGCGGATAGGCGAGGCGCACAGCGCCACCCTGGATGGGCGCAGCGACGTAAAGAAATGGAATGCCGACGGTATGGCTGGTGCGCGTGGCGCTGCCCATGCTGCCGTGAAGCGCGGCGATAAACTCCGGCCGGGTAGCGTGGTTTTCCATCTCGGCGGGATTGGCGCGAGTGTCGGCAAGCACACCGCCGTCAGCGGTAATGATGGTGGCGCGGGCGTCGGCGGCGCGCGAGAAATCGTCGGCAATGGCTTGCGGGCTTCGGCGTTCACGGTCCTGCTGCACCGCCTGGGCGAACAGCGTCGCCTTCTGCTCCAGCGAGCTGCGGATTTCGTTGTAAAGAGACTCCTCCCACGCCTTGCGGACGGAAAAGTTCAGCGTGAGGGTGGCGACCGCGATCACCAGCAGGAAGGCGCCGAGCAGCTTGAAGAAGATGCGATTCGTCATCGCGGCACCTCAAAACGGTAGCCTGTGCCGCGGACGGTCTTTAAATAACGCGGGTCTTCGGGATTGCTTTCGATTTTCTCCCGCAGGCGGCGGACATAGACATCCACCGAACGCGGGGTGACAAAGGCGGTGTCGCGCCAGACCGCATCGAGCAACTGATCGCGGGTAAAGACGCGGCCGGTGTGGCGCGCGAAATAGTCGAGCAGGCGAAACTCGGTGGCGGTGGTCGAGACGTTGCTGCCGCGGACGGTAAGCGTCATGGCCCCGGTGTCAATGCGCAGGTCGCCGAGTTCGCGGACCGCGGACAGCAGCGGCGGTTCGAAGCGGCGCAGCACTGCCTTGATCCGCGCCACCAACTCGCGCGGGCTGAACGGCTTGGAGATGTAATCGTCGGCGCCAACTTCGAACCCGAGAACGCGGTCGGATTCGGCGGTTTTGGCGGTAAGAAAGATGATGGGCGTGGGCGCCAGAATCTCCGAGGCGCGCACCTGCTCGCACAGGGCCAGGCCGCTGCCGCCGGGAACCATGATGTCGAGGAGAAACAGGGCGGGGCGGTGCTTGAGGGCGTCGGGCAGCACGCCCCCGATCGCGGAGTAGCAGCGTACCAGGTAGCCGGCGGCCTCGAGATGATGGCGCACCAGACGCGTGATGTCGGCGTCGTCTTCGACCAGAAAGATCTGCTGTTTCACTCACCCTAGTGTAGCCGGGCAGGCGCCTGCGATTCCATCATGCTCGCTGCTTTCACCGAGAATTCATCGGGTTGTAACACGGCTGTAACAGTTTGCGATGAAAGTGGGAGCAACAGGAGGGATTTAACCTTGATTCGACGCATGCTGGTTGGCGCGGTGTTGACACTGGCGGTACTTACGAGCGCGGCGGTGGCGCAAACAAACCTGAACGGGGCGGGCGCGACTTTCCCGTACCCGATTTATTCGAAATGGTTCAACGAATTCCAGAAGGTGCATGGCGGGGTGCAGATCAACTACCAATCCATCGGCAGCGGCGGAGGCATCCGCCAGTTGCAAGCGGGAACGGTGGACTTCGGCGCCAGTGACATGCCTCTCAACGACGATCAGCTTAAGGAAATGGGCAAGCCGATCATTCAATTTCCGACCGTGCTGGGCAGCGTGGTCCCGGCCTACAACGTGACCGGCGTATCGGGCGAGATCAAGTTCACGCCGGAGGCGCTGGCGGGTATTTATCTGGGAAAGATCACCAAGTGGAACGACAAGGCGCTTGCGAGCGCCAACCCTGGGCTGAAGCTGCCCGACCAGGACATCGTGGTCGTTCATCGCTCGGACGGCAGTGGAACAACCTTCGTGTGGACCGATTACCTTTCCAAGGTCAGCCCGCAGTGGAAATCGACGGTAGGATCCAACACCTCGGTGAAATGGCCGGTGGGCCTGGGCGGCAAAGGCAATGAGGGCGTTGCGGGCGTGGTGCAGCAGCAGCCGGGGGCGCTTGGGTACGTGGAACTGATCTACGCGCTGCAGAACAACATCGCGTTCGGCACGGTGAAGAATGCGGCGGGACAGTTTGTTAAGGCGAGCCTGGATTCGACTACGGCGGCCGCAGCCTCGGTGAAGGACATGCCGGCGGATTTCCGCGTGTCGATCACCAACGCTGGCGGCAAGAATACCTATCCGATTGCAAGTTTCACCTACCTGCTGGTCCCCACGCAGTGGCAGGACCAGACGAAGAAGACCGCAATGGTGAACTTCCTGACGTGGATGCTCAACAACGGGGAGCCGATGGTGACCCAGTTGAACTACGCTCCGCTGCCCAAGCAAGTGGCGGAGATGGAGCGGGCAAAGATCAAAGAGATCCGCTAGTCGAATTGGCGGTGATGGTAGAACGCAAGGGCGACGGTGAACCAGCCGGCGCCTTTTTTTTGCCCTGAACCGCGGCGGCTAAAGCCCCCTTCGACTTCGCTCAGGGCAGGCTCCGCTTCCACGGCGCTCATGAGAACGGGCGGGTTTAACAATCCTGTAACAAATGTTTGTTAGCGTGGAGTAGCACCTTTGAGCGCGCGAACCAAGCCGGAGCTTCCCGTGGCCGACCCACAGCCGAATCCCGCCAAGCTGGTGGTTGTGGCGAGCCCGGCCTCCGGGCCGGCGCCGCAGCCCAAGCGTACCCAAGCGCGTATCGGCCCCGACCAGATTTTCAAATGGCTGACACTGGCGGGAGCGCTTTCGCTGGTTGCCGTGGTGCTGATCATTTTTGTCGAACTGGTCTACCATTCGCGCCTGGCAATCTCGAAATTCGGCCTGCGCTTCTTCGTGGGCAACACCTGGGATCCGGTGGGCGGCGATTTCGGCGCGCTGCCGTTCATTTACGGCACCCTGGTATCGTCGCTGATCGCGTTGATTATCGCCGTACCGCTCGGGATCGGCGTGGCGGTCTTCATCAACGAGATGTGTCCGCGCGCTCTGCGCGGGCCGTTGTCGTTCACGGTCGAACTGCTGGCCGCGGTTCCCAGCGTCATTTACGGTTTGTGGGCGATTTTCGTCCTGGCGCCCTTCATGCGAGTACACGTTGATCCGGTGCTCGCAAAGCGCTTGGGCTGGACCGGCCTGTTCACCGGGCCGATGTACGGAATCGGGATGCTGGCCGCGGGAGTGATCCTGGCGATCATGGTGGTGCCGTTCATTTCGTCGATCACGCGCGAAGTGATGCTCACCGTTCCGCAGCACCAGCGTGAAGGCGTTCTCGCCCTGGGCGCCACGCAGTGGGAGATGATTCGCATCGGAATCCTGCGCAACGCGCGGGTGGGCATCGCCGGCGGCGTCATGCTGGGCCTCGGCCGGGCGCTGGGCGAGACCATGGCGGTGACGATGGTGATCGGGAATCGCCCCGAAATCGCGAAATCACTGTTCGCGCCCGGGTACACCATGGCCAGCATGATCGCCAACGAGTTCACCGAAGCCACGGGCAATCTCTATCTCAGCGCGATTATCGAAATCGGTCTCGCGCTCTTCCTGCTGACGCTGGTGGTGAACGCGCTGGCGCGCTTGCTGATCTGGATGACCACGCGCGGTTCGCCGTCGAGGGTTTATGGCTGAGCAGCCTGCATTGAGGATGATGGGCGGCGTGAGCTTGTCCCGGCGGATCGTCAATTACGCCGCCATGGCGTCGGCAGGCGTAGCTGCCCTGCTGGTGCTGGTTCCTCTGTTCCTGATTCTCGGATTCCTGGTCACCAAGGGAATTGGCTCGGTCAACTGGGCTTTTCTCACCCAGACGCCTAAGCCCGTCGGCGAAGCGGGCGGCGGCATGGCCAACGGCATTGTGGGCACGTTCATGATCCTCGGCATTGCCAGCCTGATCGGCATTCCGTGGGGCATAGCCGGCGGAATCTACCTGTCCGAATACGGCCGCAACGCATTCGGCAATGTCATCCGCTTCACCGCCGACGTGCTCAATGGCGTGCCGTCGATTGTCACCGGGATCGCCGTGTATGGGCTGGTGGTGGTTACGCAAAAGCATTTCTCCGCGCTGGCCGGGGGCATCGCCCTGGGCATCATGATGATCCCGATCATCATGCGGGCGACGGAGGAAATGCTGCTCATGGTGCCGCAGACCATCCGCGAGGCGGCGCTCGGGCTGGGCATTCCGCAGTGGCGGACCACGTTGTCGGTAACCTTGCGCACCGCCACTTCGGGAGTGATCACCGGCATCATGCTGGCGTTTGCGCGCGTGGCCGGCGAGACAGCACCGCTGCTGTTCACCGCATTTGGTAACCAGTTCTGGAATCTCAAGCTCAACCAGCCGACCGCCGCCTTGTCACTGCAGGTATATACCTACGCGATTTCGCCGTACGACCAGTGGCACAAACAAGCCTGGGCGGGAGCGCTGGTGATGATTACCATCATCATGGGCACGATTGCGCTTGTGAGAGTGGTCGCCAGCCGTGGCCTGCTTAAGGGAGCGGGTTAACGTGGGCGTGGCCATCGAAGTCCGCGGGCTGCGCGCCTGGTTCGGCAAAATCGAGGCGCTGCACGGAATCAGCGTGCAGATGCGGCCGAACACGGTAACCGCGATCATCGGCCCGTCCGGTTGCGGCAAGTCCACCTTCGTCCGCTGCATCAACCGCATGCACGAGACCATCCCGGGAGCTCGGGTCGAGGGCACGCTGCTGATCGGCAACACCGACGTCTACGGGAACGGAACCCCGGCGGTGGAAGTGCGCCGGCGCGTGGGAATGGTTTTTCAAAAGCCGAATCCTTTTCCGTCCATGACGATCTATGACAACGTGGCCGCGGGACTCAAGCTCAACGGATTTCGCAACCGTCGCGAGCTGGATGAAACCGTGGAGCGCTCGCTGCGCATGGCCGCACTTTGGGACGAGGTCAAGGACGGGCTCAAGAAACAATCCGGGGCGAGCCTTTCCGGTGGGCAGCAGCAGCGGTTGTGCATCGCGCGCGCCTTGGCGGTACAGCCGGAAGTGCTGCTGATGGATGAGCCGGCGTCGGCGCTGGATCCGATCTCCACCGCGAAAATCGAAGAC
The DNA here is from genome assembly GCA_049509755.1 of Terriglobales bacterium. Classification (GTDB taxonomy): domain Bacteria; phylum Acidobacteriota; class Terriglobia; order Terriglobales; family Acidobacteriaceae; genus JAIQGF01. The sequence continues at coordinate 4,892 of JBEKZP010000010.1, read as the reverse complement.
CTCATCTACCAGTTGAAGGAGCGGTTCACGGTCGTGATCGTCACCCACAACATGCAGCAGGCGGCCCGGGTGGCGGAGTGGACCGGGTTTTTCCTCCTGGGCGATCTGATCGAGTTCGACAAAACCCAGAAGATCTTTACCACTCCCGGGGACAAGCGGACAGAGGACTACATTACGGGCAGGTTCGGATGACGCGCACCCGCTTTCATGAAGGTTTGGATGAACTGAAGGACCGGCTGCTGCGCATGGCAGGTATGGCGGAGCTGTCGATTACGCGCGCGGTCACTGCTTTCCGCGAGCGCGACGGGGCCCAGTGCCGCCTGGTGTTCGCAAGCGAGGCCGCCATCAACGCCGACGAGCGCGAAATTGACGAACTGGCTCTCGACCTGCTCGCCATGCAGCAGCCGATGGCCGTGGACCTGCGCTTTATCGTCGCCGTGATCAAAATCAACGCCGATCTGGAGCGCGTCGGCGACCAGGCAGTCAACATCGCCGAGCGGGTCGAACAATTGCTGACCGTGCCCGCGGTGGACTTGCCGATTGACATCCCGCTGATGGCCGCAACCGCCGGAAACATGATCCGCATGGCCCTGGAGGCGTTCGTGCTCGGCGATGCCAATCTTGCCCAGCGGGTGCTCACCATGGACGACACCGTGGACCGCATGAACCACGAGATCGCCGACGTCATGATCGAGCTGATCAAAAAGTCGCCGGAGGTGACCGAGCAGGCGATGGATGCCATCATCATCGCGCGCAACCTGGAGCGCGTCGGCGACCACGCCACCAATATCGCCGAGGACGTGATCTTTTGGGTTCGCGGGGCGGATGTCCGCCACCACTTCGGCGGGGAATCGATCCGCTGATCGGCGCGCGCCAATCTCTTGACACCGGCAAGCTGCGCTGCACCTCGAACACGGCAAGTCCTTTTACCGTCTGGCCATGGCCATCGGTGCCACACAATTCAATATGCGCTCGGCGGGCTGATGTAGTAGTTTTCCCAAAATGCGGTCAACCGGCGGATTTCCATCGCGAGGCGATAGATTGCCACAGCGACACGAACCATGGAGCGCCACTTCCGTCTTGCGCCGCTCGTTCTTTCGCATCCTGGCCGTGCTGCGCCTGGCCGGTATTGCTGCCCTCGTGTTGTGCGCCGCGTCCGCCTTTGCACAAATCTCTCCCGGCCCCCTCTCCAGCCCTCATCGTTTCCTGGAGGGCACGACCAACTGCACAAGCTGTCATCGCCTCGGCGGGCAGGCCACGTTCAAGTGCCTGGACTGTCACAGCGAAATCGCCGCCAGGATCGCCGCCGGGCGCGGCTTCCACGCCCGCATCGTGGCCAAGGGCGCCGGCAGCCAGACCTGCGCCCGTTGCCACTCCGACCACAATGGCGCGCAGTTTCCGCTCATCAAGTGGGAGCCTTCGCGGCAGCAGTTTGACCACGCCAAGGCAGATTGGCCCTTAACCGGAAAACACGCGGGACTGAACTGTAACCGCTGTCACGCGCCGGCCTTCATCGTGGCCGCCGAAAAACCGCTCATCAAGATGAAGGACCTGGGCCGCACTTATCTCGGCCTCTCCCGCGATTGCGTCGCCTGCCACAAGGATCCGCATCGCGAGCAACTGGGCCGCACCTGCGAGCAGTGCCACAGCACGAACGACTGGAAGAACGTCCCCAAGTTCGACCACGCGCGTACGCGCTACGCCCTCACCGGAGCGCACGCGCGCGTCCTCTGCGAAAAGTGCCATACGCCGGCGGAACGAGGCGGACCTCCGCGCTGGACCGGGCTGATCTTCGATCGCTGCACCGGGTGTCACGCCGACCCGCACCGCGGCACCTTTGCCAACTCCTGCCAGTCGTGCCACAGCACCGTAACCTGGAAGTCGGTGGCGCCGGCAGTAATGGTGGGCAAGTTCGATCACGCGACCACCAAATACCCCTTGCTGGGCAAACACGCGCTGTTGCGCTGCGAGCAATGCCACGCTGGCGGTGACTTCAAGAAGCACGTCCCATTCCAGAAGTGCTCCGATTGCCACCGTCCCGATCCGCACAGCGGGCAATTCGCCAAGCGTGCAGACAAAGGGGAATGCGACGGCTGCCACACCGTGGGCGGCTTCAAGCCGGCGAAGTACGGGCCGGTCGAGCACAAAGCGACTGCGTACCCGCTCGAGGGCAAGCACGCTTCAGTCGGCTGCGAAAAATGCCATCTTCCCGCCGGCAAGGCGACTCTCTATCGCATCAAATTCGGCCAGTGTACCGACTGCCATCGCGACGTGCACGAGCGCCAGTTCGCTGATGCTCCCAGCCTGAACCGCTGCGAGTCCTGCCATACGCTGCAGAGATTCCGGCCCTCAACCTTCACCCTGGAGCGGCACAAGACCTCGCGTTTCTTGCTCGCCGGCAGTCACCTGGCGGTCGCTTGCGGCGATTGTCATAAACCAACCGGAGAAGGCGGCTTCGAAAAGGTGGCACGATACCGCTTCCCAGACCGCTCCTGCACCGCTTGCCACCGCGACCCGCATCGGGGCCAATTCGCGGAACGCATGCGGCAGACCAGCGCGGGCGGGCCGGCCGGGTGTGAGGCTTGCCATTCGCAATCGTCGTGGAAGGAGTTGTCGCGCTTCGACCACGCTTCCACGAAATTTGTTCTGACCGGCTCTCACCGCGGGGTCGCCTGTGCGGATTGTCACCGGCCACCGAATCTTGAAACCAACCTGCTGAATGTTGATTTCCGAACGGCGCCGAATTCGTGCGAGGGCTGCCACAAGGATGTCCACGCCGACCAGTTCGCCACTGCCGCAATATCCCCAAAATGCGAAAGCTGCCACAACAGCAACAAGTGGACGCCTTCCCTTTTTGACCACAGCCGCACCCGATTGCCGCTCGAGGGCGTGCACAGGAACGTCCGCTGCGTCCGTTGCCACAGCAATATCAAAGCGGTGAACGGAAGCGACGTGTTGTACTACAAGCCCACTCCTGTGCAATGCGAAGCTTGTCACGGGCCGGCGGTAACCTCGCCGGCGGCGCCTCGCACCGGCAGTTAGCAAGCACCCGGCAATCGTGTCGTGCCGCAAGCTGCAGGTGAATGTTTTCAACAGCATGCAAGTTTTGCTGGAACCGCGTGATTTTTTCACGTTCCTCTAACCCTGCCTCCTCGATCGTTCGGCCAGACGGTTACCCTCTGCAACTCGCGATGGCCCGCTGGTACACGGGATTTCGTAATCTTCCCCGCCCTATACCAAAACGGTACTGTCAACGGCGAGGGAATTGCTTCGTAAGGCTTCAACAATCCCCTCTCCTATCGCGCGTTTAGGGATGGGCGCGCCAGGATGCAAGCGAGCCGCGAAGAAGTCTTTCGCAGCCGCTGTTGTGGGGCACACAGCCGACCAAGGAACCGTACTCGGGGAATCGATTCCATCTGGAAAGTGGAAGACGCTTGGTCTCGACATTGGCAATTCAATTCGTTCTGTTGCTGTTGACCACGCTTGGTGGCGCACAAGCGCAGCCATCTCGTGTGCCTGACACCACGCGCAGCCCCCACGGCAAGCTCGACACGCCCTGCCAGAACTGCCACACGTTTAGCGGCTGGAAGCCGATCCGCAAAGTGCCGGAGTTCGATCACAACAAGACGCGCTACCCGCTGCGCGGCCTGCACAAAAACGTCGTTTGCCAGCAGTGCCATACCAATGCGGTGTTTACCAACGTGGGCAACAAGTGCGCCGATTGCCATGCCGACATTCACCGCCGCCAGATGGGCGCGCAGTGCGAGCAATGCCACAGCGTCAACGGCTGGACAATTTCGCTGAAATCCATTCGCGAGCACCAGAACCGCTTTCCGCTGATCGGCGCGCACGCGGTCGCCGATTGTGAGTCATGCCACAAAGGCGCCGCCGTCGCCCAGTACCAGGGACTGTCCACCGATTGCATCAGCTGTCACATGAATTCGTACCTCAGCACAAATTCGCCCAGCCACACAGCCCTGGGATTTCCGACCCAGTGCCAACAGTGCCACACCACGATGGACTCCTGGGCGGGCGCGCGTTTCGACCACGCCGCTTTCACCGGGTTCGCGCTGGTGGGAGCGCACGCCCAACTGGACTGCGTCGCCTGTCACGTGGGCGGGCACTACCAGGGCACGCCGTCAAACTGCATCGGTTGCCACGCCAAAGACTACAACGGCGCCAAGGACCCGAATCACGTGAGCCTCGGCTTCCCGCAGGCGTGTTCACAGTGCCACAGCATGACCACCTGGCTGGGCGCGAAATTTGATCATGCGAGCACCGGTTTCGTCCTCACCGGCGCCCACGCCACCCTGAATTGCTCGTCATGCCATACCGGCGGGACACTAACCGCAGCGAATACGACCTGCGTGTCGTGCCACTTGAACGATTTCAACAAAACCACCAATCCAAACCACGTAACTGGCGGATTCTCGCAGCAGTGCAACACCTGCCACACCACGACGGCATGGCAACCGGCCACGTTCGACCACAGCAAGACGATCTTCCCGCTGACCGGAGCGCATACGACAGTGGCGTGCACGAATTGCCACGTCGGCGGGAAATATGCCGGCACGCCGACAGACTGTTCCGCGTGTCACATGACGGATTTCCAGAAGACCACGAACCCGAATCACACGGTGGTCGCTTTCCCGACGACCTGCTCGACGTGCCACAGCACCACCGACTGGCTGAGCGCGACCTTCAATCACGCGACCACGGGTTTTTCGCTCACCGGCGCGCATGCCACCCAAGCTTGTTCGTCGTGCCACGCGGGCACTCCGCTCACCGCCGCCAACACGGCCTGCTCGTCCTGTCACATGACGGAGTACCAGAAAACCACGAACCCGAATCACACGGTGGTCGCTTTCCCGACGACCTGCTCGACGTGCCAC
>JBEKZP010000001.1:0-272209 GCA_049509755.1 Terriglobales bacterium | reverse complement strand
TGTACCGCTCAAAGCCGGTCATCATCGCCAGTGTCCTCTGTTTGTTGTGAGGCTTCATCTGGCTGCACTTTAGCTTGAGTACTTGTGGAAAGTGGAGAACTTAATCAGAGTCTCCTTAGGGGGAGGATAGCTGCGACATAGACACTGGTAACTGCTGTCAACTTCTTGTTCCAGAAATGGAACGAAAAAATCTTGCCACCTTATCGGAAACTACCCGCGCAGCAGTTACCATCCGGCATGTCTGCGTCCCGCTACCGCGCGGTACAGAGTGGCGAGACCAGCACCTAGCTCCCGCGAGATCGCCCGCCAGGAAGTCCCTGACGCGCGTAGAGCGGCAATTCTGTTCGCGTCTACTTCGCGACGGGGCCTTCCAAGCCGTTTGCCCTTTGCGCAAACGCTCCGCAAGCCTGCCCTGACTCGCTCTTGGATCAGTGCCCGCTCGAACTCGGCCATGGCGCCGATGATCTGAAACATCAGCCGTTGTCCGACCGGATGTGCTCGGGCACTGTTCGTTCCCGTGCTCCTCCCAAGCGCGTCAGGAGAGCCTTTGCCCTCTTGACAGAGACTTATCATGGAAGTCGGCTTTTCGAAGAACCGGGCCGAAAAGTTTGAATTCGGCACAGTGGAACTGTGGGGACTTTTGTGGGGACCCCTTCGACATTTCTCCGCATTTCGGTACAGATCGGCTGAATTCAATACAACAAGCTAAGAAACTGTGACAATTGGGGTTGCAGGGTTTCTGTCGCCTTGTCAATGGGTTGGCAGAGGTGGCTTGAAGGTTTATGAAACCCTCGCTCTAGCCACCTGAGCTACACCGCCACATAGGAAGCCGCGCCCAGGGGCGCGGCCAACGAGGACACTTACGATTCTAAGAGTCACGTGGAAACAGTGTCAAACTTTCACTGCGGGCCATGTCCCCTCGTGGAAAAGAACGGCAGCGTCCGGCAGGGTTCCCGCATCAAAACACGGGTATAATGTGAGGCACTGGCTCACCAGTGAATCGGCTCTAATCAGCAGCGCGTGGGAGTTTCATGTCCAAGAAGGTCAAAGCGGTAATCCTGACGGTTTCCATCGCCATCGTTCTGTTCACCATCGCCGGCGGGCTGGGAGTGCGCGCGGCGTCGAATGACGGCGCCTATCGCCAGCTCGGCGTTTACAGCGAGGTGTTGTCGCGCATCCGCAGCGAATACGTGGAGGAGCCCAACATCCCGCAGGTGACCGACGGCGCGCTGCACGGCCTGTTGGAATCGCTCGACCCCAACTCCAGTTACCTGACGCCGGCCGAATACAAGAAGTATCGATCGCATAAGGCCGAAGCCAAAGGGCAGATCGGGGCCACGATTTCCAAGCGCTTCGGTTACGGCGCGGTGATTTCGGTGATCCCCGGCGGCCCGGCCGACAAGGCGGGCATCGAGAATAGCGACATCTTGGAAGCCATTGAAGGGCGCACGACGCGCGAGATGTCGCTGGCGGAAATCCAGTCGCTGCTGGCGGGCGACCCGGGGTCGAACGTGAACGTCTCGGTGGTGCGCGCGCGGCGCGCCGAGCCGCAAAAGGTCACCATCACCCGCAACACCGTCAAAATTCCCGACGTCAGCGAGAAGAGTTTCGAAGACGGCATCGTCTACATCAAGGTGGACGCCTTCAATAAGGGCAAGGCGCAGGAGATCGCCAGCAAGCTCAAGGCCGACCAACTGAAGGGCGCGAAGAAGATCATTCTCGACCTGCGCGACTGCGCCGAGGGCGACGAGCAGGAAGGCATCGCCACCGCCAACCTGTTTCTGAACCACGGCATCATCGCCTATCTGCAAGGGCAGCGCTACCCGCGCGAGACCTTCAACGCCGACCTGAACAGGGTGGTCACCGGCCTGCCGCTGGTGGTGATGGTGAATCGCGGCACCGCCGGCCCGGCGGAGATCGTGGCCGCCGCCATCCTGGAGAACGCACGCGGCGACGTGTTGGGCGACAAGACTTTCGGCGTCGGCTCGGTGCAGAAAGTGATCGAGATCCCCGACGGCTCGGCGCTGATCCTGTCCATCGCCAAGTACTACACGCCCAACGGCAAGGCGATTCAGGACACGGCGATTACTCCCAACATCCTGGTCGCCGATACCAACGACGACTTCGTGCTGCCGGACGACGACGACAACTCCGGCGCGCCCGACCAGCCTAAGAAGCAGCGGAGTCTGCAGAACGATGAGCAACTCAAGCGCGCCATCGAGGTGTTGAAGAACCGCGACACCAAGGTCGCCAGCGCCGGCAAGTAGCGGGCGTTCATGTTTCGTGAAATTTGCAGCCCGGCCGCTCTCGGCCGGGTTTTTTCTTTCCTGATTTGGGTGCGTGGCGCGCGAATTACCCGCGGAGCCGCGCTACTCGGCGTATACTGAAAACAGCGCCGGAGACGCACCAGATCCTACCCTTGCGCCTTCGCGATCCAGGGCCTGTAACTCGAGGCCACGTCCACGGTTTCAGTCCGACAACCGGTCAGCCAGAAAGACATTAGGAGTGTAGTGTATGAAACGACCGCCTCCGGTGCGAGCAGCCAGCCTCTCTGCCGTCAAGAAACACGTGTTGATGGTGGTAACCCGCAGCCCCAAGAACAATTTGCGCGTCAATGTCTTACGGAAGCACGGGCTGGAGGTGGTGTGCGCCAATCACATCGGCGATGCGCGCATGCTGTGGCACCCGGACACCTATGATCTGGTCCTGTTTGACCTGCGCCACGAAAACGGCGCCGCGGCGGAGCTTTGCCGCGACATCAAAGCCGAGCGGCCGGGCCAGCTCGTCGCCTTCCTGGTCGGTAAGCCGGACTATCTGGCCAACGCGCCTTTGAACCGTGCGCTCGAGAGCGACGAAGCTCCCAAGCGCTACGAGGAAACGTTGCGCCAGCTTATGGCCACGGCTTGCGAAGCCTTGCCGCAGCGCGGCGGATTCCTGGAAGCCACCTGGAAGATGTCCCTTGCCCGCGCCGTCAAGCCAAGCTCGGTTCCGCGGCCGCCAGCGCCGGAAGTTCAGCACGTCACCGAGTTGCCGGAACTTCCTGTCACGTTTTCCTTTGGCGACGCGGTCAGGCAGGCCGAGGCCGCCGGGCAGGAACCTTCTTGAGGCGGGTTCCGGACGAATGCAACACCGGCATCAAGCTGCTGCAGCGCCTGGCATTTCTGGACCGCGCATCTTTGCGTCTGTGCCCGGTCTTTTTTAACGGCAAGATGATTCTACCCAGGGAAGGGCCCGACGATGCCGCCGGCAAGGTTGCTGCCATGCTGGCCGAGTCAAATCTTCTGGAGTACTCCTTGTAACCATCCCCGTTGTCTTACCGTGCTATTCTGATTTCGCGCCCCGTTGAATTTCCATGAAGTCGATCTATGCCGAGCTGCCGCCCGTGGAAGTGGCGGGAACCAAGCTGGTGGGACGCGTGGTCTTCGCCCTGCTGGTGTTGGCGTCCGCGCTGATCGGCGCCTTCGGCGGCCTGCTGCTGGTCTATTCCACCGACCTGCCGGAGATCGGCGAACTGCAGCGGTATCACCCTTCCACCATCACCGAACTTTACGACGACCAGGGGCGCGTGGTCGGCTCTTTCGCGCTGCAGCGGCGCGTGGTGGTCGGTTACGACGATTTCCCCAAGGTCCTGCGCGACGCCATCATTTCCGTCGAAGACAAGGATTTCGAAAAACACTGGGGCGTGAACTTCTGGCGTATTCTCGGCGCCGCCTACAAGGACATCGCGCTCGGCCAGAAGGCGCAGGGCGGCTCCACGCTGACCATGCAGCTTTCGCGCAACCTGTTCCTCACGCCGGAGCGCCGCTTCCATCGCAAGATCCAGGAGATCATGCTGGCCATCCAGATTGAGCGGCGCTTCACCAAGCCGCAGATCTTCGCTCTCTACGCCAACCAGATTTTTCTCGGGCACGGCGCCTACGGCTTCGAAGCCGGCTCGCTGTTGTATTTCAGCAAGCCGGCCAGGGACCTGACGCTGGAGGAAGCCGCGCTGCTGGCCGGCCTGCCCAAGGCGCCAAACTACTATTCACCGCTCAACAATCCCGAGCGCGCCGCCCGCCGCCGCAACCTGGTGATCAACGCCATGCTGGAGGACGGCAAGATCACCGCCGACCAGGCGGCGCACGCCAAGTCCATGCCCATCCTGCTACACCTCCAGAAGGACCCCAACTCTTTGGCGCCCTACTTCGCCGAGGAAGTCCGCCGCTATCTGGAGAAGAAGTACGGCACCGACGAGGTCCACCAGGGCGGCCTGCGCGTGTACACCACGCTCAACCTGGAAATGCAGGAAGCCGCCAACCGCGCCCTGCTCGACGGCCTGGCCGCTTACGAACGCCGCCACGGCTGGAAGGGCAACTTGCCGAACATGGTCGCCGTGGGCCTCGACGTCGACAAATACCAGAACCCCGATTGGGACGAACCCATGGCGCCGGGCAGCTACGTGCACGCGCTCGTCGCCGACGTCAGGCAGGCCGCGGCGACGGTGAAGTTCGGCCGCTACACGGCGACCCTGGCGCCGGCGGACATCGCCTGGACCACGCACAAGTTGCCGGATGAAATCCTCGCCCGCGGCGACATTGCCTACGTCAAAGTCGTCTCGCTCTCCGAAACCGGCCCCTCCAAGGTTTCCCTCGAGCAGGACTCGGGCGCGCAGGGCGCGCTGCTCGCCATTGACAACGCCACCGGCGATATCAAGGCGATGGTCGGCGGGCGCGATTTCGACGAATCGAAATTCAACCGCGCCACCCAGGCCATGCGCCAGGTCGGCTCCTCCTTCAAGCCCTACGTGTACACCGCCGCGATTGACGGCGGCGCCACCCCCGACGACATCATCCTCGACGCGCCCGTGACCTATTCCACCGCGTCCGGCCCCTACTCGCCGCACAACTACGACGGAAAATTCGAGGGCAACATCACGCTGCGGCGCGCCATCTCGCAGTCGCGCAACATCCCGGCGCTCAAGACCGCGGCCCGCGTCGGCATCGGCACCGTCATCGAGTACACGCGCAAGTTCGGCGTCACCTCGCCGCTGCCTCCGGTGCTGCCGCTTGCCCTGGGCGCCGCCGACATGACGCTGATGGAGCAGACCTCCGCCTTCACCACCTTCCCCAACGACGGCGTACGTGTCGTGCCACGATATATCCGCAAGGTCGAGGGTTACGACGGCCGCACCCTGGAAGTGAACTATCCCGACGTGAAAGACGTCATCAGCTCGCGCACCGCGCGCATCATGACTTCCCTGCTGCGCGAGGTGGTGCTGCACGGCACCGGCTTCCAGGCCAGCAAGCTCAAGCATCCGCTCGGGGGGAAAACCGGCACCACCAACGATTTCACCGACGCCTGGTTTGTCGGCTTCTCGCCCTCCATCACCTGCGGCGTCTGGATCGGCTTCGACGAGAAGAAGACGCTCGGCAAAAAAGAAAGCGGCGCGCTGGCCGCCCTGCCCGTCTGGATTGACTTCATGAAGGTCGCGCTCAAGGGCCGCGACCAGGAAGACTTCACTCCTCCTCCCGATCTGCCGCGCAACCACGCCGCCAGGGTGGATACGCCCGACTTCCGCCCCAGCGACGCCGTGAGCCACTAGACACGGCGCCTTCGCCGGGGCCTGACTAAAGTCTTGGCACTGAGGTTCGGGCGCCGGCCGCCGCCAACCACCCCCACTCACCCCGCTCCGCGCTACAATCGTGACCCTCAGCCATGCGCGGATTTTTCCGATTCCTCCTCCTCGGACTGGTGTTGCTGATCGTCGCCATGACGTCGGCGTTGACCGCCATGCGCGTCGCCATTCACGGACGCGAAGTCGTGGTGCCGAAACTGGTCGGACTCACGCCCGCTCAAGCGGAACGCCTTGCCCTGCAGAATGGGTTGCTGGTTGAATTCGAGAACCGCTTCTACAGCACCGACATCCCGCAAGGCCGCATCCTGTCGCAGGCGCCGTTTGCCGGGGAAAAGGTCCGCCGTGGCTGGCATGTGCGGCTCGCCGAAAGCCTCGGCCCGCAGCACGTGGTGATTCCCGACGTAGTCGGCCAAAGCAGCCGCGCCGCCGAGATCAATCTTCGCCGCCGCGGCCTTGAGCCCGGCACCGTCGCCTACGCTCACCTCCCCGGCCAGCTCGAAGACCAGGTGATCGCGCAGAGCCCGCCGCCGGCTGCTGTCGGGGTGGCATCGCCCAAGGTGAACATGCTGTTTGCCGTGCCGCCGGAGCCGCTCGCCTTCGTCATGCCGAACCTGGTCGGCCGGCATCTCGCCGATGCGGCTCGTGCCATCCAGGACGCCGGCCTGAAGCTCGCCAACGTGCGCACCGCCGCGGTTGACCTGACAGCCACCAACGCCGGCGCGCCGACCGTGGTGAGCAGGCAATCTCCAACCGCGGGACAAAAAGTTGCCGCCGGCAGCAGCGTTGAGCTGGAAGTCGCGAAGTAATCAACCACGAGATTTCCACAGATGACCCCGGATCGCAGGAAGGCAATTTTTCAGAATGACCTGTAGGCCCCGGCGCCCTCGCCGGGGCTGCCGTGTACGTGCCCCAAAATACGACTGCCGCAGGCGCCCTCGCCCGCGGCAGCTCATTTGTGCCACACACGTCCTCGCGTCTGCGCTCCACGAATCCGATCCGTGTTCATCCGTGGCGATCCGTGGCTAGGTTTTTTCCAGCATCGCCGCGAAAAACCCATCCCCCGGCTGCACGCCCGGAATCGTCCGCAGATACGGCCCGTCGAGGAGCGAGTCGATGTCCTCCCACGCCAGCTCGCCCGATTCCTTTAACCGCTCCAGCTCGGCACGACAATCCACGATTTCGAAGTCCGCGCGCGACTGCAATGCCTCTTCCACCACCTGCACATTTTCTTCCTCCTCCAGCGAGCAGGTGGAATAGATCAGGCATCCGCCGCTGCGCACGTGTTGCATGGTCGCGCTCACGATGGCCACCTGCCGCGCGTGCAGATCGGCAAGGTCCTCGGCCGTCAGCCGCCACTTGATCTCCGGATTGCGCGCCAGCGTTCCGGTGCCGGAGCAGGGCACGTCCGCCAGCACCCAGTCGAACAGCCCGCAGACCGGCAGCTCGGTCGCATCCGCCATCATGACGGTGACGTTGGGCAGCGCTGCCAGCCGCTCCTGCAACAGCGCCGCCCGGTGCGGATGAATGTCGACGGCGATGATCTCCGCGTCGGGATTGCGCTCCGCCATGATCGCGGTCTTGCCGCCCGGCGCCGCGCAACAGTCCAGCAATCGCTCGCCGCTGCCCACCAGCAGTGCCACCAGTTGCGACGTCTCGTCCTGGATGGCAACACGCCCGGCGCGAAACGCAGCCGTGTGGGTCACGTCGCCCCTGACCACCCGCCGCGCGGAAGTGAGCAGCGCGCCGGATTTCAATTCAATGCCCTCGCGCCGCAATTCCTCTTCCGCCGCCGGATCGCGCAGCCGTAGCGCGGTTTCGGGCACCTGCTGGTTGAACGCGCAGATCTTGTCCGCGGTTTCGATGCCGTAGCGCTCCGCCCAACGCTTCACCAGCCACAGCGGATGGGCGTGCAGCGCGGCGACGTCCAGCACCGTCTTCGGCCCCGGCCCCGGCGCCGGTTCCATCAGCTTGGGCTTCTCAGCCAGCTTGCGCAGCACGGCGTTGGCGAACGGCACGGAGTACCGAAATCGCGCCCGCTTCACCAGTTCGACGCTCTCATTCACCGCCGCCCTCGCCGGCAGCCGCAGGAACCCGATCTGGTACGCGCCCAGCCGCAGCGCTGTCAGCACCTCCGGATCGAGCTTTTCCAGCGGCTGCGACGACACCGCGCCAATGCCCAGGTCCAGCCTCGCGCGCCAGCGCAAAGTTCCCATCACCAGTTCGGTGCAAAGGTTGCGATCCTGCGGAGAGAGCTTATCGACGTGATCGGAATGCAACAGCTCGGAGGCGTACGCCTGCTGCTGCTCCACGCGGAGCAGGATGTCGAACGCGGCTTCGCGCGCAGGAGAGGGCATGGTGACCCAAAGAAAATGATGAACACAGAGTTACAGAGACACAGAGGAAGAAATTATCTCTGTGCCTCTGTGTCTCTGTGTTTTTCAGTTCCCAACTGCTCCCCCGTTTTCGGATGATACCCGTGAATAAAATCCCGCGCCGCTATCCTCTTCTTCCCTTCCGGCTGCACGGTCAACAATTCCAACACAGTCCGCTCGCCGCACAAGACGAATAACCGGTCCTTGTCCACGCTCAGCTCGCCGGGCGCGACCGCTGACTCCTGACTCCCGATTCCTGACTCCTCCGCCGGTATCGCCGCCCACACATTCAGGCTCTTGTCGCGGAACGTGGTGTATGCCCCCGGCCAGGGCTGAAACCCGCGCAGGCGGTTGCAGATCTCGCGCGCGCGGCGGCGAAAATCAATCAGCCCGTCTTCTTTCTTCAGAATGGGCGCCAGCGTCGCTTGCGCATCGTCCTGCTGGCGCGGCGTGATTGTACCCGCCTTCAATCCCGCGAGTGTTTCCACCATCAGCGGCGCGCCCATCTCCGCCAGCCGAGGCGCCAGCGTGACCGCCGTGTCCTCCGCCGCGATTGGCGTCTCGCGCTGCAGCAGGATGTCGCCCGTGTCCAGCCCGGCGTCAATCCGCATGGTGGTCACGCCGGTGACGGTCTCGCCCGACGCGATCGCCCACTGCACCGGCGCCGCGCCGCGATATTTCGGCAGCAGCGAGCCGTGCAGGTTAATGTTTCCCAGCGGCGGCAGGTCAATCATCCATTGCGGAATGATGCGCCCGTAGCCGACCACCACGATCGCCTCCGGCCGGATCTCCTCCAGCCGCGCGCGAAATTCCAAATTGTTTTTGATTTTTTCCGGCTGCGTCACCTCCAGGCCGAGCCTTTGCGCCAGTTGCTTCACCGGTGGCGCGCTGAGTTCCATGCCGCGTCCGCTGGGGCGGTCCGGCTGGGTCACGACCAGGCGCACGCGATGCCCGGCGTCGGCGTTCATCAGCGCCTGCAGCGTGGGCACGGCGAATTGCGGGGTGCCACAGAAGATTACGTCCATTTGGTAATTGGGTAATTTGGTAATTGGGTAATTTGGAGAGGCTCGACCGGCGCTGCAACTTGTTAAATTACAAAATTACCAAATTACGAAATTACCAATTACTTCCACTCCCCCTGCTTTATGAGTTTCTTCACCTTGCGCTTGATCAGGTCGCGCTTCAGCGCCGAAATGTGCGTGATGTACAGCTTGCCGTTAAGGTGATCGGTCTCGTGCATCAGCGCGCGCGCCAGCAGGTCGTCGCCGGTTTTCTCGAACCAGTTTCCCTTCGCATCCTGCGCGCGCACGGTCACCACGCGCGGCCGCGTCACGTTCTCGCGGAACTCCGGCAGGCTGAGGCAGCCTTCCTGCTGCGTGTGCCGGCCTTCCTTGTGGATGATCTCCGGATTGATCAGCACCAGCTTGGCGTCCGGGTCTTCCTTGAACGTGATATCGATCACCGCGATGCGCCTGGAAATGCCGATCTGTGGCGCCGCCAGGCCCACGCCGTGCGCCGCGTACATGGACTCGAACATGTCGTCGAGCAGCTTGCGCAGCTCGTCGTCGAACTTCGTCACCTTCTCCGCTGGCTTGTCCAGCACCGGGTCGCCGAGCTTAACGATGGGATAGATCATGCGTGCTGATTTGTAATTTGCAATTTGTAATTTGTAATTTGAAAACCATCTGCGGCAGCGCCGGAAATTACAAATTACAAATTACCAATTACAAATCCTAGAACCTCCTCATTTGCTCCAGATATCCCGCAAAATTCCTCTTCGTCTCCCCGATCGAGTCTCCGCCAAATTTTTCCAGCGCGCAGCGCGCCAGAGTGAGCGCGACCATCGCCTCCGCCGCCACGCCCGCCGCCGGCGCCACGCACACATCCGAGCGCTCATACGCCGCCTTCACCGGCTCGCGCGTGGCGAAATCCACTGACTCCAGCGCGCGCCGCAGCGTCGAAATCGGTTTCAGATAGCCGCGCACCACGATGTCCTGCCCGTTCGACACGCCGCCTTCCAAGCCGCCGGCGCGGTTCGACTTGCGGGTGAAGCCGGTGAAGGCGCCGCCCTGCTGCGCGTAGCCGATTTCGTCGTGCACGCTCGATCCCATTGCGCCCGCCGCCGTCACGCCGCTGCCGATCTCCACCGCCTTCACCGCCGGCAGCGACATCACCGCCTGTGCCAGCAGCCCGTCCAGACGCTCGTCCCAGTTCGCGTACGTGCCCAGTCCCGGCGGGACGTTGTGCGCCCGCACTTCGAATACGCCGCCGACGGTGTCGCGCGCCTCGATCGCCTTCTCCACTTCCGCCTTCATCCGCTGCTCGACGTCCGCGTCGGCGCAATTGAGCACGACCTCGTCGCGCCCGTGCAGCCGCGCGATTTCTTCCCACGTCACCTCGCGTTCCACCGACGCCGCGCCCACCGCGACCACGTGGCTCAGAATTTCCATGCCGATCTCGCGCAAGAATAATTTCGCCACCGCGCCTGCCGCCACGCGGGCCGCCGTTTCCCGTGCCGAGGAGCGTTCCAGCACGTACCGCGCCTCGGGAAAGTTGTACTTCAGCGCGCCCGCCAAATCCGCGTGTCCCGGCCGCGGCGACGCCACCTTTTTATGTTTCGCCGGATCGCCTTCGCCCACCGGCAGCGATTCCTGCCAGTTCTTCCAATCCTGGTTCTCCAGCAGGATCGCGATCGGCGACCCAATCGTCTTCCCTTGCCGCACGCCGGAGACGATGTGCGCCGTGTCGCGCTCGATCTTCATCCGCCCGCCGCGGCCGTATCCCTGCTGGCGCCGCCACAATTCGCGGTCGAGAAATGCCTGCTCAATTGCGACACCGGCCGGCACTCCCGACACCACCGCCACCAGCGCTTCTCCGTGCGACTCTCCGGCAGTGACAAAGCGGAACATGAATAGATTCGGATTTCAGATTAGAGATAAGGATTAAACCACAAGTGAGTCGCCAGACCCGAGTCCCGAGTGGCCGGGTGCCCCACATCTGCCCGGTTTTGGCAGATGTGGGTCTTTCCCATCGCGTTCTTAAGCGCTGCCGTTAGCCGGCAGTTGCTTGCGTCAGCGTGACCCTGAGCGAAGTCGAAGGGAACGGCTGCACCGCGGCGCCGCTTCCCCGTTCTTCCATTATTTTTCTGAATCGCGCCTAACTAAATTTTGAATTTCCCTGCCTGCCTTGATTTCCCTAAGCTCGTATCTGTATAGGGAGGCGATCCCATGGTTTGCCCCAACTGCCATTCCGAATACACGAACTTGAATCCGTGCGGCTGTACAGGAGATGATTTTCCGCCGCCACCGCAGCGCGATTCCGAGCCCGGAAAGTGGAACACCACGGCAGACACGCCCGACTCCGCCCTCAAGCCAACCGGCATCGGCGACCCCTTCTGGCACTAGGCCATTGGTCTTCAGTCCTCAGTCACTGGCACTGACCGCCGAAGACTGACGACTTCCCGCAAATCACAAATCGCTAAATCACAAATCATCCAACGCGGCCTTCTCTTTTGGCGTTAACCGTCGCGCCTGCCCTTTTTTCAGCTCACCCAGCTCCACCGGCCCGATCGCTACCCGCACCAGCCTCAAAACCTCCACTCCCAGCGCCTGCATGATCCTGCGAATCTGCCGGTTCCTGCCCTCGTCCAGCACCACCTTAAGCCAGCAATTGCGCCCTCCGTGGCGCAGCACTTCGACCCGCTTCACCCGCAGCCACTCACCCTCGCTCTCCACGCCCGCCATCATCTTTTGAAGCAATTCCTCTTCCGCCTTCGCGCCCACCCGCACGTGATACCGCTTGTCCAGGTGCGACTCCGGCGCCGTGATCCGCGCCGCCCACTCCGAATCGTTGGTCATCAGCAGCAGGCCCTCGCTCGCCATATCCAGACGGCCCACCGCCGCCACCCACGGCAGCCCCGGTGGCAGGCAGGCGTACACCGTCTTCCGCCCCGCTTCGTCCGATGCCGTCGTAACCACGGTGCGCGGCTTGTTCAGCATCAGGTAGACCTTCTCTAGTGCCTGGAGCGGCTGTCCGTCGAGCGTGATCCGATCGCGTTCCAGACGCACCGGCGTTTCCGGATCGCGCCGCACTTTGCCGTTCAGACGCACCCGCCCGGCGCGGATCATCTCGCTCGCCTGCGAACGCGAGCAACTGCCGCGCTTCGACATCGCCCGCGCCAGCCCGATGCGTCGCTCTTGCGCTTGTGGCTTCATATCGGCGTATGCATGCCTCGCGCCTAAAGTACAATGTTCTGCTGTATTTATCTTCATACTGAGTGAGGAATCATGGCTGCCAGAATTTTGGACGGCGAAAAAATCGCCGCCGCCATCAAGGCCGAAGTCGCCGACGAGGCGAAGGGCATGACTGCTGCCGGCATTCGGCCGGGGCTGGCGGTCATCCTGGTGGGCAACAATCCCGCCTCGGAAATCTACGTGCGCGGCAAGGTGAAAAGCTGCGAGGCGCTGGGCATCTACAGCGAGAAGCACACCCCGCCCGACACCTCCACCACCGACGAACTGCTCGCGCTGGTGCACGACCTGAACTCGCGCGACGAAATCGACGGCATCCTGGTCCAGCTTCCGCTGCCCAAGCAAGTGGATTCCAAGCGCGTGCTCATGGCCGTGGACCCGGCGAAGGACGTGGATGGCTTCCACCCGGTCAACGTTGGGTTCCTCTCGACGCAACGGCCGGGCCTGGTGCCGTGCACTCCCGAGGGCATCATCGAAGTCCTGCGGCGCAGCGACATCCCAATCGCCGGCGCGGAAGCGGTGGTGGTGGGCCGCAGCGACATCGTCGGCAAGCCCACGGCAATGCTGCTGACCAACAACCACGCCACAGTGACCATCTGCCATTCCAAGACGCGCGACCTGCCGGGCGTCTGCCGCCGCGCCGACATTCTGGTATGTGCCATGGGCCGCACCGGCATGATCGACAAGAACTACGTGCGGCCGGGCGCGACCGTGATTGACGTGGGCATGAACAAGATCACCGACCGCGCCGAGTTCGACAAATTTTTCAAGGGCAACGAGAAGCGGGAGAAATCGTTCGCGGAGCGGGGTTCGACGTTGATAGGCGACGTGGATCCGCACGTGGCGGAAATCGCCGGCGCCATCACGCCCGTGCCCGGCGGCGTCGGCCCGCTAACCATCGCCATGCTGATGGTGAACACGCTCCGGGCGTGCAAGATGCGCCGCGGCGCCAAGGTTCCGGCGATGGCGGCGCGGTAATTCAATCATGTCGTAGTACGACTCTTATCGAACGAGGCAGTGTTTGCTCAAAGTGGGGTTGACCGGCGGCGTGGCATGCGGCAAGTCCACGGTCGGCGAAATGTTCGTGGCGCGCGGGGCCAGGCTGATCAAGGCCGACGAGATCGCGCACCAGCTCATGCGGCCGGGGCAGCCGGTGTACCGGGAAGTCGTGCAACATTTCGGCGGTGGCATTGTCCATGAAGATGGGACCATCGACCGGCAGAAGCTGGCGCGGGCGGCCTTCGGCGGCGGGCGCGTCGAGGAACTGAACCGGCTGGTCCATCCGGCGGTCATCGCGCACCAGGAGCGCTGGATGAAAGAGGAGGCCGCGCGCCATCGCGACGCGGTGGTCATCGTGGAGGCGGCGCTGATCCTGGAAGCGGGCGTACAAAAGCGCTTCGACAAGATCGTCGTGGTGACCTGCCGGCCGGAGCAGAAGGCGGCGCGCTTTGCGGAGCGCCAGGGCATCACGGACGAAGCGGCGCGGCAGGAGGTTGAGCGGCGACAGGCGGCGCAGCGTTCGGATGAAGAAAAGATTCGCGCCGCGGATTACGTGATCGACAATTCGGGTTCGCGCGCGGAGACGGAACGGCAGGTGGAACAAGTTTTTTGTGAACTGAAGCGATTAGCTGCTGGACGAAGTCGCTAATTGCTAATAGCTAAAAGCTAAAAGCTAAGAGCTGCCTTTATGAGAGGAATACGCGTAGTGCTGCTCGCGCTCGTGATTGTGGGCGCATTCTATTTCTACACCACCTCGCACCGCGCGGGGCTGGCTCCCACGCACTGGTTCGGGCACGAGGCGGGCAAGCTGGAGCTGATCGAAGCCGCCGGGCCGGAGGCGCTCGATCCCGAGGAGCAGGTCAACGTCGCCGTGTACAAGAAGGGCGTGCCCTCGGTGGTGAACATCAAGTCGCGCTCGGTGTCGTTTAACTTTTTCTACGGCATCGTGCCCGAGGAAGGCCAGGGATCGGGGTTCATCCTCGACAAGGAAGGCCACGTTCTCACCAACTACCACGTGATCGCCAACGCCGCCGGCACCGGCTCCGCGCCCCAGATCGAAGCCACGCTCTACAACCGCAAGACCTACAAGGCCGACGTGGTCGGCGTGGATCGCGCGCATGACCTGGCCGTGATCCAGATTCATGGCGGCGGGTTCACGCCGGCAACTCTGGGTGACTCGCGCGGGCTGCAGGTAGGGCAAAAAGTCTTCGCCATTGGGAATCCGTTTGGTCTCAGCGGCACGATGACGCGCGGCATCGTCAGCTCCATCCGCTCGGTGCGGGAGCCGGGCGGCGCCGGCATTGACGAAGCCATCCAGACCGACGCCGCCATCAACCCGGGCAATTCCGGCGGTCCGCTGCTGAATTCCAGGGGCGAGGTGATCGGCATCAACACCCTGATCGCCTCCAGCGTGGGGCAGAGCGCGGGCATCGGATTCGCCATCCCCATTAACACGGCCAAGGCGGTGCTCAACGACCTGGTGTCGCTGGGCCGGGTGCGGCGGCCGGCGCTGGGCGTGCATACCATTCCCATCGGGCCGGAGTTGGCGGCGCAACTCGGCCTCTCCGCCGACTATGGATTGCTGATCAACGACGTCATTGCCGGAAGCGGGGCGGAGCGAGCGGGCCTGCGCGGTGGCAGCAAGCGCGCGTTCCTGGGGAACATGCCGATCATGCTGGGCGGGGACGTGATCGTCGCCATTGACGGCCAGCAGATGGAAGACCCGCAGGATTTGTCGCACATCATGAACAATCACCGCGCCGGCGACACCGTGACTATCACCATCTTCCGCGGGCAGCAGAAGATGGATGTGAAAGTGACCTTGGCGGAAGCGCGGGAGCAAGCGTAGTGAGTGGCCAGTGGTCAGTGGCTAGTGGCCAGTTCTTGCCATTGACTGCTGGCCACTGAGCACTGATCACTGCCACTTTTTATGAACCTAGATTCTCTCCGCAAACACTGTCTCTCCTTTCCCGGCGCCAGCGAAGGGCTGCAATGGGGTGAGTGTCTGCTGTTTCGCGTGGCCAACAAGTTCTTCGTCAATGTCACGCTGGCCGACACGCCGCCGCGCATCTGGGTGAAGTGCACCCCGGGGCGCTGCGCCGAGCTGCTGGAGATCGAGGGCATCCGGCGCGCGCCGTACATCGGCAAGCACGATTGGGTGGAATTGGAGCGCATGGATCTTCTGCGCGACGGCGAGATGCGCGAGCTGATTACGGAGTCGTATCAGAACATCCGCAGCAAGCTGCCGCGCAGTGTGCAAGCGAAGCTGGGAGAAAAGCAGCTTCCTCTTCGGCTTAAAACCCGGCCCGGAGTGACCAAGAAGAAAAAGAGGGCCAAGGCCGAACCGCCGCGGACGGAGCGCAGGTCAATGCCAAGCTGCTGGCACTTCTTGTACAGGTGGCTGCGCTCCAGGCCGAGGGCGCGGGCGGTGTTGGTGATGTGGTGATGGTGCGCCTTGAGTTCGGCGAGGATGGTCTCGCGCTCGAAGGCGGCGGCGCGCTTGCCCCGGCGCAAACCATCCGCGCCAACGACGCGACTCGTTCGCGGTGAATGGTGCGCTAGTCGCCGAACGAGCCGGAACGGGCCTGTTGTAGAATCAGCCCCTCTAATTCCAGTTCCGAAAATCAGTTCCGATTTTGGAACAAATCCGGCCAACACGCGGATTTTGCTTGAACTCCGCGTAATCTGGACCGGATTCGAGCAGGAGATTCCTGATGGCGAACGGCAGGACCGGCACCAGGCGAGGCAAGGCGAACGCCAAGTCTGCCCAGAACTACAAGCACCCGACCTCTGATAGCCCGATGCGGCCAGAGGTGGGCACGCAAGCGCAGTTCAAAAAGCGCAAAGAACCCAAGAAATACCGCTACGACGACTCGCTGTCCCCGGCGCTGGAATGGGATGGCCAGAACCCGGCGCGAGAACGGGGCGAGGCGCTAATCCGTGAGGCGCTCCAAGCCGAGACGCTGGAAACCGCGAAGTTTGCGGTCGCCAAGCTGAAGGCCATGAGCAAGCCCTTCCTGAACTGGGCGGGCAAGGCCGAGCGCATCTCGTTCGACGTGCCCACACTGCCGCTGTTCATCCATGAACGGCTCTCGACGAAGGCGATCCTCGAAACACTGAAGGGTCACAAGCGCGATAAGCAGACGGATATGTTCGACCTGTTCGGCGATCCGCAGCATTCCATTGCCGATCAGGTTCTCCGCGCCTACGAGCACCGCGACAAGTGGGTTAACCGGATGATCCTCGGCGACTCGCTCGTGGTGATGAACTCGCTGCTGCGGTACGAGAACCTCGGCGGGCAAGTGCAGATGATCTACCTCGACCCGCCGTATGGTGTGAAGTTCGGCTCGAACTTCCAGCCGTTCGTTCGCAAGCGTGACGTGCAGCACAATGATGATGAGGACATGACCCGTGAGCCAGAGATGGTGCAGGCGTACCGGGACATCTGGGAACTGAACGAGCACTCTTATCTGAATTACCTTCGAGATCGCCTATTTCTCGTTCGCGACTTACTCGCAGAGACCGGCAGCATCTTCGTCCAGATCAGCGACCAGAATTTACACCATGTCCGAGAATTGCTGGATGAGGTATTCGGGAACGAGCACTTTTGCGGCGTTATAACCTTCGTTAAGACAAGCAGCGCATCGGGGAATCTGCTGTCGGCTGTCAGCGATTACCTCTTGTGGTACGCAAAAGACAAAGAGCGCGTGAAATACCGGCAACTCTACCTGAAGAAAGAACCCGGCGAGGCTGGCGCAACCCAATACACATGGGCTGAGTTGCCAGATGGCACGCGAAGAAATTTCGGTTCTTTCGAGCGTCTTAAGCTCGAAGCTCCCCCCGGTTCACATATTTTCCAACACGGCGACATGACAAGCCAGCGCCCCGCACAGGAAGGCGACGTGAAGGAGTTTGCGTTTGACGGGAAGCGGTTCACGCCGGGGCGTGGAACATTCAAATCAGACCTGAAAGGATTGGAGAACCTTGCGCGAGCAGGAAGGCTTTTCGTCGTGGGAAACAGCCTCAGATATGTGAGATTCCTGGACGATTTCCCAGTGTTCCCAGTTTCAAACATGTGGGATGACACCGGCATTTCCGGCTTTGCCGCGCAGAAGCTGTACGTTGTACAGACAACTCCAAGAGTGATCGAACGCTGTCTCTTGATGACAACCGATCCTGGTGATCTTGTGCTCGATCCAACTTGTGGCAGCGGAACGACATCCTATGTCGCGGAACAATGGGGCCGACGCTGGATCACCATTGATACAAGCCGCGTTCCACTGGCACTTGCGCGTCAGCGCTTGCTGACGGCGACGTTCGATTGGTATGGACTCAATGACGAGTCGCGCGGGCCAGCGGCGGGGTTCGTCTACAAACGGAAGCAGAATACAAAGGGCGAAGAGGTGGGCGGGATCGTTCCTCACGTAACGCTCAAGTCGATTGCTAACAACGAACCGCCCGAAGAGGAAGTATTGGTTGACCGCCCGGAGATTCAGAACGGTATTACTCGCGTGACCGGGCCGTTCACGCTCGAAGCGACAATTCCGACGCCACAGGATTTCGAGGAAAGCGCTCAAACATCAGCCGCAAGCGATCAGCAAGGACAGACCGGGCATGGCTCGTTCGTTGATCGGATGCTGGAAATTCTGCGGAAGTCCCCGGTGCTGCGTCTGGAAGGCAACAAGAGCGTAACTCTCAAGAACGTCCGCCCGCCTGCCAAGACGCTTGCGCTCTCCGCTGAGGCAATGGTGGACGCAACTGCTCCCGGCCAGAGGGCAACGCTCGCCGAAGCGGTGCAAGAGGCAGCCGAGAAAAACGGCAAAGCACTACCACTTTCGCAGAAGACCGTTGCCTTTGTCTTTGGCCCCGAGAATGGCGCGGTGAGTGAGAAGCTGGTCTATCAGGCGGCCAAGGAAGCGAACGCCAAGAACTATACCCACCTGTACGTGATCGGCTTCGCTATTCAGCCCAATGCTCGCATGTTAGTCGAGCAATGCGCCGAAGCGGTCGGCATCCCCGCAACCTACGTGCAGGCGACTCCTGACCTGATGATGGGCGACCTGCTCAAGCACATGCGGTCGAGCCAAATCTTCAGCGTGTGCGGCCTGCCGGAAGCCGAGGTTCGCAAGGCAGGAAAGAGCAATGGGACGCAGCAGTACGAGGTCGAGTTGCTGGGCCTTGATGTGTTCGACCCGATTGCAATGGAAGCCCATCACGGTAACGCTGAAGACGTGCCCGCCTGGTTTCTCGACACTGATTACAACGGCCTGTGCTTCCACGTTTCGCAAGCGTTCTTTCCGCGTACCGGTGCATGGGAGGGCTTGAAGAAAGCCCTCAAGGGCGAGTACGAGGACACAGTTTGGGATCATCTTGCCGGAACCGTCAGTGCGCCGTTTGAGACCGGAGAGCAGGGCCAAGTCGCAATCAAGGTGATTGACGACCGTGGTAACGAATTGCTGATTGTAAAGAGCCTCAGAGAGGCGAAGTAATGAGCGAGTACGTAGAAGTATCAGAACCGATCCTGAACTCGCCTTTCGAGAAGCCCACGCGGTACTGGTATATCCGCGAAGGTGAGCAGCCCGAACAGAGGCCCTGTTCGCCAGAGCACTCCAAGCGAAGACCCGCCGTAATCTTCCCACCCAAAGATCAGCGTGAGGCATGGACAGTTGACGGCACGGTTCTGCGGACTTCAAAGGATTTCCCCTACGGCTTTGAGCTTGGGCTGGTGAACCTCGTTCGAGAGCGACTTGAGGCGTGGCAGCAAGCGGGCTATCCCGGCGTCACTCGCACCACGCTGGAACTAATCCAATGGTGGACACGAGACGGTCGCGAGAAGCGGCTGTTCTTCGCCCAACTTGAAGCTGCCCTCACCGTGATCTTCATCACTGAAGGCCGGCAAGACTTTCTACAAGGCATCACCGTTCCACGCGACGAGCCGAGTGAAGAGCGGAAGGCCGAAGGCTACCAGGGATTCCAGCGGTACGCCTGCAAGATGGCAACTGGAGCAGGCAAGACCGCGGTAATGGGAATGCTCGCGGCTTGGAGCATTCTCAACAAGGTCAATAACCGCAGTGACGCCCGTTTCTCTGAAATAGTGCTTGCCGTCTGCCCAAACGTCACCATCCGCAACCGCCTGCGTGAACTCGACCCCGAACTGGGCGAGGCCAGTATTTACCGGACTCGCGATCTGGTGCCTCCGCACCTGATGCCGCTTCTCACGCAAGGCAAAGTGCTGGTGACGAACTGGCACGTGTTCGAGCCTCAGAGTGTGCAGGTGGGCGGAGTTGGCTCGAAAGTTACGAAGGCTGGGGTGCCCGTGCGAACGAGGGAGACGATCACCATCGGTCCGAAAAGCACGACCGCCCGAGGCACGCGCTACCTTAGCCTGAAGGATTACGAGCGACAGGTGACAGCCGGGCTGCTCACAGTGATCGAAGAAGAGCACGACAAAGAAGGTAATCTCAAGAAGGTGAAAGTCGAGTCAGTGCGCTATGTCGAGAGCGACACGGCTCTGATTAATCGCGTGCTGGGCCGGGAGATTGGCGGAAAGCAGAACATTCTCGTAATGAATGACGAGGCGCACCACGCCTATCGCATCTTGCAAGAACGGCCAGACGACTGGGAACAGTTGGAGGAAGACGAGCGCGATGATTGGCTGGCGGAGCGTGACGAAGCGACCGTCTGGGTAGATGGGCTGGACAAGATCAATAAGCAGCGCGGCATTAACTTCTGTGTTGATCTTTCAGCCACACCGTATTTTCTCGGCAGAATCGGCCAGGAGCAAAACAAGCCATTTCCGTGGATTGTGAGCGACTTCGGCCTGATTGACGCGATTGAGTCCGGGCTGGTGAAGATTCCCCAACTTGCGATCCGCGATACGACCGGGCAGGAGTATCCGGCCTATTTCAACATCTGGCAGTGGATTCAGCCGCAACTGACGCCAGCCGAGCGCGGGGGCAAGAAGGGCAGCGCCAAACCCGAAGCGATCCTGAAGTATGCCCACCATCCGATTGCGATGCTGGCCGGGCAGTGGGAGAAAGAACGCGAGGACTGGGAGAAGAGTGGCACTGAACCACGCCCGCCAGTTTTCATCCTCGTTTGCAAGAACACGAGGATCGCGAAAATGATCTACGCCTGGCTGGCGAACAACGAAGCGCCGACCGGAATTCCGCCAGCGAAAATCGAGGGGTTCAGGAACGCCAAGGGGCAGATCAACACGATCCGCGTCGATTCGAAGGTAGTTCACGAAACCGATACGGGAGAAGCCAAGAGCGATGAATCGCGCTGGATGCGGTTAACGCTCGATACGGTTGGCAAGACGAACTGGCCTGCTGATAAGCAGGGACGCCCGATCTACCCGGAAGGCTTCGAGGAGCTGGCGAAGAAGCTGAAACGACCGCTTCACCCGCCTGGACGTGACGTGCGCTGCATTGTGAGCGTCGGAATGCTCACCGAGGGCTGGGACTGCAACACGGTCACACACATTATCGGCATACGTCCGTTCATGTCGCAGTTGCTGTGCGAACAAGTGGTAGGGCGTGGCTTGCGGCGAGCCAGTTACGAGGTAGGCGAAAACGGCAAGTTTACGGAAGAGGTCTCGAAGGTGCTTGGCGTGCCGTTCGAGGTGATCCCCTTCAAAGCGACCTCTCGGACACCCGGCACCCCGCGTCCGAAGCGTTACCACGTCCATGCGATCCCCGAGAAGGCAAAGTACGAGATTCGCTTCCCGCGCGTCGAGGGCTACACCCAGGCCATTCGCAACAAGGTGACGATGGACTGGGCCAAGGTGCCCATGCTGGTGCTGACGCCCGACTCGATTCCGCCGGAGTACGAGGCGAAGGGGCTTAGCGTAAACACTGCGGGTAGGATGTCGCTTAATGGACCGAACCGGATCAGCAAAGTTACCTTGCAGGAGTACCGAAAGAAGCGGCGCGTTCAAGAACTCGTGTTCGATATTGCGTCAGGACTGACGAAGCACTATGTCTCGCAGCCGCAGTGTCAAGCACCGGCACACGTCCTCTTCCCGCAGATTGCGCGAATCGTCGAGCGTTATCTCAAAGACCACGTCGATGTACGTCCGCCTGCCGATATTAAAGACGCGGGGCTATCGCCGTACTACGGCTGGTTGGTGGAGATTCTGACGGAGAACATTCACCCGGACACCAGCGAAGGCGAGACGCCGGAGATTCCGCTGTACGAATCGAGCCGTGGCCCCGGTTCAACTGCCGAAGTGGGCTTCTGGACGAGCCGTGAACCACGCGAAGCTGTGCATAGCCATTTGAACTACGTAGTACCAGATACCGCGAAGTGGGAACAGGCAGCGGCGTACTACATAGACACCCACCCGATGGTGGACGCTTTCGTGAAGAATGCTGGCTTGGGCTTCGCGATCCCGTACCTTCACAACGGGCAGATGCACGACTACATGCCCGACTTCATCGTGCGGCTGAAAAGTGACCCGCCAATCCATGTAATCGTCGAAACAAAAGGCTTCGACCCACTGGGTGATGTCAAACGCGCTGCTGCTGACAGATGGGTTGCCGCTGTGAACGCAGAAGGCACATATGGACGCTGGGCATATCGACTCGCCAAGAAAACGACCGAAGTCGCCGGGTTGATTACGTCGGAGGTGTCGGAAAAACCGACTGCTCAAGAGGCACAGACTTCCTCGCGGTAATGAGAATCCGGCGTGAAATCATGCAGGGGGCTGGCTCGTCCTTTCCTCGACCAGAACACTTGAGGTTGCCCTACCCTTTTCGCTCCCGGTAGGGTTAGCAACGAAATCATTTCCTCTCTGCCGAAGGCATGCGCGCAGCCGGACTGCGGCGGCGCGCCCATGCCGCGGAACACGTCGTTGGCGAAGAAGAATTTTCCGTCGGAAGGAACCATCATCACCTGGATCTTGTCGGAGAGGCGCTCGGCCACGATCTTGTTGATGAGCAGCGGATTCTGCTTGAGCACCAGCGCTTCCGACTTCATGCGCTCGGCGTCGGCGGCGGCGGTGACGCGGATGCGGTTGGCCTCGGCATCGGCGAGCAGGTTGCGCCGTTCCAGTTCCGCCTTGCTGTCAATCACCTTGGCTTGCGCGGCGGCTTCGGCGTTCTTGATGGTGGTTTCCTTGCGCGCTTCGGCTTCCAGGCGCGATTGCTCGATCTGCTTCTGCTTCAGCGGCAAGGTGTACTGCATGGCGTCGGATTCGCCCTTGGCCTGCAGCACGCGGACCTGGGCCTGACCTTCGGCGCCTTTCACTTCTCGCACTTTTTGCGCTTCCGCCTGAAGTTCGGAGATGCGCACCTGCTTCTGCTGGATCTCGGTTTCCACGCCCATGCGGTCGTTCTCCTGCTCGCGCAGCAGCAGCGTTTCCAGGCCTTTGGAGTACTCCGGGGGGAGCTGGATGTCGCGCAGCATGACTTCCTTGACGCGGATGCCGTCGGGACCGAGCTTCTGGGTGATGATTTTTTCCGCGCGCTGGCGGACCTCTTCCCGCTTGGCGGAGAAGACGTCGCGCACGGTGTAATTGGGCACCAGTTCGCGCCACGCGCTGGCCACCACCGGCGGCACCAGTTCGGTGTCCACCGGTTGCGGCAAGTGGCTCTGAATGTGGTCGAGGCGGTTGGGATCGAGGCTGTAGCGCACGGTGATGGCGAGTCCGAGCGTCAGGCCTTCTTTCGCCTGCACGTTCAAGGGCTCGGGCTTCTTCTTGTCCATGGATTTTGCGACTTCGCTGCTTACGCCGGTGGTGTAGAGGTGGTCGCGCGTGTCGAACATCTCCACCTGATCGATGAACGGCTTGACCAGGTGCACGCCGGGGTAGAGCGTTCCGGGACGCGTCCCCATAACCTGGCTGACGCGCACGCCAGCCATCCCGCTAGGGACCACGATGATGCTCAGGGCGATGAGCAGCGGCGCCCAGGCGACGGCGACCAGCGCGACCGCGGTGCGCCAGCGCAGGGGTTCGGGTTCAGGGTAGCCGGTGGTGCCGCGAGTGAGGCCGCGGCGGTGCTGGAGTTCGACGTACAAATCGTACGCCACGATGGCGAGCGCGGCGATGAACATCCCGATCGCGCCGGCCAGCAGCAAATACTTCAGTGCGAGCATATCTTCCTCCGTTACTTCAATTCCGAGTTGCCGAAAAGATCGTCTTGCGGACGCGGCCGGGCCGCATTGCGCCGCATCGGACGCAGCAGGTGGAACAGTCCGCCGAAAATGAATTCCTCCAGCAGCAGCGCGCACATGATCGAGAAGAAAAGCCCGGCTACCGCCACCGTTGCTGTCATTGCGTCTTGCATGGCGTTCTCCTGTCTTTCGTAGTCGGTAGTCCGTAGTTCGTAGTCCGCGATCCTTACTGACCGTCCGCGGCACTGTTCGAAGCCGTCTCCGCCTGCGCGACAACCGTTTCGGTCGAGCTGAAAATCTGCGCCGTTTGTTCGTCAGCCTCGGCGCGAATGACCACCGTGTCGCCCACGCGCACCATCTCGAAAAACTGCTCGAGGTCGCGCTTCGCCATGCGGATGCAGCCATGCGAGGCGGCCTTGCCGATGGAGCGCGGCGCGTTCGTGCCGTGAATGCCGTATCCCTTGAGGCTCAGGCCAATCCAGCGCGAGCCCAGCGGGTTGGCCGGCCCGGCGGGGATCACCTTGCCCGGGTGGTAGTAGGTCGGGTTGCTGAGGCGGTTGACGATCTGGAACTCGCCATCGGGGCTGGGGCTGTCGTCGGCGCCGACCGCAACCGGGAACATCTTGAGCACGCGGCCGTCTTCCACGACTGCGAGCTTGCGGTCGGGGATGCTGACCAGCACCTGGCGTGCGGGCTGCTGTTTCTGCGCCAGAGCGTCGGCGGTGACCATCAGCAGGACCGCCAGGATCCACTTCGCCTTCGCCATCCGGTTCGAGTTGCCGTTGATCTTGCTCATCGCCTTTGCCTCTCGGCTTAGGCATAGGGCACAACAGCGGCCAGAACGTAAGCTGTTGATGGGGTGATAGTTACGCTAATAATTTCAGGGAAGGATGTGTCCGGCTGGACACGAGTGTGTCAGGGGTGACACGGTAACAAGGCTCAAGGCCCAAGGCCCAAGGCGCAAGGCAATGCGGGCCGGTTGTGCTAGACCGTGGTCCTATTTCCCCAGCGCTTCGTGCATGCAGCGGGGATCCGGAACGTAACCTTGTTGGGCTGCAGTTTGGGCGTCCACCATCTTTACCGGACCTTGGATGAACGGGCAATCGGCGCGGTGGAAAGTCTTGCCTTGTGCTGTCACCGCCACTTGCTGCGATGGCATGCGAACTGCCGGTTGACTGTGCTGCGAGCGCAGGTTGGGAATGGCCTGACTCTGCTGGACGCCGAGGAAGTACGCCGCAAGCACCAGCGCAACGGTAAGCAATGTGGCTGCCATCCGTCACCCGTTGCGGTGGAGCATAGTCGATCATCAGATTCATGGCGCATAATTAAGTTTCGATTAAGGAAGTGGCCTACGAGTCCCCCTCCATCGAGGCGGGTTAATGCTGCGCAGCGCACGCCGCTTGAATTAAACCGAGCCGGGCGCAGATAATGCATTTCCAGCATTTCGCAACGTGATCGGCATTCTTCGGCACTAGTCAGGAGTGATTGATGAAACGGGTCATCTTGTCCGGGGTTGTGGTGTTTCTGATCCTCGCCGTACTGGCGGCTTGTGGCGGCAGTAGTAGTTCGACATCGACAACCGCGGTAACCCTCTCCATTTCGCCGACATCGGCGTCGGTAACCACCGGGTTGACGCAGCAGTTCACGATCACGGTCACCAACACCGCGAACACGGCCTTGTCGTGGTCGGTGAACGGCGTCGTCGGGGGCAATTCGACGGTCGGGTTCATCTCCTCGACCGGGTTGTTCACCGCGCCCAGCAATGTTCCGAATCCAGCCGCGGTCACCGTCACCGCGGTGTCGCAAGCGGACACCTCCGTAACGATCTCCGTACAGGTGACGATCCTCGCGCCCGCGACTGCGACGCCATTGACGGTCAGCCCCAACCCGGTAACCATGCCCGCCGGCGGAATACAGACATTCTCGGCGACGGTGAGCAATATCCCCATCGCGGTGAATTGGACACTGAACTGCCAATCCGCGGTGCCGGGCGCTTGCGGAACCATCACCACGGCGGGCGTGTACACCGCGCCACCGTCGCCGCCGCCGGGCGGAAACGTGAGCTTGGGCGCCGCGGCGAAAGACAACAGCGTGCCGCCGGCCGGCGCCGTGATCACGGTGCAATTCTCCCCCGGCACTTTGAACGGGAAATACGCCTTCACCTTATCCGGCCAGAATGCGGGCGCGTCCTATGTGGCGGCCGGCAGCATCAGCTTCGACGGCAACGGCACCGTCACCGGCGGCACGGAAGACGTCAACAGCGGTGGCGTCGCATCAAGCCCAGCGATTGGTCCCGGATGGACTTACCACGTAGGCACGGACGGGCGTGGCAGCGTATTGGATGCATCGAACACCGAGATTTGGCGATTGGCGGTAGTGAACCACTCCCGCGCTTTCGTGGAACGATTCGACTCCGGAGTGCAGAGCGCCAGCGGCGTGTTGGAGCTTCAGGATGCGTCGCAATTCACGCTGGCCGGGGTCACCGGAAATTACTCCTTCAATCTCTCGGGCGCGAACGGCAGCGGCAAACCCGGATCGCTGGCGATGGCGGGCGCGTTCACCGCGAATGGCGGGGTCATCAGCGGCGGCGCGCTGGACGTCAACAACGCCAGCAGTCCGTTACCTGGCCTGAGCCTGACCGGCACCTATACCGCTCCATCCGCTGCGGCGGGCCGCGGCACGCTGACCGTCACCAGCACATTTCTGACCCAGAACCTGGTGTATTACATCGTGGACGCAACGCATGTGAAGGTTGTCGAGACGGACTTGCTCGCGCAACTGGTCGGCGACGTCTACAAGCAGCCGGCCGGTCCATTTACCAATGCCAGCGTTCGCGGCGGGTTTGCCTTCGCGTTCCTCGGGTCCACCAGCCGCGGTGCGTTCGGCGAGGGTGGAGTGCTCACGCTCAGCGCCGGCAACGTCACCAGCGGGACAATCGATACGAATGACGGCTTCACCCCTCCGACAACCAGCTCCGTGTCGGGCACGTACAACGTGGCTGACGCAACTACCGGAAGGACCACAGCGACGCTGACCGTCGGCGCTTCAACCCTGCTCTACGTGTTCTACCCGCAGATCAACGGCGCCTTGAGCATGGTGGAGATTGATACCTCGAATGTCGTTGCCGGCAGGGCGTTGGCCCAAAGCCTGGGGCCGTTCAGCGGCGGGTCGTTCCAGGGTATCTACGCCTTCAATTTCACCGGCACTGACTTTGTCGTGATTCCTGGCGAGGAGGACCTGGTCGGTCAAATGGTCCCGAACGGCGGCAGCGCGCTCAACACGAGTTCGGTGGACATCAGCGATAACGGCATACTCGTGCACTCCGCCGCGCTGTCAGGTTCGTACCTGGTGGGAGTGTCGGGCCACGGCTCGGCAACGCTCACGACCAATTCAACTGCGTTCAGTTCCGCTACGATGAACCTGTACGTCGCCGATAGCAGCGACGCGCTGTTCCTGGAGTCGGACGGCACCCGGGTGCTGGTGGGCATCGCCCAGAAGCAATACTGAGTACCTCACAACGACCGCTAATTTCGCGTTAAACAAGGGGCTGCCGGGCAACGGCAGCCCTCTCTTTCCGCAACTCTTGTCCGGACCGCGGGTTTCCATTCTCAAACATCTTTTCCGTGGCAGGATTCATGACAATTAAGCAAGCAAGCGCCGCCGAGGCGCCGGCCATCGACGCATCGATTGAACAGCACTCCGATTCGTACCGCCGCCACGTCAATCCGCAGTGGGTGAAGCTGCTCGACCTGCTGCGCATGAATGTGCGCTACCAGCGCTGCAGCGGCGCCGAGTTGCACACCTCCGACGGGCGCACGATTCTTGATTTCCTTTCCGGCTACTGCGTCCACAACACCGGGCACAATCACCCGCACATCGTCGCGGCGCTCACCGACGAGCTGGCTCGGTCCGGGCCGGCGATGCTGCAAAGCCACGTGCCGGAACTGGCCGGCGAATTGGCGGAGCAGTTGTGCGACCGCGCCGGAGGACGGCTGTCGAAGGTCTTCTTTTGCAGTTCCGGCAGCGAGGGCGTGGAGACGGTCATCAAGTTTGCGCGCGCGCATACCGGCCGGTCGGGGATGCTGTACGCCCAGGGCGCGTTCCACGGCCTGACCTGCGGCGCCCTGTCGCTGATGGGCGCACCCTTCTGGCGCCATGGCTTTGGCCCGCTGCTGCCCGATACGGAAGCGATCGGGTTCGGCAACGTCGAAGCGCTGGAAGACAAACTGCGCACGCGGCGATTTGCCGCCCTGATTCTCGAGCCTATTCAGGGGGAGGGCGGCATTCGCCTGCCCGGCAGCGACTACCTGTCGCGCGCACAAGCTCTCTGCCGCAAGCACGGTACGTTGTTCGTGCTGGACGAAGTGCAAACCGGGCTCGGCCGCACCGGCAAGTTTTTGGCCGCTCATCACTACGGCGTCGAGCCTGACATGGTGGTGCTGGCCAAAGCGCTCAGCGGCGGCTTGGTTCCCAGCGGCGCGGTGCTGATGTCGGAGGCGGTCTATGGATCGGTTTACGACTCCCTGAAACGCGCCATCGTGCATACATCCACCTTCAGCGAAAACGCGCTCGCCATGCGCGCCGGTCTGGCCACGCTGCAGGTGCTGGAGCAGGAGCATCTCGCGGAGCGGGCCGAGCGCCTGGGCGCCGCCGTGCGGGACCGGTTGCGCGATACTTTGTCCGGCTATGAGATGGTGAAGGAAATTCGCGGCGCGGGGCTGATGTGCGGCATCGAATTCAGTGCGCCCCGGCAACTGCGGTTGCGCATGGCCTTCGAGCGTTTAAGAAGATTCACCCCGGCATGTTCGGACAGATGCTGGTGATGCGGCTGTTCAACGACAAGAACATGCTGACGCAGATCTGCGGCAATGACTTCATGGTGCTGAAGGTGGCGCCCCCGCTGGTGGTCGCCGAATGGCAATTGGATGAATTTGTGGCTGCCGTGCGCGACGTGGTGGACGCGGTGCATTCTTCGGGCACGTTTTGGTCGGACGCGCTGGGGCTGGCGCGCCGGGCCGTGAACTTGTAATGATGACGCGTTCCCGCAAATTCGCGGCCGTAGTGGCAGCCATGGCAAGCCTGGCGTTGGCGCCGCTTCTCGCCGCCGAAACGCAACCGGCCCTGGATGCCGGCTATCGCCACATGTACAACCTGCAATTCGACGAGGCGCACAAGGCCTTCCAGAACTGGCAGCAGGAACATCCAGACGATCCCCTGGGCCCGGTTTCCGACGCCGCCGCTTACCTGTTTACCGAATTCGACCGCCTGCACATCCTGGAAAGCGAACTGTTCGTCGACGACCAGAAATTCGAGAGCCGTTCGCGGCCGGCTCCCAACGCGGAATTGAAGCGGGCGTTTGCATCGCAACTGGCAAAGGCACGCCAGCTCGCGCAACAAGCGCTGGCGCGCGATCCTCACGACGTCAACGCGTTGTTCTCCGACGTGCTGGCGTACGGCCTGGAAGGCGATTACCTGGCGCTGATCGAGAAGCGGGATTACCAGGCGCTGAAGTTGATGAAAGAGGGCCGCTCCATCGCAGAGCGTTTGTTGGCGGCCAATCCAGCCTGCTATGACGCGTACCTGGCGGTGGGCGTCGAGAATTATCTGCTCAGCCTGAAACCGGCGCCGGTGCGCTGGCTCCTGCGCATCTCGGGCGCGGAGACCGACAAGGCAATCGGCATTGAGAAATTGCGCATCACCGCCGATAAAGGACATTACCTGCTGCCCTATGCGCGCCTGCTGCTCGCCGTCGCCGCGCTGCGCGACAACGACCGCATTCGCGCGCGCGCCTTGCTGCAGGACCTGGCGGCCAACTTCCCGCAGAATCGCCTCTACAGGAACGAACTGGCGAAGCTGCAATAAGGTGTAACCTGCGCCAGCGCCGAGCTTCTTTTGATCATGGAGAGCAACCTGGGACCAACGACAACTTTTGCCGGCGGCTCGCGTTTACACTAAATAACAACTCCCGCAAAGGGTGTGGGTGAGTTCCTCGTTTCCGGTGGACAATGAGAATAGCCGGCGCTGCCAGCGCCTTTCCACAATACGTCTACGGCCAGCCGGCGATTGTCGCCGCGTTGAAGGACTACTGGGGCGAGCGGCTCGAACGCCCTGAGCTTCTGGAGCGCCTGCACGCGCGCACCGGCGTGGAGCAGCGGCACCTGGTCCTGCCCACCGAAGCCTACGCCGGCGTGGACACCTGGGGAAAAGCGAACTCGCTGTGGATCGAAAATGCAGAGGAGCTCGGTTACCAGGCAATTTGCCGCGCCATTACGCCGCTGGGCATCGCTCCCTCCGACATCCATGCGCTCTATGTCGCGTCGGTCACGGGCATTGCCAGCCCATCGCTGGACGCCAAGCTGATCAACCGCATGGGGCTGTCGTCCAACATCAAGCGCGTTCCGATCTTCGGCCTGGGCTGCGTCGCAGGCGCGGCCGGCATCGCGCGCGCCGCCGACTACGTGCGCGCCTTCCCCAAGCAGATTGCGGTGGTGCTGTGCGTGGAATTGTGCTCGCTCACCTGGCGCCGCGACGACGTTTCCGCCGCCAACCTGGTTGCCACCGGCCTGTTCGGCGATGGCGCCGCCGCCGCGGTGATCGTGGGCGCAGAGAGCGGGCTGCCGGGCGTGCAGATTGTCGATACCCGTTCCGTGTTCTATCCCGATACCGAGGAGGTCATGGGGTGGGACATTTCCGAGAAAGGCTTCCGCATCGTGCTCTCGCCCGATGTTCCCAAGGTGGTGAAAGAGCACTTGCGTTCCGACGTTGATACTTTCCTCTCCGATCACGGCCTCAGCCGCAAGGACATCACCAGCTGGATCCTTCACACCGGCGGCCCCAAGGTCCTGGAGGCGGTGCAGGACACGCTGGAATTGCCCGACGGCGCGCTGGATGCGTCGTGGGAGTGCTTGCGCCGCGTCGGCAATCTCTCCTCGGCATCGGTGTTGTGCGTGCTGCAGGATTTTCTGGCACGACGGCGCGGCGCCCCGGGTTCCTACAGCGTGCTCGCCGCCTTGGGACCGGGATTCAGCTCCGAGGTGGTGCTGTTGCGGTGGTAATGATGTCGGCCGTCCCCCAGCGAACCGATGTATTCGTCGTCGGCGGTGGACCCGCCGGACTTGCCGCAGCCATTGCGGCGCGCCGGCAGGGGTTTCACGTCACCGTTGCCGACGTGTTTCGCCCGCCCATTGACAAGGCCTGCGGCGAGGGTCTGATGCCCGATTCCGTCGCCGCCCTGCGCGAGCTTGGCCTCGATCTCGACGATCTGGACACCGGCGCGTTTCGCGGCATTCGTTTTATCGGTGACCAAGGCGTTGTCGAAGCCGACTTCCCGCATGGCCGCGGCGTCGGCATCCGCCGGACTCTGCTGCATCAAGCCCTGGTGCAAGGCGCGCAGGATGCCGGCGTAACCATGTTGTGGGGCGCGCGGGTTGCGGCCGTGCGCGATGGCGCGGTGCTGGTGGACGGCCGAGCGGTGCCGTGCGGCTGGATTATCGGCGCCGACGGCCAGAACTCGCAGGTGCGCCGTTGGGCGGGGCTGACCGGCGAACGCGAATTCGACCGCCGCCTCGGCGTGCGGCTGCATTTCGCGATTGAGCCGTGGAGCGAATACGTCGAGATTTACTGGGGCGAGCACAACCAGGCCTACGTGACTCCGATTGGGACGCGCGAGGTTTGCGTCGCGCTGCTCTCCAGGCAACCGGTGGGCGACTTCGCTTCCGCGCTGCAGGAATTTCCGGCCCTTCGCCGCCGGCTGGGAACTGCGCACACCACCACCGAGGTGAAGGGCGCGGTCACTGTGACTCGCAAGCTGAAGTCGGTGGCGCGCGGCCGGTTCGCGCTGGTCGGCGAAGCTTCCGGTTCGTCGGACGCCATCACCGGCGAGGGACTCGCCATGTGTTTTCGCCAGGCCATCGCGCTCGCGCGTGCGCTCGCCGCCGACAACCTTTCCCTCTACCAGGCGGCGCACGACGACATTCGCAGGGTGCCCCACTTCATGGGACGCACCCTGTTGCTGATGGACAAGCGCCCGTGGGTGCGCCGGCGTGCGTTGCGCGCGCTGGCCGCGAAACCCAGCCTCTTCCGGCAGCTTCTGGCGGTTCACGTCGGCGAACTCTCGTTGCTGAAGTTTGCGATTCCCGGATTCCTGGACTTGGGGTGGGAGATTTTGACGGCCTGAACGACCGGAGCAAGAACCTATGTTACGTCGTTATCAAATCGTGGTTGCCGCATGCATCATGGCGGTGGCTGGCTTCGCGGCGACAAGCGTCGCGCAGGAGTTGGCGTTCGAACTTGATCCTGCGCAGTCGCACGTCGATTTTCTTCTTGCCGATGTGGTGCACACCGTCCACGGCGATTTTCATTTGAAGAATGGTTTCCTGCGCTTCGATGCGCAGAACGGCGGCGCTTCCGGCCAGTTGACCGTGGACGCCACCACCGGCGAAAGCGGCAGCAAGGGCCGCGATCGCAAAATGCATCAGCAGGTGCTGGAGAGCGCCACGTATCCCGACATCACCTTCCAACCGCAGCACGTGATCGGAAAAATCCCGGGTGCAGGCGCATCGCAGTTGGAAATCCAGGGGCTGATGACGATGCACGGCCAGACCCACGCCATGACCGCCACCGGTGCGGTGCAGATCAATGGCGACCAGGTCTCCGCCGACCTGCGCTTCGTGGTCCCGTACCAGCAATGGGGCATGAAGAACCCGAGCGTGCTGCTCCTGCGAGTCAGCGACAAGGTTGAGATCACGGTCCACGCCGTCGGCCGGCTCATGCCGGTGGCGCCCTCTTCGGCGGCTCAGTCCGGCGCATCGACTCACTAGCGCTCTCCAATTCCGCCCGTCATCCGCACAGCTCGGTACTCGGTACTAGAACTGGTTTCAATAATCGGTTTTTGGGAAGGGCACGGCTTCAGCCGTGCCGCTCGAGGCCGCAAGAATAGTGGGCTTTAGCCCCTGAGGGATTAACCTCCGACCCCCTGGCCGACTTTTGAAACCACCGCTCGGCACTCGGTACTCCCCCCATTCCGCTGTATATTGGCAGCGCACACTATCCTCACCCATGCCGAACTTCGTCACAGGGCTGGTCTGCGTTTTTTGCCGCTCGCAATTTTCTCCCCGCGTCGGATACACCTGTCCGCAGTGCGGCATCACCGGCATTCTCGATGTGCAATACGATTACCGCGCCATTCGGAAGGCGCTCACCCGCCGCAAGCTCGCGGCGCGCACCGATCACAGCCACTGGCGTTACCGCGAGTTGCTGCCCATTGCTGAGCGCGCGCAGTTGCCATCGCTGTCGGTGGGATGGACACCGATCGTCGCAGCCGGCCGGCTGGCGCGCCATTTGGGAGTTCGTGAACTGTTCATCAAGGACGACGGCCGCAATCCCACCGGCTCGCTGAAAGACCGCGCCAGTTCGCTCGGCGTGGTGAAGGCGGTGGAGAAGCGCCGCAAGATCATCGCCTGCGCCAGCACCGGCAATGCCGCCTCGTCGCTGGCGGGCATGGCGGCGAGCATGGGATTGCGCAGCGCGATTTTCGTGCCGCAGCGCGCGCCCGAGCCCAAGGTCACTCAACTGCTCATCTTCGGCGCCACCGTGCTGCGCGTTGGCGGCAGCTACGAGCAGGCCTACGAACTGTGCCAGCAATCGTGCGAGCGCTGGGGCTGGTACAACCGAAATTGCGCCGTCAATCCTTACCTGGTGGAAGGCAAGAAGACGGTCGGGCTGGAGATCGCGGAACAGCTCGTGTGGAATCCGCCGGACTGGATTGCCATCTCGGTGGGCGACGGCTGCACCATCGCCGGCGCATGGAAAGCGTTTCGCGAATTGAAAACCATCGGCTTGATCGCGCGCACCCCGCGCATGCTCGGAGTCCAGGCGGCGGGCGCGGCTCCGGTCACCGAAGCGTTTCGCAGTCGCAGTCCGATGAAGCCCATGGAGCCGAACACCATCGCCGACAGCATCGCCGTCGGAGTGCCGCGCAATTGGAAAAAAGCGGTGCTGGCGATCGAGGAGTCCGGCGGCGCCATGATCAATGTCGCCGACGACGAAATCCTGGATGCCATGAGCTACACCGGCCATCTGACCGGAGTGTTTGCCGAACCCGCGGCCGCCACCGCCGTCGCCGGATTGAAGCGGGCGCTGAGCGAGGGCCTGGTGCCGCGCAAATCTCGCGCACTGGCAGTCGTGACCGGCAGTGGGCTGAAGGATATTCGCGCCGCACAGCAGGCGGTCAGCAAGCCATTCGAAGTTCCGCCCGACGGCAGCGGCCTGGAGGAGATCCTGGCGCGTCAGGGCCTGATTCCCTCGGCAAAATCCGCCGCCACCTCATGAGCCCGAAGCCCACGCCCGATTCGCTGCTCATCCGCGACATTCACACCCTGGTCTCGATGCAGGGAGAAGCGCTGCTGCACGGGGCGTTCGTCTATGCCGAAAACGGCGAAATCAAGAAAGTGGGCACGCGTGTTCCGCCCGGCCTGCGTGCTGAAAAGACGATTCGCGCGCCCTACGCCGTCGCCGTGCCGGGGCTCATCAACACCCATCACCATTTGTTTCAGACGCTGACGCGCGCCTGCACCGCCGCCGCGAATGCCGAATTGTTCGATTGGCTGACCACGCTTTATCCGCGCTGGGCGCGCATTGACGAGGAAGCGGTGCACACGGCGGCGCTGGTCGGCATGGCGGAACTGATGCTCAGCGGTTGCACCACGACAACCGATCATCATTATCTTTTTCCGCGCGGGCAGAAGAAGCTGATTGACGCCGAAATCGGAGCGGCTCGCCGCCTCGGCATCCGTTTTCATCCTACGCGCGGCAGTATGAACGTGGGCGTCAGCCGCGGTGGACTGCCGCCCGACTCTGTCGTGCAGACCACGGACGAAATCCTGGAAGACTCCGAACGCGTGATTCGCAAATTTCACGACCCGCGCCCGGGCTCGATGCTGCGCATTGCGCTCGCGCCGTGTTCTCCCTTCACGGTGGACGCGGAACTGATGCGCCAGACCGCCGCGCTCGCCCGTCGGCACGGCATCCGCCTGCACACCCATCTGGCGGAGACGCGTGACGAGGAAGAGTACTGCCGCAAGTGCTTCCGCAAGCGCCCGCTGGACTTTTTCCGCGACTGCGGCTGGCTGCACGAAGACACCTGGGTAGCACATGGAATTTATTTCAACGCCGGCGAATGTGGCCGCCTTGGCCGCGCGGGGGTCGGTGTGGCGCACTGTCCGACCTCGAACATGCGCCTGGCCTCGGGGATCTGTCCGGTGGAAAAGTTGCAGCGCGCCGGATCGCCGGTCGGGCTGGGCGTGGACGGCAGCGCGTCCAACGACAGCTCCAACATGCTGGCCGAGGCGCGCCAGGCATTGCTGTTGAACCGGCTGGCGCGCGGCGCTTCCGCCATCACGGTGCACGACGCCCTGCGCATGGCCACCCTGGAGGGCGCGCGCTGTCTTGGCCGCGACGACATCGGCAGCATCGCGGTGGGCAAGCGCGCCGACATCGCGCTTTTCGATTTGCGCGACATCGGCTACAGCGGCGCCGAGGACGCGCTCTCCGCCCTGCTGCTATGCGCGCCCACCCGCGTAACCAGCTTAATCATCGAGGGACGGGTGGTGGTGGAAGGCGGCGTCCTGCAAGGGGTTTCGCTTGTCCCGATCCTGCACCGTCACCGCCGCATCGCCGCAAAAATCGTTGGCCGCCCTCCGCTGCTTTGATATTTTGATATATTGACCGTTTGTCTTAGCTCACCAATTTTGCAGTTCTCACCCGGGCTCCCCCTCACGCGGAGATTGGAGAACGCAGTGTTCGACCACATTCAAGCTTTCTACCAGCCGAGGAGCGTCCGCGAGGCGGTGCGCCTGCTGCACAGCGGCCCGGGCCGCGTTCTTGCCGGCGGCACCGATCTTGCGCTGCTGCGAGACCGCTCCGTCCGGTTCCTGGTTGACGTCAAGCATCTCGGCCTCGACTACATCCGCCGCGACGGCAACGGATGCGACATCGGGGCCGCCTGCACCATGTCGGCGCTGGAACATTCGCCGATCGTACGTGGACTCGCCGGCGGCATTCTTTCCCGTGCCGCCGCCACCTGCGGGTCCATCCAGATTCGCAACCTGGCAACCATCGGCGGAAATCTGGCCAACGGTTCCCCCGCGGCCGATACCGCGACACCGCTGCTCACCATGGACGCATCGGTCGTCGTGCAAACCAAGAACGGCCGCCGCCGCATCACGCTGCGCGAATTTTTCGCTTTGCCGCAGAAGCGGCGCATCAACGGTGGACTGCTGGTGCAGGTCTTCGTCCCCAGGAACAAAGGCCGGGCCGGGTGGTCGTTCCAAAAGTTCGGGCGGACCGAAACCGACATCGCCGTGGTCAATGTTGCCGCCGGCCTGGGCATCGCGCGCGATGGCACGTGCGCGTGGGCACGCCTCGCGCTCGGCGCTGTGGCCCCCGCCCCCATGCGCGCGGATCAGGCTGAAGCGCTGCTCGTCGACAAAGCCCTCACCCGCGATCTGATCGATCGCGCCGCCGAATCCGTTGCGCGCGAAGTCCAGCCGATTACCGATCAGCGCGCCTCGGCGGAGTACCGCCGCGAGATCAGCCAGGTGCTGGCCCGCCGCGCTCTCCTCGCGTGCGCCCAGCAAGCGGAGTACACCCTATGAGCGGCCGCAACGGACACCGCAAGAACTCGATTGCGCTGAAGGTTCGCATCAACGGCGAAACCCGCGAGTGGACCATCGCTCCGGGCGACCTGCTGCTGGATGTGCTCCGTCGCGAAGGTTATTTCGGCGTGAAGCGCGGCTGCGAAACCGGCGAGTGCGGCTGCTGCACCGTGCTGCTGAACGAAAAGCCGGTGAACTCGTGCGTCGTTTTTGCCGCCCAGGCGAACGGCTGCGAGATCACCACCGTCGAAGCGATCGCGCACGGCGATACGCTCGATCCCGTGCAGCAGGCGTTTCTCGACCACGGCGCGGCGCAGTGCGGCTTCTGCACACCCGGCATGATCCTCAACACCAAGGCCCTGCTGCGCGAGCATCCGCACGCCGGCGAAGAGGAAGTTCGCGACATGCTCTCCGGCAATTTCTGCCGCTGCACCGGTTTCAAGAAGCCGGTGGAGGCTGTCCTGGCCGTCTCGCAGAACGGCCCCAGGCATTGCGAGGAAACTCCCGCCGCGGGCCGTCACCTGGTCGTCGGGCACTCCTTGCAGAAACCCGATGGCGTGAAGCTGGTCACCGGGCGGCCGTGCTTTACCGACGACGTCCACATGCCGGGCATGCTGATCGGCAAAATCCTGCCCAGCCCGCACGCGCACGCGCGCATCAAGCGCATCGACGTCAGCAAGGCCCGCGCGTTGCCCGGCGTGCACGCAGTCCTTACCTACAAGGACGTTCCGCGGGTGCCGCATACCACCGCCGGCCAGAGCTGGCCGGAACCATCGCCTTACGATACTTACTTGCTCGATTCCAAAGTCCGTTTCGTCGGCGACCGCGTGGCGGCCGTTGCCGCCGAATCGCGCGCCATCGCCGAAGAAGCGCTGCGCCTGATCAAGGTGGATTACGAGGTCCTGCCCGCCATCCTCGACATGGAGCAGGCCACCAAGCCGGGCGCGCCGGTCATCCATGACGAACCCGACTCCACCGGCATTCACGATGCCAAGCACAACGTCGCCGCGTTCATCAAGAAAGAACTGGGCAACGTTGACGAGGCATTCCGCCAGGCCGACGTGGTCATCGAGCGCGAATTCCGCACCCACCGCCAGCAGCACGCGATGATGGAGCCGCACGTCTCCATCGCCTGGCTCGACGAAGATGGGCGCCTCACCATCCGCAGCAGCACGCAGGTGCCGTTCCACTCGCGCCGGCAGGTGGCGATGATCCTGCAACTGCCGGTGCAGAAGGTCCGGCTGATCAAGCCGCGCATCGGCGGCGGCTTCGGCGGCAAACAGGAAATGCTGCTCGAGGACATCACCGGCGCGCTCGCGCTGGCCGCGCGGCGTCCGGTCAAGATCGAGTACACGCGCGAGGAAGAGTTCTACATGGCGCGCAGCCGGCATCCGCAAATTTTGCGCGTGAAGATCGGCGCCAAGCGCGACGGCACCATCGTGGCCAACCAGATGTCGGTGCTCGCAACCACCGGCGCCTACGGCAGCCACTCCGCGACGGTGCAGGGCAATACCGGCAGCAAGGTGCTGCCGCTCTACCGTGCGCCCAACATGAAGTTCGACTGCACCGTGGTGTACACCAACTGCCCGGTCGCGGGCGCGTTCCGCGGATACGGCTGCCCGCAAGGCTTCTTCGCGCAGGAGAGCGTGATTGACGAGATCGCGCACGAGCTCGGCCTGGATCCCATCGAACTGCGGCGGCGCAACCTGATCCGCGAGGGCGACATCGACGCACTCTCCGCCGAACTCGGCGAAGGACGCAAAGGACTGCCGCGCCACATCCGGACTTGCGGCATGCCCGGGTGCCTGGAGCGCGGCGCCAAGGCGATTGATTGGGAGCGGAAACGGACTGCGCTGCCGGGCAAGCCGACGCACCTGCGCCGGGGCGTCGGCGTGGCGTGTTCCATCCAGGGCAGCGGCATCGCCGGCGTGGACTGGGCCGCCGCGCTGCTGAAGATCAACGAAGACGGCTCCTTCAACCTGCAGGTCGGGGCGGCCGATCTTGGCACGGGCGCCGACACCGTATTGGCGCAGATCGCCGCCGAAACCCTGGGCGTCACGCTCGACAAGATGATCGTCTGCTCCGGCGACACCGACTTCACGCCCTTCGACGTCGGCGCTTACGCCTCCAGCACGACTATCATTTCCGGCGGCGCGGTGAAGAAAGCGGCGGAAAAAGTTCGCGCGCAGATTCTCGATGTCGCCGCGCGCCTGCTCGAGGTCACGCCCGAAAAGGTCAACCTCGGCAACAACGAAGCGTTCACCGTCTGCGAGTGCCGCAAGGCCGTCAGCATGGCCGATGTCGCGCGCCACGCCATGTACAAGGACAAAGTCCAGATCATGGAAGGCGCCTCGCACTGGAACACCGACAGCCCGCCGCCGTTCTGCGCCACCTTCGCCGAAGTCGAGGTGGACACCGAAACCGGCAAGGTGCGCGTCCTGGAACTGGTCACCGCGGTTGATTGCGGCGTTGCCATCAATCCCATGGCGGCCGAAGGACAAGCGGAAGGCGCGGTGGCGCAAGGGTTGGGCTACGCGCTCACCGAGGAAATGCTGCTCGATGAAACCGGCCGCATGATCAACCCGAATTTTCTCGACTACAAAGTTTTTTCGGCGAAAGACATGCCCAAGCTCACCACCATCCTGGTGGAGACCGAGGAGCCGCTCGGGCCCTACGGCGCGAAGTCCATCGCCGAGGTACCGATCAACGGCCCGGCGCCGGCAATCGCCAACGCGATTTACCACGCCATCGGAATCCGCTTCCGGCAGTTGCCCATCCGGCCGGAGATGGTGCTCAAGGCGATCCACGAGCAAGGGAAACAGAAACCGCGCACCACGCGGGCCGGCGGCGTGCGCAAGGCCGTTGCTTCGGACTAGGACATGAACCCATTCGATAACATTCGCCAGCAGCGCGCGGCCATTGCCGCCGGCGCCAAAAAGTACGAACCGCCCATGGTCCGCTTCCTGCGCGACCTGATCGCCATTCCCGCCGAAAGTTCGCAGGAAGGGCCCGTCATCCAGCGCATCAAGCGGGAAATGGAACAGGTCGGCTTCGACGAAATCCGCATCGACAAAATGGGCAAC
The DNA here is from genome assembly GCA_049509755.1 of Terriglobales bacterium. Taxonomy (GTDB): domain Bacteria; phylum Acidobacteriota; class Terriglobia; order Terriglobales; family Acidobacteriaceae; genus JAIQGF01. The sequence goes on along the minus strand of JBEKZP010000001.1, from coordinate 233,122 downwards.
ATCCTCGGCCGCATCGGGAGCGGCAAGCGCGTCATCATGATGGACTCGCACACCGACACGGTCGGCGTCGGCGACCTGAAGGAATGGAAGTGGGACCCGTACCAGGGCAAGGTGGAGGACGGCTACGTGTATGGCCGCGGCGCCTGCGACCAGCGTTGCGGCATGGCCAGCATGGTTTACGGCGCCAAGCTGATCAAGGAACTCGGACTGGCCGGCGATTACACGCTGTGGTGCGTCGGCAGTGTGCAGGAAGAGGATTGCGACGGCTTGGCGTGGCTCTACATCCTGCGCGAAGACGGCATCAAGCCCGATTGCGTCCTCATCACCGAGCCCACGAACCTGCAGGTTTATCGCGGGCAGCGCGGGCGCATGGAGATTGAAGTCCACATCCGCGGGCGCTCCTGCCATGCCAGCGCGCCCGAGCGCGGCGACAACCCGATCTACAAGATGTCCACGCTGCTGCGCGAAGTCGAGCAACTCAACACCCGGCTGCGCGACGACAAGTTTCTGGGCAAGGGGACGATTACGGTGACGCAGATTCGCTCGCTTTCGCCCTCGCTGTGCGCGGTTCCGGGCGCGTGCTCCATCCACCTGGACCGCCGGCTCACCACCGGCGACACGAAAGAGAGCGCGGTTGCCGAAGTTCGCGCCCTCTCCGGCGCACGCGACGCCGAGATCGAGATCCTGAAATACGAGGTGCCGAGCTACACCGGGGTGGTGTATCCGATGGAGAAGTACTATCCGACGTGGCTGGTCGAAGAGGATCATCCGCTGGTGCAGTCGGCGGTGGAGACGTACCAGGCGCTGCATGGCCGCGCGCCCGTCGTGGACAAATGGGTATTCAGCACCAACGGCGTGGGCTCAATGGGAATGTGCGGCGTGCCCACGGTCGGCTTTGGTCCGGGCAACGAAGTGGACGCGCACGCCGTCACCGAACGTGTCTCGATCGACCACCTGGTGCAGGCGGCGCAGTTCTACGCCGCGTTTCCGCTGGTGTTCGTGCACACGCTGGAGCGCGAGCAGACAGCGAAGGCGGGCGCCCGTTAAAGAATTTTGTAATTTCGTAAATTGGTAATTTGGTAATTTGTTGCGCTGCGTGCGCGCGTTTCGAAAATTACAAAATTACGAAATTACCCAATTACCAAGTTACCCAATGTCCGAGCTCATCCCCATCCCGCTCCCGCTGCAGCTCACGCGCGCATTTCTCGAATATGAGCGCGAGGGAAAAATCTTCGACCTGCCGAAGGCGAAGGTCTTTCGCGGCCTGAGCGGCCTGGATACTTCCGTTACGTTTCATGGCCGGCGCGCCGCCAATCCCGTGGGGCCCGCCGCCGGCCCGCACGATCAACTGTTGCAGAACATCGTTCTCTCCTGGCTCGCCGGCTCGCGCATCATCGAGCTCAAGACGGTGCAGATCATGGACGAGCTCAAAATCCCGCGCCCCTGCATTGACGCCACCAACGTCGGGTACAACGTCGAGTGGTCGCAGGAGCTGAAGCTGGAACAATCGTTGCGCGAGTACGTTGGCGCGATGATGTTCATCGAGATCCTGAAAGCCTCGCGCCTGCTGGGCGAGGAATTCACCGGCCCCTTCACCGACACGATTTACGACATGAGCGTGGGCTACAGCCTGGAGGGCATCCGCTCGCCGCGCGTGCGCCAGTGGATCGAGAGCATGAAGGACGCGCGCGCCATCGTTGACGAACTGCGCGCCACCCTCACCGGCCCGTGGGCGCGTTATCGCGACCTGCCCTTCCCCACGCGCCTCAGCGACACCATCACGCTCTCCACCTTCCACGGTTGCCCGGCGCACGAGATCGAGGGCATCGTCGCCTTTCTGCTCGCCGAGATGGATGTGCACGTCTGCATCAAGCTCAACCCCACGCTGCTCGGCTTCGAGCAGGTGAAACATGTGCTGCACGACGTGCTCGGCTATCGCGATATCCAGGTCGCCGCCGACGCCTTCGAGCACGACCTTCAGTTTTCCGACGCGCTCACCATGCTGCCGCGCCTGGCCGGGGTCGCGCGCTTCCGCGGCAAGCGCCTGGCCGTCAAGTTCAGCAACACGCTGGTGGTGAAGAACCACCGCCGGATGTTCACCGACGAAGTCATGTACATGTCCGGCCCGCCGCTGCACGTGGTCACGCTCAACCTGGTGAAGAAATTCCGTGAGCACATGGGCGCCGCGTATCCCATTTCGTTCTCCGCCGGCCTCGACCAGCACAACGTGTGCAACGCCGTTGCCATGAATTTCGTGCCCGTCACCACCTGCACCGACCTGCTGCGCCCCGGCGGCTACGCGCGGCTTCCCAGGTACCTGGAAAACCTGGGCGCGAAAATGCGCGAGCTTGGCGCGCCTCGGATTCATGACTTTGTCGTCCGCTACGCCGGCCAGGGCGAGGTGGCCATCAACTCCGTGGTAACGGCGCTCGGAAAGCGTTTTCCCGGCGCCGCCTCCGCCATCGAAGCCGTTGTCGCCGCGCGGCTGAAAGCCTGGCTCGCGACTCCGGGCGCGGCGCTGAATGAGGTCTGCGCCGATATCCAGCGCGAATTCACTCCCGGCCGTATCCCGCAGCTTCCACATTCGCTCGCCGACGCCCTCCAGGACGAACTTGTCGGGCTGGAGCGCACGCTGGTGGAAGCCGCGGGCGTGCTCAACACGCCTTCGATCGTGGAGCGCACCACCGCCGACCCGCGCTATCGGTGGAAAAAGAACAAGGCGGCGCCGCGCAAGATCGGCTCCAAGCTGTGGCTCTACGACTGCATCAGTTGCGACAAGTGCGTTCCGGTCTGCCCCAACGACGCCAATTTCGTCTACGAGTCCGGCGCCGCCGACTTCGCCTACAGCAATTACGAGTTGCTTGCGGGCGGCGAAGCGCGCCCCGTGCCCGGCGGCACATTCAAGGTGGCGCGCGCGCATCAGTTCGCCAACTACGCCGACGCCTGCAACGACTGCGGTAATTGCGATGTCTTCTGCCCCGAGGACGGCGGCCCGCAAATCGAGAAGCCGCGCTTCTTCGGCAGCCTGGAGTCGTACCAGAAGTTTGCCGGCCGCAATGGCTTCTTCCTGGCTTTTTCCAGCGGCGGCAACACCATTCACGGCACCATCGCCGGCAAGCCGTACCGGCTCACGTCGGACGCGCAGCAGCAGCGCGCCGTCTTCGACGACGGCAGCGTGGAAATCCAAATCAGGACTACCGATCACGCGGTCCTAGCCTGGTCACTGAAACCGGGCTGCGCCGCGCCGCATACTGTGGACATGCTGCCTTACTTGCAGCTCAAGTTCCTGATGGACGCAGTTTCCAATCCGCGGCGCGCGCACTATGCCAATGCCGCGGCACTCACGGGGGCCAACCTTGCTCAATAAGGCGCTGTTCAAAGGTAAGGACTACATCACCACCGAGGAATGGTCGGAGGCGCAGATTGAAACCCTGCTCGCGGTCTCGGCCGATCTGAAGCGCAAGTTCAAGAGCCGCGTTCCGCACCGCTATCTGCCCGATCAGACTATCTTCCTGATGTTCTTCGACAAGTCCACGCGCACGCGCAACTCCTTCGAAGCCGGGATCACGCAGCTCGGCGGCCACGCGCATTTCCTGACCGCCGACGTGATGCAGGTCTCGCACGGCGAAAGCCCGAAGGACACCGGCATCATCCTCTCGCGCTACGGTCACGGCATCGCCATCCGCCACGACCTCATCCCCGGCGAGGGCAACGCCTACATGCGCGAAGTGGCGCGCTGGGCCGATGTGCCGGTCATCAACATGCAGTGCGACGTGGACCATCCCTGCCAGACTTTGGCCGACCTGATGACCATGCGCGAACAGCGCGGACGAAACCTGCGCGGGCTGAAGGTCGCGGTCTCGTGGGCGTACGCGCCCAGCTACGCCAAGCCGCTCTCGGTGCCGCAAGGGCTCATCATGCTGCTGCCGCGCTTCGGCATTGATGTGACGCTGGCCCATCCGCCGGAATATTTCCTCATGCCGGAAACCATGCAGGCGGCGCGCGACAACGCCCAGCGCTGCGGCACGAAATTCGAAGTCGTGAACGACATGGACGACGCCTTCCGCACGGCCGACGTCGTCATCCCGAAAAGCTGGGGCTGCCTCGACACCATGGGCCAGAACCCGCAGGAGTCGCTGCGCATCGCCACCCAGTACAAGCATTGGATCTGCGACGCCAACCGGCTCAAGCTCGCCAAGCCCGATGTGCTCTACATGCACCCGCTGCCGGCCGACCGCGGCAACGAGGTCACCGACGAAGTGATTGACGGCCCGCACTCCGTGGTTTACGACGAAGCGGAGAACCGCCTGCACACCTGCAAATCGATCATGGCGCTGACCATGGCTGACCACGAGATCGAGTACGAAGAGGAGCCGGCCGCGGCCGCACGCGCATGAAGGAAACCCTGGTTATCGCGCTCGGTGGCAATGCCATCACGCGTCCCGGTGAGCGCGGCACCATTCCGCAGCAGTTCGCGCACACTGCCGAAACGCTGGAACCCCTGGTACCGCTGTTTCACAGCGACCGCCGCATCGTCATCACGCACGGCAACGGCCCGCAGATCGGCAATATCCTCATCCGTTCCGAGGAAGGCGAGCGCCGCGTCCCGCCGCTGCCGCTGGACACCTGCGTCTCCGACTCGCAGGGCGGCATGGGCTACATGATCCAGCGCGTCGCCGACGAGATGTTCCGCCGTGAAGGCATCCGCCGCGAGTGTGCGACGGTGATCACGCAAGTGGTGGTGGACCGCAACGATCCTGATTTCGAGCACCCCTCCAAGCCCGTCGGGTCGTTTCATTCCCCGGAAGAGCTGGAGAAACTGCGCGTCGATAAGCCGCACTGGCGCATGAAGGAGATTGAGCCAGGCCGGTGGCGGCGCGTGGTGCCCTCGCCGCGGCCGCTCGACATCCTGGAAAAGGAATCGATCGCCGCCATGCTCGAAGCCGGGGTCATCGTCGTCGCTTGCGGCGGCGGCGGAATTGCGGTTGCGTGGGATGGCCCGAAACTCGTCGGCGTCGAGGGCGTCATTGACAAGGACCTCGCCTCCTGCCTTCTCGCCAAGCAGGTGCGCGCGAACCGGCTCATCATCGTCACGTCGGTGGACCAGGTCGCCATCGCGTACCAGAAGCCGGAACAGCAGTGGCTATCGAACATCACGATCGAGTGCGCGCGCCGTTACCTCGAAGCCGGAGAATTTCCGTCCGGCTCCATGGGCCCGAAGATCGAGGCGGCGATTGATTTTATCGAGAACGGCGGCGAGGAGTGCATCATCACCTCGACCGAGAAAGTTGCCCAAGCGGTGGAGGGGAATGCCGGCACGCACATCGTGGCCGCGTGGGGCAACCGCTCGCTCGCGTTCAACGCGCCATGATCATCGAAAACGCCCGCATCCTGACCCTCGACTCGCGCAACCGCGTGCTGGATTGCGGCACGGTCGAGGTGCGCGATGACGGCAGCATTGGCGAAGTGTGTGGCACACAGCCTGCCCTGAGCTTGTCGAAGGGCGCCCTCGCGTGTGCAGATTCCGTGGAAAGGATCGACGCGCGCGGCCGCCTGCTCATGCCCGCGCTCATCAACTGCCACACCCATCTCTACAGCACGCTGGCGCGGGGCATCTCGCTGCCGGGCACGCCGCCGAAGAATTTTCCCGAAATTCTGAAAAAGCTGTGGTGGCGGCTCGACCGCGCGCTCAACCAGCAGGACATCTACTACAGCGCGCTGGTCGGCGTGATGGATTCGGCGCGCTGCGGCGTGGGCACGCTGGTGGACCACCATTCCAGTCCATCGGCGGTCAGCGGCAGCCTCGACGTGATTGAGCGTGCCTTTCGCGAGGTCGGATTGCGCGGGGTGCTCTGCTACGAAACCACCGACCGCAACGGCCCGAGGAACGCGCAGGAAGGAATCGACGAAAACGTCCGCTTCATCGAGCGCGCGCGCAAGTCAAACGGGCTGGTGAACGCCAGCTTCGGCCTGCACGCTTCTTTCACCCTGAGCGATCGCACGCTGCGCCGCTCGGTGGAAGCGAACGAATCGCTGCAAGCCGGATTCCACGTGCACGTTTCCGAAGACCGCAGCGACAACGACGATGCCCGCAGGAAGCACGGGAAATCTCCGGTGCGCCGGCTGCATGAACTGGGCGTACTCGACGATCGCGCGCTGGCCGCGCACTGCATTCACGTAAGCGGCGCCGACATCGCGGCGCTGGCGCGCCACCAGATCAACGTGGTTCACAACCCGCAATCGAATTGCAACAACGCGGTGGGAGCGGCACGCGTGCTGGAGATGGTGAAAGCCGGCGTGCTGGTCGGCCTCGGCTCCGACGGTTACAGCCCGCGCATGTGGGACGAGTTCAAGACCGCCTTCCACGTCCAGAAAATGCGCGCCGGCGATCCGCGCGTTGCCTACGCGGAAGCTTACGCGCTGGCGCTGCTCAACAATCGCACCATCGCCCGGAAGGTCTGGAACCTGGACATCGGACGCATCGAAGCAGGGGCGCGCGCCGACCTGGTGCTCTATGACTACTTTCCGCCCACGCCGCTCACCAGCGACAACATCTTCGGCCACGCGCTGTTCGGCATTGCGCACGCGCCGGTGGATTCGCTGGTGGTGAACGGCCGCTTCGTCATTCGCGACCGGCAGTTCGTCAACGTGGACGAGCGCGCCGTCGCCGAAAAAGCCACCGCCTGCGCACGCCAACTCTGGAGAAGATTCTGATGCCAGCACCCCGCCTGGAATCCGCAACCGGCTTCGGCCCCACCTACTCTGAAATGCTTCATCCCGAGACGCTGCCTCCCGCGATTCGCCAGAAGGCATTGGCCGCGCGCGCCAACGAGCTGGACCCGATCAACCTGTACAACATCACCTGGCGCGCGCCGGACAATTCCATCCGCCACGTCGTGCTTCCGAAGGAACTGACGGGCGTGGAGGCCAACATCGTCGTGCTCGTGGGACGCGAGTTTCCCTCGGGCAGCCACAAGGTCGGCCCGGCCTACGCGACCCTGATGGAAGGTGAACTGGCGGGCGAGATCCATCAGGGAGAGAACACCATCATCGGCCCCTCGACCGGCAACTTCGGTATCGGCGTGGCCTACATCTCCAAGCTCAAGGGTTATCCCGCCATCGTCATCATGCCGGAGCAGATGAGCGCCGAGCGCTACCAGCGAATCCGGCAATACGGCGGCAAGCTCGACCTCACGCCCGGGTCGGAGAGCGATGTCATCCTGGTGCTGGAGCGCACCGAGGAATACAAGAAGGACGCGCGCAACAAGGTGCTGGCGCAGTTCGAACTGTTGCCGAATTACCGATTCCACCGCCACGTTACCGGCGGCAGCGCGCTGGAAGCGGCGCGTGCGCACGGGAACGGACAGGTGGCGGCGTTCGTCGCAGCTCCGGGCTCGGCGGGAACGCTGGCCGCGGGCGACGAGATCAAGGCGCAATTTCCCGACGCGCTCATCTGCGCGCCGGAGCCGCGCCAGTGCTCCACGCTGTTCAACAACGGCCGCGGAACGCATCGCATCGAGGGCATCGGCGACAAAATGGTCACCCTCATTCACAACGTGCTGACCACCGACTACGTGATGCTGATCCATGATGACGATTGCGTCGTCGGGCTCGAGTTGTTGCAGCAGCGGCAGGCGTTCCTCGAGAAGCGGCTGCAGGTGCGCGCGGGATTGCTGCGCGAGTTCGACGGCCTCTTCGGCATTTCCGGCTTGTGCAACATCCTGGGCTCAATCCGGCTGGCGCGACATCTCAATCTCGGGCCCAGGGACAATGTGGTGACCATCGCGACCGATGGCTTCGATCGCTACCCATCGGTGCTCTCGGAGTTGGCGAAGCGCAAGCCGATGACGGCCGAAACGGCGCTCCATGAATCGTTCGAGGCCATCTTCCGCGGCGGCTCTTCCGCCGATATTCTCGATGTCCGGCCTCGCCGGGAGAAGGAGCGGCTCTTCCGCTACAAGCAGGAGACCTGGAGCAGGTTCGGCTATTCCGATTCGTACCTGGAAGGCATGAAGTCGCAAGCGTTCTGGGAGGAAGAAGCAGCCAGGGTCCCGGAGTTCGATGCGGCGCTGCTGCAAGTGCGGAGAAGCTGAGTTTCACCCGTCCCCTTCGACTTCGCTCAGGGCAGGCTCCACGGGCTTCGTGTTCATAACTAGAATTCTGAGGTCTGAATATGACTCGGCTCAACATTGCCAGCGGCACGCCGTGGGAACCCCTTGTCGGTTATTCGCGCGCGGTGCGTATCGGACCGTACGTGCATGTCTCGGGAACCACCGCCACCACGCCGGGCGGCGGCATCGTCGGCGCAGGCGACGCCTACGCGCAAGCGGTGCAGACGCTGCGCAATATCGAATGGGCGCTGGGGCAGGCCGGCGCGCGCCTGGAAAACGTGGTGCGCACGCGCATTTACCTGATCCACATGGAAGATTGGGAGAAGGTCGGGCGAGCGCACGGTGAATTCTTCGCCGCGATCCGCCCCGCCACCAGCATGATCGCGGTCGCGCGCCTGATTTCTCCGGAGATGCTGGTGGAAATCGAAGCCGACGCCTACGTCGGATAAAAAAATCGCGGGCGCGTGGCCCGCGATTCTTGTCTTGCTCACAACTCAGAAGTCACAACTTGCTAGTACCTCCGCCCGCCGCCGCCGCTGTAGCCGCGTTCGTAGCCGGCCATAAAGCCTTGCTGGAACGCACCCTTGTACGCCGACCTGTTGCCCATGGAGGAGTTATAGCCACTGTCGCCGTTCTGATAGGTGCTGCTGTAGGTTGGGCGGTTGCTGTGCCCGGTGTTGCGGTCCGTCGTCCCGTAAGACAGGCCGCTCTGATACCCGTTGTTGTAAGCGACGTTCTGCCCGTTGTTGCCGCCGTACCCGCCGTACGGATTGTTGCCGCCGTAAGGCCCGTTGGGACCGCGGTACGTGCCGCCATTGTTGCCGCTGCGGTAACCCTCATTCGTGCCATAACCGGCGCGGTACCCGTTCAGGTACGCTTGACCTTGATTGCGAGGATGCCAGTTGCGCCTGTGCTCCCGGTCTTCGCGACCGTCGCGCACCCCGCGATCGTAGGCCTTGTCCTGGCCGCCCTGGTATCCCCAGTTGCCCCAGCGGTTGTCCCGATCGTTCTGCCACCCGGGTGCCTGGGCGAAGCTGGCACTGGTCATCAGGAAAAATACCGCCACTGCTAAGGCCACCTTCGTGATTCTCATATTCACCTCCCCGCAGGGGGAAACTTCAGTTGACTAAGTGGCTGATGTTGGTAACCCGCGTGCTGGACGATTGTTGCGCTGCCTGGCACGCGCTTCGGCCCGGCCGTAGCCATTTTTGAACACTAGTCCCGTCGCCCGAGACCTGTCAAACCCCTTGCCCGGTCAGGCTTTCGGTCGATCGGTCGATCGGTCTAGATGCGTCTCCGGGAACTCCAGGACGGATGGACCGAGAGACCGACAGACCGACTGACCGTTCACGCCAGCAACCGTAAACCGACAACGCCTTTGCGGCCAACCATCGACCAAAGCCTGTCCTGAGCGTAGCGAAGGAACCGTCGCCTGGGTTACATTGTTAGATTCATGTCAGCCCCCGAATCCCACTTTGTCCGTGCCTGCAAGGGCCAGCCAACGCCGGTAACGCCGGTGTGGTTCATGCGCCAGGCGGGCCGCTACATGGCCGAGTACCGCGAGGTGCGCAAGCACCACTCGATCGTCGAAATCTGCAAAACACCCAAGCTGGCGGCGCAGGTCACCATTGAAGCGGCGGAGATCCTCGGCGTGGACGCAGCCATCATTTTTGCCGACCTGCTGCTGCCCCTGGAAGTGATGGGCATTCCATTCCACTTCCAGGCGGGCGAAGGGCCGGTGATCGAGAAGCCGGTGCGCACCGCCGCGGATGTACACGCGCTGCGCGTGGACCTGGCCGCCGATCTCAATTACGTTGCGGATTCGGTGCGCCTGGTGGTGCAGCACTTCGGGCCGAAGCTGCCGGTCATCGGCTTCTGCGGCGCGCCCTTTACCCTGGCCAGCTACATGATCGAAGGCGGCGGCTCGCGCAACTACGTCGAGACCAAGAAACTCATGTACCGCACCCCCGACGCCTGGGACGAGATGATGGCCAAGCTCATCTCCGTGCTCGGCGATTACGTGATCGAGCAGGCGCGCAGTGGCGCCGACGTGGTGCAGATCTTCGATTCCTGGGTCGGCTGCCTCAGCCTCGCCGACTACCGGCGGTTCGTGCTGCCGCGTACCACCGAACTGGTGCAGCGCGTCAAGCACGCCGGCGTGCCGGTGATTTATTTCGGCACCGACACGGCCATGCTGCTGCCGGCGATGAAGGAAACCGGCGCCGACGTGATCGGCGTGGACTGGCGCATCCCGCTGGATGCCGCGTGGAAGAACATCGGCGGCGGCGCCGTGCAGGGCAATCTCGATCCCGTGGTGCTGTTCGCCAACAAGAAGGAAATCCACGCCCAGGCGGAAGACGTGCTGCAGCGCGCCGGCGGACGCCCCGGTCACATTTTCAACCTCGGCCACGGCATTCTGCCCGACACACCCGTGGACCACGTGAAGGACCTTTGCGATTTCGTGCACCACTATTCGGCGAAGTACGCGACGGCCGCCAGGGTCGAATGGTTCGGCGAAGCGCAGTGAATTCCCCGTCGACCGCCGACCAGAGCCTGCCCCGAGCGAAGCCGAGGGGACCATCGACGGGGGTCCTCCTGCTCGCCCACGGCAATCCCGACACACCTGACGAGGTCCCGGAATTCCTGCGCAACATCGCCGGACGCCCTCTTCCTCCGCCGGTCGTCGAAGAGATCAAGCATCGCTACGGGCTCATCGGCCACTCGCCGCTCACGGAAATCACCATGAAGCAGGCCAATGGCGTACAACGCGAGTTGGAGCGCGTTCGCCCTCGAACGCGGGTGTACGTCGGCATGCGCAATTGGAAGCCCTTCATCGCCGACACGGTTCAACAAATGGCGAGAGACGGCATCACGAACGCGGTCGTCATCTGTCTGGCGCCGCAGAACTCGCAGACCAGCGTCGGGCTTTACCGGCGCGCGCTGGGCGAGCCGCCCTTCGCCATCGACTTTGTTGAGAACTGGCACGATCACCCGCTGCTCATCCGCGCCTTTGCCGAAAAACTGCAAGCCGGCTGGAAACGCGCCGGTGACGAAATGGGCGCGCGCCTGCCCATCATCTTTACCGCGCACAGCGTTCCAACCCGCACCATCGAGGCCGGCGATCCTTACGAGCAGCAGGCGAGAGAAACCGCGGAGATGGTCGCCATGGAAGTCCCGTCGCTCCACGGCGACGACTGGACCTTCGCCTTCCAGAGCCAGGGCATGTCGGGTGGCGCGTGGCTCGGGCCGACGGTCGAGGACACGATTCTCGCGCTCCAAGCCAAAGGACACCGCGGCGTGTTCATCCAGCCGATTGGTTTTGTTTGCGACCACGTCGAGGTGCTGTACGACATTGACATCGGCTTCCGGCAGTTCGCCGGGAAGCAGGGCATGCGGCTGTGGCGCGCCGAGTCGCTGAACGATTCGCCTGCGTTCCTGGCCGCGATTGCCGACGTTGCGCGCTCGCGCCTGGAGCAGCCGGAACCCACGAAACCGCTGGTGCAGATAAAATCAAAAGGCTAGCCACGGATTCTCACGGATGCTCACGGATTTCTTCTTATCTGTTTTGGTTGATCCGTGTGTATCCGTGTAAATCCGTGGCCAAGGTTTTTTCTTGAAGCGCATTGCCATCATCGGCGGCGGGACCAGCGGACTGAGCGCCGCGATTACGCTGGAGCGCGCGCGGGCTGCGGGCGCGGAACTTGAATACGCTGTCTTCGAGGCCGCGCCGCGGCTGGGCGGCGTGCTGATCACGGAGCGCGTGGACGATTGCCTGGTCGAAGCCGGGCCTGATTCTTTCCTTACCGAAAAATCCTGGGGCCTGGATTTCGTGCGCTCGCTCGGGCTGGGCGACCAGCTCATCGGATCCAACGATCCCGATCGCATCACCTACATCCTCGTCAAAGGCCGGCTGGTCCCGATCCCCGATGGCCTGATGTTCATGGTGCCGACCAAGATCGCGCCCATCATTTCGACGCCGCTGTTTTCGTGGGGCGCCAAGCTGCGCTTCGCCCGCGAATACTTCCAGAAACCCAATGCGCGCGGCGGCGAGCGCGACGAAACCGTCGCCGAGTTGGTAGAGCGCCATTTCGGCCCGGAGATGGTGGAGCGCCTGGCTGACCCGCTGCTCGCCGGCGTGTATGGTGGGGCGGCCGCCGACCTCAGCGCCGCCGCCGTGTTGCCGCGCTTCGTCGAAATGGAAAAGCGCTATGGCTCGCTCAGCCGCGGCATGCTCGAAGCGCGCAAGCAACGCCAGCAAGCCGTGCGCGCTGGCGCGAGCAGCGCACGTGTGGCGCCGCCTCCGCTGTTTACCTCGCTGAAGGGCGGCATGCAGCAACTGGTGGACACCATCGTGCCGCAGCTCGCCGAGGGCGCGGCGCGTACCGGGAACAAGGTGGTCGCGCTCGGCCGCCAGGACGAGAAGTGGATAGTCGCGCCCGAGCAGGGCTCGATGGAAGAATTCGACGCGGTCATCATGGCGCTTCCGGCGAACCAGGCGGGACTCCTGCTGGAAAGGATCAGCGCGCCGCTGGCGGAGGAGTTGCAGCAGATTCCCTACAGCTCCTCGATGGTCGTGGTCTGCGGCTACGACCAGCGCGATCTCGCCTCCGCGCCGCCGGGATTCGGTTTTCTGGTTCCGCGCAGCGAGGGCCGGCGCATCCTGGCCTGCACCTTCGTGCACGTGAAGTTTCCGCACCGCGCGCCGCCCGGCCGCGGCCTGGTGCGCTGCTTCATCGGCGGATGGGGAAACGAGGCGGTGCTCGATACACCCGACGATGAAGTGTTCGCCGCCGTCGCCAAGGACCTGGGTGACATCGTCGGCATCACCGCCGCGCCCCGCTTCGCGCGCGTGTACCGCTGGCGCGGTGCCATGGCGCAGTACGTCCGCGGGCACCTGGCGCGCGTGCGGCGGATTGAAGAATTGCGGCGCGGAATTCCGGGGCTGGAGCTGGCGGGAAACGCCTATCGCGGCATCGGCGTTCCGGACTGCATTGCGTCGGGACAGGCGGCGGCCACGGCGTTGCTGCCCAATCCTAAAGCCTGATGGTGGTCTAGTTGGGCGGGCCCTTGGGGTCTTTCCAGCTCAACACCATCCACCTGGCGCCGCAACCGTTGCAGCGCAATGGCCACAACCGAATCCACGACAAGCGGATTTCTCCTCGATTGGCGCGATGCGACCGCCCAACGTCTGTGCTGCCGCACGACGGACAGCGCCCAGTCGAGAATAAATATTGCAGTATAGGAATAAGACAAACAATACTCCAACCGCCAATCACGGTGCAATTCAAACCAGACGGTGGTACATTCGCTGGCTGGAGAGCAAGGCCGTTATCGTCGGCTGTGGTGGCCGAAGTGCGGAACTCGAATCCGAAACGCCGAATTTCGGACCTTCCTGGTTTGCGATAATCTGGCAAACGTTCCCCGACTCACCGAGCACATAGCATGGCGAAGTCCATCACCGTACATCGCGTGTATGCGCTGTTCATGCCGATCAAGCGTTGCCCTCGCTGCGGCAGCCACAAGGTTGATCGCCTGCCGTCGGGAAAGCCGGCAGCGCAGGCGCTGAAGTTTTTCGGGCTGCATTTGAACAGTTGCCACGACTGCCTGCTGCGCCTGTATTCCTGGCGCCACTGAACAACCCTGATTCGCCTGCCTCGGATGTGATGCGCGTCACGGTTTCTGCCCACCCCGGCGGGTACTCTATTTCCCAGTGAAGCTTATCTACCCAGTCGATAAATGTCCGAACTGCGACGGCGAGCTCCATCGTTCCCGCCGGCGCGGCATTGTCAAATCAGTTGCCCTTCGGCTGCTCCTGATTCGAGCCTATCGCTGCGACCGTTGCGGCCAGCGCTACTACTTTCCGCCAACTGTCGTCTTTGAGGGCAGCCGGCCGGGAATCCCCACCGACCCTGACCTTCGGCATTCCGCAAACGATCATCTATAAACTCACAGCCGTTCTCATCTGGTAACCCCGAAAAGGCGCACGCGCAACGGTGAGGCCCATCACCGTAATTGTTGGCGCCAGGTGGTAATTGTCCGGGGTGAACCTTGTCGCCGGGACAGCCGCGGCAAGCTCGCAAGCGAAGGGGAGGCGACCGTGGCAATCATCACCATATCGAGAGGATCGTTCAGCGGCGGCAAGATGTTGGCCGAGGCTCTCGCCCGCAGGCTCGGATACCGCTACATTGATCGCGACCAGGTGATCCGCAAGGCGGCGGAATGGGGCGTGTCGCAGGACGATCTGCGGACAGCCATCGAAAAGCCGCCCAGCTTTTTCGGCCAGTCGCAGCACACCAAGTACATTTACCTGGCCTTCATCCAGGCGGCGCTGGCCGAGGACGTCCGGCACGGCGACGCCATCTACCACGGTCTCGCCGGCCATCTTCTCCTCGGCAAGGGACTGCACATTCTGCGCACGCGGATCATTGCCCCGATGGAGTTTCGTATCGCCCAGGTGCAGGAGCGCATGAACTTGAAGCGCAAGGAAGCGGTCGAGTACGTCGAAACCATCGACGCCGACCGGCGCAAGTGGACGCGCTTCCTCTACGGCGTGGATTGGGCCGACGCGTCGCTCTACGACCTGGTGCTCAACCTGGAGCAGATGAACCTGGAGGAAGCCTGCGAGGCCATCTGTGTGCTGGCGCAGTCGAAGAGCTTTCAGCCCACGGCCGAAACGCAGGCAGCCATCGAGGACCTGGCGCTGGCAAGCTGCGTCAAGGCCAACCTGGCGATGAATCCGGCCACCTGCGACCTGCAGTTTGAGGTGGTGGCGCGCAGCGGCCAGGTGTCTGTCAAGGGCGACATTGACACGCCGGGGCAGGCGAAGAAAATCCGCGGCTTCGTGGAAGCGATTCCTGGAGTGAGCAAGCTGAACCTGGAAGAACTGGCGCTGACCAACCGGCTTTGAAGCGGCGGGTAATTTGACGCCATTCGTGCCGTCCCCTTCGACTGCGCTCAGGGCAGGCTCTACGGGACTGGGAAGAGATTTGGTGTGAGCTTTCCCGGCACTGACCCTTCGACTTCGCTCATGGCAGGCTCTGCGGGGCTCGCGCACGAGCTACTGAACTTAAGCAGCGCGCGGAAACCAACGGGGATTGCTGGTGATATGGGATTGATCGCCAGTCGCGAATCCAGCCGCGTAGCGGCGGCAGAAACTAGCCCCGGGCGTAAGCCCGGGGTTAGCTGGCTAAAAGAACTTCAGAGTCCCGTAGGGACGGCACGAAAGCCGTCACTGGTGATAAGGGGATTTCACAACAGTTAGCATGAATTCGCATCCAGTCGGTGTTCCTACCGATTAGCGAAGTGCGCCCAAATGGCATCAAGAAGGCGCGATAAGAATCGATACAGGCCCACAGCAGTAAGGCGAGAATGATGCAACCCACGGTCACGAAATTGTTAAAAGCCGCGTCCGGGCTGCCGTAATTCAAGATGAAGGCTGCGACCAGCACGACGGCGATAGCAGCGCCAACGAGAACCGCCTGTCGCGTTTTGGGTAGCCCATTCCAAGCCAACTGGAATCGGCCCTTTACCCACACAAATCCCAACCCTCCTATCGACCCGACGACGAAGCAGAGAACAAGGAATCCCCACCCGCGTAACCGCTCCATGTGCATACTCACGGCAGCCACGAACACCACGACCAGCACCATTGCTCGCGTAAGCCATTGCTGCCGTTGGGGTGTATTCATGTTCGCCATGTTAACGCAATGCCGAGTTCTTGTACCTGTCAAGCGGCTTGCAGGGTAAGCTGGCGTGAACAGCCCATATCACTTCTTACGCCCAAGCCGATATCCGCGCCAGTGGGTAAGGCTGCGGAACCAGTCCACATCCGGTGCGGTTGACTTGGGCCGCCACTCGTAATTCCGAGCGAGATTTCCTAATCCTTACGTCACCGCAAATGCGACCTGTACGTCGGGGCCATCCAGCTCGTGCTCGGACCAAGTCTTTTCCCTTTTTGTGAAAGAAAGTTGCTACTGCACGCGTCGGCCAAGCGTAAGTCGTTTAGGGATTTCGCAGCGTATGGCACATCAATTGCACGCCTAGGTACAACTCAGAGCTGAAATCATGATGGCCAAGGGGATTTGTATGTCCCTAAGCCGCTCGGTGTTTGATTAAGAAGACGCAGTTGGGCAGGGATACTGCCAGGTCTTCTGTCGTGGTGCAAGAAGCACAGGGAGAGGACTTATGAGAATTGAATTTCGGGTGGCGGTGATGGGCATTTTCGTCATGCTGCTGCTGATGCCGTCCAACGCACACGCAGACCTGTTTCAATTCTCGTTTCAAACCTACCAGGTGAACAGTACGCCCGTGACGAACATAAGTGGCAGCGGAACCTTCGACGCAAGTCCGCAGTGCACACAGACCGGCACGAATGGGTTTTACACCATCAACTCGCTGGCAGGAACGCTTAGCGTGGGCAATGCCCCGAACGCCAACCAGTACGCGATGGGAATTACGTTCGCCCCATGCACGAACCTTGTCGACCCGACTGGGCAACTGTCCAGTAGCATTCTGCATAACCAAATCACCTTCAACGCCAACGGCGATCAATGGCTCCTTGAGCACGTAAGCGTCACCAATCCGTTCCCCTTCTTCGTGCAAGACTTGGACAATCCAAGTCTCTGGGGACCAGTTAACTTGACCATCACGTCTGTCCCGATTCCGGAAGGCGCTTCGCTGCCGTTCCTCGGCGTGGGCCTGTTATGTGTGGGAGGCTTGGCCCTGTTCAAGAACCGGCTCGGCTTGACCAAGAATCGCGCAACATACCATTCCGCTTAAATTTCGTGTCGAGGTCCGCTTCTCGCGCGGCCAAGAGATCCGCGGTTCCGTGTCGAAAGCGATACGAGGCCTGAGTCACGTTCGTCATGTCATTGCCGTGCGGCGCCTGCCAGACTATTGATAACAGCCGTGGCTGTTGAAAAACTCGAGATTTCAGAAACCACAGCAAATTTGGGGGATAGAAAATGTCTAGGCGACCAGAGAAAATCGTTTGTAGGGCATCCTGACGCGACCTAATTTCTGCGGATTTCCGGCAAGTGAGTTTTTCAACAGCCACAGCCCTTATCCCCATTAACCCAACACGTACCGGCAGCCACTCTCTTGCGTCTTCGCGCTAAAATTGGGGTTCTAAGGATGTGGGGTAAGCCGATGAAACGCTATTTCCTGATTGTCGTGGCGTGCCTGCTGACGACGTCTGCCGCCGCGCAACATGAACATATGTCCGCCGAGGGCGAGCAACAGAAGCCTGCGCAATCGCAATCGGAAGATGGCATGGACCATGCCATGCATGCCATGTCCCACCGCCACATGGACATGGGCCCACACATGAAGATGACCGAGATGCGGCCCGTGCGCCCGGGCGATCAGCAGCGCGCCGACGAGATCGTGCTGGCGGCCAACGGCGTCATGCAGCGCTACGCCGATTATCACGACGCGCTCGCCGACGGCTTTCGCATCTTCCTGCCCAACAGGAAGCAGAAGATGTACCACTTCACCAACGCCGGGTACGCGATGGAGGCGGCGTTCCGGCTGAATCCGGATCATCCGACGTCGCTGCTGTACGAGAAAACCAATGACGGCGGTTACAAGCTGATCGGGGTGATGTACACCGCGCCCGCCAGGGTGAACGCCGACGAACTGGACACGCGCGTTCCGCTGAGCATCGCGCGCTGGCACGAGCACGTGAACTTTTGCGGCGCGCCCCGGGGCCGCGAGAGCGAATACTTCGGGCCCAAGGCAAAGTTCGGATTGCTGGGCTCCATTTCCACCGAGCAGGAATGTACCGCCGCCGGCGGCAGGTTCCGTCCGCAGATTTTCGGCTGGATGGTGCACGTCTATCCCAACGAGAAGACGCAGGACGCCATCTGGTCGGTCGAGAAGCAGATGGAGCATCACCACGGCGGGCAGTAGGGAAGCTCACCACGGAGACACGGAGGCACGGAGGCACGGAAGGAGATTTAGCAATTTCGTAAGTTGCTAATTTGGTAATTCTTGAACCCGAGTACGTTCGATGTGAATTAGAAAACCGGCAAATTACTAAATTACCCAATTACCAAATTACGAAATGCTCCTTGTCGGAGCCTGCCCCGAGCGCGGCCGAGGGGTGCCTCCGTGGTGGATGGGTTTCATTTCGCGGTGACAGCAACCTTTGACTCCGCAACCCACCCATCGTATCCGCCGAGCACGTCGGTGACGTTGCGGAAGCCGGCGCGGCGCAGCAAGCTGGCGGCGATGACGCTGCGGTAGCCGCCCTTGCAGTGCACCGCGATGGGCGCGTCGCGATCGAGTTCCGGCAGGGCACGGGGAAAGTCGTCGAGCGCGTGCCAGTGCGCACCCTCGATGTGGCCCGCCTGCCACTCGGGTTCGCGGCGCACATCGAGCACCGTGAGTTCCCCCAGGCGGTCGCGCAACTGTGCGGCCGTAATCTGCGGAATCTTTTCCAGAGAATTGCCTGCCTCCTCCCAGCCGCGCACCCCGTTTTTCAGGTAGCCGATGACGTGCTCAATGCCGACGCGCGCCAGCCGCAAGCGCGCCTCCGCCGCTTTCTCGTCCGATTCGGCGATGACGATCATCCTGGCGCCAAGGCCCAGCACCGTTCCCGCCCACGAGGCGAACTGGCCTCCCAGCCCGATGTTCACCGAACCCGGAACGTGGCCGCGCGCGAATTCGTCGCCGGCGCGCGTGTCCAGCAGAACGTAGCCGTGAGCCTGCGCCTCGCGCACCTCGTCGGGCGAGAGCGCGGGCAGCGGTGGCAGGTTCTGCAACGCCTCTGCGCCTTCGCGGTTGATGGCCGCGTCTTCGGCAAAATATTGCGGGCGCGGCGGAAGGTGCGTGGTCAGCTCGCGGATGAAGTCGTCGCGGGTCTTCACCTGGAGCGCCGCGTTGGTGAGGCGCTCGGCGCCGATGGTGGAGAAGCGGTCGGCGCGCATGTTGCGGCCGCACAACGAGCCCGCGCCGTGCGCCGGATACACCAGCACATCGTCCGGCAGCGTCAGCAGCTTCTGGTGGAGGCTGTCGTAGAGGGCGCCGGCCAGTTGCTGCGGCGTGTAGCCCTCGGCGAGGTCGGGGCGTCCCACGTCGCCGATGAACAACGTGTCGCCGGTTAGTGCGGCCCAGGGTTTCTCCGAACTCTGCTCGCGGTTGAAGACCAGCAGGCACGTGCTTTCCGGCGTGTGACCGGGAGTTTCCAGCGCCCGGATTTCGACCTCGCCGAACTGCAGCGAGAAGCCGTCGCGCAGAGCTACGTGCGGGAACTTGGCGCCGGCGCGTTCACCGATGTAGATTTTTGCGCCCGTACGCTGTGCCAGCTCTTTGTGGCCGGAGACGAAGTCAGCGTGCAGATGGGTTTCGAAGATGTGGGCGATCTTCAGGCCGTGCTCTTCGGCGGCCTTGAGGTAAATTTCGATGTCGCGCTGCGGATCGACAATGGCGGCGATTCCGCCGGAGCCGATCAGGTAGGAAGCATGCGCCAGGCAGTTCAGGTAAAACTGCTCGAATTGCATCGCGAGCCACCCTCCCCGACGGACAGCTTATCACTGGGAGTCGCCAGTCGCGAGTCCCGAGTCCCCTGCGCGTAACCGTCCGCGGGACTCACAAGCCGCAACTCGGAACTCGCAACTCGCACGGTACAATCCGGCTAGCGATGTCCACGCCCGCGGAAAACGCAGAGCCCGGAAAACAGGAATCAGCGGGTCGGGGCTCTGCTGCCACCGTCGCGCTGGGAATTTTCCTCAGCCGGATTGCCGGCCTGGTGCGCGATCGCGTCTTCGCCCACTACTTTGGCAACTCCGATGCCGCCGACGCCTTCCGCGCCGCTTTTCGCATTCCCAATTTCCTGCAGAACCTGTTCGGCGAGGGAGTGCTGTCCGCTTCCTTCATTCCGGTTTATGCGCGGCTGAATGCCGAGCAGCGCCACGATGAAGCCTCGGAAACGGCGGAAGCGACATTCGTCTTTTTATTCCTGATCACCTCCGTGCTGGTGGTGGCGGGCGTATTCGCGGCGCCATGGCTGATTGCCGCCATCGCCCCGGGTTTCTCGGGCGATAAGCGGCTGCTCACCATCCGCCTGGTCCAAGTCCTGTTTCCGGGCGCGGGGCTGCTGGTGTT
The DNA here is from genome assembly GCA_049509755.1 of Terriglobales bacterium. GTDB lineage: Bacteria > Acidobacteriota > Terriglobia > Terriglobales > Acidobacteriaceae > JAIQGF01. Next base: position 212,906 of record JBEKZP010000001.1, on the reverse strand, counting down.
TTCGGCGTGGTGTCTCGGCGTTCTCAACAGCCATCGCAGGTTCTTGCTTTCTTACACCGCCCCGATCCTGTGGAATGCGGCGATTATTGCCGCGTTTCTGTGGAAGGGCGGACACCAAACCCAGCCCCGGCTGGCGGTGACGGTCGCCCTGGGGTCGGTGGCCGGCAGCGCGCTGCAGTTTGCGGTGCAACTTCCCGCCGTGCTGCGCTTCCTGCGTCCCCTGCGGATTCCGAAAAGGTTGGGTTCCGAGCACGTCCACAGCGTGGTGAAGAATTTCTTCCCGGTATTTGTCAGCCGCGGCGTGGTGCAGATCAGCGCTTACATTGATTCCCTGCTAGCCAGCTTTCTGCCCACCGGGGCGGTGGCGGCGCTCAGCTATGCGCAAACGCTCTATGCGCTGCCGGTAAGCCTGTTCGGGATGTCGGTGTCGGCCGCCGAACTGCCTGCGATGTCGAGCGCCCTGGGCAGCCCCGAGGAGATTGCCACTGCGCTGCGGCAGCGACTGGCGCAGGGACTTCAGCAGATCGCTTTTTTCGTGGTCCCCTCGGCGGCGGCGTTCCTCTTCCTGGGTAACGTGGTGGTGGCGACCATCTACCGTTCCGGCCAGTTCACCGCCCGCGACGTGACCTACGTCTGGGGAGTACTGGCGGGATCGGCGGTCGGATTGCTGGCCTCGACCTCGGGTCGGCTGTACTCGTCGGCGTTTTACGCGCTGCGGGATACGCGCACGCCGTTGAAGTTCGCCGTAATTCGTGTCGCGCTCACGCTGGCGTTGGGCTACTTTTGCGCGCTGCCGCTGCCGCCCTTGCTCGGCATCGACCGGCGCTGGGGAGTTGCCGGATTGACGCTGTCGGCCGGCATTGCCGGGTGGATCGAGTTTGTCCTGCTGCGCAGATCGCTGCAGAGCCGCATTGGGACCGTGCCCTACTCCACGGCACGCGTGCTGAAAATGTGGCTCGCCGCGCTGCTGGCCGCGGCCGCCGGATACGGAATTGAGATCGCGTTGCCGGGCCGCTCACCGCTGCTGGTCGGACCCTGCGTGTTGCTGCCGTTTGGTGGGATCTACCTGCTGCTGACCCACTGGATGGGGATTTCGATGATGGAAGGCGTGTGGCGCCGGCTCAGGCGGGTGAGGTGACAGACAGTCGCGAGTCGTGGGTCGCGAGTGCCCGCTCGCAACTCGGGACTCGGGACTTGCAACTCGTCACCCGATGCGGCGCATGTTCGCCCAGTCATAGGGGAACTTCTTCCCGCAATCCAGGCAAACGATGTAGTGGCCGGTGCCGGCGCCCACCGATTCCCATTCCCCAGAGGCCGCTGCCGGCGCGGCGGAAACCGCGGCCGCAAAGGGCTGCGAAGTGTGCTTGTGGCGGCAGGTCATGGAGAGCAACTGGAGAAGTTTTTCAAACATTGGGGAGTACCCGAGTTGCGAGTTCTGAGTTGCGAGTGCGGCCACTCGAACCCACGATCACTCAGAACTCACAACTCATAACTGTTCCTAGGCGCGCACGCCGGTGCCGGGCGCGTGGGACGTGCTGGTACCGGTCTCGGCCATGCCGGCATCCTTGGCCTCGCCATTGGCCTTCTGGCCGGGCTTGCGGATGTCGATCCCACCCTTGAAGTAAGCGCCGTCCTCGATGGAGATGCGCTGAGCGATGACATCGCCGGTCAGCGAGCCTTCGTTGCGGATGTCCACACGGTCGCTGGCCACGAGGTTGCCGCGCACCTTGCCGGTAACGACGATTTCGCGGGCGTTGATGTTGGCATTGACCACGCCGTTGCGCCCGATGGTGACGCGATTGCCGGAGAGGTTAATGGATCCCTCGACGCGGCCGTCGATGTAAAGCGATTCCGAGCCAGTCACTTCGCCCTTGATGACGAGCGATTTGCCGATGGTCGCCTGGTCTTGCGAAGGCATGGAGGCAGTCCTGGGAGCTGCGGCGGAAGTTGGCTCCGCCGGAGGCGTGAAGGTGGGCGCGCTCGCGCGCTGCGGTTCCGGGCTCGGGGTCGGCCCGCCGGTGGCGGGTTGGTTCGTGGGCTTCCACATCGCGATTTAAGTCCTTTCCAAAGGAGGGATCGTTGTTCCCGTGGCACTTCGCTGGCCAAACCGGATGCCGCGGGGCGGACCGCGCGAGATTCGGTTCGTATTCCATCCAAGCGAGTTGCCCGATGCCTCCACCGTTGTAGCACATTTTTTCCACCGGTGGACTGCCAAGCACCCCGCGGGGCGGTGTAAATCTTCGCTGCGGGCCGGCAATTGTTATATCGGGGGAAGTACTTACCGGGAAAATTCATTCGCGCTTAGAAAAGCCGGGCTTCAGGCGCAGGGCGCTGCATTACAATTGCCGCTCCCTCATGCCCACCACTCTCCGCGCCTTCGCCAAGATCAATCTCGGGCTGTACATCGGGCCGCGGCGCGCCGACGGGTTTCATGAACTGCGCACGGTGTACCAGACCATGGACATTTACGACAGCGTGCGCGTCAGCGCCGGGCCGGGCGCCGGCATTGAGATCCGCTGCGAGAATCCGCAGGTTCCGCGGGATGAAACCAACACCTGCTGGCGGATCGCGGAGCGCGTCATGAAAGCGCTCAAGCAGCAGCGGCGCGTGGTGATCCAGATCGAAAAAAACCTGCCGGTACAGGGCGGCCTGGGAGCGGGATCGTCCGACGCGGTGGCCACCATGCTCGGGTTGGAACGCGAGCTGGGCCTGCCGCTTTCGGCCCACGACAAACTGGACATCGCCACCGAGATCGGCAGCGATGTCCCGCTGTTCCTGGTTGGGGGCACGATGCTGGGCATCGGACACGGCGAGCAGGTGCTGCCTCTGCCCGAATTGCCGCCTATGGCGGTCACCGTTGCCACCCCCAACGCAGGGGTCTCCACCCCAAAAGCATTCGCCGATTGGGACACGCTGGCCGCGTCGGAGAATGCCGCGTTGACGCCCGGGAGCGCGGCCAGTAGAATAGACGTGTTCAGCCACTCGATGTTTGTGTGGCTGGCGGGCTCCTTATCCGGTGTTCCTGTCAAGGACAGGGACCAGGCCGAGACACCGCTTCTCGACCTCGTCCGTGCCGGGATCGAAAACGACTTCGAACGTGTCGTCTTTCCTCAGTATCCCGAACTGCGCGAGGTAAAACGTGTCCTGGAGCGCGAAGGCGCAAAGTACGCCTCCTTGTCGGGTTCCGGCTCCGCGCTGTACGGAATTTTCGACAGCCCGAAGGCCGCAGAGAAGGCCGCGGCCGCGCTGAAGGCCAAGGGCATTGAGGCGCGAGCGAGCAGGACACTGACGCGGCAGGAATACTGGAAGAATTTGGTAATTTCGTAATTTGGCAATTTGGTAATTTGTAGGCCCGGCGAAGACACTTGCGTTTGCCTGGTTCCCGACAAAATTACCAATTTACCCAATTACGAAATTACCAAATGGGATTGGGCGGTCGACTAATGGTAGGTCAAGTGCCTTTGGAGCACTTTGTCCAGGTTCGAATCCTGGCCGCCCAGCCAGAGTTAATCGCCAAGGGCTAACAGCTAAGAGCTTTCATGCAGACCGCGCAAAAACCGGGCCAGGCAGTCGATCCCACTGAGATGCGGACAGCATCAGCGAGCAATGCTATGGCAACCACGGTGGCTACGACAGTGCACGAAAAGAAGGACGCCGGCACACAGCCGAAGGAGCGTAAGCCGATGCGAGGCCGCAGCGACGACCGGCTGAAGATTTTCTGCGGCACGGCGAACCCGGCGCTGGCCGACGAGATTTGCGCCTTCCTCGGTATCCCGCGCGGGCAGACGCAGATCACGCGCTTTTCCGACGGCGAGCACTACGTGCAGATCCTGGAAAATGTGCGCGGCGCTGACGTCTTCGTTTTGCAGCCCACCTGCCATCCGGTGGATTCGCACCTGATGGAGCTGCTGCTGATGATTGACGCGCTCAAGCGCGCCTCCGCCCGCCGCATCACGCCGGTAATTCCGTACTACGGATACGCGCGCCAGGACCGCAAGGACAAGCCGCGCTCGCCCATCAGCTCCAAGCTGGTCGCCGACCTGCTGACCACCGCCGGCGCCGATCGCGCCCTGATCGTGGACCTGCACGCGCCGCAGATCCAGGGTTTCTTCAACATCCCGGTGGACCACCTGTTCGCCTCGCCGGTGCTGGTAAGTCATTTCAGGGAGAAGGCGTACCCCGACCTGACCGTGGTTTCGCCGGATGCAGGCGGCGTGGAGCGCGCCCGGTTTTTCGCCAAGAAAATGGATTCGGCGCTCGCCATCGTGGATAAACGCCGCGTCGACATCGATGAGACGGAAGTCATGCACGTGATCGGCGACGTCAAGGGCCGCTCCTGCCTCATCCTCGACGACATCATTGATACCGCCGGAACGCTGGTGAAGACGGCCAACGCGTTGGTGGAAAGCGGCGCCAGCAAAGTGGTCGCCTGCGCCACCCACCCGGTGCTGTCGGGGCCGGCCATCGAACGAATTTCCAAGTCGCCGATTGAGCAGGTGGTGGTGACCAACACGATTCCGCTCTCCGAGGCGGGACGGAACGAGCCCAAGATCAAGGTGCTCTCCATCGCCGGGCTGGTCGCGCGCGCGATCCAGTCCATTCACGAAGAGACCTCGGTGAGCAAGTTGTTCGTGTAGCAACGGTCGTTCGGTCTCTTGGTCAATCGGTCGGTTAGCCGGTTGACTGATCGACCGACTGACCAATAGACCTCATGAAAAGGTTCTGAATATGGCAACGACAGAGATGGAAACGGTTGTAGAAGCGCAGCCGCGCGAGGCCAACGGCAAGAACGTCGCCCGCCGCGTGCGCAAGAGTGGGAAGGTGCCCGCCGTGGTGTACGGCGCCGGCAAGCAGCCCTTGTCGGTGAGCGTGGATCCCAAGCAGATTGCGCGCATTCTGCATTCGGAATCGGGGCACAACACGATTTTCGACCTGCAAGTCGACGGCGAGCGCACCAAGGCGATGATCGTCGATTGGCAGTACGAGCCCATCCGGGGCTCTCTGCTCCACCTCGACCTGAAGCGCATTGCCATGGACCAGCGCCTGAAGGTGAAGGTGCCGGTCGTGGTCACGGGCGAAGCGGCCGGCGTCAAGCAGCAGGGCGGCATTCTCGACCAGGTGCTGCGCGAGGTCGAGGTCGAGTGCCTGCCCGGCGATATTCCCAGCCACGTTGAGGCCGACGTCAGCACCCTGGTGTTTGGCCAGTCGCTGCGCGTCTCCGACCTGCCGCTGGACCGGAGCAAAGTGAAAATTTTTACCCCGGCCGATCAGGTGGTCGCGCACGTCACCTCGGTGAAGGAAGAAGTTGTGGCGACGCCGGAAGCCGTGGCTGCCGAAGCTGCCGCCGTGCCCGCCGAGCCCGAGGTCATCAAGAAGGGCAAGCAGGAGACTGCCGAGGAAGGCGCCGAGGCCGCTCCCGAGAAGGCCGAGAAGCCGGAAAAGGCCGAAAAGAAGGAGAAAAAATAGTTTCCGGTTTCAGTTTCAGTTTCGGCAGGCGCATCGCTGAAACCAAAACTGAAACTGAAACTGATTGACGGCATGAAGCTGGTCGTCGGACTTGGAAATCCCGGTATCGAGTACCAGTTCACGCCGCACAATCTTGGGTTCCTGGCGGTGGACCGCATCGCTGAGCAGTGCGGAACTGAAGTGAGCAACCGCCGCTGCCACGCGCTCACCGGCAAAGCGCGCATCGGCAACGAAGACGTTGTGCTGGCCAAGCCCGAGACGTACATGAACCTGAGCGGGCTGTCGGTGCGTGACCTGGTCGCCGAATTGGAAATGGATCCGGTGCGCGACCTGGTGGTGATTTACGACGAGCTCGACCTGCCCTGGGGCACGATTCGCGTCCGGCAGCGGGGGAGTTCGGCGGGCCACAAGGGCATGGAGTCGGTGATCGCCGCGCTGGGAACGCAGGAAATCCTGCGCATCCGGCTGGGCACGGCGCCCGATTTTACGGTCAGCGACGGCGCCAAGTACGGGCTGTCGCAGTTGAAGAAGTCGCAGTTCGAGGTGGTGGACCTGGAATTGGATGCCGCCGCCGAAGCGGTCAAGGTGATTTTCACCGAAGGCCCTGCCGCCGCGATGAACCGCTTCAACCGCAAGGCGAGCGGCGCGGCTGCGGATGACGAATAGTACCGAGTACTGAGCAAAACGGTTTTGCTGATAGCTGAGAGCTGACAGCTTCAGCAGGAGAAGGCGAATGCAACGTATCTATGAACTGATGTTTATTGTCCGGCCCGATATCGTGGACGAAGAACTGGACCGGCTGATTTCGACGCTGGAAACGCAAGTGAGCACCGCCGGCGGCACGCTGAAGAATGCGGAACGCATGGGCAAGCGCCGCCTCGCCTACCAGGTGCGCGGATTCCAGGACGGCATGTATGTGCTGTTCACCATGGAAGGCTCCGGCGAGGTTGTCCGCGAGCTGGAACGCCGCCTGCGGGTCACCGAGCCGGTGATCAAATACATCACCGTGCGGGTAGACGAAGAGCAAAAGCGGCTCAACAAGATCAAGGCCCTGCGCGACGCGCGCGTCAAGGCGAAACCCGCCCCCGCGCCCGAAGCCGCGGACGCCGGCAGTGCAACGGCGCCGGCAACGGCATAACAACGGTTTCAGTTTCGAGTTTCAGTTTCAGTTGGTGCGGCGTGCGACCGCGAGCTGACGTGGAACGATGACCAACTCACTCGAAACTGAAACTGAAACTTTGAAACTGTTTTAGAGAGGAAACATGGCAGACGAAACGACCCGTACTCCGGCTCCGGCCAATGGTGGCGAGCAGACCGCGACCGCAACCGCTGCCCCAACGCTGCCCTCGGGGCCCGGCTTCGGTCCGCGCGGACCGCGCCCGCAGCGTCCCGGAGGTTCCCGCGAAGGCGGCCGCAAGTATTTCCGCCGCAAGAAAGTGTGCAAGTTCTGTGTCGAGAAAATCGACGCCATCAACTACAAGGATGTGCGTCTGCTGGCGCAGTTCGTGGCCGAGAGCGGCAAGATCGTGCCCCGGCGCCTGACCGGAGTTTGCACGCCGCACCAGCGGCGGCTTTCCACCGCCATCAAGCAGGCGCGCAACATCGCTCTGCTGCCGTTTGCGGGCAGGGCTTAGTGGTCAGTGGCTAGTGGCCAGTGTTCAGTAGCCGGTAGTGCTGGGATCATCGGGGCATCAGATCAGCCGATCATCCGATCACCGGATCACCCGATTTTGGAGAGATTGCCATGGAAGTCATTCTGAAAGAAGACGTGCCCAAGCTGGGCTCGCGCGGCGACGTGGTCAAAGTCGCCGAAGGATACGGGCGCAATTTCCTGCTGCCCAAAAAGCTTGCCATTGAGGCGACCAAGGCCAACAAGTCGGTCATCGAGCAGATGAAGGCCGCCTCGGTGCGCCGCCTGCAGAAGGACAAGGCGGCCGCCGAAGCGCTCGCCGCTCAATTGGCAGGCGTCACCATCACCTTCACCCGCCGCTCGGGCGAGCACGAGCAGTTGTTCGGCTCCGTGACATCAGGCGACCTGGCCGCCGAGCTGGAAAAGAAGGGCTTCAACATTGACCGTCGCAAGATCCAGCTCGACGAGCCGCTCAAGACCCTGGGCGAATTCAAGGTTCCGGTGCGCCTGTTCAAGGATGTGACGGCGCAGATCAAGGTCGAAGTGCAGAAGGAAGCGGAGCCGGAACAGTAGTTTCGAGTCTCAGTTTCAGTTTCAGGTTCGTCAGTTGCCGGTTCATGGAAAACCTGCGCAGGGCTGCGGCTCTGCGCCTTTCTTTTTGGACTAAGAGATATACTTTCCAGTAGGTTAGCCATCTAGAGCGATTGCCGGCGGGCAGACTCGCGCTGCCCTTCGGGGCTGGAAATCCCGGCGGCGGTTCTGCTTACCCTTCGGCCCATGCCACGTCCAACTCATTGGCAGTGAATTGATTGGCTCCGATTGTAAAAAGCCGTACAGGGAAATTACCCCGAGGTTGGCGTGCCTGATTCAGAGCGGAGCAGACGTGGAGACGAACCCATGCCGGCCGAAGCGGCGGCAGTCCGATTTCCGGGCGGTGAGCTGAAACGCATGGAGCAGGCCCGTAACAATGACGCCTGGTCCAGTCGGGGGCGCATGGCAACCAGTGGTATCCGGCGGGTGGACGACACGGTCCTGATCCGCGAGGCGCAGGCGGGCAATCGCGGCGCTTTCGAGGAGCTGGTCCGCCAGTACGATCAAGCGGTGCTTCGCCTGGCGATGCATCTGACCGGCTCGGAATCCGACGCCCAGGACATCTATCAGGAAGCGTTCCTGAAAGCCTACCGCTCGGTCGGCAAGTTCCGCTTCGAGTGCTCCTTCTACACCTGGCTGTACCGCATCGTGACCAATCTCTGCCTCGACCACCTGCGGAAAAGACAGGTCCGCAAGGAAGACGCTCCGGTGGCCACCGACTCCGAGGGCGGGGAATACAGCCTGATCGACCGCGTGGCCGACGATCGCGCCCACAGCAATCCGGAGCACGACCTGATGCGCCGCGAGTTGGGATCGCGCATCCAGTCCGCCCTGGGCAAGCTCTCCGGGCGCGAGCGCATGGTTTTTGAATTGAAGCATTACCAGGGTCTGAAGCTGCGCACCATCGGTGAAATGCTGCATACCACCGAGGAGACGGCAAAGAATACGTTGTTCCGGGCCACGCAGAAGCTGCGCGCGCACCTGGCGGAAATGAGATGACGCTATGAACTGCGAATGGGCGAAGGCCAATATCACGCTGTACGTTTACGACGAGTTGGCCGACGACGGCCGCTACGAGCTGGAGCAGCACGTCAGCCGGTGCGGCGACTGCGCGTCTGAGCTCGACACGGTGCGCGCTTTCCGCACCACCATGTCGGCGACGCCGCCAGTGGAGCCCACGCCGAACTTGCTGGCCGCCTCGCGCATGCGTTTGCAGGAAGCGCTGGAGACCGCCGAACCGCAGCGCGGGTGGCGGCTGATCGATCCCATGATTTGGCTGCGGCAGATGAAATTCTCGCCGGCGCTGGCAGCGGTGCTGCTGATCCTTGGATTCGCCGGCGGTATCGGGACGGCGTGGCGGCTGGTGCCACGCGCCGGCGGTCAACTCGCAGGATCAGGAACCGGGATGGCCCCGGCTGAAGCCTCGATTGCCGGCATTCGCGAAATCAGTCAGGTCCCGGGCAGCGGCAAGGTGGAAATCAAGTACGACACGGTCACGCCGCAGCACGCCGAAGGCTCGCTGAACGACGAGCGCATCCAGCAACTGCTGCTGTTTGCCGCGCGCAACAACTACAACCCCGGGGTGCGTCAGAACTCGGTGGACTTGCTGTCGCAAAAGCCCGGCGAAGCGCACATCCGCGAGATGTTGACGGCGTCGCTGCTCTACGACACCAACCCCGGCGTGCGCCTGAAGGCGCTGGAAACGCTGGCGCCCTACATCAAGGAAGACACCGGCGTGCGCGACGCCATCCTGCAAGCTTTGCAGAACGACACCAATCCGGGCATCCGCGCCGAGGCCATTAGCTTCCTGCAACCGGTGCGCGCCGACGGCGCCGTCAGGTTGGTGCTGCAGAAGCTGGCCGAGGAAGAGCGCAGCGACTTTATCCGCCAGCAGGCGAGCCGCATGGTGGCTACCTTGCCGGAGATTGATTAGATCGGTTTGAAAGGGCACGGCTTTAGCCGTGCCGCAAGAGCGGCCCTAATAAGTTGTCATTCCGAGCGGGCTTCAGCCCGCGAGGAATCTAGGTTTGAGCATTTCAGAGTTCGGAGGAGATGGGAGAAACGAAGTGAAACGCGCTCGTAAATTCGCACTGCTGGCTGCGACGATCGTCATCGCCGCGTTGCCGGTGATTGCGCAGACCAGTAATTCGAACAGCAGGATCTTTCGCGACGGCAATTCCTGGGTGGAGGAGATTACGGGCAGCATTCCCGCCCCCGACTCGCTGCGTATCACCACCGAAATGGGTTCCATCACCGTCCAGGGCGGCGCACAGAAAGACGCGGCCTATACCATCCGCAAGCGAGTCCGCAGCGGCTCGGAAGAGGCGGCGCGCCGTGATTTGGCGGGATTCCGCGTCAGCGCCGCCAAGCGCGGTGACGCTGCCATCATCGAGGGCGCCACGGAACGGCATGCCAAGCGGCTTTCCGTGGATTTTCAAGTTCAGGCCCCGCGCGACCTGCAGCAGGTGCGCGCCGACACCGAAGGCGGCAGCCTGAGCCTGCATAACCTGTCAGGACGGGCGACGGCACATTCGGGGGGCGGCAGCATCTCGCTGGGCGATATCGCCGGGGAGATTACCGCCGACACTGGCGGCGGCAACATCGAGGTGGCCGACTCCACCAATCTGCTGAACCTGCGCACCGGGGGCGGCAGCATCAAGATCACGGGTTCGAAGGGCAAGGTCAACGCCAGCACCGGCGGCGGCAGCATCAGCGTCGGCGGAGCATCCCAGGCGGTGAATGTTTCCACCGGCGGCGGCAGCGTGCAGGTGCAGCAGTGCGGCGCGGAGCTGTACGTCTCGACCGGCGGCGGCAGCATTGACGTCGGCGGCGTCAGCGGCAAGGCCAAGCTGATCACCGGCGGCGGCAGCATCAAGCTGACCTCCGCCAGCGGGCCGGTGGTCGCCAACACCGGTGGCGGCGCTATCGAACTGTACAAGCTGATGCAGGGCGCGCGGGCCGAAACCGGCGCCGGACCCATCACCGCGGAGTTTCTCGGCATGGGCACCGATTCCACCCTGCAAACTTCCGTTGGCGACGTGATCGTGTACATCGGCCCGCAGGCCAGGATTACCGTCAAGGCAGAGCTGGACATGGCCAATGGCCACCAGATCCGCTCCGATTTTCCAGACCTGAAAATCACCACCGACGGCGGGAACTACGGACCGAAAAACTATTACGCGCAGGGGTCGTTGAACGGCGGCGGCGCGGTATTGAAGGTGCACACCATGTCGGGCAACATCGAATTCCGCCGCGCCAAGTGATGTCCGGCAATGCTGAACGAGCTTGAAATTCTCTAGCTGTAAGTTTGGGGGTTTGCGTTTGATCTTAGGCCACAGGCTTTCGGTATTCGCCTAACACCCAAAACCTAACGCCTAAAACCTATTGATGTACACGCTGGGGGGCAAGGGAGCACAGAGGAAAACCATGAGCAGGTTCACGCAGTTCGCCATCATTTCGGTTGTTCTGGGCGCGCTGGCCGCGGCCCAGGAAGCGCCGGCGCCCGCCGCCCCCCCGGCGCCGCCCGCGCCGGTGGTCAAGGCGCGTCCCTCACCCGCACCGGCAGCAGTGGCAGCACCGGCGGCGGCGGCCAAACCGGCCAAGCCAAGCTCTTATCTTGGGGTTGATATCCGTGACGTAACTCACGATCGCATGGCGGCGCTGAAGTTGAAGGACGATCGCGGCATCGAGATCATGCTGGTCGACCAGGACAGCCCGGCGGGCAAAGCGGGCCTCAAGGAACACGATGTCATCCGGTCGTTCAATGGGCGCAACCTCCAGGGCAGCGAGGATCTCCGCAAGCTGATCCGCGACACGCCGCCGGGGCAGACGGTGGAACTGGGCATCAGCCGCGACGGCCAGCCGATGACCGTCAAGGCGCAATTGGCCGACCGGCGCCGAGCGATGGTCATAGCTCCTCGCGTCGAGGTATCCGGAATCCGCATCCCGCGCATCGCGGTTCCGATGATCGCCACCTTGTCGCGCCGCAATGGCGTCCTGGTGGAGAACCTGACGCCGCAGTTAGGCGATGTATTCGGGGTGAAGGACGGCGAAGGCGTGCTGATCCGGTCCATCGACAAAGGCAGCCCCGGCGAAACCGCGGGCCTGCGCGCCGGAGACGTGATTGTCCGCGTCGGCAATCAGAAGGTGGCGAGCACCTCCGACTGGAACCGCCTCTTGCGCGAGCAGAAGCCGGGACCGGTGCCGCTCGGCATCATGCGCGAAAAGCGGCAGCAGACGCTCTCGCTCACCGTCCCTGAACACAGCCGTGAGCAAGCGGACGCCTTGCCGGGCATGGAAGAATTCCACATCAACATGGAAGACTTCGGACACGACATGGAGGAATTCAAGCTCGAGATGATGGATCTGCAACGGCTGCAGCCGGAGATCGAGCGCGCCATGCGCGAGGCGCAGGAAAAGGTCCACCGTGAACTGGAGCGCAGCCAGCGCGAAAGGGAGCGCTCTGCGGAACGCGCCCAGCGCGAGGCCGAGCGGGCTCAAGAGCAGGCGCAACGTGAGGCTGAGCGCGCCCAGGAGCAGGCCCAGCGCGCGCAGGAACGCGCCCAGCGCGACCGGGAAAACGCGCCGCCGGAAGCGCCCACCAATCCTCCTGCACCGCCCGCACAACCGCCCTCGCCTCCGCAATGATCGTTCGCCGTCATTCTTCAGGCCGCGAGCCGTCGCGGCCTTTTTTCTTGGGGCTGGAGGCAGGGGTTAGCGGCTAGATGAATGACTGCATTATCTAGAACTGGTTTCAAAGTCGTTTTTGGGAAGGGCACGGCTTCAGCCGTGCCGCCGAGCCCGCAAGAATACTGGGCTTTAGCCCCTGAGGGATTAGCCTCCGACGCCCTGACCGACTTTTGAAACCAGATCTAGCCCCTGGCCACTTGAGCGCGCAGTCATATAATCCAGGAACCATCAATCAGAAGGGGGTAATTCGCAATGAAATGGTCGCCATTCGTGCTCCTGGTCGGCATGACGGCATCGGCATGCGCGCAATCTGCGGCGGTACCCAAGGAAGTCCAAGCCGTCTATCCCGACGCGCACGCTCTCTATGTCGATCTCCACCAGCACCCGGAATTGTCTTCGCATGAGACGCAAACGGCAGCCAAGCTCGCCGGCCGCTTGCGCAGCCTGGGTTACGAAGTCACGGAGCACGTCGGCGGCACCGGCATCGTCGCCATTCTCAAGAACGGTCCCGGGCCCACGGTCATGCTGCGCACCGAACTCGATGCCCTTCCGGTGGAAGAAAAAACCGGCCTCGCGTACGCCAGCAAGGTCCGTACCAAGGATGACCGCGGACAGGATGTTGCGGTGATGCACGCCTGCGGGCACGACCTGCACATGGCTTCCATCGCGGGCACGGGCGCGATCATGGCGCAGAGCAGGACTACCTGGCACGGCACTCTGATGCTGATCGGGCAGCCTGCCGAGGAAACCATCGGCGGCGCCGATGGCATGATCAAGGACGGCTTGCTGACCCGTTTTCCGCGGCCGGATGTGGCCGTGGCGCTGCACGTCGGCAACGAGCTGCCGGCCGGCAAAGTGGGAGTCGTGCCCGGCATCTATGACACCAACTCCGACTCCCTGCGCATCACCATCTACGGCAAAGGCGGGCACGGATCGGCGCCGCACACCGCCATCGATCCGATCGTGATCGCTGCTCGGACCATCCTCGCCTTGCAGACGATTCCCTCTCGCGAAGTGAAACCCGGCGAGATGGCGGTGATTACCGTCGGCTACATTCGCGCCGGCACCAAGAACAACATCATTCCCGACCAGGCTGAACTTGGGCTGACGGTGCGCACCTACAAGGCTGATATCCGCAAGCAGGTGCTGGCGGCGATTGCCCGGATCACCAGGGCGGAGGCGCAGGCAGCCGGCGCGCCGCGCGAGCCATGGATCGAGCGGATCGAATTCACCGACGCGGTCTATAACGACCCCGCGCTGGCGCAGCGGCTCCGGTCCGCGCTTGAATCCAAGCTGGGCAAGGACAATGTCGTCAGCGAGGAGCCGCAAACCGCGTCGGAGGACTTCTCGTATTTCGTCAAGCAGGGTATTCCGGGCTTCTACTTCAACCTGGGAGGCGCCGATCCGGAGAAGCTGGCGCAGGCCAGGGCAGCGGGCACGACGCTGCCGTCCAACCACTCTGCCCTGTTCGCGCCTGACGTAGAGCCGGCCTTGGAAACTGGAATTACGGCTGAAGTCGCCGTGCTGCGGAACCTGCTGAACAGCTCGGCGGAAGAATTGCGGAAGCTCGCAACGTCACCCTCTCCCCAGTAAGCTGAAGAGCTGATAGCTGAAAGCTGATAGCTGCTTCAGGCGGTTGTTGCCAGCCCGGATCCGGCAAGGTGTACGCGGTTGCGTCCGCCCTGCTTGGCGAGGTAGAGCGCGTCGTCGGCGGCTTTCACCAATTCGTCGCGGGTTCTGCCATTCGCCGGGAAGCTGCACACGCCGGCCGTGATGGTCACCGCGCGGGGCACGCCGGGAAACGACCAGCCCTCCACCACCTTGCGCAGCTTTTCCGCGACCGCGTGGGCGTGTTCGCCCGATGTCTGCGGCACCAGGATGACGAACTCTTCCCCACCGTAGCGGCAGGCGATGTCCACCTTGCGCAGGTTTTGCGCGAATATGGTGGACACCTGGCGCAGCGTTTCGTCGCCCAGCAGGTGGCCGAATTCGTCGTTCAGCTTCTTGAAATTATCAATGTCGATCATGATCACCGAGAGCTCGTTCTCATAGCGCTGGGCGCGCTCGACCTCCTCGGCAATTCTCTTCTCGAAGTATCGCCGGTTGAAGATGCCGGTGAGCCCGTCAACATAGGCCAACTGGCTGACTTTCTCGAAGTAGCGCGCATTCTGGATGGCGGCGGCGCAAATGTCCGCCACCGACTCCAGCGGCTGCGCGTCCGCCGGTGAAAACGCGTTCGTCTGCGCGCTTTCCATGGTCAGCACGCCCAGCGTCTCTCCCAGGGAGATGAGCGGCAGGCACATTTCCGAGCGCGTCTCCTCGAATCCCGGCACATAGCCCTCGACGCGGCTGACGTCGTTTTCCGTCACCGGCTTTCCCGAGGCGATGACGCGCGCGCACAACCCCGCCGCCGGCTGCAACTCGCTGCCGGGGTGGTAGCGCGGTGTCAGGCGGCCTTCGTGTGCCCGCAGCACCAGCATGCCATCCTCCAGCAGCAGCATGGCAACGTGGTCCACGGCGAAAGATTGCAGGATGAAGTGGCAGGATTTCTGCAGCAGCTCGCCGATGTCGAGCACCGCGGTGGTCTGCCGCGCGATGGCGTTGATCGCCTCCAGTTGCGCCGCCTTGCGCTGCTCGTTCGAGTACAGCTTGGCGTTCTGCAGCGCGATCGACGCCTGGGTGGAGAACAGGGTCAGCAGGTCGATGGTTTCCGTGTCGAAGAATTCTTCCTGGTCGCTCTGGCAGTCGAGCACCCCGACCACCTCGTCGCGCACGATCAGCGGCACCGCCAGCTCCGACTGGGTGCTGGGAATCGACATGATGTAGCGCGGGTCGTTGCTGACTTTGGGCGCGTAGATCGGCCGCTTCAGCTTGGCCGCGGTCCCGATCAGCCCCTTGCCCAGCGGGATGTTCATCTCCACGCTTTCGCGGTTCCACCCGGTATGCGACCGGACGTGCAGCAGGTTCGTGTCCGCGTCCAGCAGCACCACCGCAACCCGGTGCAGATGAAAATAATCCCGCAGGATGGAAAGAATCTGGCTCAGCACCTCGTCCAGATCGAAGGTCGAGATTACCGCCTGGCTGGCATCGTAGAGGATGGCAATCTTCTGCATGCGTCGGTGCCCGGGCGACGTTGAGGGAGAAAGCCAGTCCGGGAAGAGGGCTTAGTTTACCAGCATCACTTCGTGCCCGCACCTGCCCTTTTTCTGCGCCGCACCAACTCGATTAGGCCGAAGACCACCAGGCACACCCAGAAGTCGATCACCAGCCCGAGGTCGATGCGCGCAACCCGGTGCCGTCCCGCCGCCGGCAGCAATGGCATGATCACCAGGAAATAAATCGCGTTCCCGACCACCACCGCAACCAGGGATTTTAGGAAATTAGCGAGCACTACAGATTTGGACAACATGACATCCCACTTTGGCTGCCCGGCTGATAGCTGATAGCTGATAGCTTATAGCTGATCGCTCGCTATAAAATCACCGCCCTGATGCAGTCCACCATTCTCTCCTTCGAAGACGCACGCCGCGGGGTGGAGCATGCCGCGGCGCAAGTCCATCCGCCCGAAGCCGAGCGGTGCGAACTGCTCCTCGCCGGCGGCCGCGTGCTCGCCGAATCCGTGCTGGCCGACCGCGACTTCCCCCCGTTTGCGCGCGCCACCCGCGATGGCTACGCGGTCCGCTCCGCGGATGTCGCCAGCGTCCCGGCTCGCCTGAAGCTGGTCGGAGAAATCCGCGCCGGTGGGCCGCCGCAATCGCTGGACGTCGAACCAGGCCAGGCGGTCGAGATCATGACGGGAGCGCCCGTCCCCGCCGGCGCCGATGCCGTCGTCATGGTGGAATACACCTTGCGCGCCGGCGACACAGTCGAAATCCAACGTAGCGTTGCCGCGGGAGAGAACTTTGTTCCCGCGGGCGCCGAAGCTAAACGCGGAGAAGTCCTGCTGTCTCCGGGCGCGCGCCTCACTCCCGCCGCCATCGCCCTCGCCGGTTCATGCGGCCGCCACCAACTGCACGTCTACAAGCGTCCGCGGGTGGCGATCCTTTCCACCGGCGACGAACTTGTGGACATCGCCGCCGAACCCGCCCCGAACCAGATCCGCAATTCCAACAGCTACTCGCTGGCCGCGCAGGTGCATGCGGCCGGCGGCGTGCCGGCCGTACTGCCCATCGCACCCGACGAAATAGAGCGCTTGCGCCATCTGGTGCAGCAGGGGCTCTCGAGTGACCTGCTGCTGCTCTCCGGCGGCGTGAGCGTGGGTAAGTACGATCTGGTCGAGCAGGTTTTGAGCAGCCTTGGCGCGGAATTTTTCTTTACCGGCGCGCACATCCAGCCGGGGCGGCCGGTCGTCTTCGGTCGCGCGCCCGCGCGCCCAGGCGCATTGCCCACATATTTCTTCGGACTGCCGGGGAATCCTGTCTCGACCATGGTCTGCTTCGATTTGTTTGCGCGCCTGATGGTGGAAGCGCTCGCCGGCGCAACTCCACGAAGGATGACGTTTACGCAGGCGCGCTTGAAGTCCGACGTCAAGGTCAAGACCGGGCTCACGCGCTTTCTCCCCGCCCTGCTGAGCGGTGAATATGAGCGTAGCGAAGTTGAACTGGTGAAATGGCAAGGCTCGGGCGATATGGCCGCCAGCGCGCGCGCCAACTGCTACCTGGTGGTCCCGCCCGGCCGCGAAAAGCTTGCTGCCGGCGACATGGTTTCCCTGCTGCTGATCTAAAACGTCGTTCTGTGTAGGCTTCAGCCTGTGTGGGTTTCAGCTTGTGTAGGTTTCAGCTTGCGTAGGTTTCAGCCGGGTTGGGAAGGGCACGGCGGAACCTGTCCTGAGCGAAGTCGAAGGAGCCGTGCCGCAGAAGTCCCTTAATATTGTCATTCCGAGGGGCTCGGTAGGTCACGGCTTCAGCCGTGACCGAGGCGCGAAGCGCCGAAGCCCCGAGGAATCTCGGTTTTGTTCCACCTACGCGAGTTTTTCAGCAGCCTCTTAGCCCCTGAGGTAATGCCTTCCTTGCGGCGCCTGGCCTCGTGCTGCGCCAACTGAAACTGAAACTCGAAACTGAAACTGTTTTTCGGGCTACCATGGTGCGGTGGACGAGAAAAAGCTTTTCTGGCTCATCTTCATCATCCTGGGCCTGATCGCCGATTTCGTGCTGCCGCTGTTGTGGGGCGTGGTAGCCACCATCCCCATCCTGTTTTTCAGTTGGTGGCTGGTGTACCGTAGCGGCTGGATTACGTAGGTTGGCTGTGCTCTGCAATTGCTATGATTTTCAGGGAATTGTCATTCCGAGCGCAGCGAGGAATCTGCTGTTCCATGGACCCCAACAAGCGCTTTTACGTTTACTTCATGGCCAGCAAGAGCCGTGTTCTGTACGTCGGCATGACCGGATTCTTAATGCAGCGCGTACAGCAGCACAAGGCCGGCGAATGCGAGGGGTTCACGAAGAAGTACAACGTAAACAGGCTCGTGTACTACGAGACATTCAAGTACGTCGGCAATGCAATTAACCGGGAAACTGAGATCAAGAAA
Organism: Terriglobales bacterium; assembly: GCA_049509755.1. Classification (GTDB taxonomy): domain Bacteria; phylum Acidobacteriota; class Terriglobia; order Terriglobales; family Acidobacteriaceae; genus JAIQGF01. Next base: position 195,003 of record JBEKZP010000001.1, on the reverse strand, counting down.
TGGCGGCGGGAAAAGAAAGTTGCTCTCATCGAAAAGGACAATCCGACATGGGAGGATTTGTCGGAACCGTGGGGCAAGCCGATGCAACTCTTAACAGCAGATTCCTCGCTGCGCTCGGAATGACAACATCTTAAAGTCAGAGTAGCGTTCGGAAGAAGTACGTTAGCATTCGAATTCGCGAGCATGACCAAAAGCCTCTCCCACTACGACAGCACCGGCCGCGCCCGCATGGTGGACGTCTCGCAGAAGTCCGCCACCCAACGCGAAGCCGAGGCCACGGCCTTCGTCGCCATGTCGCCCGCGGTGGTGAAGGCGCTGGCGAAAAATCCCAAGGGCGATCCACTGGAAGTGGCGCGGGTAGCGGGAATCATGGCCGCCAAACGCACCGCGGAACTGATCCCGATGTGCCATCCGCTGCCGCTGAGCGTGGTTGACGTGCAGGCGCACGTGCGGCAGAATGGCGTCGCCATTGCCTCCCGAGTAACGACTACCGCAGTCACCGGCGTCGAAATGGAAGCGCTGGTGGCCGTCAGTATCGCCGCTCTGACGGTGTACGACATGTGCAAGGCGCTCGACAAGGGCATCGAGATCCGCGAGATCGTGTTGCAGAAGAAGTCCGGCGGAAAAAGCGGAGAATGGAGTCGACCGTCGACCGTCGACCGTCGACGGCGAAAGTAGCGTCGGCGGTAAACGGATTATTTCATGCCATCCAACGTCAAAGTCCTGCTGGTGGACGACAACCCCATGGTGCTGGGGATGCTGCGGCAGGCGCTCGCCCCGATGGCCAACCTCAGCACCGCCGCCGATGGCGCCGATGCCCTGCTGCGGATCATTGACGAGCCCTTCGACCTGATCATCAGCGATTTCCAGATGCCCGGCATGGATGGCCGCGCCCTGTTCGACAAGATCAAGGCCCGCGCCTCCACCGCCCGCATTCCTTTCATCCTGATCGCCACCAAGGGCGACATCGACGAAAAGCTCAAGGTGCTCCAGGACAAGGTCGAGGACCTCATCGAGAAACCCTTCTTCGTCAAGGAAGCGGCGGGAAAGATCAAGCGCATCATCGACAAGATCGCGCTGGAGAAACTGGCCCGGGAAGCGCCGACCGCCGACGGAAAATTGCGCGGCAGCCTGGCGCAGATGAACGTCATTGACCTGCTGCAGTCGCTCGATCTCGGTCACAAGAGCTGCCTGCTCACGCTCACCAACAACGGCGACCGCTGCGAAATCTACTTCAACGACGGCCAGATCAACCACGCCGTCTACGGCGGCCTGAAAGGTGACGAGGCCGTATTCAAGGTCCTGAGCTGGACCGGCGGCAACTTCCAAATCGACTTCAACGGCCACAGCGATCAGAAGTCCATCTCGCACTCCACCCAGGGCCTGCTCATGGAAGGCCTGCGCCTGCTCGATGAATCCGGCAAGGAAGCCGAAGACAACGTGCTGGAAGCGTGATTCCCTCTTGGCGTCGATCGGTCTATCAGTCCTTCGGTCTATCAGACCGTGGCCGTGTCTGTATCAATTTCACTCCCCGAAATCAGTCAATCAGCCGCATAGACCGATAGACTGAAAGGCCGACAGACCGATAGACTGACAGACCGATGCAATTTACCGCCGCCGTTCTCACCATCAGCGATTCCTCCGCCGCCGGCCGCCGCGACGACCTCTCCGGCCCTGCCGTTCGCGCCGCGCTGGAAGCCAAGGGCTTCAACGTGATTGTCAGCAGCGTGAGCAAGGACGATCAGACCAACATCGAAGTCGCCCTGATGGACATGTGCCACCAGGCCCAACTGGTGGTCACCACCGGCGGCACCGGCATCGCCGAGCGCGACGTAACGCCGGAGGCCACCCGCACGATCGCCGACAAGATCGTGGACGGGATCGGGGAGCGCATGCGCTCCGAAGGCGCCAGAAAAACGCCGCTGGCCGCGCTCAGCCGCGGCGTATGCGCCGTGCGCGGCAAGTCGCTGATCCTCAATTTGCCCGGCAGCCCCTCCGCCGCCACCGAATCGCTGGCGGCGGTGATTGATATCCTGCCGCACGCCCTCGAACTGCTGGTGGGAAAAACAGAACATTGATCTCTCCGCAATCAACAATCGACAATCGTCAATGATTTTGTCTTCCTCTGTGTCCTCTGTGGCTAATCCCCGATTCCCCGGCTGGTAGAATTCCATCCTTGCACACACTAGGCAATCTACTGGCCCGCTGGTCGGCACTTCTCGGGGCGCTATTCAAGCCCCTCGGGGTGTGGGGGGTATTTGCCATCGCTGGCATCGACGCGGCGTTGTTCGGCTTGCCGCTCGATCCGCTGGTTGCCGGCTATGTCTACAAGAATCCCGAGCGGTTCTGGCTCTACATACTGATGGCGGCCGCCGGCTCCGCCCTGGGCAGCCTGATCATTTACGGCATCGGCTACGAGATGGGCGAATTGGTGTTGGAGAAGCGCATGGGGCCGCTGAAATTTGCCCGCATGCGCGAGCGCTTCGAGCAGCACGAGTTTCTCGCGCTCATGCTGCCCGCCATGATGCCGCCGCCGTTTCCTTTCAAACTCTTCGCCTTTTCCGCTGCCGTCTTCGAAATGCACTTCAGCCACTTCCTGCTGGCCATCTTCGCCGGGCGCGTGGCACGATTCCTCATCCTCTCCGTGCTGGTCATCAAGTTTGGACCGCGGGCGGTGACGCTGGCCGCCGACCTGGTCCGTACCCATCTGACCGGGCTGCTGGTCGCGCTGCTGCTGGCTGCGATCTTCGCCCTGGCCTTCTGGTGGAGGAGCAGAAACAACAAAACCGTTTAGCAAGGTGGAAGTTAGGAAGGTGGAAACGCCGGGCGGAACTTTTCTCGAGCGCAGCGAGGGAGCCCGGCGGATCGCCCACTCCTTAAGCTTTGTCATTCCGAGCGGGCTTCAGCCCGCGAGGAATCTGCTTTCCGGAGTTTCTAGCCCAAAGATTGTGATTCCGAGTCGAGGAACCTGCATTTTGCGCTCGAACGTAAGAATTGGAATCTGGATACCCAGCGAACAGATCGGAAGAAATCGCAAGAAATAAAGGCACGGAACCAATCCGTGCCTCTTCTTTTTTCTTCTGATCCGCGTTCATCCGCGTAAATCAGCGGCTGATTTTTCTTCTTTAAATCCTTGCCTACGCTTTCGCGGTCGCGGGCCGCACCATCTCGATCAGCACCGGCACGCTGAACATGACGGTGGTGAACAGGAGATTCGACACCACATCGTTGCGGAAGAAAGGCACGGCGGCGGCGTAGCAGGCGGCCAGGCCACCCAGGTTGTGCGGGTACATGTTCCACGTCAGCCAGACGGCAAAGTTACTGATGGCGAAAAACGACACCGAGGTCGCCAGCGCCGCGCCCAAAATCCGCGCCGGGCCGGCATGGTTGCGCAGCAGCGTGCCCATCGCAACGATGGCGGCGTACCACGCGATAGTCGTGAAATGGTCCAGCGTGTACGGATATCCATAGACAAACTTCGTCAGCAGGACATCGGAACCGGCCAGCAGCAACACCGCGGCCCAGGCATGCTTGCGCGGACCGCGCGCGCCGAAGTACAGCAGCGCGGCGCCCACCGGGGTGAAGTTCAGCCACATTTGCGGAAACAGCAGAACCAGAAAGCGGGCGGCAATGGCGAATACTACGAACAGGTAAGCCAGCATGAATTCCTCCCCGAGGTCAACGCATGATTCTGCGGCTGCGGAGGATGGATCGTCAAGATGGCATTTGAAATTTGCAATTTGTAATTGGTAATTTGCAATTTCGAAAGCCGCGGAGTCTCTGCCCGATAGGCACAACGTTTGTTCACGTCCGAAAATTACAAATTACCAATTACCAATTACAAATTTTGCGATCACTTCCCCGTTTCGCGGGGCGGTGCTATCAGATCCGGCCTCTGCGAGCGTGACCCAAACCACTCCGCCACCTCGTGCAGGTTCTGGTCGAGCAGGACACGCGCGCCCAGCGTGTGTCCGCCCCGCCGCTCCAGGTCGGGATACTCGAAGCGCAGATCGTAAAAGCGCACCAAGTAGCCGCCCCGAGCCGGTCCCTCGTAGCCCGGCACCGGCGCGCTCACCGCTTCGGCCTCCAGCATCGGGTACTGCGCCCAGTCCAGATAGACCCGCCCCAGGCGCGTGTCCCTGGCCGCTTCCCGGACCGGCGTCTCCTCGGGCTTGTAGCGGGTCTCGCTGCGCGCCGCCGGATCCACTTCCGGCGTCAGCGAATCCACCGACACGCGCTCGTAAAACTTTTCCGTCTCCACCACGCCGTACCACTTGAACGGGTTCACGAAATACGGATACGCCGATGTGCGGATCGGGTCGGCCCCGTGATAGAGCCGTGCATCCAGCGCCGCCACCGCCCGCCGATGCTGATAATCCCGCAGGCCCCAGAGCGCGACCATCAGCACCAGCGCAACCATGGCGCCGCCCTGCCCGCGCGGCCCCTTGCGGCGCGCTCCGATCTCTTCATTGATCAGCCCAAACAACGCCGGCATCGCCAGGCCGGCCAGGAAAAACACGTACAGCAGCGGCTCGAAGATGAAGACGATGTCCCAGGAATACCACCGGTAAGAAAACGGCTCGAACGGCCGCACCCCGTAGTTGTTGGTGAAGTCGAGCAGGATGTGGCTGAAGGCCGCGATCAGCGCGAAGCCGTACAGCAGCCCCCAGCGCGGCGTTTTCGGCAGTACCGGACCCTTCGCCGCGCCCGCCGGCTCCGCCCTTCGCCGGCGTTTCCACAGCCACACCAGGTACATGAATCCCACGACGAACGCCGCCACCAGCGGCGCGCCCACGAATGCATGCGTGATGCCCCGGTGGTGCGCGAAGCCATCAATCGGGCTCTTGAAGTACCACAGGACGTCGAGGTCGGCGGCTTCCGCGGCTAGAACGCACGTAGTGGTCGCCAGCAGCGTCTTGCGGTTCAGCCCGGCGGCGCGGCTGATGCAGGCGCCGGTCAGAAAGTGGGTGAGCGGTTCCAAGCCTTACAAAATATCATCCGCGTCGAATTTCGTACTAACGGGCGGTTGCCCCACCCGTATCTCGCCCGGGGAATCTCTGCCCTGACCGCAGTCGAAGGGGCGAGATAGGGTGGGGAAGTTCTGACCCGACCGCCGAGTGCCGACAGCCGACCGCCCAATTTCACCTGCTAAACTCGTGTGCAAACCAGAGGAACCCCCATGTCCAAGCCCGTCCCCGTCGGCGCCCGCGCCGAAGTTGAAAACATCGTCAAGCTGGAACAAACCCTGGCCGGCATTCATGACTCATTCCCTCCGGTGTACTCCACACCCCGGATGATCCAGCTCATGGAAGAAGCGTGCTACTGGGCGCTCAAGCCCTACGAGGAAGGCGACGAGACCACCGTCGGCACGCACATCAACGTCTCGCACAAGGCTGCCACCGGCGTCGGCATCAAGGTGAAGGCCGAGGCGGTCATGGAGTCCTTCGACGGCCGCTTTTACACCATGCGCGTCCGCGCCTGGGACGAAAGCAACGAGATCGGCAGCGGCACCGTGAACCGCGCCTTCGTCAGCGTCGGCAAATTCATGGCGCGGGTAAAGCAGCAGGGCGTATAGCGGCCGGGTTGAGCAGGGCTTCAACTGGAACCGGGTGGAGCAGGGCTTTAGCCCTGCTGTCCTCGGGGGAACAGAAATCCGGCTTTAGCCACTGAGGTACTTCTTTCGAGGATGTACCGTGCTCTGCGCTTCCAGCAGTCGATTCCCTTACAATCAACCCTTCCATGCCTTTCGCCTTCGACATTCTCGCCCGCTCCGGCGCCGCCCGCCGCGCGCGCATCTCCACCGCGCACGGGCCGGTCGAAACCCCGGTCTTCATGCCCGTGGGCACGCAGGCGACGGTCAAGGCGGTCCCGCAGGACGTGCTGGAAGAGTTGGGCGCGCAGATCATTCTCGGCAACAACTATCACCTCTACCTGCGTCCCGGCGCCGAGCAAATCCGCGCCCTCGGCGGCCTGCATCGCTTCATGAGCTGGGAGCGCGCCCTCCTCACCGATTCCGGCGGCTTCCAGGTGTGGAGCCTGAGCCAGATGCGCAAGGTCTCCGACGAGGGCGTCGAGTTCCGCTCCCATCTCGACGGCTCGCCGCACTTTTTCACGCCGGAATCCGCTACCGCGTCGCAGATCGCGCTCGGCGCCGACATCATCATGGCCTTCGATGAGTGCACCGAATATCCCGCGGAACGCGAGCGCGCCCGGCAGTCCATGGAACTCACCGTCCGCTGGGCGGAACGGTGCAAGCAGTATTGGGAAGAGCACAAGGATGAGGTTCCTTGGCGCAAAATCGACAATCGACAATCGACAATCGGCAATGATGTCTCGGCCATCGACCATCGACCGTCGACCGTCGACCGTCCCGCCCTGTTCGCCATCGTTCAGGGCGGCATCTACCCCGACCTCCGCCGTGAATGTGCCCAGCGGCTGGTTGACATGGATTTTCCCGGCTATGCCATCGGCGGCCTGAGCGTAGGCGAACCGCGCGCCCTGACCCGCGAGATCGTCGAGTCGACCCTGGAGCATCTTCCGCCCGACAAGCCGCGCTACCTGATGGGGGTGGGTACCCCGGAGGAGATCGTGGAATACGCCGCCCTGGGCGTGGACATGATGGATTGCGTCCATCCCACGCGCGCCGCCCGCCACGGCTTGTTGTTTACTTCCGAGGGCAAAATCAACATCAAGGGCGCGCGCTATGCCGCCGACCAGGGCCCGCTCGACCCCAAGTGCGGCTGCCGGGTCTGCGCGCGTTACTCGCGTGCCTATCTGCGGCACCTGTTTGCCGCCCGCGAGGTGCTGGGACAAGTCCTAAACTCCATCCACAATCTGGCTTACTACCTTGACACCATGCAACGGGTGCGGCATTCTATACAACTTGGGGAATTCACTAGTTTTCTTTCTGCTCTCCGGTCGCGGAATTTGAACTCCCCTGCTCGTGCCCAAAGGGAAGATCCGACCATCGCTCCATCGCTAGAATAAGCGGCTGGGGCTTCCGGGACCCGTCGGTTCAAGATCGTCCCGGTGGTATTAGTCGCCGCAGGTTGAAACCTGTCTGGCGGAGCCGCGACGAACTGATCGGAGCAGTGCCCGTTGCATCCGGCTACGAAGGTTGCGCGGGAGGAGATAAACAGGTCTTGACACTCTACATGGCATTGGCCCTGGTGCAAGCGCAGGGCGGCGGAGGCGCGCTGGTCTGGCTGCCGCTGGTTTTCATCTTCGTCATCTTTTATTTCCTGCTGATCATGCCGCAACAGAGGCGCCAGAAAAAATGGCAGGCGATGTTGGCCGAGCTGAAGACCGGCGATCGCGTCGTCACCAGCGGCGGCCTGCGCGGGACGGTCATCGCCCTGCGCGATGATTTTGTTCACCTGCGCGTTCCGCCCGACAATTTGCGGCTGGAAGTGACCAGGAGCTCGATTGTCACCGTCAGCTCGGGCGAGGAACAAGCGAAGACGAGTGGCTAGGATTTTCGGCGAAAGTTTTGAAGGGCACGGCGGAACTTGTCCTGAGGCTGAGCGAAGCGAGGCAGAAGGAGCCGTGCCGATATCGTGCAATTGTTTACGCGGCTTTAGCCGCTGAGGTTTTTGGCCGTCGACCGTCGACCGCCGACCATCGACTCAAATGAATAAGACGTTACTCTGGAAATCCCTGTTTATCGTTGCCGTGCTGCTGGTCTTTGTGTTCGGCATCCTCGGGCTGCCGAGCGGCGTGAGCGGCAGTGCCCTGAAATCGGCCGTCCTCGACCGCGTCAAGCTCGGGCTCGATCTCAAGGGCGGAACCCACCTCATCCTCCAAGTCATGGTCAACGACGCGGTCAACGCCGACAGCGACCGCGGCATCGAGCGCCTGAAGGAAAGCCTCAAGTCCAAGGGCATCGCCTACACCGACATCACCAAGCCCGACCCGCAGAATGGTCCTGACCACATCGCCATCAAGGGCGTGCCCCCGGAATCGGCCGCAGACCTGAGAGAAATTGTTAGCAATCAGTTGCCGGAGTACGTCCTCACCTCGGGTGCGGAAAACTCCTGGACGCTGGCCATGAAGCAGCAATCGCTGGCCGAGCTGAAGAACCGCTCGGTGGCGCAGGCCATCGAGACCATCCGCAACCGCATTGACCAGCTCGGCGTCAGCGAGCCGGTGATCGAGGAGCACGGCCTCGGCCAGTACCAGATCCTGGTGCAGTTGCCGGGCGTGGACGATCCCGCGCGCGTCAAGCAGATCATGCAGTCCACCGCCATGCTGGAAATCCGCCAGGCGATGGGCGGGCCTTACCCCAGCGAGCAGGACGCGCTGGCCTCCAAGAACGGCGTGCTGCCTCCTGATTCGGTGCTGATGCAGGGCCGCTCCATCGGCGCGCGCACCAGCGACGCCACCCAGACCGCCTGGTACATCATTTCCCGCGCTGCGGCCGTGACCGGACGCGACCTGCGCGACGCCCAGCCCACGGTGGACGAAAACAACCGTCCCGCGGTTCGCTTCCTGCTCACCGGAGAAGGCGGGCGCCGCTTCGCCAGCTTCACCGGCGCGCACGTGGGCGAGCAGTTGGCCGTCGTGCTCGACAACAAGGTCCAGGAAGTCGCCACCATCCAGGAGCAGATCCGCGATGAGGGGCGCATCACCGGTGCGTTCACCCAGCAGCAGACCAAAGACCTCGCCATGGTGCTGCGCTCCGGCGCGCTGCCGGCCGGCATCCGCTATCTGGAAGAGCGCACCGTTGGCCCGTCGCTGGGAGCGGATTCCATCAAGCACGGCGTGCTCGCCGCCGTCATCGGCATGTTGGCGGTCATGATCTTCATGCTGGTGTACTACCGCGGCGCCGGCATCAATGCCGATCTCGCGCTCCTGTTCAACCTGGTGATCCTGCTCGGATTCCTCGGCTTCAGCGGAGCGACGCTCACTTTGCCGGGCATCGCCGGCGTGATTTTGACGGTTGGCATGGGCGTGGATTCCAACGTGCTTATCTTCGAACGCATTCGCGAGGAGCTGCGCAACGGCAAGACCGCGCCCTCGGCGGTGGAGCAAGGCTTCGCGCGCGCCTGGATCACGATTGTGGATACCCACGTCACCACCATCGTCTCCGCTTTCATCCTGTTTATTTTCGGGACCGGCCCGGTGAAGGGCTTCGCGGTCACGCTGACCTTCGGTTTGCTGGCCAACCTGTTCACCGCCGTGTTCGTGTCGCGCGTCATTTTCGACGCGCACCTGAACAACCTGAAGCGCGGCGAAGCGCTGAGCATTTAGTCGTTGGTCGATGGTCGTTGGCCACCGGCTGGGGTAAGAAGTTTTGGGAAGGGCACGGCTTTAGCCTTGCCGATTGCGGCTCTTAAGATTTGTCATTCCGAGGAGGGCTCGGTAGGTCACGGCTTTAGCCGTAACCGAGGCGCGAAGCGCCGAAGCCCGACGAGGAATCTGCTTTTGGACAGGGCACGGCTTTAGCCTTGCCGCGAGTAAGTTTTTGGGAAGGGCACAGCTCCTGCCTTGCCGCGAGTAAGTTTTTGGGTAGGGCACAGCTCCTGCCCTGCCGCGAGTAAGTTTTTGGGTAGGGCACAGCTCCTGCCTTGCCGCGAGTAAGTTTTTGGGAAGGGCACGGCTTTAGCCGTGCCGAATGTAGGCTCAAATAGAGCGGCTTTAGCCGCTGAGGTCCGTAATCGCGGGTTGAAACATTCGGTCGGACGCTGGTCGGTTTTGCCATCGACCATAGGCCATCGACCATCGACAAGGTAAACAATGGAGTTCTTTCGGAACCCGAACATCCCGTTTCTGAAGTACAAGTGGTACTTCCTGGCCTTTTCCCTGATTTTCAGCGGCGCCGGCATTCTCAGCATGGCGTTCTGGCACGGCGTCCCGCTGGGCGTGGATTTCCGCGGTGGCACGCTGGTGTATGTGAAGTTCACTCACCCGCCGGACAACAACCAGATTCGCGCCGAGTTGGACCGCGCTGGGCTGCACAATGCCCGCATCCAGCGCTATGGGATTGCGACCGCCAATGAAGTGCTGGTCGCGCTCGACATCAAGGAAACCAGCGAATCCGCGCTCGATCAGGGCAAGAACCAGATCATCAAGGCGCTGGAACCGCCCAACCCGCCCGCCGCCAAGCAGGACTTGAACAATGCCGGCGTGCAGGCCATCCAGGATTTCCTGCTTTCCAGGGACCCGCTGCACGCGGGCAGCGACGCGGCGCAGCGCTACGGCGACAGCGCCCGCCAGATCGCCAATTTCCGTGACAAGACCCGCGGCGGGGCCATCGCATCGGTTGACGAGCTCAAGTCCGCCGGCATGGCCGCGCCCGTCATCCAGGCGCTCAACGACGGCTTCTACACCTCTGACTTTGGCGTGCGCAATGTCGAAATTGTCGGTCCGCAAGTCGGCAAGCAGCTCCAGACGCAGGCCAAGCTCGCCATCCTGTACTCGCTGGCGGGCATGCTGGCGTACCTGTGGTTCCGTTTCGAGCTGATTTACGGCGTGGCCGCCGTTGTCGCCTGCTTCCACGACACCCTGATTACGGTCGGCGCCTTCTCCCTGTTGGGAAAGGAAATTTCCCTCACCGTCATCGCCGCCATCCTCACTTTGGTGGGGTACTCGATGAACGATACGATTGTTGTATTTGACCGTATCCGGGAGAATGTTAAACTGCTGCGCCGCGAATCGCTGGCCGAGATCGTGGACCGCAGCATCAACCAGACGCTGAGCCGAACGGTCTTGACCTCCGGTTTGACTTTCCTGACCGTGCTTTCGCTCTACCTGTTTGGGGGAGAGGTGCTGCACGGATTCAGTCTGGCACTGGTCATCGGCATCATCATCGGGACTTATTCGTCGATCTTCATTGCGTCGCCGATGCTGGTTGCATATCAGGATTGGCGTTTGCGCAAGGCCCGCGGAGTGGCGGCCACGGTACCGGCGGCCCCCTCGCAACGGCGTGAAAAGGTGCGGGCCAAGGGTTAGTTGTTATTCGGCCGTTTTTCGGCCCTGGATTCTAAGGCGTTTGCCCCAAGTTGCAAAAAATGAACGCCCCAGGGAGCAAAACTCGCGGGCCCGGTGTCTAAATATACGTGCGGGAAGAACCGCAACCGGAGAACAAAGGCATGTTTGAGGATAGCCTTATCGAGTCGGGAGGCAGGCGCGGTGGCAAGCGTGGCGCCACCACGTTGCTGTCGTTCGTGCTCCAGGCAATTCTGCTGGGCATCCTGATCCTGATTCCGCTGATCTATACCGAAGCGCTGCCGAAACAGCAGTTGATGACGTTTCTGGTAGCGCCTCCACCACCACCACCGCCGCCGCCCCCGCCGGCTGCACAGCAGATCAAGGTGGTGAAGCAAATCATCAGTGAGATTAACAACGGTCAGTTGCGCACGCCCACCAAGATTCCTGAAAAGGTTCAGATGATCAAGGAAGAGGAAGCGCCTCCGGCTGCAGGCATCGGGGGTGTGGTCGGTGGCGTACCTGGCGGCATTCCGGGAGGGCAGTGGGGCGGCGTTATCGGCGGCATCATCAGCTCGACGCCGGTAGCGGTCCCGAAAGTGGCGACGCCGCTGCGCGTGCGCGTCTCCCAGGGCGTTTCCCAAGGTCTGCTCATCCACCAGGTGAAGCCGAATTACCCGCCGCTGGCTCGCCAAGCCAGGATCCAGGGTGCGGTGGTGTTGCAAGCGGTCATCGCCAAGGACGGCACCATTCAGGGGTTGCACGTCGTGAGCGGTCACCCCATGCTGACTGGGTCTGCCGTGGAAGCGGTGAAGCAGTGGCGCTACAAGCCCTACTTCCTGAACGGCGAGCCGGTGGAAGTGGAAACCGTGGTGACGGTCAATTTCACCCTGGCCGGGTGATCCGGGACCGGATGGAGCCCGGCCGCCTTCGGCGCTGGGAACCAGCATCATTCGCGCGGGGATTTGTGCCCGCCCCAGTTTCAGTTTCTTGTCTCTGAAACTGAAACTGAAACCGAAACTGTTTTAGTTCTGAGGAGGAACAAGCAACTCATGTTCGTAGCACTGGCAACTCTCTTTTACGCACACGTGCCCACCGTCGCTTTGGCGATTTTCCAGGAGGGCGAGATTTCTTGGGATCCCATCTCGCTGTGGAAGCAGATGGGTGTCCTCGCCAAACTCGTGGTCATCATCCTGTTCATCATGTCCGGCTGGTCCATCGGCGTGATGATCGACCGCTGGATGGCGTTCAGCGCCGCCCGCAAACAATCGCGTGCGTTTGCTCCCGCCGTCGCCGGCGCCCTGCGCGAAGGCAAGATTGACGAGGCCATCCGCGTCGCCGAGCGCAACAAGAAGAGCCACCTGGCCAAGGTGGTCACCGCCGGGCTGCAGGAATTCAAGGCGCACGGCGAATCCACCGAGATTCCCGGTGAGCAGATCGAAGCCAGCAAGCGTGCCCTGGAGCGTGCCGAGGCGATCGTCCATGCCGAGCTCAAGCGCGGCCTGGGCGGCCTGGCCACCATCGGCGCCACTGCCCCCTTCGTTGGCCTGTTCGGCACCGTGGTCGGCATCATCAACGCCTTCAAAGGCATCCAGTCGCAGAAGGCGACCGGTCTGGGCGCCGTCGCCGGCGGTATTTCGGAAGCGCTGGTCACCACCGCCGTCGGTCTGTTCGTCGCCATCCCCGCGGTGATGATGTACAACTACCTGTCCGGCCGCGTCGAGGCGTTCGACGTCGAGATGGATAACTCCTCCAGCGAGCTGGTGGATTACTTCCTGAAGCGCCGCAGCGCCGTCCGCCGGTAAACCGGGTGGCGTGGCACGGGTCTCTGACCCGTAGTGAACGAGCATAGTTGCTTGTCCCTCCCCGCCCTGCGGGGAGGGACAGACAACATCAGCTTCAGGATTCGCGCAGGAGACTCATAGTTATGGCACTCGGAAAAAGACCATTGCCGGTCAACTCCACCATCAACGTCACCCCCATGGTGGACGTCATGCTGGTACTGCTGATCATCTTCATGGTGATCACGCCCATGTTGCAGCATGGTGTCAGCGTTGACCTGGCCCAGACCAATAACCCGGTGCAGATGCCGGACGCCGACAAGGAAGACGCACTGCTGGTGGCCATTCAACGCGACGGCACCGTGTTCTTCGGCGCCGATAAGATCGCGCCCGACCAACTCACCAACAAGATCAAGGACAAGCTGGCCAGCCGCGTGGACAAGCGGGTCTTTGTAAAGGCCGATGCGCGCACCAAGTATGGCAACGTGGTGGAAGTGGTGGACAACGTCCGTGCCGCCGGCGTCGACCAGTTGGGTCTGCTGACCGAGCAGCGCAAGACGGGCGCTCCCGCTCCACCGCCCACCGCGCCAGGCGCAGCTAAGCCAGCGCCAACTGGCGGGCAATAGGGCCGCGTGTTTGCGAGCCGTTTCAGTCTGGAGTTGAGGCCGGCTGAAACTCGAAACTGAAACTGTTTTAGAGAGGATTTCGTTATGTCAATGGCAGTTGGAGGACAAAGCGGTCCCTCGGCGGACATGAACGTCACGCCGCTTATCGACGTCCTGCTGGTGCTGCTGATCATTTTCATGGTCATCACCCCGCTGACGCCCAAGGGGCTGGACGCGCTCGTCCCGCAGCCGCCCAAGGACCAGAAGGCGCAGCCGCCTTCAACTGACCGCACCGTCGTCGTGCAGGTCATCAAGACCGGGGGCCAGCCTTTGCTCAAGATCAACCAGGAAGACGTCTCCTGGGACAAGCTCCAGGGTCGCCTGGAAGAAATCTACAAGACGCGCGCCGAGAAGGTGGTTTTCGTCAAGGCCGATACCGATCTTCCCTTCGCCGACGTGGCCCAGGTGATTGACATTGCGCACTCGGCCGGCGTAGACAAGGTCGGCCTGATTACCGCCAAGATCGAGGCCGGCGGCTAGTTCTTTCGGAAGGGGCACGGCGGAACTTGTCCTGACGCTGAGCGAAGCGAAGCGGAAGGAGCCGTGCCATCCCAGCATGGAACGGAAAAGCGGCTTTAGCCGCTGAGGTCTTTGGCCATCGGCCATCGACCATCGACACTACGGAGAGACAAACTGATGAACCGAGGCGCACGACTCCTGGCGCTTGCCTCCCTCGTCCTGGTGCTGGTTTCGCTTGCCGGCTGCAACAAGCTCCGCGCTCGCGACCAGCTCAACAAGGGCGTGCAGGCCTACAAGAACGCCAAATATGAAGATGCCATCGAGAAGTTCAAGAACGCGGTGGCGCTTGACCCGTCCCTGATTAATGCCCGGCTTTATCTTGCTACCGCGTACGCGCAGCAATACATCCCGGGGGCGGACACACCAGACAACAACCGCATGGCCGAACAGGCGATCAATGAGTACCAGAACGTACTCAAGATGAAGGCCAACGATCTCAACGCCATCAAGGGCATCGCCTACCTTTACCTGCAAATGAAGAAGTTCGGCCAGGCCAAGGATTACTACAAAAAGGTAATCGGCGTGGATCCCAACGATCCCGAGGCCTACTACTCGGTCGCCGTGATCGACTGGGCGGAAACCTACCAGCCCCGCATGGAGCAGAAGGCCAAGCTCGGACTCAATCCCGACGAGGCCATCAAGGACAAAAAAGTCTGCGAGGAGCTCCGCACCAAGAACCAGGACGTGGTCAAGGACGGCATGACCATGTTGGAGAAGTCCATCTCGCTGCGGCCCGATTACGACGACGCCATGGCGTACTTCAACCTGATGTGGCGCGAGCAGGCCGACATCGAATGTGGCGACCCCAAGGCCCGCGAAAAAGACCTGAAGAAGGCCGACGAGTGGGTCAAGAAGACGATGGCCACCAAGGCTGCCAAGGCGGAAAAGCAGGCGGGTCCCGGCGGCATCACCCTGGAGAAAAAAGACTAGCCAGGTGGCACACGCGCCCCCGCGTGTGCAGGATGAAGTCAAAGCAGAATTGGAGCGCGCTCGCCCTCGAGCGCGCTTTTTGTTTCCTCTTGCTGCTGTCATCCTGAGCGAGGTGCCGCTTGCTGTCGCCGCCTTTTGGCGACGCAAGCGACACCGAGTCGAAGAGCCTGCCCCGAGCGCAGCCGAGGGGACCCCTGCCCTGTTTCGCGCTCCACAACCGCTCACTGGCTCCTCAGCGCAAATCGGCAATCGGCGATGCTGTTCGGCCCCCGCACACACTCCTGTGACCTAAATCACCCGGCCCCGTGCCCTCCCCTGCATTACAATCTCCGGGGCGCCCGTATGTTCAAAAAGATCCTGATCGCCAATCGCGGTGAAATCGCGGTGCGCGTCATTCGCGCCTGCCGCGAGATGGGCATCCGCTCCGTCGCCGTCTTCTCCGACGTGGACCGCGCCTCCCTTCACGTCCGCAAGGCCGACGAGGCCTACCCCATCGGCGCGGCGACCGCCAGCGAGTCTTACCTGAACCAGGGCAAGATCCTCGACGTCGCCCGCCGCAGCGGCGCCGAGGCCATCCACCCCGGTTACGGCTTCCTTTCCGAAAATGCCCGCTTCGCCCAGGCCTGCGTGGATGCCGGCCTCAAATTTATCGGCCCGACCGCCGCCGCCATGGAAGCCATGGGCTCGAAAACGCGCGCCCGCCAGGCCATGGAGAAAGCCGGCGTGCCCTTCGTCCCCGGCTCCTCGCGCGGCCACGATTTCGGCGAGACCCACAAGGTGGCGGAAAAAATCGGCTATCCCGTGATGCTGAAAGCGGCGGCCGGCGGCGGCGGCAAGGGCATGCGCCTGGTGCGCTCCGCCGCTGAACTGCGCTCCGCCTTCGATGCCGCCTCCAGCGAGGCCAAGCGCTCCTTCGGCGACGACGAGGTCTACGTCGAAAAGTACATCGAGAACCCGCGCCACATCGAGATGCAAATCCTCGCCGACGAGCACGGCCGCACCGTCTACCTCGGCGAGCGCGAGTGTTCCGTGCAGCGCCGCCACCAGAAAGTGCTGGAAGAGTGTCCCTCCCCGATCGTTCCGCCCGAAATGCGGCGGCAGATGGGCGAGGTCGCGGTCCGCGTCGCCCAGGCCGCCGGCTACACCAACGCCGGCACCGTCGAATTCCTGGTGGATCAGCAGCGCAACTTCTATTTCCTCGAGATGAACACGCGCCTGCAGGTGGAACATCCGGTCACCGAACTGGTCACCGGGCTCGACCTGGTGCACCTGCAAATCCGCATCGCCGCCGGCGAGCCGCTCCCGTTCCAGCAGCAGGACATCGTGCTGCGCGGCCACGCCATCGAGTGCCGCATCTACGCCGAGGATCCCGACAACAATTATTTTCCCAGCCCCGGCCGCATTTCCCTGCTCGAAATTCCCGCCGGCCCCGGCATCCGCCGCGACACCGGCATCTACGAGGGCTGGACCGTTCCCATTGACTACGACCCGCTGCTCGCCAAGCTGATCGGCTATGGCAGCGACCGCGACCAGGCCATCCACCGCCTGCAACGCGCGCTCTACGAATACGTGGTCGCCGGCATCAAGACCAACATCACGCTCTTCCAGCGCATTTTGCAGGACGCGGACTTCCGCGCCGGCAAGCTCGACACCGGCTACCTGGAGCGCTTGCTGAGCAAGCCCGCTCCGCCGCCGGGCCTCGACGACGGCTTGGACCGCACCGCCGAGCGCGAGCGCGTCGCTGCCCTCGCCGCCGGTATCTTCGCCACGCTGGAAAGTGCCGCTCCCAAATCCGTCAATGGCGCCGCCGCGAATGACACCGGCGCGCAGACAAAACCATCAGCCTGGAAACAGGCGGCACGTATCGAAGCCCTGCGTAACGGATGAGAACCGACAACCGATAACCGAGAACCGACAACGTGGTTTACGAAATCTCCATCGACGGCACGCCCCACAAGCTCGAACTCGAGCGCGACGGCAATGCCTGGTCCTGTCAGCTCGACGGCGAGCCCATCCAGGCCGACGCCGTCATGACCAAGCACGACGTCATCTCCATCATCATCGGCGGCACGCAGTACGAGGTGAAGCGCGAGCGCACCGCCACCGACGTCCACTACTGGGTCAAGAATTCGCGCTTTGCCGTCGAAGTCCGCGACCCGCGCTCGCTGCGCAGCCGCAAGGCCGCCGCGGCCACCGGCGAAGGCCCGCAGAAATTGCTGGCGCCCATGCCCGGCAAAGTGGTGCGCATCATCCTTGCCGCCGGCAGCGAAGTCGAAGCCGGCCAGGGCGTTCTCGTGGTGGAAGCGATGAAGATGCAGAACGAGCTCAAGTCGCCGAAGAAGGGTACGGTCAAGCAGGTGATGGTCGCCGAAGGCGCCTCCGTCACCGCCGGCGAAGTCCTCGCCATCATCGAGTAAGCGATCTCGCCTTCAACAAAATCTAAATGTCGTTGAAATAAGCAAAACGATTGTCATCCTGAGCGAGGACGCGCCAAACAACCAGCAGGCGCGGTTTTTGCCTACGGGTGGCGCGTCCGAGTCGAAGAGCCTGCCCCGAGCGAAGCCGAGGGGACCCCTACTCCGTCGACTTCTCCGCGACTGCTCCCACGCACTTCAATCGTCCGGCTGTCAACACCGACCACTGTTCTTGTCATTCCGAACGGGCGGAACTTGTCCCGAGCGCAGCGAGGGAGCCGTGAGGAATCTGCATTCCTGAAGCCTGAAGCCTGAAGCCTGTTTTTCCACCGCTATCCACAGTGATTCACATTCATTCGCATTGACCTCGCGCTCCGCACGTCCGACAATGGCTTTTCCTTCATGCGCGCCTATCTTTCAGGTTCCATCGAGTACTCGCCGGACCTCGGCAAGGGGTGGCGTGCGCAGGTGACTCCTTTCCTGCGCGCCCTCGGCCACGAGGTTTACGATCCCGCCGCCGACGAAAAGAAAAATCTCGCCGACGAGGAAGTCCGCGAATTCCGCGGCTGGAAAACCACCGACCTGGTGCGCTACCAGGCGGCGGTGCGCAAAATCATCGCCTGGGACCTGGACTGGATCGAGTCGCGCGCCGACTACGTCGTCTGCTACTGGGACGCGGCCGCGGCGCGCGGCGCCGGCACCCAGGGCGAGCTCACCTTCGCCCATCGCTGCGGCATTCCGGTGTACCTGGTGCTGGGCATGCCGTCGCGCGTGGTGAGCGGATGGATCCTGGGCTGCGCCACCAGGATTTTCGACAATTTCGCCGACTTGCAGTCGTTCCTGACGCGCACCTACGCGCAGCGTTTTGCCGCCAACATCTCCAACGAAGTCCAGGCCATTGCCGCGCGCCACATGCCGGTCAGGAATTGAGTTCGAGTTACGAGTTGCGAGTTTCGAATTGTGAGTGCGTGTCGTTGGCCGTTGGCCGCAAGGGGTAAACATCAGGAGTGGGCCGCGAGTATTTGCGAACGACTAACGACGAACGACCAACGACGGTGTTTCCATTGCTGAAAGCTGAGAGCTGATAGCTTCCATGAATTTTGCCAAGGGCAGTCTGGGCTGGATTGAAGTGGTTTGCGGGCCGATGTTCAGCGGCAAGAGCGAAGAGCTTATCCGCCGACTCCGCCGCGCCGAAATCGCGCGCCAGCGGGTGCAGATTTTCAAACCCGCACTCGACGACCGTTACTCCGACGACCACATCGTCTCCCACAGCGAGTTGAGAATCCGCTCCGTGCCGGTGAAGGACGCCGCTGACCTGGAATCCCGCCTCGACCTCCGCACCGAGGTCATCGGCATTGACGAGGCCCAGTTCCTCGGCTCCGGCATGGTGGACCTGGTCGTTCGCCTCGCCGACATGGGCAAGCGCATCGTCATCGCCGGCCTCGACACCGACTACCTCGGCCGCCCCTTCCACCCCATCCCCGAATTGCTCGCCGTCGCCGACGAGATCACCAAGACCCTCGCCATCTGCATGCAGTGCGGCAATCCCGCCAAGCACACCCAGCGCCTGGTCGCCAGCGAAGACCTGATCGTGGTCGGCGCCGCCGGCATGTACGAGGCCCGCTGCCGCCGCTGCTTCGAACCCAACCTCGCCCGGCAGGAACTGGAACGCGCCGCCGCGAGAGCCTAGAGCGGCGTCGTTTGTCGTTAGTCGTTAGTCGTTCGCAAACCCGCAACGGCGTCGTTTGTCGTTAGCCGCTCGCAACTTCCGGTAGCCCACGACCAATCTTCACGGCTTGCAGCCAACGACCATCGACTAACGACCAACGACCTCTTCACTCCCACCCTTCCTTCCAACTCCGGTAGCACCGCCACCCAAACCACAGCACCGTGCCGATCATTCCCGCCCACGCGATCTTGAACACCGCGGCTGCGATGCGCGTGTCGTACGGCAGCACGCCGAAACGCGAGAACAGGTTGTACCAGTCGTGCATCATGGGGTCTTCCAGCCCTTCCATGGCGCCCACGCCGATGGCGACGTAGCTCATCGCCTGGGCGCGCGCGTCGCTCATGTACTTGGCCACGTAGAGCAGGTTTTCAAACACGATCAGCAGGAACAGCGCGTATCCCACCGCCTGCCGCCGCACGTGAAAGGCCAGCGCCAGCAGCAGCGGCGCCAGCAGTTGCAGAATCGTTCCACCGGCGACGCCCAGGAAATCGCCGAAGTGGCCGAAGAGCGCGTGTCCGCCCTCGTGCACCACCAGGTTGCCGGAATCCAGCAGCGCGAAGTCGCCGCCTTCCTTGCCGATCGCGTACCAGAGAAAGAAGGCGAAAAAGAGCATCCATCCGATGGCTTCCGCCCGCGACAGCGGCAGCCATTCCGCCTGCCACACCCGGCGCACATAGTCGCGAAAATCGCGGAACCACTCGAGGACGTTGCCCATGGAAGATTGGCGTGATTGCAAAACCATCATTCCGGCTTTAGCCGCTGAGGTACATGAGCCGGCGGATACAGAATTTCTGCATCCGGGCTAAATGGCCGCCACCAGTTGATATCTGGCGGCACGAGGTTCGACGATCCGGCGCTTCCCGTGCCCGGGATTTATTTCGTACCGGGTTCGCACCAATCCAAACTGTTCGAGCAGCTCCACGTCGCGGCTGACGGCGCGCGCATCGCGCCGCAAGCGAGCGGCAAGATCGGATACGGGCGACGGTTTCTGCCGCGCCGCCCGCAGCAGGCGCACGCGCTGGGCGGATAGCACGCGCATCATATCGGCTGGGCTCTCAAAAGAAACCGTGATTTCCGGCGGAAGCTCGAGGCCGCGGTCCAACTTGCGGGCGTGCTCGCGGGCGCGGTCAAAAAAACCCGTGACGCCGTCGGCGGCGATGCGAACGCTAACTTTTTTCTTCATCTTCGGCCCTCCACAGCGCTTCCACTTCCTTCTGAAAACGGTTCACCAGCGCTACGTACCCTGGAAATTTGACGCTCTCAGTCTTCCCCATGGAATGGCGGTGACTGTGGCCGTGAGCATTGTCGTAGCCGAGCACGCGTCCGTTGTCGGCGGGACAAATGCGCGCATTGATATACGCCAGACTATAGCGGACGAGCATGTTCCCTTCGTACCAGGCTTCATCCTTGAGTGCAGCGCCACGCCGTCGCCCGGTGAGGTAGGAAGTCTCATCGATTCTCTTCTCCGCCTTGCCGGATCGTTCTGCCCGCTTTCTGCTCACGTCAGGCTCGCGCCAACTGGGACACGAGAAATCCTACCAGCCAGCAGATAGGATGTCAACAGTCCGACCTGTGTCTCGGTCCAGTACCGCCAGTTAAGTCCCAGGGAAGCTCACCCCCAACATCCCTCGGAGCGCCGTAGGAACGGTAACGGCGGGGCCGACCACCCCCGCAACGAGAACCGCCCTTTGGCTGCGCTCAGGGCAGGCTCGGGCGGGGCACTTGGCTTTTTTTTGTTGCGCTCCGCCGCAAGCGGCTGCGCGCATGCCTTCGGCAGAGTGGAAGTGATTTGGCAGCAAACCTTACCCCGGGCTTACGCCCGGGGCTATTTTCTTTCGCCCGCTCCGCGGGCTGGAGTCCGGTAGGGACGACAGTTCATAGCCCGGGTAGTTAGCCCGCCCTGAGCGAAGTCGAAGGGTAAGTCCCGGGAGGTTTGGCGAAAAAATGTCCGGAGTCCCGCAGGGACGACACGCTGGTAGCCCAGGACGGAAGTCCTGGGTAGACGTTTAGAAATTCTTCCGAGTCCCGTAGGGACGGCACGAGGGACCACAGCGGCTAAAGCCGAACCACTTTTGGGTGCGCGATTTCGCCGGACTAAAGTCCGGCGCTTCCACGGTTGGTCTGAACGCGTCCATTTAGACGGAGAGCGGCACAGAGTCAAACATGGCGTTGATGAGCTCTGAAACGACCGACAGCATTTCAGCAGACGCACCCATAATTGGCGCGAATTCCAAGTGCGAGAGATCATTTCTCACGTCGAGACCTGCGATGATTCGTTGTTCTTCCTGAGGCGTGATGATTCGCGACTTCGCAAGTGAAGCTGCAAGTTTGCGATTTGTTCTTGGAAATCTATCGCCATTCACGATGATTTTCGGGTCCACTCTGCAGTGGTCATACAAAAGTTTGTGAGTAATGTTGTCGAAGTTTGTGGTTACTCCGTTGCTGTACCTAACCGGGCATGGACGAGGGAGGGTTGCCGACCATCGCACCTGCAGGGCGGCCTCCAACGCCAGTAGCGCGTAATGTTGGGATGCCGTTGAGAAGGAATATTCGTAGTACCCGAAGATGAAAAGCTTCTTGGCAGCGGCGAACGTATGACACACAGACTCGGGGACCTGCGGGATGAGCAAAATATCGCGGACCATCTGCTGCCACTCCTCAATAGTGGGCGGCTGTCCAGTTCGGACATTGACCAGCGGTTGTCCGTATTGGAGAAGTTCAGGCGCACTTAGAATCGGGTCACTCTTGAGGTCGTATTTCTCTGCATAGTTGATGGTCTTGTTGGCCGGGTCGGCATGGGCATTCGCCATATTCACTCCAGCGGCAGGTTCATATTGGCGCAGGCGGACTTGGCCTTGGGGGCGCGATTATTTTGCTACCCCCGCAGCCGAGCTCTTGGTTGCTATAGGTCGCAGGTCAAATGAGACGCTGTAAACAAATGCTGTAACGCTCGGCATCTGCGATAACGCGAACCTGAGCTTCTCGTCCTCCTCTCGCACGACCACGATACCTCTGACTCTATAACCAGGATGTTTGGGCAGGAGATTTTCATTCACCCACCCCATGTATCGGAGGACTTGGCCCACAACGGGATCACCGGTCTTTCCTTTCTTCAGCTCGATTACAACGAATTCCTTTCTTGAACCGTCAATTGCGAGGAGATCAATTGGGCCAATCGACGTTTGATACTGACGCCCAGAGCCTTCTTCGTCTTGGTAAAGTTCCAGTTTCGCCTCAAAATTGATCTTGCCGAAGTTCGCTTCCATGAATTCTTCGAGGTACTTCTCCAAAACAAATTCCATGTCCACGGCTGGCGGTGGCGATGTATCCGGCACGTCAACTGTGCCGCCCCGCCGAAGTGCTTCGATTGCCGCGATGCCCTCAGGCTCCGCTGAAATGATATGGAGCAAGAGGTCGAGTTCGATAAAAGTGACCTGAGACCGCAATTCTCGTATGTCTGCCAGTTCCTTCAGAACTTTCAGATAACATGCACCGGGCGTATCGCTCCTACTGAATGCCGGCATTCGGCCAAGTGCGTTCAGGCCCATTTCAACCTTGTTATTCCAACTGGCATAACGCATCGGGTCGAGATCGGCGAGAAACGATGTTGCAAGTCCTTTGCCAAGTCCCTCGATGTGGTGCTTCCCGTTCCTGTCAAGTACGTCATCGAGTCGCTTCTGAACAGAAACTTTCTCATCAAGAAGGAACTGCAGCGTTTGTCGGAACCGGACGACATCGCGGATGATTCTGTCTCGGAAGATCGCGCTAAAGAAGTACCGTCCAGCACCTCTCTTGAAATATTCGAGGAAATAATTCGCTAGATTGGCGTCGGAAATGCTGCCGAGCTTCGCCGGGTTTATCCACTGGGACCACTCGCGGTGGTCGGCCAACCGCTGTTCCCGCCAGCCGCTCTTAGCAGCGAGTACGAATTTGTCGATCAGGCTGGTTACTTGTTCGTCTGTGAGCCGCATGTGGGCCTCCATCGCTGTTCGTAAAGTTGTGACCTTGAGCACGCGCTTCAGTTTCGATGAGGCGCGGGGCCATCATGGCGAGGTAGGCCATCATGTCGCTGCCCTTAAGGAAAGTGCGGAAGGCGCGCATGACGTCGGCGACCTGGCCGCCCTGCTCGACCAGTTCCTCGTAGGTGCGCTGGGCTTCCTGGTTCCATTCCCAGGTGTCCTCGAAGGCCTTGATCTGGGAACTGGAGCGGGAGCCGTCCTTTTCGGCGAAGAGGACGTTATAGCCCTGGCGGGAGTTGAAGGGCGGGTCGAGGTAGATGAGGTCGACGGACTCGTCCTTGACGTAGCGGCGGAGGACGTCGAGATTGTCGCCGTAGTAGAGATGGTTTTCGGGCATTGATGGCGGGAAATGTAGCACAGATGCGGCGTGCCGTGCCCCCACACAGTACGTCCTTTTGTTGGCCTGGCGACCGGGCCATCCCCGGTCGTTACGAAATCGGAACAAAACCGCGGTGGAAGGGCACGGCTTTAGCCGTGCCGATCTCACAGCCAAACAAATCCGGCTTTAGCCGCTGAGGGATGCTGTTTCTTTATTCGTGCCGTCCCTGCGGGACTCAACTATCTTTCTTCGCCTTACCCGGGGCTCACGCCCCGGGCTATGAACTGTCGTCCCTGCGGGACCGAAGCGCCGTCATTTTTGTCCCGTGCTCTTCAGGATCTGTTCGGCGAAGTAGTTCTCGACCTTGGCCTGGTTGCGGACGACGTCGTAATAGGCGGCCTTGAGCAGTTGCTCGCGGCGGTCGCGCAACTGGTCGCGGATGGCCTGCTGCACCCGCGGGTCGTTGAGCTCGCGCTGGCCCGCCGGTTCCTTGGCCACTACCTTAACGATGCGGAAGCCGTAGACCTGCCGGTTTTCCGGGTTGGCAATGATGACGACGTTGCTGTACTGGCCCGGCTTGAGCTTGCTGACGGCGTCGCGCGTGGCCGGATCGGTCTTGGCCAGCGCCGATTGCGGGGTGAAACCGAGATCGCCGCCATTGCCGGCGCTCTCCGGGTCCTCGGAATAATTCATGGCGACGGTGGCAAAGTCCTCGCCGCTGTCGAGCCGGTTGGTGATCATCTGGATCTTCTTGCGCGCGTCGGCCTCGTTCTGCGCCTTGTCGCCCTTCAGGTTGCGCACCTGCGGGTTGGGCTGCGTGGTGACGAAGATGTGCGCCAGGTGATACTGCGGCTCGATCAGGTTGAACTCGCCCTTGTGCGCATTGTAGTAGGAGGAAATGTCGTTGTCGGAGATGGCGATCTTCGAGGTGATCTCGCGGTTCAGGACTTTATCGATGGTGATGGAGCGGCGCAGGTCGCGCTTGAAATCCTCCAGGCTGATCTTGCGCTCCTTGAGCCGCTTGTCGAACTCCTCCTGCGTGTACGGCGCCTTGATCTCGTTCAGCTTCTGGTCCACCTCTTCGTTGGTGGCCAGCAGGCCGAGCTTTTCCGCGCGCTGCATGAGAATCTCGTTGTCAATCAGCTCCTTCAGAATACCGAGCTTGAGGCTGGTGGACTGCTCGTCGGTGGGCTGCTGCGGCGACGAGGCGGTCTGATTGGCGTAGTACTTGTCCACTTCCGAGCGCAGGATTTTACGCCCGTTGACTTTGGCCATGACGTCGGCAGCGGTCTGCCCGCGGTTGCAGCCGGCAAGGGAAACCAGCAGCGCAAGAAGAACGACGAGGACTGCGGGGCCGGTCCTGCGAAGCCCGCTAAGAGTACGAATCAAGTTTTCCTCCGAAACAACATCTACTTGGGGGCCGGTGGCGCATTCGTCGCCGGCGCGGTCGTGGCCGGCGCGGCGTTTGCTGCTGGCGCCACATTCGCTGGTGGCGGCGCGTTCGCCGGGGCGCCTCCCTTGGGCGCCGCGTCGGGCTGCGGCGGCGTCACCAAGGCCGCCATCGGAATGGGCTGGCCGGCGTCACGCAGCGCGCGATTGATCATCGCCTGCAATTCCGTCATCGGTACGGCGCCATCCACCCTTTCGCCGTTGACGAACAGGCTCGGCGTTGCCGAAACTCCCAGGACAGTGCCCTCCTGCACGGAGGCCAAAACCGCCGTGGGCGACTGCGCCTTGATGCAAGCTTCGAGCGGCGCGGCCTGCAAATTCAGCCGCTGGGCAATGTCGGTCGCCGATTTGTCGAGCGCGGCGAACTGTTGTGCGAACGGCGGCTTCTGCTCCCCGCCTGAAATCTGTCTCTGGTTGGCGTGCGCGTAGTCGGCGAACTGCCAGTAGGCGTCGGAGCTTTGCGCGGCCAGGCAATTCGCGTCCACGGCGGCGTGGATGGCCCAGGGATGAATTTCGGTGAGCGGGAAATCCTTGTAGATGATGCGCACCCGGTCGCCGTACAGCTTGAGCACGTCCTGGGTGAGCTGAGAGTGCATGCGCGAGCAGAACGGACACTGGAAATCGTCGAAGTTGACGATGGTGACTTTGGCGTCCTTGTTGCCGCGCACCGGACGACCGTTGACGTCGATCTTCTTCAAGATCTCGGCGTAGGGGTCCTTGCTGATATCGAACTTGAGCACGCGAACCAGGCTGGCGCCGTCCTTGGAAACCAGAAAATCAAGGGCCTGCTTGCGTCCCCCCTGGGAGAGGGTCACCGCGACCTGGTCGTAGCCGGGGAATTCGGTGCTGGCAGTGCGGGGGCCGACGACGACGTTCACCGAGGGAGGAATCTTGTCGCCCAAATAGACGCGTACCTGGCGCTCGATGCGCAGGTTGACTTCCGGAGAGTTCGCCTGCGCAGCGCAGCCCAAGCAGAGGAAGACAACGGCGATAAGAAAACGTCGGAACAATTGCACAGACAGCCGCCTTAGCACCCCTTGGCACGCCGGGGGCCCGCATCGCGGGATTCAGGCATTATCGCATGCGGCGGGCCGGGGCTGGAAATCAGCGGGCCTGGCCGCAACTAGCAGCGGACAAAGCGGTTGGAATATGATGAGCGGACCGGCATCGCTTTGCATCCAACACAGTGGAAGAACTCACATTCAGGAGTCGCACGTGAATAAACTATGGCTCACCGCCGCAGTGGCTGGGTTGCTGGCCGGGGCTGGTGCGGCGCCATCGCGCGCCATGGGTAGCGCCGCCATGTCCGACAAGGAGCCCCAGGTGCGCACCCTGACGGGCGCGGTGATCAACCAGCAGGAGAAGCCGCTGTCGGGTGCGATTGTGTACCTGAAGAACAGCAAAACCATGGCGGTGAAGACCTTCATCGTCGGGCAGGACGGCAGCTATCGCTTTAACGCGCTCTCGCCCAATGTGGATTATGAAGTGCATGCCGAGTACAACGGCAAGAAGAGCGACGCCAAGACCCTGAGCTCATTCGACTCGCGAAAGACCGCGCACATCTACCTGAAGATCAAAGAGTGACGCCGGCCACCGACGGTTGGTCGCCAACGAAAGTGATGCCGGGCCCGACTTCCATGCCATAAAATGCGCGTGAGGAGAACCCGCATGCGGCCAACCTCGAAAGACCCCTACGGACGCCCGGGACAGCAACCGGGACAGGGTCAAAACCGGCCCGGCTATGGACAGCAACCGGGACAGCGGCCTGGCTACGGCCAGCCGCCCGCTGAAGAAAAGAAACAGCAGCCCTCGCCCGTGCGACAGCCAGGCAACGTCAAGGCCGACGTGATCTGGGCGCTGAGAAATGCGGGCGGCGGCATGTCGGTATTCGATATCTCCAGCAAGATCACGGCGGCCGGGAAGCCGCGCTACGCGGAAACCAAGATTATGCACATCCTTGAAATGCTGGTTGTGGACCACAAGGTGAACAAGGGTGATGAGACCGGGCGCGTGACGTACAAGTGGGCGGTGGAAGCGATTTGAAGAAGTAACCAGAACTGGTTTCAGAAGTCGCTTTTGGGAAGGGCACGGCTTCAGCCGTGCCGCCGAGCTCGCAAGAATATTGGGCTTCAGCCCCTGAGGGACATTTTTCCTGAGGCGAAAATGTATTTTTGAAACCAGTACTAGTGATTCGCAAGAGCGAACAAAAGCCCGGCGGCGCGCTGGGCTTTTTCTTAGTCGCTAATCACTAATTACTGACTATCGTTGCCCGCTCGTTTCCACGACATTAGCTCTTCCAAGGTTGTGGTCGAGCTTGAAACCGGGTGCTTGTAGGCCTCCACGTCGGCGCGAGTGGCTTCCTCGCCCACCGCGCGCAGGCTCAAGCCGACCTTCTTCTCGCCCGGGTTCACCTTGAGGATCTTGAAATCGAACTCCTGTCCGGGCTCCAGCTTCACCTGGGCGCCGTGCTCGTTCACCGCTTCGGAATTGTGGCAGAGGCCTTCGACTCCATCGGCGATCTCGACGAAGGATCCGAAGGTGGCAACGCGCAGCACCTTGCCGTGCACCACGTCGCCGATGCGGTGTTCGTTGAAGAAAGTCTCCCACACATCGGGCTGAAGCTGCTTGATACCGAGGGAGAGACGCCGGTTGTCGGGTTCGATGGCCAGCACTGCGGCCTTGACCTTGTCGCCCTTCTTCAGAATTTCCGAAGGATGCTTGACGCGCTTGGTCCAGCTCAGATTGCTGACGTGCACCAGGCCGTCAATGCCGTCCTCGATTTCGATGAAGGCGCCGAAATCGGTGAGGTTGCGGACGCGGCCCTCGACGGTGGAGCCGACCGGGTATTTCTCGTGCAATGTCTCCCAGGGATTTGACTCCAGCTGCTTCAGACCCAGCGAAATACGGCGCTCGCCCGGGTTCACGTTCAGCACCACCGCTTCCACTTCCTGGCTGACGTTCAGCATCTTCGACGGGTGCTTCATGCGCTTCGACCACGTCATTTCGCTGACGTGCACCAGTCCCTCGATGCCCTGCTCCAGCTCGATGAAGGCTCCGTAATCGGTGATGCTGATGACGCGGCCCTTGACGTGGGCGCCAAGGGGATAACGATGCGCGGCATCGAGCCAAGGGTCGGGCGTGAGCTGCTTGAATCCCAGCGAGACCCGCTGTTTGTCCTTGTCGAACTTGAGAATCTTCACCTGGATCTGGTCGCCGACGTTGACCAGGTCGCGCGGATGCGTCAGCCGGCCCCAACTCATGTCCGTAATGTGCAGCAGGCCGTCAATGCCGCCCAGATCCACGAACGCTCCGTAGTCGGTCAGGTTCTTGACCGTGCCGGTCATCATTGCGCCCTCGTGCAACTGCTCCAGCGTGTGGCCGCGCTTTTCCGTGAGGTCCTCTTCCAGAAGCTGCTTGCGCGAAACCACGATGTTGCCGCGCTTCTTGTTCAGCTTGATGACGCGGACTTCCAACTCCTGTGCCTTCATGCCGTCCAGGTTGCGCACCGGCCGCAGGTCCACCTGGGAGCCGGGGAGGAAGGCGCGCGCGCCCTGGATGTCCACCGTAAGACCGCCCTTGATGCGCTCCACCACGATGCCCTTGATCGGGGTCTTGTCGTTGTACGCCTTCTCGATCTCGTCCCAGGCGCGCAGGCGCGAGGCCTTCTGGTGGGAGAGCTTGGTGTAGCCCTCCTCGGTCTCGCCCTTCTCGATCATGACGTCGATTTCCTGGCCAGGCTCGAACTTGACAACGCCAGCTTGGTCCTGGACCTCGGCAATCGGGACCAGTCCCTCGGACTTGAAGCCGACGTCAACCACGACGTGGGTGGGGGTGATCTTCAGGACCGTGCCCTTGATGACGCGGTCTTCATGGGTGGCCTGCTCGGCAGCCTGTTCGGCGGTGAAGTTTTCCAGTACGGTTGCGAAATCGTCCGTCATCTCTTTTTCGTTTCGATTCGTCGGACCCGAGGCGGGCCGAAGTGGAGTAACAGCGGGAGTCTCAACAGGATTCACAGCGTTGGCTTCTTGGGGCGTGGCGGTTGGTTCGGTAGGCGGATGTTCTGCGCCCGGTTCCGCAGCCGGCTGCGAGTTCGATGGGGATTCGTCGCTGTGGGCTGTATGCTCGTCTAAGACCATAATTCTTCCACCCATCGCACACCGCATCACGCGCATGGGGACCACGATTTTGTTACGGACTGCTGGCGTGGGTCGTCGGGGTGATTTGCCCGCAATCGGGCTTGGACAATCCAGCGGTCGCTCCCTCCAGCGCGGCTGGCGATCTGGAGGCCTTTTCGACTATAGCAACCGCTCACAAATTGGTCAAACGCCCCGCGGAATTCTTCCCAGCAGACAAGAAAAATCCCGCCGCCAACTACCCCAGATTGTGGCAGGCGCCAGGCCGCCGGGCAAGGTCGGGCCGCACAGGCGCGTGTGACGCCGCGCACGCGGATAGTTTCAGTTTCAGTTTCAGTTTCGGGCTGCGAAGTCGCCAGCCGACACCTACAGCTCCGGGCTTGTGACGACCCCAACTGAAACTGAAACTCGAAACTGAAACTCTTGCTGTCCTCTGGTACGCTGTCGCGCATGGACTACCTCTTCACGCCGTGGCGTTTCGCGTATGTCAGCAGCGTCGGCCGGACCCCGGGTTGCGTTTTGTGCGAGCAAGTCAAACTCCAGGACCGCGAGGCGCTCATCATCCACCGCGGCGAGCACTGCTTCATCATCCTCAACGCATTTCCCTACACCAGCGGCCACGTCATGATCGTTCCCTACGAGCACATTGACGAATTGCAGAAACTGTCGCCCGCGGCCGCGACCGAGATGATGGCCCTGTCGCAGCGGATGGAGCGGGTGTTGCGCGCCGCGTACAAGCCTGACGGGATCAACCTGGGGATGAATATCGGCGCGGCCGCCGGTGCGGGCGTGGCCGGCCACATCCACATGCACGTGCTGCCGCGCTGGATTGCCGACAGCAACTTTATTACGGTGGTTGCCGAGACCCGCGTTGTGCCGGAAGATCTCGGGACCACGTGGGAGAAGCTGAAGAAGCAGTTAGCGATTAGCGATTAGCATTTCGTTTGCTCGCACTGGTAGCTGGCAGCGGGTGTTCCGCAGCCGGTCAGGAAATTTCCGGACTACGACTTGCGGCGACGGACCATCCCGGCAAGCCCGGCAAGTCCGGTGCCGAGGAGCAACATGCTGGCCGGTTCGGGAACCGACGCCGGCGTGGCTTGGCTGTAAGTCAGCGTCGCCTCCACGGTCGCGCCATCGTGCTGTCCCCCATCTAATCCGAACAATCCCACATTAAAGGTCTCGTTCGACAGCGTAAAGGTGTATTGCCCGCCGTTAAAGTTCACTACCGAGGGGCCGCTCCAGGAGACTTGTCCATACTGGATCAGACCAAAAACCTGCGCGACGCCAAAGGTGGAACCGGTCACGCTGCCAGAAGACGCTGGAGGGTTAAACGTGAACGACACTCCGACGTTCTTCGCGATGGTGTCGTCAGGATTGACGACACTCTCTGAAGTCCAGATTTGGAATAAGTCGAAGGTAACCGAGCTACCTGGATTGAGCACAAAGTTGCTTGGCGTGCTCGCAACTCCCGCTGTGTTAATCACCAGCCCAGGGTCGGTGCTGTTCGCAGCAATGGTGTAGCTCTGCAGCGTGAAATTGTCGGCAAATGCCAACGGAACGAATGCCAGGACGGCGATCAGGACAATTAGTTTCTTCATATCGTTGGGCTATCTCCTTTGGCGCAACCGAGCCTAAATCGTATTCGAGATGGATACAGCAATTATCGAGCCACAATACGGGGCTGAATTGCGAATCGTCTGTCCTTTTAACTCAATGACTTAGGAATGTCGTGCAAGGGGGCTAAAATGGCATGCGGTCCTCAAGGTGCAAACCTTTTCACTCCACCTTCCGGGTAGGTTACCAGTGGAAACAAATTGCACATGCGGGAGTTTTCGCCATTTGCCACCCAACCCGTTGAGGCGTGTTGGGTGGCAGATCGGAGTCAGTTGCAAGGTTGCTGGCGGAGGCGGAACGAGGAGAGGGAGGGTCGTCATCCCCACCTCGGTTTTGCCGCTGCCTTCCCCTCAAGCCGCCGAGATTGCTGGCACGCGTGAGGCAGGCTACTGATTCGTTCGCAGCAGGGCAATGATCTCCTGCTCAAGGCTCGCGAAATCGGCCAGACCGGGGTATTTTGCGCGGATGCGGCCATCGCGGCCGATCAGAAACGTGGTCGGCAATCCGAGAATGCCGCCGTAGGACTCCGCAATTTTCGCGCTGCCGGCGGCCACCGGGTAATTCATCTTGTATTTTCGGTAGAAGTCGTGCAGTGCGCTGTCTCTATCTTCCATGGAGATGCCAATCACCTGAAAACCCTGGGCACGGTACTTGTCCTGCAAAGCTACCAGCTGTGGAACCTCCTCCGCGCAGGGTGTGCACCAGGCCGCCCAGAAATTGATGAGCACGACCTTGCCGGCATAGCTGGACGTGTCGATCTTGTTGCCGCCGAGGTCTACCAAGGTAAGCGCCGGGGCCTGCGACGCGGATGATCTGGTATCCCGCTCGCGCGTGTGTTTTGCGGTGCGATCGCGTGTGCCGTAATAAACGGCCACGGCCAGTCCGATGGCGGCAATCACAACCGCGATTCTCCTCATCGCGCGCTACTGGCCCTTCTCGACGGGATAGCCCTTGTCCACCCAGTCGGCTCCGAAGCTGTTCCCGAGATATAGCACCTTCACGCCGGTGAATCCCGTCTTCTGGAGTTCTTTATACGCCGGCCGAATATTGGGACAGTGCTCCCACGGGCAGCATCCGCAATAGAGAACGATCCGCGAATTCCTGGGCAGAGCTGCGACGCGCTTCCGCAGGTTGTCGAGCGACTGCGAATCCGATGCCGGTCCTATGAACTCGGCGCCGCGGATGTGTGCTTGCGCGTAAAGGAAGCGCGGACCGACGTAGAGCACGATGGGCTTCACCGCACTGGACTGGAGCGCTTTCAACAACTCCTGAGGTTGAATCAACTCCGAGCTGCCCGGCGGCAACTCGGAAGCGGCCGGTGACTGCCAGGCAACCACGGTTACGAACACGACCGCGGCAATCAGGATCCAAGCATGGTATGTGCGCTGGTGATGGTTGGTGCGTTTCATAGCCGGCCTAGTATACGGCCACACGATGGCTCGAAAAAACGCTTGAAACCTCTGGGGCGGGCATGCATCCTATACGGCGCCATGTGGGGACAGTTCCGCGGCTTTACTTGAACCCGCCTCGCCTAAAACGCCCGTCGGTCGTTTCCGGTCCCCAATTCCACCCTCGAATAACGTGCAGAAACACATCCTGGCCGAAGGAGCAAGGCGATGAAGCGTCGTGATTTTTTGCGATCTACCGGCATTGTGTGCGCCAGTCTCGCGCTCCCCAAGGCGGGGCGCCTGTTTGCCGAGCCCGCACCATCTGAAAGTTGGCGCACGTTTGAAGTGACCACGCGCGTTGAGGTCCTGAAGCCTTCCGGAGTGACGCGCGTATGGCTGCCGGCAGCGCTCACCAGGAATACGCCTTTCCAGAAGACATTCTCGAATCAGTTCAGCGCCCAGGGCGGCGCCGCGAAGATGGTCGAGATCAAAGCGGAGGCGCTGGGCATCGTGGCGGCCACTTTTCCCGCCGGCGTGAGACCGGTCCTGACCGTAACCAGCGAGATTGCGCTCAAGAACTATGCGGTCGATCTCTCCACGCCCGGCCACCCGCCGAAAGCGGACCGCGGAGAGTTGCACTATTTCCTGCAGCCGACCAAGCTCATCCCGACCGACGGCATCGTGAAAACGACAGCGATGGAGATCACCAGCGGCGCAAAAACGGATGTCGAGAAGGCGCGCGCCATCTACCAGTGGATCGTCGTCAACACCTTCCGCAATCCCAAAACACGCGGCTGCGGCCTGGGCGACATCCGCTTCATGCTGGAGTCCCGGGACCTGGGCGGCAAGTGCGCCGATCTCAATGCGCTCTACGTTGGCCTCGCCCGCGCGGTGGGCCTTCCGGCGCGCGACGTGTACGGCATCCGCGTCGCCAAGTCGGAGCTGGGATACAAGAGCCTCGGGGCCGCGTCGGAGAAGGTGACCAAAGCGCAGCACTGCCGTGCCGAGGTCTACCTCCGCAGCTACGGCTGGGTGCCTGTCGATCCTGCCGACGTGCGCAAGGTCGTGCTCGAGGAACCGCCGGGGAATCGTCCGTTGGACGACGACATGGTGAAGAAGGCTCGCGCCCGGCTATTCGGGTCCTGGGAGATGAACTGGATGGCGTACAACTTCTCCCACGACGTCGCCCTGCCCGGATCGAGCGGCGCGCCGGTTGGCTTCCTCATGTATCCGCAGGCGGAAACGGCCGACGGGCGCCTCGATAGCCTCGATCCCGACAGCTTTAAGTACGAAATCACCTCGAGGGAGATCGCGTCTTCGAATGGCTGACGGAAACCAGGCTAGTGCGTGTGCCCGTGGTCCTGTGTTTCCGCCGGGATCACCACGCAGCCGTGGGCGATGTCGCACACCACGTGCTCGAACTGGATGGTGGTGTGATGGATGTGGAACTTCACCCGCAGCCGCTCCTGGACATCGCGCAGGATGGCCTCGCTAGCCGACGGGGGAATGTCGGCAATGCTGATGTGGCAGGAGAGCGCGTGCGACTGGCTGCCGATACTCCACACGTGCAGGTCGTGAACGTCGTTCACCCCAGCGACGGCGGCTATGTCCTGCACCACGAGCGAGAGGTCTATGCCGCGGGGCGTGCCTTCCAGCAGGATGTTCAGGGTCTCGCGGATGATCCCGAACGATGACCACAGGATCATGGCGCCGATGCCGAAGGAAAGTGCCGGGTCAATCCAGTTTTGGCCGGTCACCAGGATCGCCCAGCCGCCGCCGATGACGGCCGCGGTGGACAGCGTATCGCCCAGCATGTGGAGAAAGGCGCTGCGGATGTTCAGGTCCTTGCTGCTGCGCCACAGCATGATGGAGATGACGCCGTTGACCACCACGCCGGTGGCGGCGACGCCGATCATCAGCCCGGGATGCACCGCCACCGGGGCCATCAGCCGGTGGCCGGCCTCGTAAAAAATGTAGAAGGCGATCGCCACCAGCGTCATGGCGTTGATGAACGCCGCCAGCACGCCGGCGCGGCTGTAGCCGTAGGTCTTGGTCGCGCTGGGCGGGCGCTGCTCCAGGTACACCGCGGCGAGGGAGAGCAGCAGGGCGAGGAAATCGGAGACGTTGTGCCCGGCCTCGGAGAGCAGCGCCAGGCTATGGGCACGGACACCGGAGATCACCAGCAGGACGATGTAAGCCATCGTCACCGCCAGCGAAACTCGCAGCACGCGCGAGGTATGTCCCTGCGGATCGTGAGTGTGCGCGTGCATCAATGCAGTGTAAATTCGGCGCGCGCGCGGTTCAACCTTTCCGCGCTTCTTTGTCACCTTAGTGGAAACGGCAGGTACTGAGCGGCGCACAGGCAGAATCGGCGTAATACCGAAAAGGCCGGACTGGTTTGTCCGGCCTGCTCTTTCCTGATTCGCCTTAGTTCCGGCAAAACTTGTGGTCGGCGCGGCGTCACCTTCCGCGCCCGACCTTACATCACCATGGCAATGCCCTCGAGCTCCTTCTGGATCACATCCAGAGCGCAGCCGGCGCCTTCCACGCGGCTGGCCGCATCCAGCGCCGCCTCAGGCGAGACTCCATAGCCGCGCCCGGCAAGAAAGATCTGGAGCACCCGGGCGGCATCCCAGGAATCCACCCCGCTTTGCAGCAGTTCGTTGCGGAGGGCGGATAATTCACCGCTTGAAAACTTTTCAGCCATCATGGATCACCTCCGACCCTGAAGACTTAGGTTCCTCACCCTTGGCCTATTACTTCTAACCCTTCTCTGCCCGGTTAGACTCCGCAAACCCTGCCAATGTTGCAGCAATTTTCGGCCCAAAGCATGGATTGCTCCTCGGCCATTCCATGCTTTACGAGCTAATTGGCTGTTTATAAATAACTTACGGAGATTAATTGCACTGGAATGGGGCTGTGATTTGTGCTCAAAAGGGCCTCCGCGATGACGAATCTCGTTCTCAAAAGGGAAAATCGGACGCCTACGGCACAGCTCTGCACCTCGTATGGTGCAACTCATGCCTTCTGGGCCTCGCTTTCCAGCAGGAGGGGAATACCGTCGCGGATGGGGT
Source organism: Terriglobales bacterium (assembly GCA_049509755.1). Classification (GTDB taxonomy): domain Bacteria; phylum Acidobacteriota; class Terriglobia; order Terriglobales; family Acidobacteriaceae; genus JAIQGF01. The sequence goes on along the minus strand of JBEKZP010000001.1, from coordinate 160,043 downwards.
AAAGCCGGCGGCAATTGACGCACTGCAATCTGTCCGCGGCAGTCAACTTCAGCGGCGTCAAGCAAACCGGACAGGCGAGGATATCCAGCAGGTCCTGGCTGATCATATCTTCCACATTCTACAACCGTTGCGATCCCATCAACTTACCGCCATCGCCGCCAGCGTTGCCATATCCGGAACCACCAAGTCCGGCTTGGCCGTGCCTGCAGCTCCGCCGGAAGCTCCCGGCCTTCGCTGCCGGTTGACCCACACGCTCGCGATTCCCAGTTCATTGGCGGGAGCGACATCGTGGTAAAGGCTCTGGGCCACGTGCAGCACCTGCTCTCGCCCGGCTCCCAGGCGTTCCAGCGCGAGTCGGAAATTGTTCAAAGAAGGCTTGTAGCTGCGCGCCTGCTGGGCGGTGATCACCGCATCGAATGGCACTTCCAGGTGCGCCGCGGTGCGGGCGAACAGGTCGTCGTCGGTGTTGGAGATCACCGCCAGCTTGTAGCGCTTCTTCAACTGGCGCAGGGCGGCCACGGTGTCGGGGAACGGCGCCCAGTCGCCGAGGGAATCCGGCAGCGAGCGCACTTCTTCGCTGCCGATGCGAAACACCAGCCGCGACGCGATCTTCGTCATCACCGCTTCCAGAATCTGGCGATAGGTGCGGTATTCGCCGGCCTCCTCGATGCGCTCGATGGCGGCAAACAGTTCCAGGATGCCGGTGTCGCTGAGGTTGCGGCCGTGCGCCGCGAGCACGGGACGCAGCGTGGACAGTATTCCCCGGTCCCAATCGATCAGGGTTCCGTAGCAGTCGAAGGTGAGCCAGGAGAACGGCGAAAAATCGAAATCGGACATAAGCGGTCGTCAGTCTTCAGTCTTCAGTCGTCAGGCACAAGAACCAATACCATCGTACCTGAAGCCTGAAGACCGAAGACTGACGCCTGAAGACTGGTTCTATTTCACTTCCAGCGGCTTGAGCAGCTTGAAACTGAGCGTCGCCTCCGCCGGCAGCACGATATCCTTGTTGCCGGTGAACGCCGCGCCCGCCGTGCCCGCGCCGGCGCCCGCTAGTACGCCGATGGCCGCGCCCTTGCCGCCGCCGGCCAGTCCGCCGATGATCGCGCCCAGTCCGGCGCCTCCACCCACCGCCACGGCAGTTCGCTTGCCCTTGCCCTTGGCGGATCGGGCGATAGCTGCCGTCTCAATTTTGTACGTGTTGCCGCCGACCTTCACGGTGTTCAACGCCAGCCGCAGCCGCGCACCGCCCTTGAAGCGTCCCAGCGGCACCGCTTCCGCCACCGTTCCGCTCGCCTCGGCGCCCGAGGGGATCAGTACCTTGCCCTCAACCTCGACCGGGTGTGCCACCGTCGCCGTAAACCCCTGCCCCGGTGTGCTGATCTTCGATCCCACCGCCTGCCCGAGCCGCACCACGATGTGCTGCCCGGCGGGCACGATCTTCGGCGTCGCAGCCGCGGGTTTCGCTCCGCTCGTCGGAGCCATGGCGCCGGTTTTGGCAGCCGTCGCGCCAGCGCCTGTGCCGGCAGCGGTTCCGGTTGCAGTTGCTGACGGCCCACCCTCTGCCGTCGCCGGTTCTGCCGGCTTCTTGGCACACGCCATCATCAATGCAATGACCACGATTAAGAGACTGCAGAGCAATAGTGTTCGACGCATATGAACCTCCACCATTGGGGGCTTTCTACCAGAACGAGCAGCGGATAGCAACGTGGGAGGATTGGGTAATTTGGTAATCGGGTAATTGGGTAATTTACGGAGTTCGCGATCTGAGATCAAAAGCGGATTCCACCGCGGAGGAATAAAGAATTAAGAAGTCAGAATGAAGAATGAGCTGTCCGTGAGAACTGGTTTCGGCAGCCAATTGGAACCGCTACTTCTTCAAATTACCAAATTACGAGATTACCCAATTACGAAATTAAAGCAGTTCATCATCAATGCTCGACGCCGCCGCAACTCGCCGTCGCGGACGGGCAGCGCCATCCCCCAGCAGATACCGCACCAGCGCCCGGCTATCGGACTCGAACAGGTTCGTGACCAGCCGGCGCACGGCTTCCGCCCGCGCGGTATCCAGGTCGAGTGCGGCGGTGTAGGACCAGGCCCGCCCGCGCTTGCGTCGCTTCACCAGGCCCTTGCCGCACATGCGATCGAGCACGGTCATGACGGTGGTGTAGGCTAGCGGCCGTGGCAGGCCGGCGCGCACCTCGGCCACGCTCGCCTCGGGACGGTTCCACAACACCCTGAGGCAATCCATCTCCAGCGACGCCGGCGCGCCCGATCTCACTTGCCTTCCCTCTTGCCTGCAGGCTTGAATTTGTTTTGCAGCGCCTCGATGTGTTTCTCCAGCGGCAAGGCGATCTCGGCGGAGTTCGCCGCCACCGCCGCCGGTTCCTCCACCGCTTCCTCCGGCGCCGCCGTGACTTCCTCCGGCTCCGCCACTTGCGGTTTCGGCCGCAGGAATTTGGCGGTGTCGAGCAGCGGACGGGACAATGAGGCGTTGTAACTCGTCCAGGGGCTTTCCAGCGCCGCTTCGCGCTCGAAATGCGCCCGCATGCTCTCCATCTTCGAGTCGAGATCGTCGAGGTAGTGCAGCATCAGCGCTTCCGGAAACATAGGCAGCTTGGGCGAGCCGAATTCGTAGTGGCCGTGATGGCTGATGATGAGGTGTTCGAGCAGCGTCTTCAGCTCCGGCGGAAAATCCGGCGGCAGCTTGGCCTGCAGCATCTCCAGTTCGATGATCATGTGCCCCAGCAGTTGCCCGCGCGTGGTGTAGGCAAAGGAGCGAGCGTACGAAAGCTCGTGCACCTTCCCGATGTCGTGCAGGAACACGCCCGTCAGCAGCAGGTCGCGGTCAACCTGCGGGTAGTTGCGGCTGGCCAGGTCGCACAGCTTGCACAGCGATACCACGTGGTCGAGCAGCCCGCCGATATAGGCATGATGCAGCGTTTTGGCCGCGGGCGCGTTGCGGTAGGCGGTGGCGATCTCGGGATCGCTCATGAAATTCTCCACCAGCGCCTTCAAGTGCGGATTCTTGAATCCGGCCACGAACTCGCCCAGCGTGCGCCACAACTCGTCCACGTCCTTGGTGGTTTTGGGCAGATAGTCGGAGTAATCGATCTCCGACTCCTCCAGCCGCTTCAGCTTGTGCACGGTCAATTGCAGGCGGCCGTTGTACTTGTTGATCAGGCCGCGCACTTTGACGAAATCGTCCTGCTCGAACGTCCCCATGACCTCGGGGACGTTGTCCCACACCTTGGCGTCAATGTGCCCGGTGCGATCGGCCAGGGTGAGCGCCAGGTACGGCTCGCCGGTCTTTTTCGGCTTTACCTGCTTGGCGGCCACCACCAGGCTGGTGGTGATGACTTTGTTGTCGAACTGCGCGGCGTCGCGGACGTAGAAATCCTTCATAGGCTTCGGACCAAATGTAAGTGGGGGCTTGCTCCAGCGTGCGTATCCTATCTCAAATGAAGAATGAAGAATTAAGAATTAAGAATGGAAAGCCCAAGACACAAGCGCGCCGTGCGCGTGGTTGCGCGTCCAGCATTCTTCAATCTTCATTCTTAATTCTTAATTCTGCATTCGGGATTGCGTGGCTTCTCGGAGTTGGGCGTCAGGAAATCCCGGTGGACTCCGCCTGCTCCTGCGCGTGATACGACGACCGCACCAGCGGCCCGCTTTCCACGTGCCGGAATCCCATTTTCAGCGCCTCTTCTTTGAGGAAGCGGAATTCCTCCGGCGGCGCGAGACGCGCCATCGGCAGGTGGTCGCGCGAGGGCCGCAGGTACTGCCCCACGGTGAGAATGTCCACGTTACGTTCGGCAAGATCGCGAAACACCTGCAGCAGTTCCTCGGTGGTTTCGCCCAGTCCGACCATCAGCCCCGACTTGCTCACCGTCCGCGGCGCGATTTCTTTCGAGCGCCCGAGCAGGCGCAGGGTGCGTTCGTAGCGCGCTCCGGAGCGCGCCACGCGGTACAGCCGCGGCACCGTCTCGGTGTTGTGATTGAGGATGTCGGGCCTGGCGTCGAGCACGACCTGGAGACAGTCGTCGTGCCCCTGGAAGTCGGGGATGAGCACTTCGACGCGGCAGTCGGGCGCCACCCGGCGGATCTCCTCGATGGTCATGGCGAACACGCGCGCCCCGCCCAGGTTGTCGTCGTCGCGGTTGACGCTGGTAACCACCGTGTACTTCAGTCCCAACTGCGCCACCGCATCGGCCACCCGCCGCGGCTCGTCAAAATCAATCGGCCCGGGATGTCCCTTGGGAACGGCGCAGAAGCCGCAGCGCCGGGTGCAGATGTCGCCCAACAGCATGAACGTCGCGGTGCGATGGTTCCAGCACTCGCCGATGTTGGGGCACTGCGCCGACTCGCACACCGTGTGCAGGCCGAGCCCGCGCGCCAGCTTTTTCAGCGAGTGATAGTTCTCGCCCATGGGCGCGCGCGCCTTCAGCCACTCCGGCTTGGGCCCGGGGCGCCGCGGCGCCGTGTCGATCTGGACCAGGGTCGTGGACATGGAAACGTCCCATTGTACGATGCGCCGTCCAATATCGGGCTATCGGCACAGGCCCTCGTCGTCGTGGGATTTGCCGCATACGCATTTCGGCGGCGGCAGCTCGTGCTCGGTGCCCCAGGACAGCAACCAGGCTTTCAGGTCCTCGTGCCGAATGTAATGGCCTGACTTGACCTGCCGATCAGCTTGGCGGACCTCCGCCTTTAGGCGGTCGTTGACGGGAGAGCTCGTATCCTGGGGCATTCGCACATTCTAGTATGTGTTGGAAAGGCCCTGGGCCTTCCGCACAAACAAAATCGGGGTGGCCGAAGCCACCCCGACATGATTCGGCGAACGCCGGATTACAGAATCTGAACGTTCTCAGCCTGCCAGCCCTTGGGACCCTTTTTCACGTCGAACTGAACCGCTTGGCCTTCTTGGAGGCTGCGGAAGCCCTGCGCCTGAATGGCGGTGTGATGGACGAATACGTCCTCACCGTTCTGGCGGCTGATAAAACCGAAACCCTTGGCGTCGTTGAACCACTTCACTGTTCCTTGTTCCATTTTCGTGTTGCTCTCTTCTTTGTTGAATTATGCGGTGAAGTAAATCGGGACTAAAGGCAGGTAGTGCTTCAGCAGAGCTTCCGCAGAACGTGCTTAGATCAATTCAAATCCACGCGCTCGTACAGTGTATATAGATTCTCCCCAACTGGCGAGGACTCTTTATTCTGGACACCGTAAGTTATTGAAAATTAAAGGGTATGCAAATAGGCCAGCAGGTCGTCCATCTGCTGCTGGTTAAGCACGCGCCCGAACGCGGGCATCTTGCTGCGTCCCAGACTGATCACCTCGCCCACGCGCTCGTCATTGGCCGGAGCGCCGCTGGGCATGAACGGCTTCTTGAAAACGCCCTCCAGGCTGGGCCCGCGCAGCGACCGCGAACTGTACGCCTCGTGACACATGGCGCAATACCGGTCATAGACGTGCCGCCCGCTGGCCTGCTGCGGATTCAATCCCAGCTCGGCATCGCTCTTGCGAATTTGCGTGTCGCAGCTCGTGTGCAACACCGCCGCGGCTGCCAATATCAGGATGAATGAGCGCTTGCGCAATGGTCCCTTACCGCCTCAAGCTGAAAGCTGATAGCTGTTTTGCTGAGGGCTACAATACCAGAGCCATGCCCATCGGCCTCAAGCGCGCCTACGAGCAACCAGCGCCGAGCGACGGTGCCCGCATCCTTGTCGATCGCCTGTGGCCGCGCGGCGTGACCAAGGCACGCGCGCGGATTGACGCCTGGCTGCGCGACCTGGCGCCTTCCACGCAGCTCCGCCGCTGGTTCCACACGCGCCCGGCGCAGTGGCAGCTTTTCCGCAAGAAATACCTCGAGGAACTCGGCGAGCCCGAGGCCGCGCAAGCTCTGGCCCAGCTCTATGACGCAGCCCGCAAGCGCAAGAAGCTGACTCTCGTGTTCGCCTCCCGCAACGAAGAGCACAACAACGCCGTCGTGCTCAAGGAGCTTCTGGACGGTATGCGGAAACCGCCTCACAGCTCCGGTCCGGAAAAAGCCGCCGGCGGCGCGGTGAGCGCCCGTCGAAGCGTTAAGTAACGTGGTCCTCCACCCGCTTGTGCCCGACGCTCCGCCACCCGCCTGCGACTATCAGCCCGTCTGGCCGGTGATCGAGCGCGCCCAACGACAGCTTGCCGAAAAATACTGGCTGGTTACGCAACCCGATCATGCCGCCCTGGCGGGAGCGCTGGCCGCCAACCTGGTTGCGCCCGGGTTTCCCCGCGTGGATCCGCTGCTCGCCCGCGCCATCGAAGTGCACGATGCGGGATGGGCAATTTTCGAGCCCGAGGCTTGCCTCACCGCCGCTCCCGGCGTGGATGGCCGCGGGAAGCCGATTTCATTCCTGGAGATTGACCCGCCGGAATTCCTGCGTGCCTGGACGGCCTCCATCGACCGCGCCGAGTCCGTCTGTCCCGCCGGCGGATACATTGTCTCGCGGCATTTCTGCGCCCTCGGCGAGGGCCGCCTGGCCTCCGCCATCGACGGTCCCGAGAACTCCTCGCGTTTGCGCGCCTTCCTGGCGCGCGAAGCGGAGCGGCGCCAACGCCTGCAGCCGCAGGGCGATCGAAGCCCAGCCGAACTCGAAGCGCTGTTGCTGGTGCTCCAGTTCTGCGACCTGTTGTCGCTGTACCTGTGTTGCGGCGCCGGCGACGCGGTCGAGTTCCCGCAGCAATTCGCGCCCGGCAAGGTCCGCATCCGTCGCGAAAACCAGGCCTTCGTGCTGCAACCCTCGCCATTCCGCTGCTGCGACTCGGACCCCGAGGTCAGCCTGGGCGTGGAAGCCCGTCGCTATCCATGCGCTGCCACTGCCACCACCACGCTTGCATTCATCTTGTGGTAGTCCGATTGGTTACTTTGGAGATTTGTAAAAAGGGGCGCTTTCGTGCAAGATGCGCCGCAGATGACCACGCCGCACCAGAGGCCGGCGCCGCACAACGTGCTGCAGGAGTACCTGCAGGCGCTGGCCGACGCCGTCAGTGAGGGTCCCAGCGACCGGCAACAAAAGATCCTGTTGTCCTACGCGGAACTGCAATACCAGTTGCACGGCGGCGGGCGCTGTTCGATGTGCCATGCTTCAGTCCGTCACGTGCTACCGGTCACGGCCGAGCACACGGACGGGACCATCGCCGAGTTCGGATGCTTGTGCACGCGCTGCCTGGAAGGGGAACGGGTGGTCTCGAACCGCGTCACGCTGACCATTGGCCGGGCGCGCCTGGAGTACACCACCACCGGCGGCCCCCAGCCCAGAAGCTTTCGCGCCTACGCCACGTAAACCAGCTGTCAGCCTTCTGGTTTCAGCTTTCCCCTTCCAGTTTCCAAGGACAATTACCCTTGCTGCTCGCCAGGAATGGAGCGCTCATAAGCATGCTGGTGAAATGGAGACTGGAGAGAGTCCTGAAAGCTGAGAGCTGAAAGCTGATAGCTGATAGCTACTTCGCTTCCTCGACCAAGGCATTCGCGATCTGGTCAATGGTCTGCAGCGCCACCCGGCTGGTCAGGTTGTGATTGTTGACCATGATGGAAAAAGCAATGCGCTGGCCGCGCAGCGTGGTGGCGTAACCGGACAGGGCATTGACGTTTTTCAACGAGCCGGTTTTGCCGTGGACGCGTCCCTGTGCCGGCGTCCCGCGGAAGCGCTCGGTGAGCGAACCATCCACGCCCGCCACCGGCAGCATGTCGTCGAACTGCGCCGCCCACGGCTGGCGGCTGTCGTAGAGCAGCAGCTTGACGATGGCGTGGGGAGTAACCAGGTTCTGCCGCGAAAGCCCCGAGCCATCGTAGAAGGCATACTCGTCGGAGCGAATGTCGGCCTGCGAGAGGAAACCGCGCACCACCTCCGACCCCGCTTCAATCGTGCCCGCCGCACCCTTCTCCCGGCCCAGCAGGCGGAGCATCAACTCGGCGTGGAGGTTCTGGCTCATCTTGTTGATCACCCGCAGATCGGAAACCAGCGTTTGCGACTGAAATTCGCCCAGCACCAGTCCTGAAACGGTTGGCCGCGTCGTCCGCGGAATATCGCCGCCGCCCGCGGATGCCGTTGCCGTGACGCTGAACGTGGAGAGGCTCGCCAGTTCAAGGTGCTTGGCGTGCGTCCGTCCGTACACCACGATCCCGCGCTGCTCCAGCATGGTGCGAAACAACTGGGCGGTGAAATCGGCCGGGTCTTCGATGGCCAGCGACTCATGGAAGCCGGGATCGTCCACCGGGATGTTGCCCCACAGCGTGAGCGTGTTGGATCCCGGCTCGCGCCCGATGGTCACGCTGCGCGGCCCGGTGCCCGCCGGCGTGGTCATGATGCGGTTGTCGAAGTGGTAGTAGTCCGGAAAAGGCGTGACGTTTATGAACGCCTTGTCGCCGGAGTGGTCGCCCGGCATCACGCTTACCAGGATCAGATTGTCGTTGATGGTCAGCGCTGATACCGGCGCGCCCCACTCGTAGCGCATGTCTTCCTGCGACCAGCCCTCGCCGTAGCGCTCGAAAGCGAAGTAGGAATCGTCGCCCACCACGTCGCCGTCGATAAACTTGACCCCGCGCTGCACCAGTTGATCGGCCAACTGCTCCAGCACGCGCGCCCGCGGCGAATTCCGCTCCGAGCGCAGGTTGTACGCCAGCGTGCCGCCGGTCAGGTTGGGATCTCCACGGCCCACCACCGCAACATCGCCGCTCAGCCGCCCGTACTTGTCCAGCGACCCGGTGGTCTCGATCGTGGTGCGGAACTTGTAGTCCGGCCCGATCAGCGCCAGCACCGCCGAGGTGGTGAACAGCTTGGTATTGGAAGCCGGCGTGAACAGCTTGTCGGCGTTCTGCGTGTAGAGCGTCTCACCGCTGGCGACATCCACCACCTCGATGCCCCAGAAAGCGCGGGCCGCGTCCGGCTGCGAGAGGATTTTCTCGATGCGGCTGGCGAGACCTGTTGATACGTGCGCCGGTTTTTTATCTTTTGGTTTCGCCGCCGCGAATGCGATTTGCACCAGCAGAAAGAGAATGCAAATGCGGGCGACGGCGTGGCGGGAGCGGAACATGGAAGTAGCAGATCGAGTGTAGCACTTTTGGTGAGGCGCTCAAGACCGCAGAAAAACCGGCTTTAGGCTCTAGGGTGACGATCTGCGTCGGCCGTGCTGCCTAACGCCTAAGACCTATCGCCTAAGACCTAAAGCCTCCTTGCGCCTTGCGCCCCGGGGCCTTGAGCCTGTTTAATCAGCGGCACGCCATGCGTCCGCGCTTTACATGGAATCTCGGCTCTCGCGTCCTGCCGCTCGGCGGACGCACGCTCGTCATGGGCGTGCTCAACGTCACGCCCGATTCCTTTTCCGACGGCGGGCGCTACTTGGATTCCATGGCCGCCGTCGAGCACGGTCTGCGCCTGCTCGACCACGGCGCCGACATCGTGGATGTGGGCGGCGAATCCACCCGTCCCGGCGCCACCACGGCCGGCGCCACCGCGGAATTCGTCGCCGAAGAGGAAGAACTGCGCCGCGTGTTGCCCGTGGTGCGTGAACTGAAGCGCCGCCGGCCCGGCGCCGTGCTTTCCATTGATACCTACAAGTCGGGAGTGGCGCGCGCGGTGGTGGAAGCGGGCGCCGAGATCGTGAACGATGTCAGCGGCTTTCTCTGGGACCCTGCAATGGCGGCGACCTTGGCCGAACTGGGATGCGGCGCCGTACTCATGCATACGCGCGGCCGGCCGGACCAGTGGCGCGCGCTGCCGGCGGTGGACGACATGGTCGCGCTGGTAGCCGGCGAGCTGCGTACTTCCAGTGAACGCGCCCTCAGCGCCGGTGTGGCGCGTGACCGGCTGGTGCTCGATCCCGGCTTTGGCTTCGGCAAGCGCTTCGAAGAAAATTATCCGCTGCTCGCCCGGTTCGAGGAGTTTGCCGCGCTGGGGTTTCCGCTGCTGGCGGGACCGTCGCGAAAATCGTTTATCGGCCGGGCGACCTCGCGCGCGGGAAGCGCCACGCCGGTTGGCGAGCGCATGGTCGGTAGCCTGGCCGCGGCGGTCATTTGCATCATGAAAGGCGCGCACATCGTTCGCGTGCACGATGTAAAGGAAACGGTGGAAGCGGCGGCCATGGCCGACGCAGTGCTGAACTGCGCGGCCAAGTGAGATGGGGTCGGCAGCCCCTCGCTAGAACAGTTTCTTCGAGTCCAGCAGAATCGTTACCGGGCCTTCGTTCACCATCTCGACTTCCATCATCTCCTGAAATTTTCCCGTCTCGCAGCGCAGCCCGGCGGCGCGAATCTTGTCGACGAAATATTCATAGAGGCGCACCGCCTGTTCCGGACGAGCGGCGGCATCGAACGACGGGCGTTTGCCCCGGCGCACGTCGCCATACAACGTGAACTGGGAAACGGCAAGCACCGCGCCGCCGGCGTCCGCGACGGCACGGTTCATCTTTCCGTCCGCATCTTCGAAAATGCGCAGCCCGGCAATCTTGTCCGCCAGGTAGTCGGCGTCGGCTTCTGTGTCGTCCTGCGCTACCGCCAGCAAGACGAGCAGGCCAAGCCCGATCTCGCCGACAAGCTCACCGCCGACCTTCACCGAAGCCCGGCTCACGCGCTGCACCACGGCTCGCATTGCTTCAACCTACCACGGGGGCAAATTGGTAATTGGGTAATCGGGTAATTTCGTAAAGCGAGAAAACGCGCAAGACAAAATTACTAAATTACGAAATTACCAATTCAGGTCTTCCTCCGTGCCTCCGCGGTGTTTCAGGTTATCGGTTCTCGGTTTTCAGTCGTCCGGTTTTCATTTGTCATTGGTGGCGCAACGAAAGTAACGCCCCGAGTCCTTAACCCTGCTTACTTCCTCCACCGTTCCGCAGTAACATCGGATGCAGAGTTCCTGAAAAACAGGGGATCCGATGAAGCGGTGGATTGCCGCAGCTCTCTTTCTCTCTCTCTCTTTCGCGACCGCGGCCGTGGCTGCCGACCAGAAGCTGATTGCGCTCACCTTCGACGATGGCCCACGCCCTTACATTCTTTACGGCTACACGCAGCCCGGGCACGCGCCCACGCCGGGATTGCTCGACCTGCTCGACCGCGAGCACGTGAAGGCGACGTTTTTCGTCATGGGCTGGCGGCTCACGCCCGGCAGCTATGGCGACCGCCGTGAATTCAAGACCGACAAGACCTGCCTCGACGCGGCCCGCGACCTGTTCCGCCGCGGCCACGAGATCGAGGACCACACCTTCAGCCATGTGCAGTTCAAGCTGTTCGAAAAGCAGCACGGCGCTGGCAGCGCAGTCGGCGACGTGGACCGCGCCTCGGAGCTGATCAAGGGTGTCACCGGACATCGCGCCGAATTTGTGCGCCCGCCCGACTGGATCACCTGGGACGCGCTCAACCGCCAACTGGAAGGCCGGGGCTATCGCGTGCTCGGCATTTCGTCGGAGAATCCGCTGCCCATGCGCGACGTGAACAGCGCCGATTATCTCTGCGCCGGCGCGCACCCGGTACATTGCCCCAAGCCTTCGTTGAATGCCTTCGTGCTGCAGGAAATCGAGCAGCGCGAAAAGAAAGGCGTAACCACGCACATCCTCGCCTTCCACGAGCTGTCAACCACGGTGATCGCGCTGCAGACCCTGATACCGGAATTGAAGGCGCGTGGATATCGCCTGGTGACCATGCAGGAATACGTGCGGCTGCTAGGACCGCTGGCGCCGGTGAAGCATGCGGCGCTAAAGAATTAGCCACGGATTACCACGGATCGACACCGATCGTCTTTTTCCGATCCGTGTTTATCGAGACAATCCGTGGCTTGCCTTTCCTAAAGCCTAAAACCTAGCGCCTGCAGCCTGCTGTGCGGCTGGTCGGACCGCAGGCGCCGGTGAAGCATGTCGCGCTAAAGAATTAGCCGCCGATCACCACGGATCGACACCGATCGTCTTTTTCCGATCCGTATTTATCCGAGTCAATCCGTGGCTTGCTTTCCCTAAAGCCTAAAACCTAACGCCTGAAGCCTGTTCCGCAAAGTGATTCACCACCTTCTGCAGCGACGCTTCGTCTTCCACGTTCAGACAGGTCCTGGACCGGTCAATCTGGCGCATCAGGCCGCACAGGACCTTGCCCGGCCCGACCTCGATGAATGTCGAAATGCCGCGCCCTATGAGAACGCGCATGCACGGCTCCCATTGGACCGCGCCGGTAACCTGGCGAATGAGCGCGTCGCGGGCCTGGTCCGGATCGGAAACCACTGCGGCGTCGACGTTGGTGACCACCGGCACCCTCATGCTGTGGAACGCCAGCGCCTGCAGGTCGGGCGCCAGCCGGTCCTGCGCCGGCTGCATGAGCGCGGAATGAAAGGGCGCGCTCACCGGCAGCATGATCGCACGCTTGGCGCCGCGGTGTTTCGCCATTTCCGCCGCGCGTTCCACCGCTGCCTTGCTGCCTGAAATCACGATTTGATCCGGCGAGTTAATGTTCGCCGGCTGGCAGACGCCGCCGTGCGCAGCCTCGTCGCAGACTTCCTGCAGTTGGTCGATGGCCATGCCCAGCACCGCCGCCATCGCGCCTTCGCCCACCGGCACCGCTTCCTGCATGTAGCGCCCGCGATGGTGCACGGTGCGCACCGCGTCCCGGAATTCCAGCGTCCCGGCGGCAACCTGCGCGGAATATTCGCCCAGACTGTGCCCGGCGGTGATGGCCGGCTCGATTCCCTTCTCCCGCAGAACGCGGAACGCCGCCACGGCCACCGTCAGGATCGCCGGCTGCGTGATCTCCGTCAGCCGCAGCTTGTCTTCGGGACCCTCCCAGCACATCTGTGAAAGCTTGAACCCAAGCGCGGCGTCGGCTTCCTGGAAAGTCTCCTGCGCCACCGGGTACATGTGCGCCAGCTCGCGGCCCATGCCGACCGTTTGCGAGCCCTGGCCGGGGAAGATGAAAGCGACGTTATGGTTCATGCGTACGATCAACAGTATTTTCAGTTCGTCAGTGTGTCAGTTAGTCAGTACAGCAGGACGAGTACGAGGTTGAGGTCTAACGCTGACAAACTGACATACTGAAAAACCGACAAGCTACTGCGAGCCGGCGCCGGAGACCCCCGCCTTCGTCAGCCCGCGCGCAATCGCATCGTTGATATTCGCATTGGCAAACTCGGAGGCCACGCGAATCGCGTTCTTGATGGCGTGCGCGTTCGACGACCCATGGCTGACGATGCACACTCCCTTGATGCCCAGCAGCGGAGCGCCGCCGTATTCGGAGTAATCGAGGCGCTTCTTGAATTCTTCGAAGGCGCGGCGCGAAAGCAGGTATCCGACCTGCCGCGTGATGGTGGCGCGCAGCGTTTCCTTCAGGATGTAGCCAACGGTCTCCACCAGTCCCTCGGAAACCTTGAGCGCGACGTTGCCGATGAAACCGTCGCAGACGATCACGTCCACCTTGCCATTGTATAAATCGAAGCCCTCGACGTTGCCCACGAACTGCAGCGGCAGTTGTTTCAAAAGCTGGTGCGCGGCGCGCGTCAGCTCGTTGCCCTTGGACTCTTCCTCGCCGATGGAGAGCAATCCCACGCGCGGGTGCTCGGCGCCGAAGATGGCGCGCGAGTAAATGTCGCCCATCACCGCCCACTGCTCCAGGTTGTGCGGCTTGGAATCGACGTTGGCCCCGACGTCGAGCATGATGCTCGCCGTCCCCTGCGCGGTGGGAAAAACCGCGGCCAGCGCGGGACGGTCCACGCCGGGCAGCGCGCCCAGCACCATCTTCGCCGTGGCCATGGCCGCGCCCGTATTTCCGGCGGTAATGAACCCCGCCGCCTTGCCGTCGCGCACCAGCCGCAGCCCCACCCGCAGCGTGGAATCGCGCTTGCTCCGCACCGCCTGCGCCGCCTTCTCGTTCATGCCGATCACTTCGCTGGCATGGACCACCTGCATCTGCTCCAGCGGCGCGGAGGGGTGGTGACGCAGTTCGGCGCGGACCTCATCTTCAGGCCCGACCAGCAATACGTGGATGTCGTGGTGACGCGCGGCCAGGATCGCGCCTTCAACTTCCGGTTTCGGCGCGCGATCCGAGCCCATGGCGTCGACGGCGATGACCGTGGGCATGAATCAGGCTTCCGGCTGCAGGCGCCAGGCTTCAACAACCATGGAGCGCTGAGCCCAACCGCCTATTCCTTTTCCTTGATAGCCAGAACTTCGCGGCCCTTATAGTAGCCGCACTTCGAGCAGGCTCGATGAGGCAATTTCTTCTCGTGGCAGTTGGGGCACTCGGAAAGCGAGAGCGCCGTCAGGAAGTCGTGCGCGCGCCTTGTCGAGGTCCGCGCCTTCGAGTGTCGTCTTTTTGGGTTTGCCATTCTTATTCCAATTTCATTTGGCTGCGGCTATCGCTGCTTCTCCGCATTCGCAAATTTCAGATTTTAAAATCTCAAATTTCCAATTTCACTGTTCGAGCTTCTCCCTCAGGCCCTTCAGCGCCTGCCAGCGCGGGTCGGCCACCGGCGGCGGGCAGTGGCAATCGCTTTCGTTGAGGTTGTGTCCGCAGCTCAGGCACAGGCCCTTGCATTCCTCGCGGCAAACCACTTTCATCGGCACTTCCAGCAGGATCTGCTCCCGCAGGATGTCCGCCAACTCGACGCCTTCACCCACGTAATAGCCGATTTCCGCCTCGGCCTGCGTCACCGAGATTTCTTCGCGCCCCGCATCCACGCCCCGCGGCCGGTAGAGCAACTCGAATTGTCGCGCCACCTCGCGGGTCACCGGTTCCAGGCAGCGGGCGCACGCCGCTTCTACCGAGGTCGCCAGCTCGCCTTGTACGCGAATGTCCAGGATGACGCCCTTGTTGCCGTGACGTTCTTCGATCAGCGTCGCCCGTCCGCTGGTTAGCAGAGGCGCCGACTGGCGCATGTCTGGACCTAGATCAATCGTTTCCGGGGGATATTCCTCCCGAAAATTGATCTCCTTCTGTACCAGAACTTGCAGGCTGATGAACATCTCGGTACTGACGTAAGCGCAACCCCATCAGGCAATTACCCGGGGCCGGCACAGACGGCAGAATTCTCCCTGGGGCAATACTAAAGAATAAAGGGCGGAGCGAGGGGTGTCAATCGAAGTCCCGAGACCCGAGTCGCCAGTCCCGAGCAAAACCGGAAGCTCCGTGCTCGCAACTCGGGTTTCGCGACTCGGGACTATTCCAGCGGCTGGGTGCAATTCGCGCCGCCAGTCGGATCCTGGGTGACGCGCGCGATCTGGTCCAGGCAGAAGCCACGCCGCCCGGTTTGGCCCTGGAGCAAAGGCGTGCCCACCGCCGTGAACCCGCTGATCGGTGTTCCTACGGGGTTTCCGATCGAGAACTGGTATCCCGCCTTGGGGCACGGTTGCGACGAACAGCCCAGCACCCAGTCAATGATGCCGGCATGGTTGGCGTCAATCGGCTGACCGGGCGGAGGGTAGGCCAGCTTGGTTAGCTCGTCGGCAAAGCCGAGGTTGGGATAGGTAATTTGGTAGGTGGTTTGCGCGTTGGCAATGGCGTGCAGCGCCGAAACCGCCGAGGCCTCGTTGGCCGACATCTTGGAGCGCAACAGGTTGGGAATGGCCATCGCCGCCAGGGCCAGGATTATGGCCACCACAATCAGCAGCTCGATAAGCGAGAACCCCCGTTGGCGGCGCATATTTCTCCTCTGCGGGCCTGCCAACGATATGTAAATAAGCCGCGGATTTCAAGCGCCAATCCGCCCCAAGGGCCAACCTGGCAACTAAGAAGTAAGAAGTCAGAACGAAGAAGTGAGCCGGCCGGTATGCGCTTTTCACTCTGATTTACTTCTGACTTCTTACTTCTTACTTCTGACTTGTTGCTAGGCCCCGGTCTCCGTGCCCGTTGGAGGCGTGGCTTCGCTGCGGATGTTGCTCACCGTGCGCTGCACGCGGTCGCGGCCCTGTTTGTAGGTCTCGCGCGCCGAGCTAGCCAGGTCCTGCGCCCGATCTTGCAGCGTGTTCCGTGTTTTTTCCCCGCTCATGGGCGCAAACAGAACGCCCAAGCCGACTCCCAGCCCCAAGCCAAACAGAAACGCTTTCATGATTGTTCTCCTTATCAATTGTGCGGTCCGCCGGTTGAACCCTACCCCGGGCCTGCGCCCCGGCCCACGCCCGACGCACCTCTCCCACCGCTACACAGATGCAAAAGAGCCGAGAAAGTTTGCCGCTGCGATTGTGGTGCAACTCGCAAATCGATTCCAAAAAAAGACTCGCGCCTAACGTACTGATAGACTAGGCGGCCATGAACTCAGGCTTTGCTACCGCTGAAGGCACCGCACGCTATGCACAACGTTTTCCACAGGCGGGAAGCGCCGGCCACTTCCGCCGGCCCGAGTGGGTGAAAGACGTCGGCGAGCTTACTCTCTCCTCCATCGGCATCGGCACCTTTCTCGGCGAGGCCGACGATGCCGCCGACCGCGCCTACACCGCCGCCATCTCCGAGGCCCTCCGCTCCGGAATCAATGTCGTGGACACCGCCATCAACTACCGCCACCAGCGCTCGGAACGAAACATCGGCGCCGCGCTGGCGGAAGTCATCGGCGCCGGCCAAGTGCGCCGCGACGAGGTGCTGGTCTGCAGCAAGGCCGGATGCCTGACCTTCGATCGCGACATGCCGCCCGATCCGCGCGCCTACTTCATGAAGGAATACATTGAGCCCGGCATCCTCGACCCGGCCGAAATCGCCGGCGGAATGCACTGCATGGCGCCCCGTTTCCTTGCCGACCAGCTCGAGCGTTCGCGCCGCAACCTTGGCCTGGAAACCATTGACGTCTTCTACGTTCACAATCCCGAGGCACAGCTCGCCGAGATCCCGCCCTCCCAATTCGTCACGCGCCTCACCGCGGCCTTTGCCGAGCTGGAAAACGCCGTCCAGGCGGGCAAGATCCGCTGCTACGGCGTGGCTAGCTGGAACGCGTTTCGCGTGGATCCCGGCGACCGCGGTTACATGCCCCTGGAAGCGGTCCTGCATTGTGCGTTTAACGCGGGTGGAGAAGAACATCACTTCCGCTTCATCCAGTTGCCCTTCAATCTCGCCATGACCGAAGCGTGGTCGGCCAACAACCACCAGCTCGACGAGTCCGAGGAAGGGGTGTCGGCGCTGGAGTTTGCCCATCGCCTGGGCATTGCCGCCGTGGGCAGCGGCACGCTGGCGCAAGGAAACCTCGCGGGCGAACTGCCGGACTTCGTCGGCAAGCGCCTGGGAATGAAATCCTCGGCGGAGAACGCCATCCAGTTTGCGCGCTCCAGCCCGGGATTGGTCACTGCCCTGGTCGGCATGGGCAGGCCCGAGCACGTCCAGGCGGATCTCGGCGTCATCTCGCATCCTCGGGCCGATCTGGAGCAATGGCGGTCGCTGTTCCCGCAGCCTCGTGCCAACCCCGCCGGGTGAGGGTGTCCCACATCTGCCCGGTTTTGGCAGATGTGGGTCTTTTTCGCCAATCGTTCTCGGCCTTATTCGCGCTTCCTCGTTTACAATCAGCCTCGGCAATCACAAGATCACAAATCAGAAATTGCCAATGTCATGAGACCCACTTGGGCGGAAGTTTCCCTCAGCGCGCTGCGCCATAATTTCCGCCTGATCCATCAGCACGTCGGCCCCGAGGTCACCGTCTGCGCCGTCATCAAGGCCGACGCCTACGGCCACGGCGCACCCGAGTGCGCGCGCGCCCTGCAGGAAGCCGGCGCCACCTGGTACGGCGTGACCTCCACCGAAGAGGGCGTCAAGATCCGCGAAGCCGGCGTCACCGGCCGCGTGCTGTTGATGACCGGCTTCTGGCGCGGCGAGCAGGAAGACGTGGTCCGCCACCACCTGACGCCGACCGTCTGGGAGTGGTGGCAGATCGGCGCGCTGGAAGCCGCGCTCGGCAAAATCAACGCTGCGCCGCGCTCCTTTCCCGTTCACGTCAAAGTAGACACCGGCATGGCGCGCCTCGGCGTGCCCGACTACTTCATGAATTTGTTCCTGAAGCGCATCCGGGCCGCCGAACCAATCGAACTCGAAGGCGTGTTCAGCCACCTCGCATCGGCCGAGGTGCTCGATGCCGAAGACGCCAAGCACCAGGCACAGCGCTTCGCCGAATTCGAGCAGTTCGTCTGCCAGCACGGCTTCTCGCCACGCTTCCGCCACATCGCCAACAGCGCCGCCGTCGGCGGACGCCCGTCGCTATGGCGCAACATGGTGCGGCCGGGAATGTTGCTCTACGGCTACGGCCTGCCGCTGATGCGGACCGAAAACGATCCCGAAATTCCGCACCCCTTGGCGGTCGAGCGCGTGCTTTCCTGGAAAACCAAGATCATCTCCATGAAGGATGTGGGCGCCGGCCAGACCGTCGGCTACAAGGCTGCCTACGTCACCAATCGCCCCACCAAGCTCGCGGTTCTGCCGGTCGGCTATGCCGATGGACTGTCGCGTCATCTCTCCTCGCGCGGCCGCGTGATCGTGCGCGGAACCTACGCGCCGATGGTGGGAATCATTTCCATGGACATTACCGTCGTGGACGTCACCGATGTGAACGGCGCCGCGCTCGGCGATGAGGTCACCATTCTCGGCGCCGACGGCGATTGCATGATTGACGCCTGGGAGCACGCCCGCCTGGAAGCCACCATCCCCTACGAAGTCCTCTGCCGCGTCGGCGGCCGCGTGCGGCGCACGTACAAGGAATAGCTTTCGGCTTTCGGCTTTCAGCTTTCAGCTTTCAGCTCTCAGCGCTCAGCTTTCAGCTCTCAGCTTTCAGCTCTCGGCTCTCGGCTCTCAGCCTTCGGCTGTCAGCTGTCGGCTATCAGCTTTCAGTTCCCAGCTCTCAGCTTTCATCTATCGGCTTCAGCGCCGTAGGCGCGAATGAAAATAGCCCGGCACTTCAGTGCCGGGAAACGTCACCTCACGAAATCCAAGTCCCGTAGGGACGGCTGAGCCGCCCGCGGCTGCAAGCTGACCGCTGATGGCTGATAGCTGACAGCTTTTGTTATTCTTTTTCACACGCCATGCGCCAGCGCTACCAAAATTGGATGCACACCTGGGAGACCCGTCTCACCACCCGCGACACCAACCGCGTCGTGCGCCCTTTCGATTGGGGCATGGAATGGACTCGCGGCTGGCCGGGCGTCAATGGCGACCACCAAAAAGCGCCTGAAAATTTCTTTCACCAGCTCAACCGCCACATCGTCGCCCACAGCGACCAGTTTTTCTCCTACCGCACGCCCACCGACTTCCGCATCGAGCGACATCCGGTGAAGCTGCACGCTTCCGGCGGTAACAACGGTGATGACGAAGACCGCGGCACGGGCGAGTTCCTGCGCTTCACCTCGGCGGTCGAGACACCCTATGCCGAGAACAACACCGCCAATGCGCGCTGGTTCCCGGCTCGCGGGCGCCGCGCCGTGATCGTGCTGCCGCAGTGGAACGCCGACGCGCTCAGCCACAACGCGCTCTGCCGCATGATGAACTTCTGCGGCATCGCCGGACTTCGGCTCAGCATGCCCTATCACGACGTGCGCCGCCCCGCCGAACTGGAGCGCGCCGATTACGCCGTCTCCGCCAACATTGGACGCACCATCGCCGCCGCGCGCCAGGCCATCCTTGACGTCCGCTGCTGCCTCGACTGGCTGGAGTCGCAGGGCTACCGCGAGTTCGGCATCCTCGGGACCAGCCTGGGCTCCTGTTACGCCTTCATCGCCAGCGCCCACGACCCCCGCCTGCGCGTGAACGCCTTCAATCACGCCTCCACGTATTTTGCCGACGTCGTGTGGACCGGCCAATCCACGCGCCACGTCCGCGCCGGCGTCGAGCGCGAGATCACCCTGGAGAGCCTGCGCGATTGCTGGCTGGCCATCAGCCCGATGTCGTACTTCGACCAGTTCAGCCGCTTCCCCAAGAAGTCGCTGGTGGTTTACGCCACCTACGACCTGACGTTTCTGCCCGAGTTCTCGCGGCAGATCGTCGCCGAGTTCCGCCGCCGCCGGCTCGACCATCGCATCGCCGTGCTGCCTTGCGGGCACTACACCACCGGCGAGACGCCCTATAAGTTTCTCGATGCCTGGCACCTGGTGCGCTTCATCAACGGCGCTCTCTAGGCTTTGAGATAAACAACACCTTCGAGGATTGTCATTCCGAGCGCAGCGAGGAATCTGCGTTTGCCGTCGACCATCGACCGTCGACCATCGACTCTTTCCTGGTTCCTATCCTCAGACGCCGCGCCGGTGCCGTCACTTGTTCTTCCACACCGGTTTGCGCTTCTCCACCACCGCGCGCAAGCCTTCGGCAACGTCCTCCAACGCATAGAGCTGGTTGAGGTAAATGTCCTGCGATTTTTTCATCGCCTCGGCCAGGGGCAGGCCGATGGAGCTGCCGATCACGCGCTTGGTCATTTCCAGCACCGGGCCGCTGAACTCGCCGATGCGCGCCAGCACCTCGTTCACCGTTTTGAGAAGTTCCGCCTCGGCAACCACCTTGTTCACGAAGCCCAGCGCCAGTGCGTCTTCGGCGGTCAGCGGATTGCCGGTGAGGATCAGCTCGTAGGTCTTCTTCGGGCCGATGAGGGCGGGCAGCATGATGGCCGCGAAGGGCGGGAACACGCCCATTTTCACTTCGGGCTGCGCGAAACGGGCGTTGGTGGTGGCGATCACCATGTCGCCGAACGCGACCAGCTCGGAGCCGGCGCCGATGGCGGGGCCATTCACCACCACGATGAGCGGCTTGGAAATATCCGCGATCGCCTGGAAGACGCGGTTGAAGGCCTCGAGCGTCTGGAAAACCCGCTCCGGGCGCGAGTCTTCCACGGAGATCCCGGCGGAAAAGGTCTTCTGCGACGAATCCAGCACGATGCACTTCACTTCGGGGCGCCCGTTCAGGCTCTCGATCGCGTCGGCCAGTTCCGCCATCATGGGCACGGTGAGCACGTTGTAGGGCGGGTAGTTCAGCGTGATGCGCGCGGCGAAGGTGCTGTGGTCAAACTTGATGAATTTGAATTCCTGCGCGGCACTCGTGGCTGCCATGGTGCGTCCTCCAGAATTTCTCCCGAGGCGCGCATTATGTGCCGAAAACGGGTGCGCGGCAAGGTTTCGGAAGACCCGAGTCGCGCGTCCCGAGCCGCACAAAGTCAATGCTCGGGACTCGCGACTCGGGACTAGAATACTGATTATGAAAATCGCACTCGGCGCCGATCACGCGGGCTTCCCGCTCAAGCAAAAAATCAAGCAGTGGCTCACCGAAGAGGGCCAGCAGGTGGACGACAAGGGCACGCTAAATCTCGATTCGGTGGACTACCCGGACTACGCGCGCAAGGTCGGCGAAGAGGTCGCGGCCAAGAAGGCGGACCGCGGCGTGCTGGTGTGCGGCAGCGGGATCGGAATGTCGATCGCGGCCAACAAGGTGCCGGGGGTCAGGGCGGCCAACGCGCACACCGTGTACGAGGCGCAGATGAGCCGCGAGCACAACGACGCCAATGTGCTCACCCTGGGCGCGCGCGTGCTCACCGACGACGAGGCGCACAGCATTCTCGATATGTGGTTGCGCACCAAGTTCGCCGGCGGCCGGCATCAGCGGCGGGTGGAGAAGATTGCGCAGATCGAGCGGGAAGAGAAGGTCCCGAGTCCCTAGTCCCGAGTACCTAGTACCGAGTGCCTAGTACCGAGTGCCTAGTACCGAGCGGAGAATCCAGGTTGCGTTTCGCGCGCACAGCCGCGTGGTTGGGTTTGCTGATTGCCGTTGCAGCCGCCGGGCAGACGGCGCGGGATCGCAAGGCAATTGCACACACGAAAGCGCTCCTGGTCTCACAACTCGACCCGAAGCTGCCCTCCATTCCATTCGAACGCTGGTTGATCAAAGAGGCCGGCGAAGGCGCCCAGATCAGTTGGGAAGTGAACGATTGCGGCGAGCAGACGGGCATGGCCGAGGATCGTGACAGCGATTTCCCGCTATGCGTGGAAGCCGAGGCGCACATGCGCGACAAGCGCGTGATCGTCGTCAGCATTGCGGTGGGCACATACCAGCGCGGCATATCCGGCAAGCCCGTGACCTGGTGGATCACCGTCGGACACGATCCCTACTCCGACCAGCCGCTGAAGACGTTGAGCGATGTACCACTGCGGCTGATCGGCACCCACGGTGTGCCACCACCCGCTCCCATCCGCGACCTGCCCATCGGTAAGCCGCCCGATAAGTGAGGTGTTATGGCGACGGCACGAGTGACACCACAATTCCAGGAGTATCGTAACGGCGAGTACGCGATCAGCACCGATCCCCGCCGCCTGGACTTCAACGCCATCCACAAGTTTCTTGCGAACTGGCTCGGCTGGGAGACCGACGGTATCCCGCGCCCGACACTGGAGCGCGCCCTCGCAAATTCCCTGTGCTTCGGCGTGTACGAGGGCGCGCGCCAGATCGGCTTTGCGCGCGTCGTCACCGACTATGCGACGTTCGCATTCATTCTCGACGACTACATTGAGGAGAGCCATCGCGGCCGCGGCCTGGGCAAATGGCTAATGCAGACCATCCAGCAGCATCCCGATTTACACGGACTCCGGCGCTGGATGTTGTACACCCACGACCAGCGGATTTACGCGAAGGTCGGTTTCAAGGCTCTCGCCGACCCGGCAACCTACATGGAAATATTCGATCCCGGAATGTACAGGCGTGGATAAGCCCACGCGCATGAATCCGTGCTGACCACTTCGCGGCCGCATCCGAACCTCTTACTCAGTCGCAGAGTCCTTGCGCGGCGATTGCCGTGGATCGCCAATTAGTTCTGGACCGAAGCGGAAGTCGTAGGTCGTCTTTTGGACGGCTAATTGACCCGGTGTCGGGGCGAACCACGTAGTCCCGCCGGCAGGAACGCGCACCGTGAATGGGCCGTTGTGGATGTCTTCAAGGTAGAGATCCACATAGCCGGTGACCGTATCCCCGGGGCCAATCTCCTGCGAGACCAGGTAGGTTTTTTTCACCTGTTCGATGTACTTCTTGAACTTGCTACGCTGCACGGCACTTCTAATCATGGAACCGAGCGCCAGACGTCTGGCGGACCATGCTTCGGTCGATGAGTCCGGAGTAGTCTGGCAGGAGGCGCTGTCGCCAATTACTGAGCAGCCTGCGCCGGCGCTGATCTCCGATGGCGCAGTGTGCGCAGCAGGTTCTCTCCTCCGCTTGGGCTTGGCCTTCACCTCGTAAGCTTGCGCCAGCACATCCACTTGGCTAAACGGCCGATAGGAATGTCCGTTCGGCAAAATCACCACGATCTCGCTCGGAGAAAAAACATGCGCCTTGGTTGTTGCATTGATGACTTTCAGGGCCAGACGGACGGTTGAGTCGTCCTCCGCGATCATGCCGGCGGATATGGCGAAGGCGATACCCGCTTCACTGACTTGAAACTCACTTTCACCATCTTTTTTCCTATCCGACGAGGAGAGGCTCTCTTGACGACCTTGGGCATGCGCCACGATCTCGATTCGGTTCTTCGTTTTAGCATCGCTCGAAAGTGCCAGCAGCGGCAGACAAACCAAAATCGCAAATGCCTTTTTCATATTCGGTTTGCACCTCCTCCTCGCGATTTGTGGTGGATGTTAGCCTCGCCGCCGCGCGGCATGACAAAACCTAGCCATAACCCAGTCCCGCTTGGGACTGCACCTCAAAGTCTTTTGATGCCGCTTGGAGCGCCCCGCGGCGGGGAGTATCCTTTATTTTTCGAATTGCCGCCCGGCTGAGAGCTGACGGCTGATAGCTGAGAGCTTCCCATGAACAACCGCATGTCCCGCCCTCTTTATGAAGTTGATCCCGACGTAGCCACCGCCGTCTACAACGAGGAGCGCCGCCAGCACGAAGGCCTGGAGCTGATCGCCAGCGAGAACTTCGTTAGCGAGGCCGTGCTCGAAGCCATGGGCTCGGTGTTCACCAACAAGTACGCCGAGGGCTATCCCGGCAAGCGCTACTACGGCGGCTGCGAGTTCACCGACGTGGTGGAAACCCTGGCCCGCGAGCGCGCCAAGCAGTTGTTCGGCGCCGAGCATGCCAACGTGCAGCCGCACTCCGGCTCGTCGGCCAACATGGAGGCCTATTCAGCGGTCATCCAGCCGGGCGACGTGGTGTTCGGCCTTAACCTGGCGCACGGCGGCCACCTGACCCACGGGCATCACCTGAATTTTTCCGGCAAGACCTACAAGATCGTCCCCTACGGCGTAACCAAGGAAACGGAGACGATTGACTACGACGACCTGGAGAAGATGGCGGAGCGCGAGCGGCCGAAGCTGATCATCGGCGGCGGGTCGGCGTACCCGCGGATCATCGATTTCGCGCGCATGCGCCAGATCGCCGACAAAGTCGGCGCGCTTTACCTGGTGGACATGGCGCATTTCGCCGGACTGGTAGCGGCAGGCGTGCACCCATCGCCAGTGCCGCACGCCCAGATCGTCACTACCACCACCCACAAGACGCTGCGCGGGCCGCGCGCGGGCATGATTCTGTGCCAAAAGATGGCGCAGGTCGGCGACAAGCAGGTCGACCTGGCCGCGGCTGTTGATAAGTCCGTCTTCCCCGGCGACCAGGGCGGTCCGCTGGTGCACATGGTGGCCGCCAAAGCGGTCTGCTTCCTCGAGGCCATGCAGCCGGAATTCAAGGACTACGCGCGGCAGATCGTCGCCAATGCGCAAGTCATGGCGCAAACGCTCATCGACGAAGGCTTCCGCATCATCTCCGGCGGCACCGACACCCACCTGATGCTGGTGGATGTCTTCAGCAAGGGCATGCTGGGCAGCGAGGCGGAAAAAGCGCTGGGCGAGGCCGGCATCACGGTCAACAAGAACGCCATCCCGTTCGACACCAACCCGCCGATGAAGCCGAGCGGCATCCGCATCGGCACGCCGGCGCTCACCACGCGCGGCATGAAGGAAAACGAGATGCGCCAGATCGGGCGCTGGATTGCGCAGGCGCTCAACAACCGCACCGACGCGCAGGTGCTGGGCAAGATCAAGCGCGAGGTGCTCGCCATGTGCGAGACGTTCCCGCTGTATCCCGAGCGCCGGGCGCGGGCCATGGCGGTAACACACTAGTTTCGAGTTTCAGTCTCAGCGGGGGCGCAGCTTCGATTGCGGCAGGGCTAACCGCAAAGGACGCAAAGTATCGCAAAGGAATTACCTTTGCGGCCTTGGCGTCCTTTGCGGTTCAATGTTTGTTCTCGTCCATCTGTTTTGCACAACGCGCTACACTATCCGCGTGCGCGTGGGGATTGATATCCGGCCGATTCGCGACTTCGGCGTCGGCACCTACATCCGCAATGTGGTGCGGACGCTGGGGCGCCTGGACCAGTCGAGCGATTACTTCCTGATCGGCGGGCGCGACCGCGTGCGCGAAATCGGCAAGCTGCCGCCGAACTTCCACATCGTTCCGTTTACAGCGGACGAACATTCGCCGCGCAGTTACATAGCATTCTCCCGGGTGTTGCGCCATTACCAGTGCGACCTGGTGCACATCCCGCACCTGTTCTGGACGCCGCTGTACTTGCCCTGCCCGTACGTGATCACCGTGCACGACCTGCTGGATTTCATGTACCGGACGCACAACGGCTCGGGAATACGCAGGGCGGCGCATCGCTACCTTACGCACCGCGTGCTCAGCCGCGCCGCGCGCATCCTGGCCGTCTCGCAATTTACCAAGATGGATATCCAGCGGCTGTTCAAGATCCCCGAGAGCCAGATCGAGGTGGTGTACAACGCGATTGACGAGCGCTTTCGGGTGGGCCACGCCACCGACGCTGACCGCGAACTGATCGCCGAACGCTACCAGTGCAATTACCCGTTCATCCTGTACGCAGGCAGGATCAGCCCGCACAAGAACGTGGTGCGGATCATCGAGGCGTTTTCGGCGCTCAAGACGGAACTGGAGAAGGAAGGAAAATTCCCTGACCTGAAGCTGATCATCATCGGCGACGAGGTTTCACGCCATCCCGACCTGCGGCGGACGGTGATCAAGGGCGGCGTGCAGAATGACGTGCGCTTCCTCGGGTTCGTGCCCATCGAGGTGCTGCGGATTTTCTACGACGTGGCCAAGGTGTTCGTTTTTCCCTCGCTCTACGAAGGGTTCGGGCTGCCGCCGCTGGAGGCCATGGCGCACGGCACGCCGGTGGTGACCTCCAATACTTCGTCGCTGCCCGAGGTGGTCGGCAACGCGGCCGTGCTGGTGAACCCGGAAAACGTCTTCGAAATCATGCATTCGCTGCACAAGGTCCTGGTGGACCAGCCGCTGCGCGAGAAGCTGAAGCAGAGAGGCTACGAGCAGGTCGAGCGGTTCTCGTGGGAAACCTCGGTGCAGCGCATCCTGAACGTGTACCGCGAGGTGGCGGGCGAGCCGGTGGCAACACCGGCGGAAGCGTAAGCAGGCTTTAGGCTCCAGGCTGCGGAGGTAAAGCGCGCCCCAACACTTGCCGGCAAACAATAAAACAACCAATTGAGCAGCCGCCCACGTCTAATCCCTTGTTGTGGGCAGTGGTGCGCGTGCTGGTCTGCTTGCGCACTTTTTCGCCGAATCATCCTCGGCTGCAATCTTCAGCACCCTAACCGGTCTCCCGCGAAGCCAGGAGAAATGCAACCATGAAAAAGAAAAGCAGCCTGCGGGCCATACACCTCTTGAAAGGCTGGGGTGGAATCTTGACGGGCCGCTCGCCGCTGATGTCGATCGAGATCACGCGCGAGTGCCCTCTGACCTGCCCCGGCTGCTATGCGTACGGTGAGGGTCACCTCGGCGGCGAGAAGAACCTGCTCGACCTCAGCGATTTCAAGGGTGATGAACTGGTGGAGCGCGTGGTTGACTTGGTCCGCCGCTACCGCCCGCTGCACGTGTCGCTGGTGGGCGGAGAGCCCATGATGCGTCACCGCGAACTGGAGACGATGATCCCGCGCATCACCGCGCTGGGAACTTTTGTGATGCTGGTCACGAGCGCTGTGATCCCCATCCCGAAGCACTGGATGAAGTTCAAGGACTTTCGCGTCACTATCTCCGTGGACGGCCTTCCCGAGCATCACGACGTCCGCCGCAAGCCCGCGACTTATGAACGCATCCTGCGCAATATCGAGGGCTGTGAAGTCAACGTGCACTGGACCATCACGCGGCCCATGCTGGAGCGCGACGGTTACCTGGAAGAGTACATACGGTTCTGGAGCGAGCGCCCGGAGGTGAACTTCATTTGGGTGAGCGCGTATTCGCCGCAGCGAGGCGAGGACGCGCCAGAGATGCTCAGGCCGGAACATTATGACCGGCTCATCCGCGAGACTCCGGAACTGCGCCGTCGCTACCCCAAGTTCCTTTTCAACCAGGAGATCGCGCGCACCCTGCTGGCGCCGCCCCGCAATCCTGATGACTGCATCTTCTCCAAGATGTCGGTGAACTACACCGCCGATATGCGCACCCGCGTGGAGCCGTGTATCTTTGGCGGCGATCCGGACTGCAGCAGGTGCGGATGCGCCATCAGTTCAGCCCTGCACTGGATCGGCCACCGCAAAGTGGCCGGCCCGCTGACCGTCGGCCACCTGGTGCGTGGTTCGGTCCGTGTTGGCAAGTTTGCCGCGAACTTCCGCCCCGGCGTTCGCGAGGCGCTCCGCTGGGAGCGCGACCTGGCCGCAGCCGCTGCGCCGAAAAACAACCTGGTCCAGATCGCTCCACCGGATCACGAGCAGGAAGATGCGGCCGCGGGTGACTAGGTGATGCAGCCGGGATTTCGGTGCCGATGAGCGCGCTCGTCAATGTGACGCGCATCACTAATTTCTGTAACATTCCTCTCGTTTTTCCGGGCCGTTCGGAGTAGTCTTGGCCACTCAATCCCCGACACAATCTGGCGCTTGACCTTGCTCTGCGTCAGGCCTGTGCCGAGACAATCGCTGATCTTGGGTTCCTGCCGAACCAGCCTGACTTCGAAGTCATCGGCGCAACCCAACGGGGGTGTCTATGGCTTCCTCGCGCGACCATGCAGCCAGCCGGCGTGCACGCACGCCTGAGCCCACGACCACTACCGTATTCGGCGTTTTGGCTCAAAGCGTCGCCAACGAACTGGAGGCGATCAGTTTTCCCATCCATTACCCGGATGCCGCCAAGCTGTTTAACGAAGGCGAGCCGGCGCGGGGCATATTCATTCTCCAGAGCGGCCGGGTCAAGCTCTACCTCACCTCGGTTGACGGCCGGGCCCTGATCTTACGAATGGCCAAGGCTGGCGACGTGCTGGGTCTTCCCGGAACACTTTCCGGAAGACAGTACGAAGTGACGGCCGAGACACTGGGTCTTTGCCAACTGGCTTTCATCAAGCGCGATCCCTTTTTGCGTTTAATGAACAATTCCAGAGAGATCGGCATGGGAGTTGCCCAGCAGCTTTCGTCCAGTTACATCAGCGCCTGTCACGAAATCCGTTGTCTGGGCCTGTCGCAATCTTCCGGTGGAAAATTGGCCCTGTTACTGTTGGATTGGCCGATGAGCGCCGGTGACACAGCGTCTCGCATCAAGTTTGCATTCCGGCACGAAGAGGTGGCGCAGATGATCGGGATTTCGCGCGAAACCGTCAGCCGGCTCTTCGTCGAGTTCAGGAAGAGAAAGCTGGCGGAGTTGGATGGGTCCACGCTCTACATCCGCGACCGGCAACTCCTGCAATTGATCGCCGACGGAAAGACCCTGGTATCGCCATTCATGGGCCGCCGTTCCGGCGCCGCGGAAAAATCCCACCCTTCGCCGGAGCAAAGGGTGGGCGACGGTGATTCAAGCAGCCATTTCTATCCCGATGGCGTGTAATCGTTTGGCGAGGGCGTTGTTGGCGTATCCAATCATCTCCTGGCGGAGATTTTCAGGCGTATAGCCGGGCCACGCGCTTTCCAGATGCCAGCCGCCGTAATAAGCCATGTCCTTGCCCGGCGGTTGCATGATGTGCTCGATGAACGGCGCAAATTCCTTCACCGTCTGCGCGATCACCGGCGCCATGCGCTCCGGGTCCTGACGCACCAGGTCCTGAAGCTACTTCACGCCGAACAGCACATGGCGGGATTCATCGCGCGTTGCTGCGGTGAATCCTTTGTAGAAGTCCCAAGTGCGGCCCCAGCGGCGGCTGTCGCCTACAGCTTGGTTGTGGCTGCTGGTATCGCGGCCAGTGGAAGGACAGATTCTCTTGAGTGTCTTGGCGCACTGAGTGACGCCTCGTTTAAGCTCACCCGCCGCGGCCGAAGAGCAGCACACTCAGCGAGGTTGCGGCGCAAGTCAGAAGCGAAGCCGTGAGGGAGACCGTGTTGAGGCCGGTTTCGAGGATCAACACCAGAGAGAACACCACGCCGAACATTTGCAACATTCCCAGCGCGAATCGCAATCGTTGCATCCACGTTAAGCACCGGTCATGCGCGACGTGCGGTGCGACTGTGCGCATGATCCTCATAGGCAAATCATCTGCAATGAGAACGCTATCAATCGGGAAGGCTCCTCAACACGGCCAGGATTGTCGTCGAGTCCTGCTTGGTGGAATCGAAGCTGAGCGTCAGATAGAAGCTGTCGTGTCCGTCAAATCTGGCGAAAGTGAGTTCAGAACTGGTCTGCCGTACCAGGTTGTAACCGGCAGGTATCCTGGCCTGGAAGACTGTCATGGCAGCCTCTTTGTGGCCGCGGAATTCGTATTGCCAAGAAGCCTCCGAGGTGTACCCGTTCCGCCGAGGTCGGCTGGCCCGCGTGGGCTCCGTGTCGGCCGAGAGCGTCTTCTGTACCGATCTGTACTCTTGCTCGAACGAATAGTGACCCTCGTTGCAGGCACAGAACACAAGCATCAGCAAAGCTGTGGCTGCAACCGCTCGGGGAGGCACTCTAGTTACGCTCGCTTTCGTGTTATGTCGCCCTGAACGAATTCCCGATCAATGTGGGCGATGATCTGCTCGCGTATCCTACGGAAAACGGCTAGCCGTTCCTCCGGTGTTCCTTCGGCTGCGGCCGGGTCTTCGAAACTCCAGTGCAGAAACTTCCAGGTACCGGGGAAGATCGGACAGCGTTCTTTGGCGTTATCGCAGACCGTAACCACGTAAGGCACGTGCTGGCCCAAGAGGGTGACCACGTCCTTCGACGTCTGTTCGGATATGTCGATGCCGATCTCACGCATCGCCTCAACGGCCAGAGGATTCAAGCCCTTGGGCTCGACGCCTGCACTAAGTGCCTCGTAGCGGTCATCAGCCACGTGGCGCAGGTATGCCTCTGCCATCTGGCTGCGGGCTGAATTACCAGTGCAGAGAAACAGGACTTTCGGTCTCATAAACACCACCAGGCAGATCACAGGGAAGTGTGCCCTGCATCACGGCACTAATCCTATCATACACGTATAAGTGTATACGAATATAAATGAATACTGATAAAATCGAGCCAGGAGACACCGCATGAAGGATTTAGAGCAGTTATTCAAGGGGCTCGCGGATCAGACCAGGCTTCGGATTCTGAACCTGTTGATTCACGGTGAGTTGTGCGTTTGCGACATCCAGTACGTTTTGCAGTCGTCGCAGCCGAACGTGTCCCGCCACCTTACCTACTTAAGAAACTCCGGCCTGGTGCTGGACCGGCGCGATGGGGCGCGGATGTATTACCGGCTGGCACAGCCGACAGAGGGTGTGCACAAGCTGCTCTTCGGATTTCTTCGGGACCTCTTCCAATCGTCGGAAGCTCTCGCAGCGGACTCGCGCCAATTAAAGAAGGCTATCCAGACCGGCTCCTGCACGGCCAGCGAGTGGCGGCCCTACTCCGCGTTGGTGCGGCCAAAGGCAGCTATTTCCTCGAGGGCATAGCAAAAATGGCAAACACAGTCTCCTCTCGCCTGAGCTTTCTGGATCGTTACCTTACCGCGTGGATCTTCACGGCAATGGCCGTCGGCGTGATCGCCGGCTGGCTGGCACCTGGAATCGTGCCTTTTCTGAACCGGTTCAGCGTGGGCACGACTTCTATTCCGATCGCGGTAGGGCTGATCGTGATGATGTATCCGCCCTTCACCAAAGTCCGCTACGAAGAATTGGGCGAGGTCTTCCGTAACAAGCGCGTGCTCGGTCTTTCACTCGTGCAGAACTGGGTCGTAGGCCCGATCCTCATGTTCGTGCTGGCCATCGTCTTCCTGCGCGGCTACCCCGAATACATGGCTGGGGTGATCATGATTGGCCTGGCCCGGTGCATCGCCATGGTCATCGTCTGGAACGAGCTTGCCAAGGGCGACACCGAATATGCAGCGGGGCTGGTCGCCTTTAACTCCTTGTTTCAGGTGTTCTTCTATTCGTTATATGCATGGGTGTTCATCACCGTACTGCCGGCTAAACTCGGCCTGCATGGCGCGGTCGTCCACGTATCCATTGGAGAGATCGCAAAGAGCGTTTTCATTTACCTCGGTATCCCGTTCCTGGCCGGTTTCCTGACTCGAACCGCGCTGATGCGCGCCAAGGGCCGGGCGTGGTACGACCACAACTTCGTTCCGCGGGTCAGCCCGCTGACGTTAATCGCACTGCTTTTCACGATTTTCGTCATGTTCTCCCTCAAGGGCGGGTACATCGTCCGTCTCCCGCTCGACGTCGTTCGTATCGCCGTTCCGCTGCTGATCTATTTCGTAGCCATGTTTTTGATTTCCTTCTACATGGGGAGGAAGCTCGGAGCCGACTACTCAAAGACGACCACCCTTGCCTTCACGGCGGCCTCCAACAACTTCGAGCTGGCGATTGCCGTGGCGGTCGCGGTTTTCGGCATCAACTCCGGAGCGGCATTCGCGGCAGTAATCGGCCCGCTGGTGGAAGTGCCGGTGATGATCGGTTTAGTAAACGTGGCGTTCTACTTCCAGCGCCGATACTTCGGTGGAGAAGCGAGCGGCACGCCAGTCGTCGCCATTTGTGAGCCTTACGGAAAGAGTGTTCGATGAGCAAGCAGCGCGTCCTGATCCTCTGCACTGCATATTCGAAGGAGGCAAGATGGCGGAGTACCTGCAAACCACGATTGATAAGTTCACGTTCCGAGTAGCGACGGACCGGCTTTATACCTCCGACGGCGTATGGGTACTTGCCGAGCTATCCCAAGACTCCCACTGCGTCCGAATCGGGGTTACGGATTACCTCCAGCAACACAATGGCGACGTTGCCTTTGCCAACGTCAAACCCCAGGGCACAACTCTCAAAGCCGGGGACGATTGTGCGGAGCTGGAGACCATGAAAGTCAACGTCGCGCTGCTTTCCCCAGTTTCCGGAAAGATCGTCGCGGTCAACAAGGCGCTGGAGTTGACGCCCGAGGTCATCAACCAGGACCCGTACGACAAAGGCTGGCTGGCCGTGATCGAGGCCAGCGATTGGGATGCCGAACGCTCCAAGTTGCTGGACGCGCCATCCTACCTCTCAGCCATGCAGTCGCAGGCACAGCAGGAGCTGCAATCATGAATCGCGATAAACGCATCGTCATCGTTCCGTGCAGCGGCATCGGTAAATCGCTGGGCACCGTGAGCCGCGAGGCAGCGTATGAGTTGTGCGACAACTTACGCCCCGGCGACACCCAGTTGGTGGCCCTGTCGAAATTGGTTCTCGGCGACGAGCAGGCGCGCGAACGCGTACGCACCAGCCCGGCTGTAACCATCGACGGTTGCAAGCAGATGTGCGCTGCCAAGCTGGTGAAACATAGCGGCGGCACTGTTTTCCGTGCGGTCGCCGTCTTCGAAGCGTTCCGCGATCACAAGGACCTCAAGCCCGAGGGCATCGCCGAGCTAAACCCGGAAGGAAAGCAGTTGGCGCGCGTCCTGGCCGAGGAAATAGCGGAACAACTCGATCAATTGCATTTCGCCGCTGAAGAAGGAGGACAACATGCCTAATCTTCCCGAGCGAAAGGTCGGCATCGTCTCCTGCTCCGGCGAGGAATTGGCTGAAGGCACGGTAGCGCGCCTGGCCGCGCTGAAGGTGCTGCACGAATCGCGTCCCGGCAAAACCGTCACCATCTGCCTGCCTTTGTTTCTTGCCGGCGGCGAGGGAGACCGCGCCTTTGCGCGCTTTCACCCGACCATCA
The DNA here is from genome assembly GCA_049509755.1 of Terriglobales bacterium. GTDB lineage: Bacteria > Acidobacteriota > Terriglobia > Terriglobales > Acidobacteriaceae > JAIQGF01. The sequence goes on along the minus strand of JBEKZP010000001.1, from coordinate 127,033 downwards.
CGATTGACGGCTGCCATCTCCGCTGTGCAGCTCGCGGGACCGAGATGTACTCCGGCAAGCCAACCGCGAGCATCGTGATCAGCGACCTCGTCGCCGAGCATGGGCTGGATGAAATCGAAGGGCGCCGGCAGCTCAATGCAGCGGGCCGGAAAGCGGTCGAGCTCGCCGCGCAGCGCCTGACAGAGCTTGTCGATAAAATCCTCGGCTCTCCCAGGCTCACGGTCCTCAACAGCGCGGCTTCGGAGCCGCGACCGCGGCAAACCAACCCAGCGGGCTGTTCCTGCGGCTCCGGCATTCCAACCAGCAAACTCAACATTGACGGTAAGACCGTAGAGCTGCTTGCCCTGCCGCTGATTTTTCAGCGACTCCATGAGCTTGGGCGTGCGCCCGAAGCCGCCGCGGACGAATTGCTCGAAACGGTGAAGATCTACAACGCTGTCCCGCCCGGGGAAGAAGAGGATTACCGCGCGGCAATTGCCCGCGAATATGCCGCCTTCTGTCAGGAGGTGGCGCCATGAGCCGGACCGCCACGTATCACACGAACGTGAAATGGATGGGAGAACACTGGGGCCACCTCTCCCTGGGGAACGGCCCTGAAATGAAGTTCTCCGCTCCTCCTGACGCGCAAGGCCACGCCGGCGTGTTGACGCCGGAAGATGCCTTCGTCGCTGCGGCGAACACTTGCGTGATGCTGATGTTCATTTGGGCTGCAGAGCGATTCCAGCTCAACTTGCTGTCCTACGAGTGCCGCACCGAAGGCACAAAGTTGATCGAACTCGATCGCACCGAGATTTTCACGCGCCTCCATTTTCGGCCCGTGATTCGCGTTTCGTCCGGAGATGAACCCAGGGACGTGATCGAGGCAAGGGCACGACGGGCTATTCAGGCCGCACAGAAGTACAGCCTGGTCGCCAACTCAGTGAAATCCGAGATCGTCATTGAACCGGAAATCATCGTGACGGAGAAGGTCGCGACGGATATAGATAAGGTTGGGGCGTAGTTCGTCGCCAAATGAAAGCCCTCCACTCCGGTTCGCGAAGTGGATCACACCTCCGTAACCTTCCGCAGTGACCTGATGTCGGGGTAGCATCCCCACAATGGAAGGAAGGAGAGATTCATGTCTAAACGATGGGTGCTTTTGGCCCTCGTGGTATCTATCGCCACTTTGGCAATCTCGCAGGAGACAGGAAAGCTCCGGGTGTTTGTAGCGGGCAACAACGCCACAGCGCTTGAAGTTCGCCGGACAATGGAGAAATTCACAAGCAAGCCTAACCCCAAATCAAAATTCTGCATGATCTTGGTGGACAACCCGAAGGATGCGGATGCTACGTTGAGTGTAGAGTCAATCGTAAACGGACGCAGCATGGGTGCGGCGAACTACACCTCCTCTGCTCAATTGACATCCGCAGACGGGACATTACTCTGGTCTGATTCAGTGGGGGACGGGAGCAAATTTATGGATGTGATGGTTGGCGGTTCTCCGGGAATTGCCGCCTCTCGCCTTCTCACGAATGCAGCCAAGAAAGTCTGCAAGCACTGACGGAGGGGAAGACGTTCTGCCGAGCGAAGCCGAAGGACGAGCGGGAGCCTGCTGCCGAAATCCTGAGCGGAACGAAGGACCTGCCAAATGAAAGCCCTCCACTCGGTGTCAACGACCACGCCGAACGCCAGCATCAAGGTCAATGCTACTCACCTACGCTTGAGGCGGTCGCTTCCGTTTCCTGCTTTTGTTTCGACTCCACTTCTTGTAGCCTGTCCGATATTTCTTCCGTGAACTTGGTAAGCACCTCGACTGACCGCAACAAATCCTCAATCGTACTAAACAGCATCCCGAAGATGATCGGAATTTCATCTTCAGCGACGTTCTGCCCGACAGGATTGAACCGCTGTTTAACGCAGACGATGCCGCTCTTGTGAAGCTCCTTCAATGCTGAAGCGGCTTTCTGTCGGCCAAGATTGCGTTCCAGCAATGCCTTGACTTTAACTTTGCCTTTCAGGTGATACCGTCCGAAATACTTGCTCAGAGCAGGGAACGAAAACATGACCTCGAATGTGTCCGGCTCAGCATCCGTCACATCGGCAATCAGCAATTCGCGGAATACTTCGGGCGCAGCATTCTTTTTCATCTTCATCTCGCTTTGGGGGTTACAGTGCAATCATTTGGAAAAATCAATCGAAACGACGCGCCAGCCGTCATCGTACAGTCGAAGGAAAGCGCGGCCATGACGAAGAATGCCAACATCAAGAGGGTTGAGTACCGCACCGAGTTCGTTGAAATTCCAGCGCCAGTCAAAATCGGCGACGGCAGCTTTGCCATCAATACTGACTCCGGTTACGGCAACCACCTCCTGCGCTCCTGATGGCACGCTGACGTAATTGAGATCGCTGTTAATGATTCCCCCAAGCTGTCGGACAGTATCGCTGCCTTTGCTTGTAAGGACGACGCGTCCCTCTCCAATGCCGAGACGTGTAATCTTCACGTACCCGGCCTTCTGCATTTCCTCGTACCGGTGCTGGATGAGCGAATAGACGTGACCAATCGGAAAGTAATCGTCGTGCTGTTTAGTAAATTGTTCGGATTTTGCAATCAGCGCCTTCGCATCGCTACGAGTTAGGTCCCGTTGGCATCCGGCACAGCACACAATCAAGGCAACAATGAGAGCAGCAACAGGCCGCAGAACGTTCATAGCACCTTCCAATGATTTTGGGATGATGGGGCGAAGGTATGACGGCGCTGTGCAAGTGTCAAGCAAAGCCCGCACAGTGGTTACCTGAAGTGACTGTTGTCACTTGAGAACATCGGGTTACCCGGTCTAGGCTGTTATGCCTAGGAGATCGGGACTATAATTCCGCCCCGCGACAATGAACGATCTTGCCTGGATTGCGATCATAGCTGTTGGTTTTTCAGTGCTGCTCGGTGTGCGCCGAAGGCGTGAGCAGGTGCGCCGCAATCTGCGCACGATGATTCTGGCGATCCTTGCCGGTCTGATCGTATTCGGCATCGCGCAATCACAACGGTTGACGAACGACGCGGCTTGGTTGTTGGCGGTCGGTACTGGAGTGGTCATCTGGATGTCACGACCGAGGCGCACCCGCTATATCCCGGCCCGAGAGAGACGGATAGCGAAGGCGCGGCATGAGTTGACCGGAGAGAAGTACAACTCGAAAAAACATCACTTCCACCATGACGTTCCGTTTTCTAGAGGCGGAAGCAACACGGCGGATAATCTGCGCGTAATCTCGAAGCGGGAGAATCTGAAACGCGGGGCAAAGTCGCCGTGGTGGGATTTGCTTGGAAGGATGTAATAAGGCCCTGAGCGGAGCCGAAGGACCTCAACAGTGTTAGTTTGGCAGCCGGACCTGTAAGCCGAATTTTGTCCGCCCTTGCGGGTGGGACGGTCATTCCTCTGCGCCGGACATCGCTGCCCGGCTGTAGCGACCTACCCGGAACTCATCCGCGCCGAGCCGGCGCGTGCCGGGACTTCTCCCGGACTGGCCCCCTATTTGGTCTTGCTCCGTGTGGGGTTTGCCCTGCCCCGTTTATTACTAAACGGGCGGTGCGCTCTTACCGCACCTTTTCACCCTTACCCCGGCAAGCCGGGGCGGTATGTTTTCTGTGGCACTTGCCGTCGACTGGTCTTGAAACCAGCCTCCCGGACGTTATCCGGCACACTGCTCTGCGGAGTTCGGACTTTCCTCTGCCACCGGTGAAGGCGACAGCGACCGTCCGGTCCGACTGCCAACCTGATCATTATATTCGATCAGCAGCCGCCAAGCCCCGATTCATGCGTGCCGACTGCCTCCCGCCTGAATCTATTTGTCTAGAACCGGTTTCAAAAATACATTTTCGCCTCAGGAAAAATGTCCCTCAGGGGCTAAAGCCCTCTATTCTTGCGGCCTCGAGCGGCACGGCTGAAGCCGTGCCCTACCCAAAAACCGATTCTTGAAACCAGTTCTAGTATCCTGATAACAGCTCCCGCATGAATACCAGCGAAGGCATCCGGATCGCCCTGCACTCCCTGTGGGCCAACAAGCTCCGCTCCACGCTGACGCTGCTCGGCGTCGTGATTGGCGTTGCGGCGGTGATTGCCGTGGTGACGTTCGTCAACGGCATCAACGGCTACGTTGCCACCAAGATCTTCAATCTGGGCGCGGACGTGTTCATCGTGGCCAAGATATCGCCGGTCATCACCAGCATTGACCAGTTCCTGGAAGGCCAGAAGCGCAAGGACCTGAAGCTCGACGATTACCAGGCCGTGCTGGAAGGATGCGCAAGTTGCAAGTACACGGGCGCGAGCGTGACCAATATCGGAAAGGTAAGGTTCGGCGACCAGTCCAGCAGCGACACCATGATCCGCGGGATGACGCCGAGCATGGCGCCGATCCTCGACATGGAAATCGTCGCCGGGCGCATGGTCAACAACATCGACCAGCGCAACGCCTCGCGCGTGGTCGTCATCGGCAGCGACATCCTGGAAAAGCTCATGCCGGGGCTCGACCCCATCGGCCGCGAGGTCCGCATTGACGGCGAGAACTACACCATCATCGGCCTGGGCAAGACGGAGGGCAAAACCCTGGGCCAGAGCCGCGACAACTACGTCATCATGCCGATCACCGCGTGGATGCGAAAATATGGAACGCACAACAGCATTCGCATCCTCGGCAAAGCCGACGGCGTGGGGCCGCAACTCGATTCCGCCATGGACCAGACGCGCGCCATCATGCGCTCGCGCCGCCACGACCTTCCTGGTGCACCCGATTCCTTCGCGGTCGAGACCAACGCCAGCTTTCTCGGCATCTGGGCCAACATCAGCGGCAGCTTTTTCATCGCCATGATTGCGATCGCGGCCATTTCCCTCGTGGTGGGCGGCATCGTGATCATGAACATCATGCTGGTATCGGTGACCGAGCGCACCCGGGAAATCGGCATCCGCAAAGCGCTGGGAGCGCGCCGCGGCGACGTGCTGCGCCAGTTTCTGATCGAGTCGGGCACCATGGCGCTGGTCGGCGGCGTCATCGGAATTCTGTTTGGCATTGCGGTAGCGAAAACGGTCACCACCCTGATCGGCATGCCGTCGGTCATCAAGCTTTGGGCGGTCGCCGCCGGCCTGCTGGTTTCGGCAAGCGTGGGAATTTTCTTCGGCGTGTATCCGGCGCGACGCGCGGCCAACCTGGACCCGATTGTCGCCCTGAGGTTCGAACTGTAAATGATTCAGACCCGCGATTACGGCGTGATCGTACGCATGGCTTGGGAGACCATCCGCAAAAACAAGCTGCGTTCGGGGCTCACCATCCTGGGCGTGGTGATTGGCGTCGCGGTGGTCATCGCCATTTCTTCCGTGGTACGCGGCCTCAACGACAACGTCACCGGGGCCATCCAGTCCATGGGTTCCAACATCATCATTGCCTACCACCAGGAGCCGTTCATTTTCGGCCGGATTCCCGACGAGATGCGCAAGCGGAAGGAACTGACACGCGATGACGCGCTGGCCATGCGCGACCTGCCGCACGTGCAGAGCGTCACCGCCGGCGTGCGCTTCTTCATGCGCCAGTTCGGCACCGGCACCTACGTCGTCAAGTACAACGGGCAGAAGGCGAAGAACGTGATTCTGGAGGGCGACATGGCCAGCGCCCGCATCGTGTACGACCTGCCGATCTCGCAGGGGCGGTGGTTCGACGACTTCGACGATCAGCACCGCACGCCGGTCATCGTCCTGGGCGCGGAAACCGACCAGACGCTATTCCCCGAAGGCAATCCGATCGGCAAGGAGATCAACATCGAGGGACAGTTGTTTCGCGTCATTGGCGTCATGGACCCGGTGAAGAGCGCGTTTGCCGGAGGCAAGAATCCGGACGACAACATCGTGCGTTTTCCACTGAGCACGTTCCGCAAGCTGCATCCCGAGATCAAGGAACACTGGATCAGCGTGAAGGCTACCTCGCATCAGGACATGCCGAAGGCGATCGACGAGATGCGGCAGTTATTGCGGCGTCGCCGCCACGTCCCGCCGAGCGCGCCTGACAATTTCGCCATCCTGACGCAGGATTCCCTTTCCGATGTTTGGAACCAGGTGACCGGCGCGGTGTTCGTTTTCATGTTTGCGGTGTCGAGCGTGGGACTGATCGTGGGCGGGGTCGGAGTGATGAACATCATGCTGGTATCGGTCACCGAGCGCACCCGCGAGATCGGAGTACGCAAGGCGATGGGCGCGCGCAAGCGCGACATCATGCTGCAATTCACCCTCGAGGCGGTGACACTGACGGCCCTCGGAGGCGTGCTCGGCGTGGTACTGGGCGCGATGCTCACCTATCTGGTACGCGTGATCTGGTCGTCCCTGCCGGCCAGGATGTCCGTGTTCTGGACGATGACCGGTTTCTGGATTGCGTGCGCCACCGGGTTGGTGTTCGGCATCTACCCCGCATGGAGGGCGTCGAAACTCGACCCCATCGAGGCGCTCAGGTACGAATGAACGCCGCATGCTCGCGCGTCGGCTCCGCCTTAACGGCTCAAGTACCGTGCTAAACTGACCCGGCCATGACCCTTGGCCGCCGCATCATCAAAGTCCTGAAAAAAATCCCCATAGACCTGGGCCAGTACGAATTGCGCTATTCCACCAAAGGCAAGCAAATCGCTTTCGGCCTGGTTGGAGATGGAAGGGGCAAAAAGGCGCTGGACCTGGGTTGTCGGGACGGCTACTGGTCAGAGAAGCTAGCCGGCAAAGGCTACGAGGTCACTTCCGTTGACCTTGTCCCGCAATACGCCAAGGCCATTCGCGTCAATGCGGACCTTCCGCTGCCTTTTGCCGAGAACGAATTCGACCTGGTCTGGTGTGCGGAAGTCATCGAGCATCTGAAAGACCCGGCGTTCACGACGGCGGAGGTGCGGCGGATTCTGAAACCCGGTGGCCAGTTCATTGTCACCACGCCCAACCAAGGTTGCTGGATTTTCCAGTTGCTGGAGAAGCTGGGCGTATCGTCAGCCACCATTGAGAACGAGGAGCACCAGCATTTCCTCACCTACCCGATGATGGCCAAGCTGTTGCTCAACTCCGTGCTGTATGGATATTTTCCTTACATAGCGTACAAGCGCACGATCACGCGGTTCGCCGGGACTCTCTCCCCAACGATTGTCGCCGCCTATGGCAATCAGAAGCCGGTCCGCGCGTCTCTGGCGCCGGCGGCGCCCGGTTCCTTGCAGGCGAAATAGTCCTCCGAAGACCCGCCAGCGCTGGATTCCCGCTGTTTCTGGCTGTCGCGCGAGACCTTGCGCAGCGAGAGGCCGTAGCGGTTCAGCAGCAGCAGACCGGCGGGGACCGGCGCCATGTAAGTCGCAACCCAGAGGAGCACCCCGCACGCTACCGCAAGCTCGCCCGGCACTCCGAATACCTTCAGCAGCACGGCAATGGTAATCAGTTGTGCGCCTCCGGCGCCGGGCAACTGCACCAGCGATCCCACCATGCTGAACGCCATCAACAGCACCACGTAAGGGAACGTCATCCGGCTCAGTGACGGGAAGGAGCGAATCACCGACCAGTACGCACACGCAATCACGCCCCACATCACGATCGAGACTCCGGCGACCTCGATTACTTCCAAAATCCCATTCATCGTTTTCAGAGCCCCGACAAACGATTGCACCGCGCCGGTCGGATGCTTTCTGAAGCGCCGCAACACCGCGTCCATCAGCTTTTCCGCCAATGGCACAAGCCGGGCTCTGAACCTGTACAGCAGCGTGACGATTCCGGCCAGCACTACCGCCGAAGCCATTAGAGTCAGAAACGCACGGCGGACGTCGCCGAAATATGGAAGCCGGCGGATATCAGGCGAGGCCAGGATCGAGACCAAGAACAGCGTGGCGAAGGCAGTGATGTCGAAGAATCGCTCGACCATCCATAGACCCAGCTGCGATGAAACGCTCAATCGTTCTCGGCGCGCCAGCAGGTACGGTCGCACCAGTTCTCCCGGGCGCCCCAGCAACGCCAAAGCGGTGAAGCCCACCAGTGTCGGCCCCAGGATCCGGCGCACGGAGGTCTTGCGCATGGGGCGAAGCAGCAGCTTCCAGCGATAGGCGCGCAGCACAAACCCGGCATAGATCAGGCCCGTGCCCGCTAGAACCAGGATGAGCTTGACGTGCCCGGCTTGCTGCCACAGGGATGACCATGCGAACGATCTCCATGCATTCTCCTCGCGCCACAGAATCGCCAGGATGAGGAGAATCACGGCCGCGATTGCAATGCCTCTTCTCACGCTCGGGAAATGGTCCGTGAACTTCACGCTAAGGCTCCCGGCAGCTTGCGTCAAGTAGCGAAGCAACCCAGCCGTAAACTATGACGTTTCAACCAGTATGCTCGCTTTGGTAAGCTGTTTGCGCGGATTCGATCGCCGACCACGATGCTCCGGTTCTTATTCAATCTATCGTTCGTCATTGCAGCGGCGGGAGCCGTTTGTGGTTGCGGTTACTACCTGCTGTGCCTGTGGAGCGCGCGCACTTTCATGCGCGACAGCCGCCGCCCGCCATCGGCCGCGCCCACCTGGACTCCGCCCGTCTCCATCCTGAAGCCGCTGCGCGGCGCCGATCCCGATCTTTACGGAAGTTTTCGCAGCCATTGCCTGCTGGATTACCCCGAGTACGAACTGATCTTCGGCGTCAGCGATCCCGACGACCCTGCCGTGGAACTGGTCGAGCGCCTGAAAGCCGAGTTCCCGGAGCACAACATCCGCCTGATGGTCTGCCCCAAGGTGTTGGGGACGAATTTGAAAGTCAGCAACCTGGTGCAAATGTTGCCGCAGGCGCGCCATGAATTTCTGATCGTCAACGACAGCGATATTCGCGTGGATCCCGACTACCTGCGGAGGGTGATGCGGGAATTCGCCGACCCGCGCGTCGGCATGGTGACCTGCCTGTATCGCGGCATCGCCGGCAAGACGCTGGGATCGAAGCTGGAGAGTATCGGAATCAGCACCGACTTCAGCGCCGGCGTTCTGGCCGCGCGGCAGATTGAAGGCATCCGCTTCGCGCTCGGCTCCACCCTGGCGTTCCCACGCAAGGTGCTGGATGCGATCGGCGGTTTCCAGCCGCTGGTGGATTACCTGGCCGACGATTTTGAGCTGGGCGCGCGCATCGCGAAAGCAGGATTTGAGGTCCGCCTTTCCGATGTCGTGGTGGACCATCATCTGCCGGATTACGGCGTGCGCGGCTTTCTCCAGCACCAACTGCGCTGGGCGCGCAGTACGCGCGACTCGCGCCGCTGGGGCTACACCGGAGTTGGCCTGACGTTCGGCCTGCCGTGGGCTTTGCTGGCGCTGCTGCTGTCGGGCGGCGCCGCGTGGGCCTGGGGCGTGCTCGCCGTGGCCGCCGCGCTCCGCCTCGCCATGGCAACCATCGTCGGCAGAAAAATCCTGCACGACGACGACGGTCCCCGCTTGCTGGCGCTGCTGCCGCTGCGCGACATCGTGGCCATGATGGTTTGGATCGCCAGCTTTGCCGGCCACACCGTGGCTTGGCGCGGCGACGAATTCATTCTGGAAAAGGGAAAGCTTCGCCCCATACGACAGTGGCCCGTGGTGAGCGGTTAGTGGCCAGTCCGCGAAAGAAGGATGCCGCGGAATCCAATTGACTCGCAATCGCATCCTCATGTATTGAATCTTGTAACGGTGAAGGAGTTCACCGCATAACCGCTGTCCTACCTCATGCCGGGACAGATGATGACTCCTGACGGGAATCCTTGTCGCGGAGTCTTGCGCCCGGCAACGATCCTGCAATCCAGCTTTGGAGCGAGTCATGGAGAGCGTCTGGCTTTTAGCGGCGGTTTGGGTCGGCTTGGCGGTAGTTTCCACTCTGCTGGGCAACTGGTTCAAGATTTCTGTTGCCCTGACTGAAATTGTCGTCGGCACGATTGCCCAACTCGTGATCGTGTCGTTTGTGGTGAAGACGGGGTTGGCGGGCAGCACTGGATGGATCAGCTTTCTCGCCGGCACCGGCGCAATCGTTCTTACGTTTCTGGCCGGGGCCGAACTTGATCCGGCCATTTTCCGCGCCAAGTGGAAAGAGGCATCGGCAGTAGGCTTGGTTGGCTTTTTCGGGCCGTTTCTCGGGTGTACTGCAATCGCGCACTACATGTTGCACTGGAGTGCCCGCTCCAGTTGGCTGGCGGGAGTTGCGCTTTCCACGACTTCGGTCGCGGTTGTCTACGCGGTCATGTTGGAGCTAGGCTTCAACAAGACGGATTTCGGCAAAGCGATTCTCGCATCCTGCTTCGTCAATGACCTCGGTACCGTGATTGCTCTCGGACTGATCTTTTCGCCGTTCACGATTCGGACGCTGATCTTTGTAGTCGTCAGCGTGGCAGTGTTCGCCGTCCTGCCGATTGTCACTCCCAAGTTCTTCCGCCGATATGGTGGGCGCGTATCCGAGATCGAAGCCAAGTACTTGCTCTTCGCCCTGTTCGCAATGGGCGCTTTAGCGTCGTGGGCAGGGAGCGAGGCTGTGCTTCCGGCCTACATCATCGGAATAATCCTGGCCGGGACGGTCGGCAAGGATCACGCGCTAATCCGCAGGCTTCGGACTCTGACTTTCGGGCTGCTGACCCCGTTCTACTTCATCCGGGCTGGTTCGTTTGTGTCCGTACCCGCCCTGATCGCAGCCCCATTGATTTTCGTGGTCTTGTTCTTCGCCAAGATGCTGTCCAAGATCACCGGTTTGCTGCCTACGGTAAAGGCGTTCAAGTACCAGCGCGAGGAAGGGCTGTACTACACGCTGATGATGTCCACCGGGTTGACGTTTGGTACCATTTCGGCGCTGTTCGGCCTCAATCATGGCGTTATCGACCAGACGCAGTATTCATTCCTGGTCGCCACCGTCATCGGGAGCGCGGTCGTTCCGACGGTGATCGCCAATGCGTTCTTCATGCCACGGCATCTGTTGCCCCGCAGGCACGAGGAACAGGTGGGGGCCATTCCTCAGGTCTCGGCTTCTACTGCGGACTAGATGGGGGAGGCAAATGACTGGACGAAGGCAGAATCCGCATTTCCGCAAAATCATGGTTGGATACGACGGGTCTGCGCAGGCGGACAAGGCCGTGGAGGTGGCGCTTTCGCTGGCCGAGTCGTTCGATTGCACCGTCCTGCTCTTTGCTGTCGCTCGCCCTCCCGAACCTGCCACGTCAGTCGAGATGGGAGCGGTGCTGGATGACGCGCGAGAACACTACGAGGAAGGTTTTAAGAAGATTGTCGAAAAGGCCAAGGGCCATGATTTGGAAATTGCCACGGACATTGTTGTGGGCCACCCGGCAGAACAGATCGTGCATCGGGCGGAACAAGACAAAGTGGACCTGATCATCCTGGGGCGTCGAGGAATGTCGCTGTTCGAGAAGTGGCTGCTGGGATCGGTTTCGGAGCGCGTACTCCGGTACGCGCACTGCCCGGTGATGGTCGTCCGATAACCCGTGGGCCTGTTCGGATCGGAACGGCGGCTTCCCGGCCCTGAGCTTGGCCGCGCGCCGCTACTTCACCTCAACCGCCTGCTGCGATTCTGCTGCGCCGCAGCCGGGCGCGGCCGCGTCCAGCACTTCACGAACCTTACCGGCCAGTGCCGTCAAGGTGAACGGCTTCTGGAGAAATCCCGCCTTGGCCTCAACCCCGTGCTGCACCACTGTGGACTCGGTATAGCCGGAAATGTAGATCACCCTGGCGTCCGGCCGCAGCTCGCGCACGCGCTTGCCCAGCTCCGCCCCGCTCATGCCCGGCATGATCACGTCGGTAATCAGCAGGTGGATCTTCCCCGCGAAGTGTTCCAGGACCTGCAGCGCGTCGCCGCCGTTTTTCCCCTGCAGGACGTTGTAGCCGCGCGCGGTCAGATACTCGCAGGTGGATTCGCGCACCGCTTCCTCGTCTTCGACCATCAGGATGGTCTCCGAACCCCGCGGCGGGGGCGCGGCCGGCCGCTCCTCGTAATATTTCTCCGCCACCAAGGCGGCGCGCGGCAGGTACACCTTAAACACGGTGCCGTGGTCCACTTCGCTGTACACCCATATGGACCCGCCGCTCTGTTTCACGATGCCGTACACCGTCGGCAGCCCCAGCCCGGTTCCCTTGCTCAGTTCCTTGGTGGTGAAAAACGGCTCGAAAATGCGCGGCAGGATGTCAGCGGGTATTCCGCACCCCGTGTCGCTGACCGTCAGCCTGACATGCTCGCCCGGTAAGACTCCCACGTGCCGCCGCGCGTATTCCTCGTCCAGTTGCGCGTTCGACGTCTCCAGCACCAGTTTTCCGCCACGCGGCATGGCATCGCGCGCGTTGACCGCCAGGTTCATGATCACCTGCTCGACTTGCACCGGATCGGCCTTCACCTTCCACAACGATGCACCGGGCCTGATTTCCACCTGGATGTCCTCTCCAATCAGTCTCGGCAACATCCGCCCGATATCGGCCAGCACGGTGTTCAGGTCCATTATGCGGGGAGACAACACCTGCTTGCGGCTGAACGCCAGCAGTTGCCGCGTCAGTCCCGCCGCCCGCCGCGCCGCTTTCAGGATCTCCGCCGCCTGGTATTGCGCCTTGGCGTTGCCGCCGATGGAGTCCGCCAGCAGCTCGGCATAGCTGCTGATCACCATCAGCAGGTTGTTGAAATCGTGCGCCACGCCTCCCGCCAACTGCCCCACCGCGTCCATCTTCTGCGAGTGCAGCAGTTGCTGTTCCAGACCGCGCCGTTCCGTGATGTCGAGAACCGTGCCCTCCCGCCCGGTAACGTTGCCCTGCTGGTCACGCAGCAGCGTGCTGCTCAGCAACGTCCAGGCGTCGCTCCCGTCTTTGCGCCGCGCGCGCAACTCGTAGCTGACCACCTGGCCGCGCGTTTTCAGTTCCTGGTTCAGCGCTTCCCGCTCTATCGGATTATCAAGAAAATCGGCCGAGTCCCGGCCCAACAACTCCGCCCCCGAATCGTAGCCAAGCATGCGCGCCATCGAGTCGTTGGCCTCCGTGAACTTCCCCTCGGTAGAGGTGCGGAACACGCCCGCCAGGTTGCGCTCAAACAGCAGCCGGTAGCGCTCCTCGCTCTTCCTCAACGCCTCCTCGGCCGCGCGCCGCTGGGTGATGTCCCGGTCATTGGAGATGAAATTCCGGATCTGCCCGCCCTCATCCACGATCGGGGTGATGGTTTTTTCCGTCCAGTACAGCTCCCCGTTCTTCTTGCGGTTCACCAGAACGCCGCGGAAGACCTTGCCGGCGAGCAGCGTCGCCCACATCCGTTGGTAGAAATCCGCGTCCTGCCACCCCGACTTCAGGATTCGCGGCGTCTTCCCCACTACCTCTTCCCGCGTGTACCCGGTGAGCGTTTCGAACGCCGGATTCACGTACTCGATCACCCCGTTGCGATCGGTTATGACCACGATGTCGGCGGACTGCTCCACCGCGCTCGACAGCTTGCGGAATTCGGCTTCCGCCTGGCACCGCTCGGTGATGTCACGCTCGTTGACCACAATGGCGCCCACCGCCGGGTCCTCTAGCCGGTTCATGGCCGTGGTTTCCAGGACCCGCCACGTGCCGTCCTTGTGACGCCTGCGGTATTCGGCCCGCATTGGTACCCCCGGGGATTTCAGCAGGGCGGAAAACACCCGCCGAACCGACCCCACATCCTCGGGGTGGATGTGGTCGAAAGCGCATGTCTCCACCATTTCTTCCGGCGCGAAGCCCATCATCCGCTGCACCGAGTGGCTCACGTAAACGATCGTGCCCTGCGCATCCAGCAGTGCGATGGCGTCCGAGCTGTTCTCCACCAGCGCCCGAAACCGGTGCTCGCTGGCGCCCAGCGCCCGCCGCGCCACCCGCACCGCCTCCTGTTCCCTGCCCAGCGTCAGCGCATGCCGTACCGCCGCCTCCAGCGACTGCGCATTGAGCTTCGACTTCAGCAGGTAGTCGGTCGCGCCCGCCTTCATCGCCTGCACCGCGACTTCTTCGTCTCCCTGCCCGGTCAGAAAAATCACCGGCGCCGCGGCGTCGCGGTTCTTCAGCTCCCGCAAAACCTCCAGCCCATCCTTGCCCCCCAGGCGGTAATCGACGAAGCAGAGGTCGTGGGGGTGGTCGTTCGCCATCGCCATCGCCGCCTCCGCCGTGGCCGCCCTCTCCACATCCGCCTCGCCCACACTCTTCTTCAGCAGTTTGCAGACATGCAGGAAATCGTCCTCATCGTCCTCCACGATCAGAAATTGCAGCGCGCGCTCGTTCACCGCATCACCTCAGATCACGAACCCGATCAGGAAACGGTTCCTTCTCCACGCCGCGCCGGTACTCGATTGCCCGCGACCGCCACCGCTGATATTCCTTCGCCCGCAGACTAGGAGACAGGCAGCCGGTGAGTGACAGCAACGCGAACACAATCAACATGAGCCGTGCACCGGCGTTTGAGGTTTCCGTGCTCATCGCGGCCTCCTACGACGGCAACGCCACCACCTCAAACCAGTACGTCCCCACCGCCTTCATCGCATCCACCAGACCCTGGAACGTCAGCGGCTTGATGATGTACGAATTCACCCCGAACTCGTACGAGCGCACCACGTCCTCTTCCGCTCGCGACGTGGTCAGCACCACCACCGGGATGTGGTGCAGGATCGGGTCCGCCTTGATCTCCCGCAGCGCCTCCCGCCCGTCCATCTTCGGCATGTTCAGGTCCAGCAGGATCAGCCCCGGCTCCGGCGTCCGCACGGCGTTGTTGAATTCCCCGCTATGCCGCAGGTAGCGCATCAGTTCTTCGCCGTCCTTGACACGGCTGATTTCGTTGCGCAGCCGGTTCTCCTTCAAGGCGCGCTCCGTCAGGTAGAAATCGTCGTCGTCGTCGTCGGCGAGCAGGATTCGGACGAGCTCGGCTCCGTCTCTGTTTCCCATAATTCTCCCCTTTCTAAATCTGCGATCTTGACTGCTCTAAATCTGTGATCTTGACTGCGGGCAGCGTCACCACGAAGGTGCTGCCCTCGCCCGGCCGGCTGTGCGCCGTGATCGTTCCTCCATGGCGCGCCACCACCTTGCGGCAGATCGCCAGCCCCATGCCGCTGCCTTCGTACTCGCTTCGTCCATGCAGCCGCTGGAATGGCCGGAAAATCCGCTCCAGGTACTTCGCTTCGAATCCGATCCCGTTGTCGCGCACGCTGATCTCGCACCCGCCGTGGTCGATGGTCCGGCCCTCGATCTCTACGTGGGGCCTGGTGCCGGGCCGCTGGAATTTGAGCGCGTTGGCCACCAGGTTTTGTATCAGTTGCCGGACCTGCGTGGCATCGGCCATCACCTTCGGCATCGGCGTGAATTCAATCCGCGCATGCGACCGGCTGATCCGCGCTTCCAAGTCCGCCACCACCCCGAAGACCACGGCCAGCATGTCCACCGACTGGAAGGGCTCCGCTCGCGCGCCCACCCGCGAGTACTGGAACAGCGCCTCGATCAGCACCGACATGCGCTGCGCCGCGTTCTGCATCCGCGCCAGGAAATCGCGCCCCAGTTCGTCCAGGTTGTCGCCGCAGTGTTCCTTCAGGTGATCGCCGAAGGCAGTCACCTTGCGCAGCGGCTCTTGCAGGTCGTGCGCCGCGATCGCGGCGAAGTCCTGCAGCTCCGCGTTGCTCCGCTCCAGTTCCTGCATGTAATGCGGCGCTTCCGACTCCGCCTGTTTCTGTTTCGTGACCTCCCGCGCCGTTGCGAACACGCCTTCCACTTCGCCTGACTGGTTGCGTAACACCGTAGCGTTGTACAGGACATCGGTAAGCCGCCCGGAAGCGTGTCGGATGGCCAGCGGATAGTCGTGGACCAGGCCATCGGCGAATGCCTGTCGGTACCCGGCGCGCGCCTTCTCCGGCTCGGAGAAGTAGTCGCAAAAATCGCTGCCGATCAGCCGATCGCGGGCCACGCCCGTCACCGATTCCGTCGCCAGGTTCACGTCGGTGATTTGGCCTTCCCGGCTGATGGTCACCAGCGGATCCATGCTGGCCTCGATCAGGGAGCGTGCATACAACGACGCGGCTAGTGTGCTTGGGTAGGCTGCCGCCCGGTCTCGGGTACGGCGATACGCCTCCGCCATCGCCGCCATGCCGACGCACATGGTGGCAAACAGCACCATGCCTACGACGTCGGCGAGGTCTTCGATTCCCGTTCCCTCACGAGGCAGATTCCAGTAGGCCACCAGGAGCACCGAGTACAGGGTGGCCAGCAGCCCTTGTCGAAGGCCGAATATCAGACTCACGGTCATGACCGCGGGATAAAAGGTGATATAGAGCGGCAATGTGTCGCCCAGGTTTCGCACCATCGCTTCCCGCCACACAGAAGCCACCACGGTGGCGGCCAATGTGATGCCATACGGAAGGAGCCGCCTATTTACCGGGGTCGCATCTTTTGCCATATGTCGCTCGCGCAGCCGGCTCGACGTCGCAGGCGGAAGCTTTGCGAATCCACGCTAGCACTCATGCTTCGCATCGCCGTGAAAGAACGCCTGCGCCATTCCGCGCCAAATCCCGGAAAGGCCCTCTGTTTCAGATCGGAACGCCGAGCATCACCGCGCTTGTTGCACACTTCCCGTGGCGTCGCCGCAGTTCTGCTTTAAAAGAGGTCGTCTGAGAGGGGAACAGCACAAGAAAATGCCGCCCCACTCGGGACGGCATTCGTCAACGATTGCTGTTTCTTGCTAACTCCTAACTACTAACTCCCAACTCCTATTTCAGTCCCGCCAGCTCCTGCAATCTCCGCCAGTTCTCCAACCGGTCCTGCTGCGCCGCCTGGATGGACGCGTCGGGATTGCCGTCCTGATCGAAGTGCCGCGAGAAGCGGCCCTCGGTGCGCGCGAAGCTGATGAAGTCCACCGTCTGGTTGTTCCGCGGGTCCACGTACCAGTCTTCTTTCACCGCCGGATTGCCCGCCAGGCTGAGCCGCTCGCGGAACTTCTCGCCCTTGCGCGGATCGTACACCAGCAGCGGAAACGCCCTCGACTCCACCGCCAGCTTTTCCTGCAGCATCGAACTGTCGTCGGCCACGCCGTGCTCCGGTTGGCAGGTAGTGTAGGCAATCACCACCGCCGGCCCGGGATACTCATTGGCCGCCATGATCGTTTTGTAGAAGTGGCTGGGATTGCCGGCGATGGTCTGCGCCACGAACGCGTTGGGATGCATCATCAGGATTTGCGCCATTTCCTTGCGATGCTCGGTCTTCCCCCCCGGGTTCGCTTTGCCTACCGCTGACATCTTCGCGTCCTGCGAGGTGAAGGTCGCCGTCGAAGCCTGCCCGCCGGTGTTGGAGTACACCTGCGTGTCCAGCACCAGCACCTTGATGTCCATGCCCGAGGCCAGCATCCGGCTCAGCGACTGGAACCCGATGTCGTACATGGCGCCGTCGCCGCCCAGGCACCACAGTTTGTAATCGTTGTGGCCTTCCTGGTTCCAGCGCAGACGGATGCCCATGGCGTCCGCCGGAGCGTTCTCGAACAGCGAGTTCGTCCACGGCACGGTGTACGGGTTGAAGGGATACGTCGAACCGTACACGCTGTTGCACCCCGTCGCGCCTACGATCCCGATCTTGTCCGCCCCGTAGACGAACCCGGTGGCCGCCAGCATCAGGCGGATGGCCGTTGCCTCGCCGCAGCCCATGCACGATCCCGCCCCGCCCACGAACAGCTGCGAGCGGTCCGCCAGCATCATGTCGCCCAGCGCCTTCTCGTTCAGCAGCCGCTTCGGCGTTTCCGGCAGGTGATGGTAGAGGTCCATCATCAAATCCATCCGGCCGAGGTTTCCGTTCTTCGGCTTCATCTCCAGCGCCTTGTGGCTGCCGCAGGCCACCACGCACTCGCCGCAGCCCTTGCACTTGTCGGGGTCCACGAAGATGCTGAACAGCCCGCCCTTCTCGCCTTTCTTTTCCGGGATCGTCCAGTACTTCTGCGTCTTGATGAACTCCGCCTGCAGTTGGGCCCGCATGGCGGCAATTTCTATCTTCGCCAACTGCTCTTGCAGCGGCTCCGCCTCCACCGCCTTGCCCAGGATCGCGGTGTCCGGACAGGCGCTCACGCATTCCATGCAGCCCACGCAGTTCGCCGCAATCAGCTCGGGGATGTCCGGCGCCAGCGTGCGGAAGCTGCGGCGCATGGCGCTCGCCGCCGGCATGAAGCTGCGGCCCAGGTATTCGTCCGCCGCCAGGTCGCTTTCCTTGCCGCGCGCGTAAGTGGCGATCACGTGCTCGCAGAAGTCCGCCTCCACCACCTCCGGTTGCGCCGTCGGGATGTCCGCCACCTGGAACTTGTAGGACTTCTCCGCCGCCTTCTCCACGTCCTCGGCCGGCGGCGTGATCAGCGCCACTTCCTCATACCCGCGCCGCGCCGCGTTGATGTTGTCGTCCACCACCGACCCGCCACGCTTGCCAAAGTATTTGGTCAGCGTCTTGCGCAGCGACCCAAACAGATTCTCCGCGTCCAGCCCCGCTTTCGCCGCGAACGGCGTCAGCTTCAGGAACGCGCCCAGCAGCACGATGCCCTGCATGCGGATTTGCAAGTCCACCCGCGTGGCGCATTCGCGCGCGATCTTCTGCGCGTCCAGCGCATACAGCTTCAGCTTGCGCTCGCGAATCGTCTGGCGCGCCTTCAGCGGCAGGCTCGCCCACACCTGCTCCAATGGCAGGGTTGATTGCAGGTAAATCGTCCCTTCCGGCCTCAGCCCGGCCAGCGGATCGCCGCTCAGGAAGGCGTTCTGGTCCTGGATGGCCACGAAATCCACCAGGGTCAGCTCCGCGTGCATCCGGATCACCTCCGGCGCCAGCGTCAGGTAATAATTGGTTGGCAGGCCCTTCTTTTCCGAGCCGTACTTGGGAAACGCCTGCACGTACAGGTTGAACAGATCGCTGGCCACCGCGGCGATCACCTTGTTGGTGGTCACCGACCCGAATCCGCCCACCGAGTGCCCGCGCAGCGAGAACGCTCCCTCGGGCCGCACGTCGGGATCGATCGTGATCTCCAGCGCGTCCGGGTGCCTCACGCCCAGCACGAATGACCGCTTGCCGTTGCCGTGCATCATGTTTTCCGCCGCGGCAACGAAGTGGCCGGGACGCAGGTCGCGCCCGCCCAGGCCCGCCACGCCCGAATAAATTTCCGGGATGTGCCGGATGCGGTCGCCGCTGGTGCCCATGTGCGCGTCCGCCAGCGCCGCCTTCACCTCCACGGCCAGCGGGTTCGACTCCATCAGCGGGACGTCGCAGCGCTCGATCACCGCCGCCGCCTTCACGTGTTGCAGCGCCAGCGCCAGCTCCCACGAGGGGAACGGCCGGAAGCTCACCACCGTGATCGCGCCGATTTTCATGCCCTTGCCGCGCAGGTAATCCACGGTCGCTTCCGCCGTGTCCATCATCGAGCCCATGCCGATGATGGCGTACTCCGCGCCTTCCATCCGGTATTGCTTCAGGAAATCGTAGTGACGCCCGGTCAGCTTGCCGAAGGCCTCGAAGGCGTTCGACAGCGCCGGCGACACCCGGTCGTAGAAGTAGCGCTGCGCCACCTTGCCCTTCATGTAGCTGTCCTGGTTCTGCACGCAGCCGGTGAGCACCGGCTTGGCCGGGTCGAACAGCTTGCGCAGCCGCAGCTTGGGATCGCCGATGAAGTCCTTCATCAGCTCTTCTTCCGGCAGCCGGATCGTCTCCAGCGTGTGCGTCGTCAGAAATCCGTCCTGGATGTTCATGAACGGCGTTTCGCTGTCCTCGGCGGCGCGCCGCGCGATGATCGCCAGGTCGGCGGCTTCCTGCGCGTTGCGGTTGAACAGCATGCCCCAGCCCACGTCGGCCACGCCCATCACGTCGTCATGCCCGGCATGCACGTTCAGCGAATGAGAGGTCAGCGCCCGCGCTCCAATGTGAAACACCACCGGCAGCCGCTTGCCGCTGATCACGTACAGCACTTCCTTCATCAGGATCAGCCCCTGCCCGGAGGTGAAGTTGGTCACGCGTCCACCGGCCAGCGCGAACCCTTCGCACGCCGACGCCGAACTGTGCTCCGACTCCGGCTCCAGGAACACCACCGGCTCGCCCCAAAGGTTTTTCGTCCCGTTGGCGAATTCCACCGCGAAGCCGTCGCCCATCGGCGTCGAGGGCGTAATCGGATACGCGCACGCGCCCTGCGAGATGTGGCTCTCCACCCACACCACCGCGCCCGATCCGTCGGTCGTCGTCACCACGCCGGGATAGCGGACGTCCTTGGTTGCCTCGGCCGCCTTTTGAATCTCGATCTCTGTTGCCATTTCGTCCTCTCTTCTCGCGCGCACACGAAGGCGCGCTGTCGGCTGTAGAAGGTGGCTATGAATTCGTATGAATGGCGCCGGGCCGGCGTCGGGCCATCTTTGGATTCTGCCTGGATTCGTACCGCCGGAGCATTGCCGTCACCTCGGGGAAGTGGAGGTGACGAAACCATCCCGTCATGGGCGCTCCGCACCGCAAGCGTCCCCTTCACCCCTGGCCTGAAGCAAGGCTTCAGTCCCAGCATTCATGGTCGTCTTACCCCTGGTGCGGGGCAGTGATAGGTATCACCATTAGGGGTGATAGAACTCACTTCCGTGCGCCCCCGCCGGGTCTACTCTCAGGGTGTAATCGTGGTTGTGTGGCACACGGCCTGCCCTGAGCGAAGTCGAAGGGCGCCCTCGCGTGTGTCCTGCGGTTGAGCTTCGATAGGACTGGCGGCTTTAGCCGCTGAGGTACCTTGCTCACGACTCACAACTCGCAACTCGCGACTCTCCCCGCCATCGACGTTCTTTTTCACCCTGCCGCACGCACCGCCGCCGGCGCCTGCCCGCTGCTTCCGCCCACCGACGCCGCCATGGACGCCGCCGGAATCGCCCGCGTGCTGGTTTCGCAATGCAAGCGC
This sequence comes from Terriglobales bacterium, assembly GCA_049509755.1. Classification (GTDB taxonomy): domain Bacteria; phylum Acidobacteriota; class Terriglobia; order Terriglobales; family Acidobacteriaceae; genus JAIQGF01. Next base: position 106,176 of record JBEKZP010000001.1, on the reverse strand, counting down.
TGGTCCTGCGAGCGCCAGTGGATGTGCGTGGACACTCGCCTGGATGATGTCTTGCGCTACACCGCTTCCTCGCCGCGCTTCATCGGCCTTGCCGGCTACAATCCTTTCGACATCGCCGAGAGCTTCCGCGAAATCGAGCTCGCCGTCACCACCCATGCGTTCCGCGGCGCCTACCTGCATGCCGACAGCTTCCGCCTGCCGCTCACCGACGCGCGCATGTACCCGCTGTTCGCCAAGGCCGCCGAACTCGGCGTTCCCGTGCTGCTGCAATCTTCCCCGGTTCCCAGCGGCGACCTCGACCGCGTGACCGCCGATTTCCCGGACCTTTCCCTCGTCCTGGCGCAGGCTTGCCCGCAGTTGGCGGAGGTCACCGCCCTCGCCGCTGCCTGCGAAAACGTCTTCTTCGCCCTCGACCCCGGCGCCCTGGTCCACCTCATCCACCAATGGACCGCGCTCGCCGTCGCCCACGACGAATCCAGTTCAAGTTTTCTGTCGGAAGTTTTTCAACAGCGATGTATGTGGGGCAGCAACTCGCTGGATTGGTGTGACGCCCTGCGCTCCGTCAATTCCTTGCCCTTGCTGCCCGAAACCCGCGCCTGCTTCCTCCGCCGCAACGCCGAGCGCGTCTTCGCCCTCGGGCAGCCTGCCGCCGCGCGCACCCCGCGTTCCGCCCTCACCGAAGTCCTCGCCGCCGAACGCTGATCCTAGTCCCGCAGGGACGTTCGCTGGTAGCCCAGGACGGCAGTCCTGGGTTTCGGTATCAGACAGGGGGAAGAGTGCCGCAGGCACGGCGCGAGTTCGCAGAAGCCGTTCGAGCAAACTATTTTCGTGACTCGGTACTCGGGACTCGCGACTCGGAACTTTCTTTCCGTCGATCCTCGACGGAGCACGTGGCGCTTCTTCACGTAGGAATCCCAAGCTTGGGCAGAACCCACCGGCTCAGCACCACCCAGGCCAGCACCACTAACGCGAACCACATCCATTCCTGCATGATCGCGACCCCTTATGTCCGTCTCCATCATAGCGCGTGCCGGAAGTCTCTGCTGGCCGTCAAAGATCCGGTACTGGGTGCATTCAGTGTTGCCGAATCCTCGACACAAAGCTATGCTTTCCGCGTCATGCGCATCACAGTCGTTACACTTCTGCTCTTATCGCTCTGTAGCATCACAAGTGCTGAGAAAATCCCTGCTGAGGCGTGGCAGATCGGCACCCTGAAAGACTCATCAGAGAGTTGGCATTCCAGAAGTGCTGGTGTCATCAGCGGCAATCAGAGCTACGGCGTCCACGGTTCCATGATCAGCCGAGAATACCCAATCGTTCGCTATACCATCGACAGCGACACCTACATCTACGAAGCTGATCTAGTTCTTAGGCATGCAAAAGCGAAGCAGCCCGCAGTCACCGTCAATGGTTCTATCAAGTTCGCCATCGTCAAGTCGCATTTCTACATTCAAGATGAGGAGGGCAAAGAGTTCAAGCTGATCTTAGTGAAAAAGGCACTCAAGACTGCGCAGCCCTCCGATTCGAAGTAGTTGCTAAATATCAACTGACTTAGTAGCTGAACAATCTTCACCGAGATCGCGCAGTTCTGTGAAAGTACGAATCGCCCCACGTACTTTGCACAATTACCCAATTTAACTTCTCACTATGCATGCCATGGATGAGGATCATTGCTGATCCAAGACATTCTTCCACGGCGCCAAAGGGTCAGTGCAGAATATCAATCGACTCGCAATTGTTACGCTGAACCCATATATTAGGAATATAGACGCGATGGGCGGTTTGCAAGGTTGGCGGAGTGCTTATGACCGACATAGACACGAATTTCGAAGAAGGACGGAACGGTGAGGCGTCGATTGCTCCAGAGGCGGTCGCCCACGCAAAAAAGGACGTCGAGACTCGATGCAAGGCAGCTGGCCTGCCTGCTGAGAACGTCCTTCTCGGCCCCGACGCACTGTTGAAAGTCGGTATGAAGTGTGCACGAGACGTGCGCTGGTTGTACCTCAGTGACGAGCGGGTCGTTGAATTCTCGTCGATACCGTTTGAGAAGTGGGTGTTCCTAGCGACTTTCGACGCGATTTGCTCCTACGAAGACAGCTACATTGAGGCTTGGATACGCCCCTCTTCCCCCGGGTTTGTGCCCTCGAGCTTCGCGTACCGGAAACTGTTTGGTCCAGAGAACCCTCGTGACCCGTTCGACTACACGACCGTCAAGATTGTGCTTGAGCCACCTCAAACTGGGTTCCCTCGAATTGAGATCAGCGCGCCTTCAGATGTTTTTGGGAAATTGATGCCACTTGGTGGTCGGCGCCTTACTTTAAAGGTCAGCGGATGCAAAGTTTCAACCCATGATGAGGCTGTGGCCTTGTTGAAGAAGGCTGCAGGATCCACATTTTTTCAGATAGACCTGCTCTCAGATATACCGTTGGCACTTGAGCGCGCACGCCGAAGGGCAATTACAAGACGCCCGCGGAGAAAGGTCGACCTTGCCGCGGATCTTCAATATCCTAAGACGGAACTCGATGACGCGCCGCTGTCGCTGTATTGGTACGGGCGGAGCGCATCGGGTATGCCTTTACTTCAGTTTCTAGCGTTTTACCAAGTCATCGAGTTCTACTTCCCTGTTTATTCACAAGCCGAAGCACAACGAAAATTAAAAGCCATGCTAAAAGATCCAACTTTTCGCGGCGACCGTGACGCCGATATCGCGAAGCTTTTGTCTTCAATTTACGTGAGTCGCAGCGGATCTTTCGGAGATGAACGATCGCAACTGCGTGCAACCTTGATGGAATGTGTCGATTCTCAGTCCCTCAGGAACTTTCTGGAGTCCTACCCAGATCGAAAAGAGTTTTATCTAGCGAAAGCAAAAGGGCTGCCGTATCACAAGGTCCCGCTCGCAAACCCCACCGCTGATTTGCGGAGTGATGTTGCAGACCGAATGTATGATATCCGCTGCAAAATTGTGCACACGAAAAACGACGCACGCGAAGGAGGCGTCGATCTGTTGCTTCCTTTTTCTCAAGAGGCAGAGCAATTGTCCTTCGACATAGAACTGGCGCAGTATGTTGCGCAATTGACACTTATAGCCGGTAGTCTCCCGTTTCGGTCCAACTCGTAAATTGCTCATGCGCACCCTCTCCTGCGCCGCCATTCTCTTCGACCTCGATGGCGTGCTGGTGGAATCCCGCACGGCGGTCGAGCGCGTGCTCATCAAGCGCCTTCCCGACTTGTGCGTCGCCACCGCCAACACGCCCGGCCTCAACCGCCCCCATGCCATTCATCTTGAAGTTCAGGTCCCGGTCCGTTGAAAAGAAAACTCACGCGCGGCTTGCTGTACGGATTATTCGCTGCCGCCCTTCTCTATGCGGCCGATGATCTTTCTCTCCGCTATCGCATCCCCGACCGCGAACCCTTTGGATCGGTCACCGTGCAGCGCTACTACGCGCTCCACAAGAACAAGCAGAAAACCAATTTCATGTTTGCCGATCCCGAGGCGCAGACCTGCGTCCACTCGCTGTTTCCGCACTCCGGCTACCCGCCTTGCTGGTACCTGAGCCGCCACGCCGAGCAGCGCATCGATTACGAGTAGGTTCCAAAAACATGAAAGGCACGGCCGCGCAGCCGTGCCTTGTTCCTTCCCAGCACGCCCTAGTGCTGCGGCGTACTCGGCGGAGTGCCTTGCTGGGTCGTCTTGTGGTGATGATGTTTCTTGTGGTGCTTCTTGTGATGCGTCTTCGCCTGGGCAGCCGGGGCCAGGAGGGTGAATGCAACCGCGGCAGCAAACAGCAGGGTCAACAGCTTCTTCATTCCATGTCCTCATGCGCGTGCGCGCTGCTTCTTTGTAGAGCAGTTTCGTCGCCTCCGCAATGGGGGGAATCGCTTTACGCACCGGTTCCCGATTTCGAACTTACCCAAATCCGGCAGCGGGCGACGGATATTCCGCCCTGCAACTGCTTCATTGCGTGCGTTCCGCGCTTACTCTGTTCTTCGGGGGCCGCAAATCATTGCGGCGAGGCCGACATGGGCAGGCGGCACTACAAGCGGCTTCACATTGCTCTCCCGGTGACCATCTCCGGACTCGACAGCAATGGCAACCGCTACACCCAAAGCGCCACCACCGCCGAAATCGGCGTCAACGGCATGCAACTGCGCGGTGTCCGCTGCTTGCACGCTCCCGGCGAACCGGTACAGGTGGAATACCAGGGCCGCCATGCGCGTTACCGCGTCGCCTGGATCGGGGCGCAAGGCACTTGCGGGGAAGGCCTGGTCGGGCTCCAGGGTTTGGAGGGCGCCAGGTTCCTCTTCTCCGATCACCTGCCCACCACCACTTACTCGCTTGCCGGCGCCGAACCCGACACCTACACCGCCGAAACCGCTCCGCCACCTGCCGCCTGCCCGGATCATGCCGCGATCGAGCGCCGCGAGCAGGACCGGCGCGAGGAAGAGCGGCGTCGTCATCCGCGCCACAACTGCGCCGGCGTCGCGAAACTATGGGAAAACGGGAGCGAGCACTCGACCGCCGGCCGCATCAACGAGATCAGCCGCGGAGGCTGCTATGTCGAAATCATGTCTCCCATGCGCACCGGAACCGCTATCCGCCTGGAGCTTTCCGTCTGCGGCCGGATGCTCCGCCTGGAAGGCATCGTTCGTACTTCGCAGCCCACGATCGGCATGGGCGTGGAATTCACCAGGATGGCGCCGGCGGATGCGGAAAGGCTGTGCCACATCGTTTCCGAACTCGCCGGCGAGGTTCCCGGACTATCACCGAAACCGGCGGCGGAGACTCCGGAGCTCTCAACCGCATCCCGGGAACAGGTCGGCGAGGCCGTGCTGCTCTGGTTCGGCTTGCACGAGACGCTAACCCGCGAGGAATTTCTCAAGCTCATGGAACACTCGGCCCGCGCCGAACTCGCGCGCTCATGAATGAAATGGGAGGCTAATATGGCCACTTTGACCAAGATTCTGGTGGAGCAGCGGCAGGCGCCACGCGTTCTCTATCACGACCTGAAGATCGTCTACGACGGCATCACTGATATCGTGGACGAGCGCTCGCCCGACCTGTCAACCAGCGGCATATTCATCAACACTCCGCATCCCTATCCAACCGGCGCGCAGATAAGGTTACGTTTTGACCTGCTGCGGACCGGGATCAACGTGGAGGCGATGGGGAACGTGCGCTATTGCCTGCTGGGCATCGGCGTCGGCGTGCTCTTCGTCAACCTGCCGGAATACGCCCGCGCCGCCATCGAAAAGGAACTGGAGATAATCAAGAATAATGAAGAAGTCAGAAGTTAGGACGAAACCTTCTGGTAATGCGCCAGGGCTGTCGGCGGTCGGCGGTCAGCTATCGGGTTCTTCGACCCGAAAGCCGAAGGCCGAGAGCCGATGGCCAGTGGGACTTTACTTCTTGCTGCTCAAGCTTGATCCTAAGAAGCTTCCGCCGACTCCGGCTCCTCGTCCTCGGCGCGCATGAGTCCGAACTTTTTCAGCTTGTAGCGCAGCGCGTCGCGGCTGATGTCGAGCAGGCGCGCGGCGTGGGTCTGGTTGTTGTTGGCCTGGCGCATCGCCATCTCCACCAGCGCGCGCTCCACTTCCTCCAGCGACGTGCCGCCTTCCGGAATCGACAACCGCGGCAGGCTGCGTCCGTTGGCCAGTTGCGGTCCCGTCTCGCCCCCCACCGCCTCGAACGCCGTCATCCCGTCCTGCGGGCGGCCCACGGAAAACGGCAAGTACGACGGGCGCAGCAAATCCCCCTCTTCCAGGATCATGGCGCGCTCAATGGCGTTTTTCAGCTCGCGCACGTTGCCCGGCCAGTCATGGCTGAGCAGCAGCTTGCGCGAGTCCTCGGTGATGCCGCGGATCGCTTTCTTGAATCTTCGGTTGTAGCGCTCGATGAAGAACTCCACCAGCGGCAGGATGTCTTCCTTGCGCTCGCGCAGCGGCGGCAGAAAGATGGAGATGATCGCCAGCCGGTAATACAGGTCCTGGCGGAACTGGCTCTCGCGCACCGCCTTTTCCAGGTCGCGATTGCTGGCGGCGATCACGCGCACGTCCACCTGCATGTCTTTCGTTCCGCCGACGCGCCGGATCACCTGGTCTTCCAGCACGCGCAGCAATTTCGCCTGCAGCAGCGGCGAAAGCTCGCCAATCTCGTCCAGGAACAGGGTTCCCTCGTCCGCCACTTCGAACAGGCCCTTCTTCATCTGCTTGGCGTCGGTAAAGGCGCCGCGCTCGTGGCCGAACAACTCGGCTTCCATCAGCATTTCCGGAATCGCCGAGCAGTTGATGGCGACGAACGGCTTCTCGTGCCGCGAGCTCTCGTAGTGGATCGCCTTGGCGATCAGGTCCTTGCCGGTTCCGCTCTCGCCCTGGACCAGAATGGTGGTGGCTTCGCTAGAGGCAACCTTGCGCACGAAGCCCATCAGCTCGGTCATTTTCTTGGATACGGCGATGACCTCGTGATACCCGGTCTTGCGCCGCACCTGGCCGCGCAGCTCCTCGACTTCGGTCTTCAGCTTGGTGGTTTCCAGCGCGTTCTTGGTGGTGACGGCGAGTTCGTCGAAATCAATCGGCTTGCCGACAAAGTCGTACGCGCCCAGCTTGAGCGCCGCCTTCACGTCGTCGAGCTGCGGATCGGCGGTGATCATGATGACCGCCCTGGCGTCGCCGTTCAGCTTGAGCTGTTGCAGCACCTCGAGCCCGCCCAGGTCGGGCAGGCGCACGTCGAGCAGCACCAGGTCGGGCGATTCGGCGTGGGCGACCTTGAGGGCGGTCTCGCCGTTTTCGGCTTCCACCGTCTGGTATCCCCACTCCTCGCACTTCTGGCGCAGCGACCAGCGCACCAGCTTCTCGTCATCGACGATCAGGACCTTGTCTCGGGACATCGGTAATTACTGTACTACGCGGGACGCACACGGGGCTGTGATGAATGTCACTAGCGGCTCTCGGCTAAAGCTTCCGACCGACAGCTGCTTGGCCCGGCAGGAGAAACGTTTTTGGCAGCCTGCCTTCGCCGCAAAGCTTGAATGAGCCGAAGTCCTTGTACCATGGTCCCTCTGGCACTTCCGGCTTCGATTCCATCCAGACTCGCAGGTGGTTCAGGTCGTCGATACCGATGTTACGGTCGTGCATGCGCTCGACCAGATGGCCGCGAATGGCCTGCGGAAGGCGGGACCAGGTTTCGATCTGCGGCATTACTCGCCGAAGACCATGCGGCCCAATTCGTCGCCCAGACGCTTCACTTGTTCAGGATCCGACGCGGCGCGGAACCGTTCGGCAAGTTTGAAGAAATCGATCTCTCTTTGTTTTTGGGCTTCGATCCCGTGTTCGATTAATTCCACCAGAACGCGGTTATCGCTTAGACGGCGCCGTTTCGCCAAGGCGTCGACTTGATTTGCAACTTCACGCGGCAGCGTCACACTCCGCCGGACCCGTTTTGCCGATACTCGTTTCGCTACGCCCATTGCATCATTCTACACCAAAATGGTGCATGCGCGCGAAGTGGAAAAATTCTACCCCCGCCTCATCGGCAGCAGCACCTCGAACGTGCTCCCCTTCCCCACCTCGCTCTCGACCAGGATCTTCCCGCCGTGGTCTTCCACGATCCTGCGCGCCAGCGACAGCCCCAGCCCGGTGCCGTGGCCCTTGGTGGTAAAGAACGGGCGGAAGATGTTGGCCAGGTGTTCCGGCTTGATGCCCTTACCGGTGTCACTGACGCTGACCACCGCCTGGCCATCGCGCGCCTGCACGGTCACGTCCACTTGCCCGGGCCCGCCTTCGTCCCCCGCCTGGATGGCGTTGAGCATCAGGTTGAGCAGCACCTGATGAATCTGCCCGGTGTCATGTTCCACCAGCAACTGCCCATCGTATTTGTGCAGCTCCACCTTCACCGGCTTCGACAGCGCCTGCTGCCGGGCGAAGATGACGGCATGTTCGGCGGTAGCGTTGAGGTCGGCGGCGCGGTACTCGGCCGGCTTGGGACGCGCCGTCTCCAGCAGGTCGCCGACGATGCGGTTCACCCGCATCACCTCCTGGCGCACGTCTTTGAGCACGTCGCGCGCCGGGCTTTTCTCCGGCAGGTCGCGCCCGATGATGTCCATCACCCCGGCAATCCCGGCGAGCGGGTTGCGGATTTCGTGCGCCAGCCCGGCCGCCAGTTCGCCCAGCGTCGCCAGGTGCTCGGCGCGCGACATCTGGGTGTGGTGCAGGCGCTCGATTTCCGCGCGTGACTCGCGCAGTTGCGCCACCATCTCATTGAAGTTGCGCCCGAGCTTGCCGATCTCGTCACTGCGGCCGGCAAAGCTCACGGTGACGTCGAGGTCGCCGTCGCGCACGCGCTGGATTTTGTCCTGCAACTCCAGCATGGGGCGGCTGAAGACAATGCTGAGGGTGAGCACGAGCACGGCGCAGATGGAAATGGCGCCCACAGTGGCCACCACCAGCACGGTGCGCCGCTCCCCCGATTCCAGCGAGAGCGTCGCCAGGATGAACAGCAGCAGGCCGTTCAACAACACGGCGAGCACCGGCAAAAGTGCCCTGAGCTGCCAGTTCAGGCGCAGACGCGGCAAGGAAGCTCCTCAAGAGGGATCGTTGGGAGCATTGTAGCGCGGCAAGCGTTTCAAGTTTCAGTTTCAGTTTCAGTTGTGGCCGCGCTCAGACCTCGCTGAAACCGAAACTGAAACTCCAAAAAGCTTCACGTTTCAAGGCTGCCGATCCGTCGAACGGAACCTTGAAACGTGAAACCCATCCGACTCGAATTGGCTACGGTTCCCTCAGGGGCTAAAGCCCGATTCTGGTTGGACTCGGGCGGCACGGCTGAAGCCGTGCCCTTCCCATTCCCATCGACCATCGACCATCGACCATCGGCGTCTTGCCATCGACCATCGACCAGAGCCTGCCCCGAGCGGAGCCGAGGGGACCATCGACTATCCTACGAGTACGCGTGCAATCCCGGCAGCAGGTAGGTGACGCCGAAGAAGGTGAACATCACCACCGCGAAGCCGAGGATTGCGAAGTACGCCGCGCGGCGGCCGCGCCATCCGCGCGTGATACGCATGTGCAGGTAGCCGGCGTACACCAGCCAGGTGATGGCCGCCCAGGTTTCCTTCGGGTCCCAGCTCCAGTACGAGCCCCAGGTCCGGTTGGCCCAATACGCGCCGGCGGCGATCATCGCGGTCAGCAGCGGGAAGGCGATTCCGATGGTCTTATAGGTGATGCCATCCAGGCCGTCGGCGCTGGGCAGCAGCCGCTCCAGGTCTTCGCGCCGCCAGTACAGCATCAGGTAGAGCAACGAAGCGAAGATGCCGGTAATCAGGCCGGAGAGGATGAACGGGCTCGCCGCCAGTGCCGTCGGAAACAGGCCGTCGGCATCGGGCGAGGCGTAGGCCGCATTGCGCGTGCGCAGGATGAACCCGCCCAGCGCGATCACCTGCAGCGCGATGCTGATGAACAGGGCGCGGTTGGCGATGGCCATGAAGTTTTCCTGCTTCCTCCACTTCGCGATGCCATAGACCGCAAGCGGCGTCAGCGAGGCCAGCAGCACCAGCAGGAATATCCAGCCCAGGTCCGGGATGGTGACCATCAGCTTCACGCCTTTGGAGATCGTGATTTCTTCCTTGTTCTGCGGGTCCCACGCCGCCACCGCCAGGCCGCCCCATTTTTCGAAGCGCGTCATGATGCCGATATAAATGGCGGTGACCATGGCGCTGGTCACGGCGAGAAAGGTTTCCGTCTTCATCTGATCCTGGATCAGGAACATCATGGCGAGCGCAAAACTGAGGGCGCAGGCGGCATAGGCCAGCATGGCCAGGGTGACGTGCACCTGCAGCCAGGTGGATTGCAGCGCCGGCACCAGCGGGTGCACCGCCGAGGGCAGCAACTGCATCAGGATCACGCCCGTCACCGCCAGCGGCATGGTCACCGTGCCGATCACCTTCACGTTGTACTTGCGCTCGGCCAGCAGCGTGAGCGCGGCCACGGTCCACACGAAGCTCAGCAGCATCTCGTAGATATTGGCGAAGGGCGGACGTCCCGCCATGTACCAGCGGTGTGCGACAGCCAGCGTGTTGGCGGCGAATCCGATCATGGTGGCGATGGAGGCGAATTTGACGTAGCGGTCCACGCCGGTGACGCCGAAGCCGATGTACAGCGCCGACGCGCCGCCGTAGAAAATCAGCGCCAGGTACAGCAGGTTGCTCTCGTTGAACAGGTTCCCCTGCTTCACCACGCTCAGGAATGCGACAAACATCAGGAACGCAACTCCCAGCCCGACCCCCACCAGCAGTCCGTTGCTCGAAGCCGCCGGGTGTTGTTCGATATTCGCTGTTGCACGCGACATGATTACTCCTCCCTCATCTCTTTCCTACGCCTGCACCAGTTGCTTGGCTGCGGGAACGGTCTCCTCACCGCTCTCGTGCCCCAGTTCGGCGCGAATGTCATCGATCAATTTGTTGAAGCCTTGCTGGTAATGCTCGCGGTTCTTGTCGGCAGCGGCGCCGATCCACAGCGCCGGACCGTGCTTGGTTTCGATTACCATCGCCCAGTAGCGCTGGTGCACCAGGTAAAACGCCATCACCAGCCCCAGCGCCATCAGCACGCAGCCGGTCCAAACCAGCCACTGGCCGGGTTCGTGCGACACTTGCAGTCCGGTGTAGGCGGCCATCTGCATGTCGGCGAATTCGAATTTGTACGGCGCATTGCCGCTCTGCTGCCGCATCGCCGGGAACAGCCATACTTCACTCTTCGCCTGCTTGATTGTGTCGGTGATCTCCAGCCGGATGGCCGGGTTCACCGGGTCTTTCGAGCGGGTGTAGATCTGGTTGTCGCGCAGCACGAAGTCCGGGATGAACTCCGCCAGCTTCACCGTCGTGGCGGGATCCAGTTGCGCGCCCTGGGACGGCCGCAGCGTGATCTGTTTGGTCTCGCCGTTGCCGGTGGCATTCAGCAGCAGCGACTCCACCTCGCCCGTCTGCCCGTATCCCGACTGGTAAAAGCGGATGCCGTGGGTCACCAGCGGGTCGTTGACAACGATCTCCTTGCGCAGCGTCTCGCGCCCGTTTTCCAGCACGACCAGCTTCGACCACCATTTCTTGGGCGTGCCGTCAGGATAATTTTCCTGGCCGGTGCCGTCGCAGCGCAGCGTGAAAGGCAGCGCGCGCGCGACGCCGTTGCTCTGTTCCAGCTTGGAGGTGCTCTGCCCCGGCGTGAGCGTCACGTAGCCCTTGTAGGAGAAGAACGCGTCCACGATGCCGCCCACCAGGATCAGCAGCAGGCTGGCATGGACCACGTACACCGCCAGCACCGACCAGCGGTTCTTGTCGGCGTACAGCGAGGTCTGGTCGTCCTCGACCACATGCTGCGGCCTCAATCCGGCTTTGCGGAACATTTTGTCCGCGGCCGCGATGGCGTGCGTCGGGTCGTCGATGGCCAGCGTTCTTTGGGTGGGCAGCACGGCGCGGAAATGCGGCTCCGGCCGGCGATAGGGATGCGCCAGCAGACGCCACGCCTTGGGAAAGCGGTCAATCGAGGCGAACAGGATGCAGAGGCCCAGCGCCGCCATCAGCAGTGCGAACCACCAGGTGTGATACACGTCCGTCAGACCGGTCCGGTCGAGCCAGCGCAGCGTGCTCGGCGCATACGCCCTGGTCATCTGGTCGGCATCGGTCATGGGCCGCTGCAGGATGACCGTCCCGGCCGCGGCCACCACGCCCAGGATGATCAGCACAATGATGCCCGTCTTGACCGAGGCAAGTGTTCGAAACATTCGGTTCCCAATACTGGACTTGGCAGCCATCTCTATCCCTCTCCGGCCCTAAAAAATGCACGTTTCCGGCCATCCATGCGCCTCACCCAAGCTATTGCAACTAAACTATTTAAGCACAAGGGGAAGACCTGCGTCTGCCGCCCGATGGGCCATATCACCCACCTCTGTGACGCACCCGCGCGGAATCCCCCGCAGCGCCCAAAGTCCGCCGTAATGCAAAATTGAGGAGATTGTCATCCAGAGTGAGAATGCGGCCGTGCTGCGTTCTCGCGAAGGATCTAGGTGTTTTTCGGCGCAACCGGATACCCTATGCGCGTCCATGCCCGCCGCCCCCGAACCCGTTGCGGTGTCCGACCGCCCCCTCCGCGAGGTCGCGCTCCTCTTCCTGAAAATCGGCGTCACCGCGTTCGGCGGACCTCCCGCGCACATCGCCATGATGGAAGACGAGTGTGTCAACCGCCGCCGCTGGCTCACCCGCGAGCGCTTCCTCGATTTCCTCGGCGCCGTCAACCTCCTCCCCGGGCCGACCTCCACCGAAATGGCGATCTATCTCGGCTACGTCCGAGGCGGCTGGGCCGGACTCATCCTGGGCGGGGCCTGCTTCATAGTTCCTTCCGCCATTTTTGTCACCGCGCTCGCCTGGGCGTACGTGCGCTTCGGCGCCCTGCCGCAGATGAACGCGTTTCTATACGCGGTGAAGCCGGTGATCGTCGCCATCATCGCGCGCGCGCTGTGGCGCTACTCGGTCACCGCGCTGAAGACTCCCGCGCTGGTGATGATCGCCATTGCCGCTACCGTCGTCGGGTATTTCGTTCCGCACCCGTTTGGGCTGCTGGCCGCCGCCGCGCTGGTGGCCGCCGGGTTGGAAGCCATGCGCCACCCCGTCCGCGATGTGCGCGCCGCGCTTCTGCTGCTGCTGCCGCCAGCCGCTGCCGCTCCCGCGGTCGGGCTCGCACCGCTGTTCTTCTATTTCCTGAAGGTCGGCACCGTGATGTTCGGCAGCGGCTACGTCCTGTTCGCCTTTCTGCGCGCCGACCTGGTGGACCGCTGGCACTGGGTGACCAACTCGCAACTGATCGATGCCATCGCCGTCGGCCAGGTCACGCCCGGCCCGATTTCCACCGCCGCCACCTTCCTCGGCTATCTCGTGGCCGGACCGCTGGGCGCGCTGGTGGCGACCATCGCCATGTTTCTCCCGGCTTTTGTTTATGTTGCGGTCAGCGAGCCGCTGGTGCGCGCGCTCCGCCGCTCGCGCATTGCCGGCGCAGCCCTGGATGGAGTCATCGCCGGGTCGGTGGCGCTGATCGCGGTGGTTACGCTGCAGCTCGGACGGGCCGCCGTCATCGGCCTGCCCGCCATCCTGATTTTTCTCGTGAGCTTCGCCGTCCTCACCTGGACGCGCCTGAATTCCGCGTGGCTGATTCTCGGTGTGGGCGCTATTGGCTTACTGCTCTTACAGCACTGAACCCAAAGGCCTTGCGCCTGAAGCCTGGCGACTGGCGACTGCAGCCTGCCTGCTACTGCCCCTTCGCCTGCGTTACCTGCTTCTCGAAAACCACTTTCTGGTCCGCCGACTCCTGCTCGGTTCCGATGTGGCGATCGATGGTCAGCACCTTCTTATCGGGTGAAAGCGTCCACCGGCTGGTCCACTTCACCGGCAGCGCGTTGCTCGACGCCATCGGCCGGATCCGCCCCTCGAACACCAGCGTCGCCCCCGACCAGTACACCCGCGCCAGGTTCTCCGTGTCCGGCCCGGTCTCCAGCACGCGCTCTTCGCCATCGGGGGTGACGTCCACGCGCGTGACGTGCCCGTCCTGCTCGAACTGCATTTCTACCTTCGCTCCCAGATGGCGAATCAGGTAGCGTGCCGACTGCGGCGCCTCCAGCCCTCCGAAGTTGCTCTTCTCCAGGTTCATGTTCCATGTCCCGGTGAAGTTCGGCTTGGCGGGAGTTTGCTGCGCCAGCGCCGCCGCGGTGACAATCAATAGGAAGGCAAGTACAAGATGACGCCACATGGAAAGAATGATACCCGAACCCGGCGCCTGACGACTGAAGACTGGCGACTGAGGACTGCGCCGGAGGAACCGTTATGAGGGGGTATGAGTTCGGTTCCTCCGGCTCTGGTTACAGATGGCCCGTGGCCCGGTTCAAGTCCGGAGGAAGCTGGATGAGGGATAGGAGAAGCTTCCTCCGGCGGCGCAGCGCGGCTGTTGGTCCCCGGGCCCTACGGTGCCTGGATCGAGGCACTTCAGGGCGGCCGCTTGCGCCTAACCTTTTGCGTGCTCCTTGGCGCGAGTGAGCAGGTCTTCCACTTTCTGGCGTTCCGGATAATTCGGGTTCGTCTTCAGCAACTGCTCCCAGGCTGCGATTGCTCCCTTGGCGTCATTCTTCCCCTGCCACTTCACGATCCCGGCGTTGAACAGTGTGTTGGGATGATTCGGTTTGTAGGAAAGCGATTTCTCGAATTCCGCCAGCGCCTTGTCCGAATCGCCCAGGTAAAACATCGCCGTACCCATGTCGGTGCGGATATCGGCATTGCCCGGCGCGATCTTCAGCGCCTGCTGGTAATACTCGATCGCCTTGGGATAAAGCTGCGCGTCGTAATACAGGTTCCCGACCTTGGCCAGCGTGTCGCTGTCCTTGGGATTCCTCCGCAGGGCTTCCAGCATGGGCTGCGCTGCCTTGTCCACCAGTTCGGGCGAATTGCCGCCGCCCGGCACGCCGCCAAATCCCGGGATCTGGCCCGGCGCCATGTTCGCGGGCGCCTGCGCCGCCGCCGCCTGGGCCGGCGCCACCGCCGCCGGTTCCGAGCCGCGCAGCAGGTATCCAATCGCCCCGCCCAGCAGCAGGCAAACCACCGCCAGGGTATACGCCTGCATCGTCGTCCATCCCTGGCTGGTCACCTTCTCGCTCTTGCCGTTTCCGTTTCTCGCCATCTCCCTCTCCTGTTTCCGACCACTGGCCACTGACCACTAATTCCGTGTTTCCGCCACAGCTTTTTCCAACTGTTCCAGATGGAACAGCCGCTGCACCGCCTCGGTCATGCGGTCCTGATCCACTTTTTCGGGATGCTCCTTCAGTTCGCTCGCCAGCGAATTGGAAATCCGTTGCGTGATGCGCGCTGCCAGCGTCTCCAGCGAGCTGGCCTGCTCCTCGCTCAGCGGCCCGGCTTCCTGCTTGAAGGCTTCCAGCTCCTGCCGGCAAATTTCGTCCAAACGCCCGCGCAACGCGACGATGGTCGGCACCACGCGCTCCGCCGCCAGCTTGGCGCGGAACCCCCGCGTTTCCTCGGTCACCAGCTTTTCCGCTTCCGCCGCGGCCAGCATGCGCTCGCCCTCGTTCTTGTGCGTCACCTGTTCCAGCTCGTCAATGTTGTAAAGAAACACGCCCGGCACTTCGCGCACCGCCGGGTCAATGTCCCTTGGCAACGCGATATCCACCAGCAGCAGCGGCGCGCCGTCGCGCTGTTCGACAATCTTTTCCGTTTCTTCGCGGGTGAGGATCACCTGCGGGCACGAGGTTGAGCTGATCACCACGTCCGCCTCGCGCACCTGGCCCAGGCGTTCTTCAAAGGGGAAAGCGCGCCCGTTCAGCGCCCGCGCCAGTTTCTGCGCGTTCTCCAGCGTGCGGTTGATCACCCGCACGTCGTTGGCGCCGTTCTTGATCAGGTAGCGCGCCGCCGTCTCGCTCATCTTGCCCGCGCCCAGCAGCAGGACCTTGCGGTCCTTCAGCGACCCGAAAATCTGCTTCGCCAGTTCCACCGCCGCGTGCGGCACCGAAACCGCCGCGCTCGCAACCGCCGTCTCGTTGCACACCCGCTTGCCTACCGCCAGCGCCTTCTGGAAGAGCGCGTCCAGGAACCGCCCGGCGGTTCCAACCTGCTGCGCCAGCGCCCACGCCGACTTCACTTGCGCCTCGATCTCGGGCTCGCCGATCACCATCGAATCCAGGCCCGACGCCACCCGAAAGACGTGCGTCAGCGCCTGCTCGTCGATCTTGCGGTAGAAGTGCTTCCACTCGCACAGCCGCAGGCCGTATTCGTGTGTCAGGAAATTCAGCACCGAACCCGACGCAGCCGCGGCATCGCGTGTCCACAGGATGAACTCGGTCCGGTTGCAGGTCGCCAGCACCGCCACTTCGTCAATGGCCTCGGCATGTGACAATTGCACCAGCGCCTCGTAGCGGCGCGGTTCGCTGATCCAGAAGCGTTCGCGCACCGCGACCGGCGCCGTATGGTAATTCACGCCGATGACCATCACGCAGGGTTCCACGGGGCCTCTCCTGCTGCCGAAAAAGTCGTTTGCCACCCTGCTGATGGCACCCCGGTTGCCAAACCGCGGCACTTCCGCGCACCTTACTACGGGCTGAGTTTTCAACGAGTTATTCGCGCCCGGGTGGGGCCGCTTCTGCGCCCGCGCAAGCTCGGATGAGGGATATCACCCGTGCTGCGCGTTTTTTCACGCCGCGAAATTTGTCCCCCTTGCGGGCAGTGCGGCAAGGCTATTTCGCTTCCAAAACAGGCGTGGGCATACAATCTGGCCCCGCTGTCGCACTTTGGCGCTGACTACTGACTCCGGTCTTCACCTCGCGCTTCGGAACATCTCCCCGAATGCGTTGCTCACAATGGCTGGCAATTCCGCCGCATTCCGCTTTGTCATCAGTTCATGACCCGCGCCCTCGATTGCCACCAACTGCGTGCGTGCGGGTAGCAGCTTCACTGCCGCCGTCATTTCCTCGATGGTGCCGAACCCGTCGCGCGTGCCGCTTACGAACAGTGCCGGCGTTTGCAGGCTCGGAAAGTGAGCCGTCCGTAGCTCGCTCGGACGTTTGGGCGGGTGCAGCGGGTAGGAGAGCAGCAGCAGTCCATCCACCACTCCCGGCGCGCCGGCCGCCAGCAACGTCGCTTGACGCCCGCCGTAGGAATGTCCGCCCAGGAACGCGCGGCCCGGAACGATCTGCCTGATTGACTCTACTGCCCGTCGCAATCCTTGTTGGTCGCGTTCGGCGCTGCCGCGTTGCGGTGGTCCCTGCGGCCGCGACTGCCGGAACGGCAGGTCGCAGCGCAGCACGGTCATACCCGCGTCGCAGAACGCGTTCGCCAGCGCGACCAGCAGCGGCGATTGGCAGTTTGCCCCGGCGCCGTGGGTCAGCACCAGGCCGTCACCCGAAGAATTCGCCGGAGTATGCAGGAACCCGCGAACTGGGGTTTCCCCGGCAGGCTCATCGCTGAATGGCCGGATTTCCGACTTCATCTTCTCCCCCGCTTCAGTGCCGCCAAGGATACGCCACGGAATGTTTGGACCACCGCGCATTCCACGCAATCGACAATCGTCAATCGACAATGCTATTCATCCCCTCCACTTCCACTGCGGCCTCCCCGCGATGTTGGGTCGCTTCCGTGTCGTACCTCCATGGCTGTGTGCCATCGACCATCGACCAACGACCATCGACTGGTTTTCCCTCCTCCCCGCGATTTATACTTGATAGTTTTCATAGCAACCGCCGGCCGCATCCGTTACGGCCATCGACCATAGCCTGCCCTGAGCGTAGCGAAGGGACCAACGACCATCGACCCGGAGGCCTTCATGCCCGACGATGAATCCAAACACGGCGTCTCCCGCCGCGAGTTCCTGAAAATCTCCGCCATCACGGTCAGCGTTCCCGCCGTTGTCGGTTCCTCCGTGCTCCAAGTCGGCGGCGAAGAGGTCCCCGTCTACGGCCCCGGCAAGACGCCCATCACGCTCACCGTCAACGGCAAGAAGCACACCGCCGATCTGGAGCCGCGCGTCACCCTGCTCGACGCCCTGCGCGACCACTTCGACCTCACCGGCGCCAAGCGCGTCTGCGACCGCGGCGAGTGCGGCTCCTGCACCGTGCTGCTCGACGATCGCCCGGTCTACGCCTGCGCCGTGCTCGCCATTGACGCCCAGGGCCACAACATCACTACTGTCGAAGGCATCACCGCCGGCGACGCGCTCCATCCCTTGCAGCACGCCTTCGTCGCCAACGACGCCCAGCAGTGCGGCTTCTGCACCCCGGGCTTCGTCATGGCCGGCTATGCCTTGCTGAAGAACAATCCCAATCCCAATCGCGAGCAGGTGGTGAAAGCTTTGGGCGGAAACTACTGCCGCTGCGGCACCTACTACGGCGTGCGCGGCGCCATCGGTCAGATGACCGGAAACCGTTCTATGGGTAGCTTGCTGCCGAGCGAAGACCCCAGCGACCGAGAGACCGATCGACCGACAGACCATCGAAAGGGAGCCTGAGCCATGGCGGACTACAAGTGGCCTGATGCGCAACATCGCACCCTGATCGGCACGCGCCAGACCCGCGTCGACGGTCCGGTCAAAGTTACCGGGCGCGCGAAATACACATACGATCAGAATCCCAAGGGCCTGCTCGCCGGCGCCATCCTGCGTTGCCCGCACGCCCACGCCAAAATCGTCAGCGTCGACACCAGCGCCGCCGAGCGCATGCCCGGCGTCAAGGCCGTCCAGATCTTGCAGGGCCCCGGCAAGGAAATTCACTGGGCCGGCGACGAGATTGTCGCCCTCGCCGCCATCAACGAAGGCATCGCCGAAGACGCCCTGCGCGCCATCAAGGTGCAGTACGACGTCCTGCCGTACTTCGTGGACGACGCCACTGAACCGAAGAGCGCCGCCGAAGAAACCGGCCCGTTCGCGCTCGATGACCTGATCAACATGTTGAGCAACCAGGTGCCGGAGCCGCAGATCGCCGCCACCGTGCAGAAGCGCGGCATCAACTTCCCCGTCACCGACGACCTGGTCAAGCAAATGCGCTCCTTCAACGTCGGCGAGAACGTCATCCAGGCCTTGCAATCCGCGCCGCAGAAGTCTCCCGAAACTACGCGCTCGCCCTTTAAGAAATCCGCCGCCAACGTGACCGGCAATCCCGACCAGGCCTTTCAATCCGCTGAAATGACCAGCGGAGGCCTCTACGGCGTGCCGGTGATCACCCACTGCTGCATGGAAGCGCACGGCGGCATCGCCCACTGGCCCGATGCCGAGCATCTGGAAACCCAGGTTTCCACCCAAAACGTCTCCGGCATTCCCGACCAGCTTGCGCAAGCCCTCACCGGCGCCGGCATCAACATTTCTGCGTCCAACATCCACAACCAGCAGCAGCACATCGGCGGAGGGTTCGGCAGCAAGTTCGCCGCCGATCGCTGGAGTCTGGCCGCGGCGCAGTTGTCGAAGAAAGCCGGCGGCGCTCCGGTGAAAATCATGCTCGACCGCCGCGCCGAACTGGAGGTCGCCGGCGCGCGCCCCTCGGCCTACGCGCACGTCAAGCTGGCGGCGAAAAAAGACGGCACCATCACCGGCTGGGACTCGCAATCCTGGGGTACGGGCGGGCCGCTAGGCGGAAACATGCCGCCTCTCCCGTACATCTTCACGGAGATTCCCCACCAGCGGAAACAGCACATCTCCATCGCCACCAACACCGGCCCCGCGCGCGCCTGGCGTGCCCCCAACCACCCGCAGGCTGCCGTGCTCACCATGTGCGCCATTGATGACCTCGCCGCGCGCCTCGGCATGGACCCCTACGACGTCTTCATGAAGAACCTGCCGCTCACTCCGCGCGCCAACGTCTACGAGGCCGAGCTCAAGAAGGCCGACGAGCTCATGCAGTGGAAGAAGCGCTGGCACCCGCGCGGCGACAAAACTTCCGGCCCGGTGAAGCAAGGCCTCGGCCTCTCCATCCACACCTGGGGCGGACGCGGCCACCAGGG
Source organism: Terriglobales bacterium (assembly GCA_049509755.1). GTDB lineage: Bacteria > Acidobacteriota > Terriglobia > Terriglobales > Acidobacteriaceae > JAIQGF01. The sequence goes on along the minus strand of JBEKZP010000001.1, from coordinate 86,665 downwards.
CGCCGGCGATCTCACCATCCATCCCGACGGCACAGTCGAGTACCGCAGCGGCACGCAGGACCTCGGCACCGGCACGCGCACCGCCATCGCCATGGTCATCGGCGAAACCCTCGGCCTGCCGCTCGACGCCATCACGGTCAAGATCGGCGACACCAACTTCCCGCACGACGGCGGTTCCGGCGGCTCCACCACCATCGGCGCCGTGTCCGCCGAATCGCGCCGCGCCGCCACCGACGCGCTCAACCAGTTGCTCGCCAAAGTCGCGCCCTTGCTCGACGCCCCGCCCGACCAGCTCGAAGCCCTCTACGGCACCATTCGCGTCAAGGACACGCAGGGCAAGAGCATCAAGTGGAAGAAGGCTTGCTCCATGCTCGGCGCCACCGGCGTCACCGCGCAAGGCAAGAATCCCGATCCCTCCAAGCCGCCCGACCTCACCAACAGCGGCGTCGGCGGCGCGCAGATGGCCGATGTCTCCGTGGACATCGAAACCGGCATCGTGCGCGTCAACAAGATCGTCGCGGTGCAGGATTGCGGCCTCATCATCAACCTCAAGACCGCCGAATCGCAGTGCTACGGCGCGCTCATCATGGGCATCAGCTACGCGCTTTACGAAGAGAAGATCATGGACCCGGCCACCGGCCGCATGCTGAATCCCAACATGGAGTTCTACCGCCTCGCCGGCTACGGCGACATTCCCGAGCTGGTTGTCCACATGATGACCGGTCCTGGTTACGACGAGCGCGGCGTCGTCGGGCTCGGCGAGCCGCCCGTAGTTTCGCCCGGCGCGGCCATCTCCAACGCCGTCGCCAACGCCATCGGCGTGCGCGTTCCGTTCCTGCCCCTCACGCCCGACCGCGTGCTCGCCGCGTTGCAGCAGCGGCCTGCGCCGCCGGGAGCCTTGGGCGTCAGTGGTGGAGGTGCCGCATGAAGGCTTTTGAATACGCCACTCCCAAATCCAAAGAGCAGGCCGTCGGACTTCTCGGCCAGAACTGGGGCCAGTCTGAACTGCTCGCCGGCGGCACCGACCTGCTCGCGCTCATGAAGGACGACGTCGTCACCCCCAAGCGCCTGGTCAACGTCAAGTCGATCGCCGGTCTGGACGGCATCAGCTACAACGCGCGCACCGGGCTGCGCATCGGCGCTCTGGTGCGCATCGCCGACTTCGCCGACAACGCCGACGTCCGCAAGAATTATCCGATACTCGCCCGCGTCGCCGACGATGCCGCCAGCCCGCAGATCCGCAACCAGGCCACCCTGGGCGGCAACCTCTGCCAGCGCCCGCGCTGCTGGTATTTCCGCAACGGCTTCGGCCTGCTAGGTAAAGACCAGCAGAGTGGGAAGTCGCTGGTGCTCGATGGTGACAACCGCTATCACGCCATTCTCGGCAACGAAGGTCCCGCGTACTTCGTCTCGCCCTCCAGCATTGCGCCCGCGCTCATCGCCGCCGGCGCCAGGATTCGTCTCTTCGGCCCCAACGGCCAGCGCGAACTGCCGCTGGAAAAGTTCTACGTGATTCCGAAATCGGAGAGCGAGCGCGAGCACGACCTGCGGCCCAATGAGATGGTGACCGAGATCATGGTTCCGCCGCCGTCGTCGGGCATGCGCTTCGGCCACTACGAAGTGCGCCAGAAGGCCCAATTCGACTGGCCGCTGGCCACCGCCTCGGTCGCGCTCAAGATGAGCGGCAATAATGTGCAGGCGGCGCGCATCGTGCTCGGTCACGTCGCGCCCATTCCGTGGGTTTGCGACAAGTATGTGGAAGCCACGCTGATTGGGCAGACTGTGACCGAGACGACCGCCGACGCGGCCGGCGTCGTCGCCGCCGAAAAGCCGGGCAAGAGCCTGGGCAAGAACGCTTACAAGATCCACCTGGCGCGCGTGGCCGTGAAACGCGCCGTGCTCCAGGCCGCGAAAGGCGCGTGAAGAAGCAGTCGGTAGTTGGGAGTTGGCAGTTCAGAATCGTCGTTGATAGTCGGCAGAACCCAGCGCGCTTGCGCGCGACAGAATGTGTAGCCCACGGCGTAAGCCGTGGGTAGGGTGTTTTGAAATCTGAGCCCGCTTTAGCGGGCGACAGAATGCGCTGGTCGCGGCCAAAGGCCTTTGACCATCGACCATCGACCGCCGGAGAAATTTTATGAGCGACTGCACATCTGACCTGACGAACCATCCCAACCTCTGCCCCGCCCTGCGCTGGAAAGGCCAGTTCGTGCTCTCCGCGCCCGACCCCTCGGCACAGACCGGGACCGATCACAGCTTCTGGTGCACCTACACCCAGACCTGCATCGGACCCGACGGCATGAACGCCGAACCGAGCTTGTGCGCCTCGCCCATCCGCGCCTGCCACGGCTCGGGAAGGTGCGGCTGACGGTGTGGCACACGCGCCCTCGCATGTGCCATTCTTCCCCGCTGATGAACGCAACTGCACGCTGATAAGCCAACCGTAAAAAGCGATGTCATCCTGAGCGAGGACGCGGGCGTAAAGCGAGCGCCGCGCTTTTCGGCGCGAGCAAGCCGCGTCCGAGTCGAGGAACCTGCTTTTGCCAACGGCCATCGACCATCGACTATCGGCCATCGACTCTTCATTCTTGCTTTTGCCATCGACCAGAGCCTGCCCTGAGCGCAGCCGAAGGGACCATCGACTCCTTGCCTTTTGCCATCGACCATCGACCAACGACCATCGACTCTTGCTTTTGCCGTCGACCGTCGACCGTCGACCGTCGACAAGAAGTTCCCCCCTTGATCTCCTCCCCAATTGCGTATAGCGTTTCCGACATTCCTCCATGTGGGTGACATATGTCTGAGCTGCGCGGGCGCGCCCTGATGGAACAACGTTTTGGCAAGCTGGGCACCGGCAAGGCGACGGTCATGGTCGGCGACGCCGAATACGACCTCGAAACCGCTCTCGCTCGCCTCGACCTGGCCATGGAAGACACCTGGCCGATGGATATCCTGGAGACCGCGGAAGGGAATTTCTGCGTCCGCTACTACGACGGCCAGGACCAGCGCATCGTGGCGCAGGAGTTCAGCCCCGATTTCGTGTTCATCGCCGAGTACCGCGCCCACATCGCCGAGTGGGTCGGCGAGGAAGCCTACTACGACATGTTCAAGGCCGTGCCCTTCCGCTGCCCGCTCGTGCCCGGCGACGACTTTTGAAACGGTCGTGGCCGCCGCCGCGACGATCCTGCCTGCCCCACCTGCCCGGCCGCGCCCGACTGCCGCTACGCCCAAAGTATTCGCCGCGGATGAACGCCGATGAACGCTGATTGGAGTCCGCGCAGCGGACGCCAGTTCATAGCCAGGCACGTGAGTGCCGGGACCGCCGCACCTACAATTCTCCGAGTCCCGTAGGGACGGCACGCTCGCAGCCAAGGCGTCGTTGTGGCACTCAGCCTGCCCCGAGCGCAGCGAGGGGACCATCGACTCTTCCTCTTGCTTTTGCCATCGACCATCGACTCTTCGCCTTTTGCCATCGACCATCCGCCATCGACCATCGACTCTTCGTCTTGCTCTTGCCATCGACCATCGACCAACGACCATCGACTCTTCGTCTTGCTTTTGCCATCGACCATCGACTATCGACCGTCGACTCTTCTGCACTGTTTTTGTGTAATTGACCTCCGTATCCACAAGGCGTAGCGTTTTGGGGTTCGGCCAAACCTGCCGCCGCTGACGGCGTAGGTCTAACCACGGATTTCCACGGAACCGCGAGGATAACAATGAAGAATTAAGAGTGCAGAATGAAGAATGGAGCCGCCCCGGATATCCGCCGGCTTTTTCATTCTGACTTCTTACTTCTTAATTCTGACTTGGTTTGATCCGTGTTCATCAGTGGCGATCAGTGGCTCAGCCTTTCATGCTCAAGCGGCGACTCCTTTCACCTCCGCAGCCGTCCGAAAGGAGAATCAATCGCATGTTCACCCGAGTGGTCGAAATCCGCACAAAACTGGGCAAGACCCGCGAATTCAGCACCATGCTGATCGAAAAGGTGCTGCCCATTTTGAAGAAACAACCGGGGTTCGTTGACGAGATCACGATGGTCTCCAACACCGAGCCCGACCGCATCCTCGCCCTCAGCTTCTGGCAGTCGGAGGCGGACGCGGAGCTCTACAACCGCGAGCAGTACCCCAAGGTCACCGAGATCCTCAACCCGCTGATCGACTTCCCGCCGAGGGTCCAGACTTTCGACGTGGACACCTCCACCACTCACCACATCGTCAAGGGCAAGGCCGCATAACCCCCTCCCCCGAGTTGCGGGCGGGCCAATCCTCTCCGGCTCGCCCGCTTTCTTTCTGGCGTCAGTTCAGGCTAAAGATATGATCGAGCTCAAAAAAACAGCCCTTCACCCCTGGACGGAAGTTGTTCGATTGCTTGTTTCGAATCTTGGAGACCTTGGGAGGACATATAAGGTAAGCACGCGGAAAGGAGAGGAGCACCGTTTCGTAAAGATTGTCGGTCAGTTCGCGACGCGTGATGTCCTTTCCAGCGATTCGACACACCAGCACTGCATGTTTCCCCAACAACGGTGCAATACCTTCCCAAGCATCCGCGAGAAAATTCCAGTAATACTCCTGACTGGAGTGGCGGTCGTCCATAGACAGCGTGCTATACGTCGGATTCGGTTCATACCCCAGAAACCACAGCCGTAACCACTGATCTTCCTCAAAGCGTGTGACGTTCAGGTAAGGCGGTGACGTAATAACCGCTTTCACCTTGCCGTGAAGGTATCCGAATTCGTCTGCGGCTTCTCGTGCATCCACCATGGCAACTTCGCCACGACGTTCAGGCACTCCGCCGATTAGCCGATAGTTTGCGCGCGCTGCCAGCAATGCAAACACGTCGCGACGCGGAGCTCGCAAATTGTGGTTCTTCCAATATTGGATCGAATAAGCTGGTTTCGTACTTATCGTCCTCGGCATTTGGTTACTGAAGTACACAGACGATTTGTCCATCTCACCGTGCAGCGATCCTAACACCAATGCGGCGACGAATCTGTCGGTTGGGCTTGTGCGCCACTTCAGCGTCTTGCGGAGAAAAAGCAAGGCCGCCAAGGTTCCTGGATGGAATGCATGATCAAAAAACTCGGGGAGCGTTTCCCGTTCTTTTTCCCCGATTTTGCCTGAATCCCGTTCAAAATACCTTTTCAATCGCGCAATGCGCTGCAGCACATCTTCGAGTTGCGGGGCCTCTGCCTTCGCACCCGACACACAGAAGGCGACTGGATTAATGTCACAACCAACAGCTCGACGGTCACTGAGCAATGATTCCAGAATGGTCGTCCCGCGGCCGCAAAATGGGTCGAGTATGTAGTCCCCGCGACGTGTAAACGCTTGGATATGACGCGCAACGAACGCCTCAGGGAACATAGCGAAGTACGGGCACAGTGCATGCAGCGGGTGACGCATCGAGAACCCTTATAGGATGTGAATGGCCGCTAGTGTCTTGTTACTCCAGTCGGAATACGTGGTGCGATCGGTAAACTCGGTACTGCGGTCACTCCAATATGCTATCCGGCAGCGGTCGAATATGATTCCGGCTCTCCTCGTCACGCGTTTCCATTTTTCCCTCGGAATCCGATGTGGCACGAAAAATGCTTTGGTCATCGGGCTCGGGGGAGTTTCCGAAAACCAATCCTCAAAGAAAGACTTGATATCCAACTCCGACTTCTTTTCATCCCAATCGCCACCCGACGCGCACTGGCCCACCAAGAACAGCTTTCCTTCTGCGCCGTCGGGAAAGCCTCTCCAAGCGATTACGTCTAACTTGTCGTCTTGTGAGGAGATTCTTTCCCGAACCTGCCGTGCTTCTCCCTCGCGGATCTCCACGCACAACTGCACAACAGCTTTCTTGAAACCAGGCGGGAGTTCGACCCGCGGAGATCCGAACCTGAGCGCTCGGCCTCCGATGAAAGCCTGAGCAGCATGCCTAGACAAATCTTCGAACATTCTGCGAGGAAATGTCTTTCGGCCTTTTCGCTGTTTCCACCCGAACCAGGAGAGACAAAGACAAAACACATAAGGGGAGTAATTCTCAATGGGACCTGCAACTAAGATCTGGGATTCCGCAAACGTAAATGGATACGCCGGCCCAGCGCTGTGTGCGCGCTTCGTCAACTCAGAAAACACCGCTCCACAGGCAGCCTCTATGGCTGCATCTTCTTCTATAGTTGTTTGGTTGCTCCGCTCGTAAACACCAAGGCGCCTTAGGTTCCGTTCAAGACCACTTATACTAGTATTTCTTTCGTCCGATATTAACGCCGTTAGTTCCAGCCAGTCGGCACAGGCTAACGTATCCTTCGGATTTGCCGGAAACCTGAGCGCCGCCATGTTACGCTCGCACCTTTGAAATTTTCTGCGAATGTAATTTCTGCACTTCGGCACTTATTCTCGAAGCTAACGTGACGATCTCGTCGGCTAAGCCTACGGTGTCCCGGTCTCCCTTGTAGCCGGTAGTCACCGTGCCATTTGCTTGAACCAGACTTTCTTTTGCGCGGGTCATTGCCTCATTGAATCTCTGGGTATCGCCGATGGCAATTTCACTGGCGCGCTCCAGTCCGTAGCCCGCCCTGAGCGCGGCAATACCCTCAGGTTTTCCTAAAACTGCCCGAAGCGTATTGAGGTCGGGAAACTGAGTCAGAACTAGAGGCTCTTTCTTTTTTGCGCGGCTACCGTAAATCCATTCGATCAACTCTCCAAGCTCTTGGAGCTTTTTCTTCGGAACGGGGTTCCCCTTTAGTGACGTTTCGGCCTCGATACCAAGAAACTTCTGGAATTCGGTTTGATCAGCAGCAGTGTAAAGGTGGGAAAAGTAGAACCTTTTTGCGTTTGCGTCTCGGCGATCAAATCTCGCCTGCTCTTCAGCCTGACGAAGCAGGGTATAGCCCCTGTAAAGGCGCTTGACGGTCACGTTTCTGTCGCCAATCTGCATTGCGATTCGTTCCAGGGGTATACCTTGTTCTTCGTAAACGCGCGCTACATACTGTGCCTTGCTCAGTGCATCCCATGGTTTTGGACCGTTGATGTGACGGAACCCAAGATATGCCCAGACATCCTGACGACGCCCATAGATCGCAACTGGTAACTTCTGAATGTCTCCCCGAACGGCATTTGAAACCTCGGGAATGTCCACGGCTCCAACGGCTTTTCGAAGGGCGCCGTCTAGGAGCAACCGCACGGCAGCGAGTCGGCGGTTGCCTTCTACGACGATAAACCTGTCACTTTCCGGATCGGTTTTCCGCGGATCTTTAGGGATTACAATCAGGGGTTCCTCTTGGAAGAAGCCATTTGCGGCAATGGAATCAGCGACTTCATCCACAGCCATTTCATGCCACAAAACGCGTACCATCTCTTCATCCGTTTTCGGAACTGTCCCAAGAGCAAGTCGCGGATTCTCAGTGTCGAACAACAACTTTTCGACAGGAATGCTAGCGAAAGTGGGCCTTGCGGGCGCACGTTTCTCTCCGGCTTTCTTGGCCATGGCGACCTCGGTTTTCGATCACAATGTGTGACTGCAGAATATAGCAGCTAATACCCATCAAGTCGCGCTGCGAGAGCAGGATACCCCGCCCCCGTGTTTCCGTAGTGGATTTTCCGATTTGCCGGGTACCCACCCAACACGGTTTTCGTAGCGTGGGGACTTTCCTCCGCGTCCTCCCCGTCCTCTGTGGTTAAGTCCGGCCAGTCCCAATCCGGAACCCGCGCCACGCTCCACCGCGCGACTTATGCCCGCCTCGTCTTGGGGCCAAGATTGCGCGCTACGTATCGCTGGTCCAGAGCCTGCCGGACAAGGGTTTTTATCACCGCTTGCCGGCTGATGTTCAGCTCCTTTGCGGCATCGTCCAGTTCGTTCAGCATCGGGGCTGCGAAGTCCACATTCACCCGCTGGATTGGCGCCATCATGCGTCCCGAGTTGGTGAAGAAGCTTGAAACATCTTTCCCACGATCCGCACGCCGCGCAATCGCTTCCGCGGACACCGGCCTCCTGCGATTACGAGTACTCTTCATATAGCTGTTTCTCCCCTTCCGCGGGTCAAAGCGGAATCGCATTAGGTATAACAGTTATACCACAGTCTCGCGCCCCGGCACAGGCCCCTTTTCGTCCCCGCGCTGAGAGTGAGAGCTGACAGCTTCTTCGCTAAGTTTTTCGGCCCCTGCAGCCTGCAGCCTTCTCGCTCCGCGAGTAAGATAGGACTAACCCTCGTGGGTGAGGAGTTCTCCCGTGAAAAAGCTGGCTTTCATCTCTGTCGCAGTCGTGATCGTCGCCGTTATCTTTGTTCTTGTTGCTCCCGCAGTCGCGCAACAAATTTCCGGCGATTACATCGAGACCCGTTCCGCCGACGTTTACACCGGACAGTGTTTCGCCAATGGCGAGGTCGGACTGACCGGCAATGAGGCCATTCTCGGCTGGCGCGTCCGCCACGGTTCGTGGAACGGCGTGGCGCTCGACGGCCTCTCCATCGCCGCCGCGGTGCGCGCCAAGGCTACCCTCGGCGATCCCTACGAGAACCCGTATCCGGCCAAGGCGGTGCTCATCGTGGACGACCAGGCAACGCCCGCGCAGCGCGCAGCGCTTCAGGCCTTCGCCGGGCACATGGGCGGACGGCTGCTGGAGAACGTCGAGAAGGTGGTCGCCGCGCCGATCGAGCTGGCGATGTCGCCCGAGCACCACGGCCGCGCCCTGCTGCGCGCCGGGCAGTTCGCGGTGGTCGAGACGCGCGCCATCAATGAGAACGATCACCTCTGCGGCAACGAGGTGACGTTCTATCCGCCGCTGACCGCGACGGCGCACGCCATGCCGGCGGTGGCGCTCGTGGACCAGTACCAGGGACCGTCACTGGGTGAGACGTGGTTGGCGCACGACCGCCGGAGCGCATTCGTGGGCACGTTTGCCGTGGGCGCGACTCAGCATTCCGCAGGAGAATAGGTTTAACCACGAAGGACACGAAGGAACACGAAGGTAATTGGGTCGCGTGATCGATTGTGATTCTTCGTGACCCTTCGTGGCCTTTGTGGTTGGTTCGTCAGTAATAGTTCTTTGCCACAGAGGGCACGGAGGAAAAATAATGAAGAATGAAGAAGTCAGAATTAAGAATGGGCTCGACGCAATCGGCTGCGCAGGTCGCGTTTTTTCTTCATTCTTCATTCTGACTTCTTAATTCTTCATTCCTCTGTGTCCTCGGTGGTTAGCTTCCGTCCTCGCGCAGTAAACTGTATGCATCATGCGCACGCGGAAATTCTCTGCCCTGATCCTTCTTCTTCTTTCTTCCCTGCTCGCGGTGGCGCAGGCCAAGCTGGAGAAAATCGCAGCCGATGCCTCGGTTCCGGCGGCGATTCGGGCGGCGCTCGATGCCGGCGGCTCCAGGCTGGTGCGCCCCGACGGCAGCGTGCTGTGTGAGATCTGGCTGCGGAAGTCGCTGCCGGTGGGCAGAGTCGCGGCCGCCAAAGGCGCCGCCTATCCCGAGATGTCGGAGTCGGCGCTGCTGGGCGCGATCTCGTTCCCCAACGGCGGCAAAGACTTCCGCGGGCAGGCGATCAAGCCCGGCCTCTACACCATGCGCTACGAACTGCTGCCGGAGGACGGCAATCACCTGGGCGTGGCCCCGACGCGCGACTTCGTGCTGCTGCTGGAGGCCGGCGCCGACCGCGATCCCGATGCGCAGTATGACTTTGCGCAACTGGTGAAGCTGAGCGCCCAGGCAGCGGGGACAAACCATCCGGCAGCGTTCGTGCTGCTGACGCCGGAATCTGGAACTGTCCCGCGCACCTACCAGAATGCCGACAGCTTCCAGGTGTTCGCCGGCGCGATCAAGACCGACGGCGGGAAGAACGTGCCGATCGCGCTGGTGGTGAAGGGACAGGCGGAACAATAGGCTGCAGGCTGCAGGCTCCAGGCTCCAGGCTTCAGGCTGCCGACCGCGTCCCGCTCGGAATGACATTTATTTTTTGTGATTCGCAATGGATTACACGCTCGCGCTCTGCGGTGCGGAAGATTGCAGCACGTGGTGTAGAGGAAATCAGCAGGCGGCGGAACAGGTGTAAGTCATTGATTCGCCGTTACTGCCGGATGAGTGAGGGAGATAGCGGCCGAAAGGGCTGCTGAAAAGCTCATCAAAGTGGCGCTGTAGAAATCATCAGCAGTATTTCGATTCGCCCGCGCCCGCAGCGCGCAACTCACTCGTTTCACGATACATAGACACACGATGCGGAGATTTCGACAGGCGTGGTGTGTGGTGGCATGGCGATTGCCTTAGTGAAGTGTGGCGAACGGCCCCACGGAAACCAGAAAGAACGGCCCGCCGGAGGCAAGAAAATGACAGTCATCATGGTTCTCTCGACCTTCATCGTGTTCCTACTCATTGATCACTTCTTCAGCAAGAAGCCGGCGTTGCAAATTGCAGTGCAGCCGGCAGTAGCGCGTGCGATCGCGGCACCGTTACAGCCCAGCCTGGTAGGCGGGTTCAAGGTGCCGGAAAACTTGCGCTATCACCCGGGACACACCTGGGCGCTGAGCGAGAGCCCGAGCCTGGTGCGGGTAGGGGTGGACGACTTCGCCAGCAAGCTGATGGGGAAGGTGGAGCGGCTGTCGCTACCGCAGCGCGGGCAGTGGATCCGGCAGGGTCAGAAGCTGGCGAGCGTGTATCGCGACGGCGCCAAGGTGGACATGCTGTCGCCGATCGAGGGCAGCGTGGCCGACATCAACGACGCGCTGGTGCAGAACCCGGAACTGGCGCGCAAGGATCCCTACGGCGAAGGCTGGCTGGTGACGGTGCAATCGCCGGATGCGAAGACCAACTTCCGCAACCTGATGAGCGGAGCGCTGGCGCGGTGGTGGACGGAAGAAGCGGCCAGCCGGCTGCAGAAGCGGGTACCGGCGGTGCTGGGCGCGCTGGCGCAGGACGGCGGCGTGGCCATGGACAACTTGACGGCGCAGATGCCGGAGCAGAACTGGACCGAGCTGACGCGGGAATTTTTCCTGAGCTAGGGATGGAACGGGCGTTCGCCAAGAGTTGCAAGTTCCCAGTCCCGAGTCCCAAGTTGCGAGCCGAGGAGGCTCGCAATTTTGCGTCTGGTGGCAGGTGTTGGCGGTTGGGCGCTCAGGGCAGGCTCCCCCGGACGCGGACTTGGGATGACGCCCATTTTGAGAAACGCGGCAAGGACTTGAAGATGACGGTGTCTCGGGTCAGGAGCAGGGCCCAAAGTGAGCGTTGTCACGAGTACTTGTGATGACAATCACGGCTAAAAACGCGGTGACGGCCCACACTTTGATGTTAAGGGATGTGGGCCCCAGAATCAGGAACGCTGGCACCCAAAATGAAAACCGTCTTGGTGAATCGGAAGGCAGCAGGTCCGCTCGCCAGGCCTATCTTGAAGCAAGGAGGCGGTTATGTTGCTGGCGTATCGCTTAGTCAGGCTAATTGAAACCCATGCCGACCGGCTGGCCAAGGGGCTGCTGGTCAAGCTGCATGCTTCCAACAAGTGCCCGGATTTCACCAAGGTGCCGTCGCAGGAATTCGAGCAGCGGGTCTACGAAGTGTACGACCACCTGGGCGAGTGGCTGCTGGGGAAGAAGGAAGAGGACATCGCGCGGCGCTACTCCGAGATCGGGATGCGTCGCCAAAGGCAGGGTGTGCCGCTGAGCCAGTTGATGGAGGCCATCATGCTGACCCGCGAGCACCTGTGGGAATACCTGAAGCACGAAGCCGATATCGAGAAGCCGGTGGAAGTGTTCGGCGAGCTGGAAATGATGGAGCTGCTGGAACAGTTCTTCGACCGCGCCATGTACTACGCCGCGCTGGGGTACGAAAAGGCGCAAGCAACCAGCAAGTCGGTGGACAAGATTGAGCACACGCTGGCCCGTTGATGGCCGGCGCACGCTGGAACACGGAGGCGGCGCAACGGCCGGCTCCCGGGATTGATGACAAAGGAGAGAAGCGATGATTTCGCTGGCTAAAAGCCTGGTGCAACTGATTGAGACCCATTCCGACCGGCTGGCCGAAACCATGCTGATCAGGCTGCAGAATTGCGAGAAGTGCACGACCTTCAGGCAGGTGCCGCGCGAAGAGTTCCGGCAACGGGTGTACGAAGTGTACGACCACCTGGGGGAATGGCTGCTGAGCAAGCAAGAAGCAGACGTGGCGCGCCGTTACGTTGAGATCGGCATGCAACGCGAGCGGCAGGGCGTGCTGCTGAGCGAGCTGATGTACGCCATCATCCTCACCCGGGAGCACCTGTGGGACTTCCTGAAGCACGAAGCGAATATCGAGAAGCCGAAGGAAGTGTTTGGCGAGCTGGAAATGATGGAATTGCTGGAGCAGTTCTTCGACCGCGCGATGTACTACGCGGCCCAGGGTTACGAACAGTCCAAGGCAGCGAAAGAGGAAGCCGAGGTTAAGCATGTCATGGTCCGTTAATTTCAAACGCAAGCTGATGAACGCGGGGGACGCGCTGCGCTGCGTCGAATCGGGGATGCGGGTGTACATCCACCCGGGATGCGCCGAGCCGGAGCTGCTGGTAGAGGCGCTGATGGAGCGGGCGCCGTTCGTGCGCGACGTCGAGATCATCCACCTGATGACGATGGGCAAGGCGCCGTACGTGGCGCCGGACATGGTGGGCCATTTCCGGCACAACGCCATGTTCATCGGCGGGAACGTGCGCGAAGCGGTGAACGACGGCCGCGCCGACTACACGCCAGTATTCCTTAGCGAAATCGAGGGGCTGATCGAGAGCGGGCAATTGCGGGTGGACGTGGCGCTGATCCAGGTGTCGCCGCCGGACGCGCACGGCTACTGCTCGCTTGGAGTGAGCGTCGACACCACCATGACGGCGGTACGCTGCGGAAAATTCACCGTGGCGCAGGTGAACGACCAGATGCCGCGCACCTACGGCGACTGCTTTCTTCACATCGACCAGATCGATGCGTTCGTGGAAACGTCGCGTCCGCTGTGCGAGGCGCCGAAGATCGAGATCACGCCCACGCACCGGGCGATCGCCAAGCACGTGGCGACGCTGATCGAGGATGGTTCGACCCTGCAAACCGGCATCGGCGGGATCCCCGACGCGGTGATGGCGTACCTGACCGACCGCCAGGACCTGGGAGTGCACACCGAACTGGTGAGCGACGGGATGATCTCGCTGATCGAGGCGGGCGTCGTGACCGGCCGGCGCAAAACGCTGTTGCCGCGGAAAATCGTGGTGTCGTTCGTGCTGGGCAGCAAACGGCTGTTCGATTATGTGAACGAAAACCCGATTTTCGAATTCCGGCCGAATGCCTTCACCAATGACCCGTTGCAGATCGCGCGCAACGAGCGCATGATCGCCATCAACTCGGCGCTGCAGGTGGACTTGACGGGGCAGGTGTGCGCCGACTCCATCGGCACGCAGTTTTACAGCGGAATCGGCGGGCAGGTAGACTTCATCCGCGGGGCATCGCGGTCCAAGGGCGGGAAGCCGATCATCGCGCTGCCGGCGACGGCGAAGGGCGACACCGTGTCGCGCATCGTGCCCATGCTGGACCCGGGCGCGGGCGTGGTCACGTCGCGCGGCCTGACGCGCTACGTGGTGACCGAGTACGGCATCGCCTACCTGCACGGCAAGACCATCCGGCAGCGGGCCGAGGCGCTGATCTCGATTGCCCACCCCAAGTTCCGCGATTCGCTGTTCGAATACTGCGAGCGCACCAAGTTCCTGCAAAGGAGCCACGAGGCGGTGGCGACGGTGATCTAGGAATCAGGAGTCGGAAGTCAGGACGCATATAGTGATTTAGTGATTTGTGATTTAGCGATTGGCGCGGCACGGGGATAGCGCCCAATGAAATCACTCAATCACAAATCACTAAATCAGCAAATTAACGGCGAGGTGAGCGATGGCGGCTGTGTCGCGCGGCAAGGTGGAGATCGACTTTGAAGAATGCAAGGGTTGCGGTCTGTGCGTGGATTCGTGCCCGCCGAAGTGCCTGTTGCTGGGGACGGAGCTGAACGCCTACGGAGCGCACCCGGCGGCATACGCCGGAGAGGGCTGTACCGGGTGCGGCATCTGCTTCTACTGCTGCCCGGAACCGGGAGCGATCACGGTGTACCGGATGCCGACGTCCCGGCCTGCCGAGATGGAGGCCTCTCATGCGGCATCTGTGTAAGGGCAACGTGGCGGTGGTCAAGGGCGCGGTGCTGGCGGGCTGCCGCGCGTACTACGGATATCCCATCACGCCGGCGAGCGAGATCGCCGAATACGCCGCGCTCTACATCCCGGAAGTCGGCGGGACGTTCGTGCAGGCGGAGAGCGAGATCGCGTCCATCAACATGGTGTACGGGGCCTCTTCCGCGGGCGTGCGGGTGATGACGGCGTCCTCGGGACCGGGGCTGAGCCTGATGCAGGAGGGGATCTCCTACCTGTGCGGCTCCGAGCTGCCGTGCGTGATCGTGGACGTGGTGCGCGGCGGGCCGGGGTTGGGGAACATTGCGCCGGAGCAGAGCGATTATTTTGCCATGGTCAAGGGCGGCGGGCACGGAAATTACCACAACCTGGTGCTGGCGCCGGCGTCGGTGCAGGAGATGGCCGACCTGACGATACTGGCCTTCGATCTCGCCGACCGGTATCGCAACCCGGTGATCGTGATGACCGACGGCTTTGTCGGGCAGATGATGGAGCCGATCGAGCTGGAAGAAATCGAGAGCACCGAGCGGGAGAAGCCGTGGGCGGTGAAGGGCACGCCGGAAACGCAGCACAACCTGATCTCATCCATCTACCTCGAGCCCGACGACCTGGAAAAACACGAGCGCAAGCTGGAATCCAAGTACAAACTGGCGCAGCAGCTCGAGCCGCGGCATGAAACCTACCGCACGGACGATGCCGAGATCCTGGTGGTGGGATACGGAATCGTGTCCAGAGTGCTGCGCTCGGCGGTGGACGAGGCGCGTGCCCGCGGGGTCAGGGCGGGGTTGTTCCGTCCGATCACGCTGTGGCCGTTCCCGTCGCACGCGCTGGCGGAAACGGCGGCGCGCTGCAAGACGGTGCTGACGGTGGAGCTGAGCACCGGGCAGATGGTGGAGGACGTGAGGCTGGCGGTCAACGGCAAAGTGCCGGTCGAACTGTATTCGCGGATCGGCGGAAACGTGCCGTCGGTCGAGGAAGTGCACGCGCGCATGCTGGAGTGCGTGGGAGCGGAAGTGTAGGAACAGGAGTCAGTAGTCAGTGGTCAGTAAAAGCATTGCCGATTGTTAATTGACGATTGTCGAACGAACCGCGGAGGCCTAGGTGGCGGAATACGAGATTCTTCACGAAAAGTCGCCGGTCTTTTACGACCGCTATGAACGCAAAGGCGAACTGCAACACCAAACGCACTACTGCCCGGGCTGCGGGCACGGAGTGGCGCACAAGCTGATCGCCGAGGCGATCGAGCAACTGGGGCTGCAGGAGCGGACCATCTTCGTCAGCCCGGTGGGCTGCTCGGTCTTCGCCTACTACTACTTCAATACCGGCAACGTGCAGGCGGCGCACGGGCGGGCGCCGGCGGTGGCCACCGGCATCAAGCGCGCCTGCCCCGACAAGATCGTGACCAGCTACCAGGGCGATGGCGACCTGGCGGCGATCGGAACGGCGGAAATCGTACACGCCGCCAATCGCGGCGAAAAGATCACGGTTTTCTTCATCAACAACGCGATTTACGGGATGACCGGCGGGCAGATGGCGCCCACGACGATGGTGGGGCAGACCTCCACCACCAGCCCGTGGGGACGGCGCCCGTCGAACGAAGGATTCCCCCTGCACGTTTCGGAAATGCTGGCGACGCTGGAAGCGCCGGTGTACATCGAGCGGGTGGCGCTTTCCGACAACAAGAACATCATGCGGGCGCGGAGAGCGATCCGGAAGGCGCTGGAGTTGCAGCGCGATAACGCGGGATTTTCGCTGGTGGAGATTTTGTCGCCGTGCCCGACCATCTGGAAACAGGACCCGGTGGAGGCGCGCAAGTTCGTGGCGGAAAAAATGATTCCGGTGTTTCCGCTGGGCGTGTTTCGCGACCGCAAAGTTGAGATCCCGAGGATTGACGTTCCGCAGAAGAGCGTCGTCGAGGCGCTGGAGCTGGGCGATGACTCCGCTGTTGAGGACGGGAAGCACCGTGGCAAGGAGTGCACCATCAAGGTGGCCGGGTTCGGCGGCCAGGGCGTGCTGCTGCTGGGCGTCCTGCTGGCGGAGATGGGCATGCGCGAGCACATGGAAGTGAGCTGGCTGCCGTCGTACGGGCCGGAAATGCGCTCGGGCAGCGCGCATTGTCACGTGTGCCTGTCGCAGGAGCGGATCGGATCGCCGCTGGTAACGCATCCGGAAGTGCTGGTGGCGATGACCGAGCAGTCGCTGCGCAAGTTTGCGCCCACAGTGGCGCCCGGGGGACTGATTCTCTACAACCGCGACAGTCTCCCGGAAGATGTTGCGATCACGCACGCCAGGGTGATCTGCGTGCCGGCGTCGGAAATTGCCGACCGGCTCGGGTCCGCCAAGGTGGCCAACGTGGTCATGCTGGGCGCGCTGCTGGAGGAAACCGAGTGCCTGTCGCCGGAGACCGCGATGGCGGTGATCGCGAAGATGGTGAAAAAACCGGAACTGGTGAAGAAGAACGAAGAAGCGCTGCACGCCGGGCGGGGATACATCGATCACCAGGTGAGGATCGGAGCAGTGAGCCAGCCGGACGGGTTTGCGTATTGATTGGGCGATTTGCTGATTTGCCGATTTGGTGATTGCGCCCGGCCTAAGTGGCTGGGCGTTTTATTGAAATTAAGAAGTCAGAATTAAGAATGTCGGCAGGTTTTCATTCTTCATTCTGACTTCTTAATTCTTCATTCCCTCCGTGCCTCCGTGTCTCCGTGGTAAATTTCTTGGTTTGCGCGAGGAGTACCGAAATGACCGAGAAGGGCTCGTACACGCCGCACAGCTTTGTGCCCACGACGCTGAAGCCGCAGGTGATGGGGCGGCGAGGCGTGGTGGCCGCCGGACATCCGCTGGTGGTTGAGGCGGGCATGCGCATGTTGCAGCAGGGCGGCAACGCGGTGGATGCGGGCGTGGCCACGGTGTTTGCGGCCGGCGTGGTGGAGCAGGCGAGTTGCGGGCTGGGCGGGGAGGTTCCAATCCTGATCAAGCTGAAGGGCAAGCCGGTGGTGGCGATCAACGGCACCGGAGTCGCGCCGGAACTGGCGACGGCGTCGTTCTATTTGAACCTGCCGTCGAACGACCCGCGGCGCGGGCCGTTTCCGGTGATGATCCAGGGACGGAATGGAATCATTCCTGCCTACGGGCCGCTGAGCGCGATCGTGCCGGGGATGATCGACGGGTTGCTGCTGGCGCTCGAGGAATTCGGCACCATGAGCTTCAGCGAGGTGATCGAGCCGGCGCTTGAGCTGGCGCAGGGATTTCCCGCCGACCAGCGGCTGGCGGGCACGCTCAATCAGCACGAGCCGACGTTTTCGAAGTGGAGGACCTCCGAGCGCGTTTACAAGCCGAAGGGCAAGGCAGTGGAACAGGGCCGCGTGTGGTCGCAGCCGGAGCTGGCAAAAACGCTGCAAGCCATGGCGGACGCGGAAAAGAAGGCCAAGCGGAGGAAGCGCGCGGCGGCGATTGATGCGGTGCGGGATTATTTCTATCGCGGGCCGATCGCCAAAAAGATCGGCAAGTACTGCGAAGAAGTGGGATGCCTGTTGCGCGAACGCGATATCAATTCGTTTTGCGCGCAAGTCGAGCGGCCGCTGACCACGACCTATCGCGGCGCAGACGTTTACAAGGTCAGCTACTGGAGCCAGGGTCCGGTGTTCCTGCAAAACCTGAACCTGCTGGAGGCATTCGACCTGAGAGGCATGGGGCACAACTCGCCGCAGTACGTGCACACGGTTGTGGAGGCGATGAAGCTGGGATACGCCGACCGCGACGCGTATTACGGCGATCCGGACGTCAGCAAAATTCCCGCGCAACTGATCTCGAAGGAATACGCGAACCTGCGGCGGGGACTGATGAACGCGAAGCAGGCGTCACCCGATCATCGCGTCGGCGATCCGGAGCGGATGAAGGCGGCGGCGCCGGCGGAGTTCGCGAAAGCCCGGCTGCGCGACCGCAATGCGCAGCATCAGGACACCACCTGCGTCAACGTGATGGATCAGGACGGAAACATGTTTTCGGCGACACCGAGCGGCGCCTGGATTCCGGCGATGATGGCCGCCGACACCGGCATTCCGCTGACGCAGCGCGCGCAGGCGTTTGTGCTCACGCCGGGACATCCCAACCAGATCGGGCCGCGCAAACGGCCGCGCATCACGCTGACGCCGACCCTGGCGCTGAAAAACGGCAAGCCGTGGCTGGCCTTTTCCACGCCCGGCGGCGACAGCCAGGATCAGACGCTGCTGCAAGTTTTCCTGAACGTCATGGAGTTTGGCATGCAGCCCCAGGAAGCGGTGGAAGCGCCGCGGTTCAACTCGGTGGCCATGTACAGCTCGTTCGACGACCACGGCGACAATCCGCTCGGGCTGCAGATGGAGAGCCGCTTCCCCGAATCAACGCTCGAAGGGCTGCGCGCGCTGGGTCACAAGCTGATCATGCAGGGCGACTGGCAGAACCCAAGTTCGCCGACGATGATCGAGTACGACGCGCAGAACGGTGTCATCAAGGCGGGCGCGGACGTGCGCGGGCACCGCTGGGCAGCGGGATGGTAGGGCAAGTAAGAAGTCAGAAGCAAGAAGTCAGAACTAAGAAATCGGAACTAAGAAGTACCCATGCAGTGAAACCATACGTCCCACTTGGTTCAGTAACATTCTCATTTTGACTTCCGACTTCTGACTCTTTACTTCAGACTTCTGACTTCTTAACTTCTGACTTTCCTGTCGTCCGCCATATTTTGCCAAATCGGGTAAAAATTTCCGGAAAGTTCCCCTCAGCCGCGCGCTAAGTGATTGAGCCTAATGCACCATCCATGTGGCACATGAGGTGCCGTAGCACCCTGTGTTCAATCGCTGCTCCCGTTCCCAGGGAGCAGTTTCCCCCCGGTTGGCGCGAATGCCGCTTTTGACGGGGCCCACGCCAAAGGAGATCGCATGCGGCAACGGGAAATCCTTTGTATTGATGATGATGAGCAGAGCCTGCAGGTGCGGAAGATTCTGCTGGAGACGTTCGATTTCCGTGTGACCACCGCCACCAGCGCGAAAGAAGGGCTGCGTTATTTCCGGTCGCACGACGTGGATGCAGTGGTGCTCGATTATGAAATGCCGGAAATGAACGGTGGCCAGGCGGCGCGGAAGATGAAAAGCATGCGCGCCGATGTGCCGGTACTGATCCTGTCGGCATTGCCGTGGCTGCCCAACGATGCGCCGCGCGAGTGCATTGACGTGTTCGTCACCAAGGGCGGGCCGACCGCGGCGCTGGCACACCAGATCGAACAGATGATGGAAGCTGCGCCGGTGGCGCCCAGGAGCGGAGGCAGCATGCGGTTGGTGGGAGCGGCATCGGGCGTGATGGTGGAGAAGATGCGCGGCCTGCTCGGCAAGCCCAAACCAGCTTCGGCGAAGCCGCTGACGCAGCAGCCGGCAAGAAGTCACTAAGACAGTTTCAGTTTCAGTTTCAGTTTCAGTTTCGGGTTTCTAGTTTCTAGTTTTCAGGGTTTCAAAGATCATCGGGCGCTAAGCGGCGCAGGTGACTTTGAAACCCTGAAGCTTTTGTGATGGGAATTATCGAAGCGCTTCTCCCGCCGCGATGATCTGCTCCGGACGGGCTCGCACTCAGTAGTTTTCCGTGAGATTCACCCAGCGCACAGTTCCCGCTTCGAGTTTCAGTTTCGGGATGTGATTTTTCAGTTTCTCTTTGCCCTATCGGCTGCTATGGTCTGGCCCGACAAGGAGACGAGAACACGATGTCGAAACGATTCGGCAATGCGGTTGTACTCGGAGCAGTGTTGGCAATCAGCGTGGCAGCGGGCGCGCAGCAGGGGAAGTGGGCCACCGAGAGCGATCCCACCGCAAAGATGATGATCGACTCGGAACGTCAGTGGGCGGAAACCGCTTGCACTCACAGCATGGTAGTGGAGAAGATTTTGGCAAACGACTTTCAAGGCACGTCTCCCGACGGAAAGCGCTACACGAAGTCGGAGGAGGTTGAAGAAGCGAAATCTACGAAAACGCAAGCTCGGGATTGCCGTTTGCACGATGCCAAAGTGCGTTTTTTCGGCGACAATCTCGCGATGGTTTACGGAAGCGAAAGCTCGATCCGGAAGGCGAGCGATGGCACCGAGTCCTCTCGCTGCCTGATCTGGACGGATACCTGGTTGAAGCGCAACGGCGCCTGGAAGATCATCGCCGCGCAGGACACGCGTATTGATTGCAAATAGCCCGGCCTCGGTGATATGGGGATTACTCAACAGCTACCGCGCCGGAACTTCGAGCGGGTCGAATCGCCAATATCGACTAAGGCTGCTGTTTAGTGCTCGACGTCAAAATAGATTCTGGTGGTCGCGCGAAATTGGGCAATTTTCTTGCCGTCGAGTTCCATCTCGAATTCAGCGACCCGCGCCCACTTGAGACCGTGGATCGTCTTGGCTGCTTCGGCAACCGCGTTCTCCGCCGCCTTAGCGAAGCTCTCCTTGGACATGCCGACTACCTCGATAACTTTTTGTGCCATAGCGTCCTCCTTGCATCAGGTTCAGTCGCGGAATGATACACCCGCGGCGACGGCACAGGGTTGGGCCGTCGCCACGCAACCGGCGACCACCGCGCAGGAAGTCGGCCCCGGCTCCTGGTGAGATAAGGGAATTCATGACTGAGATGGATGGTATTTGCGACTTCGGGGCATTGCAAGTTGCTGGGGATTTCAGTTTCGGGTTTCGGAGAGTGGGGAATTTGTCGCCTCTACTTCTGCTTCACGACCAGTTGGCCGTTCTCCACCCGCACGTCGCTGACGAAATCCGGGAGTTTCAGGCGGTCCTGCTGTTCCAGCATTTTCTTCTGTAGGGCATCATTGACCAGCGATACTGGCAGCTTCAGGTCTCCCACCTTGAATTCCGTTGGCTCAAAGGTCGCATATCCGTTTTTCGAGCCCAGATGGCCTGCTACGGTGACGTAAGTCTTCTTCCCGGCCACTTCGGTTACGAACTGGCCCCGGACGATGTCGCCTTCAAAGCTGATGATCGGTTCCTCAAGGTTGGCTGCCTCAACGGAACCCGGCGCGACAGCCGCAGACGTGTCCGCCGGGGAGCCGGCGGCGCCTGGGGCCTGGCCCTGCATTGCTCCGTCTGCCTGAGCGATGGCAGCCACAATTTCATCCGCAGTCAGGCGTACTTCAGACCCGGTTTGGCCTTGGGCCTGGGCCTGTTCCAACTGGCTCACTTTAGCTTGAAAGGATTGGGCGTTGGCGGCGATCGCAGCCGGTGATTGCGGCGGCGCCACCGGTTGCGGCTTCTTTAACGCAAGCACGAGGGCGCCCACTGCGATGAGAAGAGTCGCAATGCTCAAGATGCGACCGAGCCGGAATTTGCCAGGCCCGTCGGATTTATCCCAGACATCCATCTTCGTTCTCCGAACAGCGCCTCCCAGTATGCAAGCATTCCGGACCGGTTTATACATGACAAAAGGGTGGGGACGTCCGGAGAGAAGTTCTTGGACTGCCTCCAGCATGACCGCGGGCTTACACGGGAAGCCCGCGCCGCATTACTGGTGAGTGTTCGGCGTAATCAACTGGCCGACAACCAGGCAGTGAAATCTCCGCGAGACACCGGATTAGACATCCACGAGGTGTCTGGTTCTGGGAGTCGCAATGCTTCCCGCACGGTAAGCCAACCATTCGGCAGAATCATTGAACTCTTCGTGCCTTTCCGCGTGATCCACTCGAACGTGCGATGCTGCTCGCAAGTCTGAGCGATCTGCATGGCCATTCGCACGTCCTGGGCTACATACCCAAGAACCTCTTTGAAGCGGCCTTCAGCCCAAAGCTTGGGAGCCTTGAAGCCAGTCATGCCGGGCGGTTTGCCTGGCAAACCCAAACCCTGTGCAGCTTTTTCCAGAGCTACGGGGTAGCCCAAGGAGCAAACCACGTGGAACATCATGTCCACATGGCCAAGTGCGCATTCCTTGCAACTCGCAGCGGCACCGGACTCTTCCGCGAGAATGTCAAAATCAAAGCCCAGTCCATTCCAAGTGAGGATTCTGAGGCCCTTGGCCGCCATGTTCGATAGGTACTGGATCAATCCCTGAGTGTCCTGCTGACTCATTCGTTTTTCAGGCAACCCATCCCGTGTCTTGCCGTACCACAGGAGCGGCTGGTCCGTATCACTCGTCAATGTAGCAGCGCAAGAAATCCCAAGCGGCCGATGCGGGCGCCAGTTGAAATCGTCACCCGGAACGTCCTTGGCAGTTTCAATGTCAAACGCTAGATACTGATGTGTCATTTAGCTGTCCTCCACGCCGCCAGCTTCACGACCGCAGCAGCGCTGGCACGCTCCGCCTCGATGTTGGTTACGCGCTCGAAGGCTGCTTTGCTGATGGGCCTCTTGCAGAGCGGACAGCGGTATGTCTTCGATATCACGCAATTCACAGGAATCTCAGCGCCACCTAACGAACCAGCTCAGCCGCCGGCGTAGCCGGTCGGCTGGAGGGCTTTGTTGGGCGGCACACTAGCTAAGTTCGTCGATGACATTCTTTACGCCAGCGTTGCCAAAGTATCGAAACTCGTCCGTGGTTTTCATTTTCTTCCCAACGGAGTTGCATTTCGGCACCTCCCCAAAAGCTTCTCGAAACTTCAAAAGCATCGCACGCTCAAGCTTCCTCCATGTCTCTACATTTCGACGTGGTCTGCAGGTCACAATCCTCGCATGAAAGGTACGCACGCCGTGAAGAGAAAGAATGTCGTCGGCTCGGGCCGCTACACTTTGGGCGACGCGCGCCACTCCCTTTTTCGTTGTTCCAATGTACGCGATACGCGACTTTCCATTCTTATACTTGAGCCGCTTGTCAGCGACCAGGACATATACCAGTTTGTTTTTTCCAACAGTAACGCGAGTCGCACGGAGCGCCTCATCGCGTTTTAAAGAGAGCTTAAGACGCCTTGGCATTGATTATCTCCTTGTCGCTCAATTCTGCAAGGCTCAAGGACAGCTAGACCTTCGCCGCTTATTGTGATCCTGCGGCCCGCTGATCCTGCTCTGCGCCCCAGCCGCGGCGGGATTGCTCGAAGTAGAGCAGCACGGCGCACACGACGGACGCGATCAACAGCGCGATGCCGAGTCCGGGCTGATTGAGAATCAGTTTTCCCAAGCCAAACAGCGCGAGGTACACCATGGCGCAACCCAGCACCCACGCGATCAGGTTGCGGCCGAGGTCGCGGTTGGCGGCGACATCGGGCGTGAGGCGCGCGATCGGCTGCCAGCCGCGCACGTCGGGTCGCGTCTTGCGGTAGAACGACACCAGGACGCGCTCGGGTTCGGGTTTTGTGAGGAACGTAACCGTGATCCATGCCAGCGTGGTGATGATGGTGGTGGTCAGCGCGGTTTTCGCAAACACCACCGGGCCGCTGCCGGCAAACAGAGTCTCGCTGCCCACCAGCCTCAGCCACAGGCCTTTCCAATTGAGCAGCAGGCTGACGAGGAGCGAAGTGGCCATGGCGGAGATCTCGCTCCAGGCGTTGATGCGCCACCAGTACCAGCGCAGCAGGTAAACCAGCCCGGTGCCGGCGCCGATTTCCAGTACCACCTGCCAGCCGCCGCCGATCGAGGTCAACTGCACCGACACCCACGCCGCGGCAATCACCAACAGCACAGTGGCGAGGCGGGAGGCGACGACGTAGTGACGCTCGGAAGCGTTGCGCTTGATGAAACGCCGGTAGAAATCGGCGACCAGGTAGGAAGCTCCCCAGTTGAGTTGCGTGGCCACGGTGGACATGAACGCCGCCAGGAATCCGGCGATGGCGATGCCGCGGAGGGCGTGCGGCAGGTGCTGGTTGAGCACCATCATGTAACCCTTCTCGGGTTCGGCGAGGCCGGGATAGAGAACCACCACCGCCAGGCCGGTGACGATCCACGGCCACGGGCGCAAGGCGTAATGCGCCACGTTGAACCAGAGGACGGAGAGCAGGCCGTGGCGCTCGTCCTTGGCGCTGAAGATGCGCTGCGCGATGTAGCCGCCACCGCCGGGCTCGGCGCCGGGATACCAGAATGCCCACCACTGCAGCGCAATATTCACAAGAAAAGTAATGACCGGGTACGTCCAGATGACTTCGGCGGTCAGGCCGCGCGAAAAGTCGGGAAACAGGGCGGTGGGATTATCGGAATTCGGTGTGGACGCCTGCATGGCGCGCAGGCGGGCGAGCATGACGTCCATGCCGCCGATGGCATGCACGGCGTAATAGGCGACCGCGATGACGATGGCCATCTTGAGGACAAACTGGAACAGATCGGTCCAGAGCACGCCCCAAAGTCCGCCGAGCGCGACGTACAGTCCGGTAAACGGAATCAGGAAGAGCACGCAAATGGCGAGCGCGGCGCCGTCAGGCCCGGACCAGAGGGCGCCGAAGGGCGTGAGCACGCGG
The DNA here is from genome assembly GCA_049509755.1 of Terriglobales bacterium. Classification (GTDB taxonomy): domain Bacteria; phylum Acidobacteriota; class Terriglobia; order Terriglobales; family Acidobacteriaceae; genus JAIQGF01. The sequence continues at coordinate 62,132 of JBEKZP010000001.1, read as the reverse complement.
CTAACCGAGTTCAGCATGGGCGTGCCGCCCAGGGTGACGCTGACAATGGAGGTCATCGCCTTGGTGACCCAGCCGAGGATGATGCAGTTCATCAGCAGGCCGAGATAGAGCGCGCGAAATCCGCGGAGAAAGGCGGCGGGACGTCCGCTGTAACGCAGCTCGGCGAATTGCACGTCGGTGAGCAGCCCGGAACGTCGCCACAGCCGGGCGAAGAGGAAGACGGTCATCATCCCGGAGAGCAGAAAGCTCCACCACAGCCAGTTGCCGCTGATGCCCTGGCGGTAGACCAGCCCGGTGACCACCAGCGGGGTGTCGGCGGCGAAGGTGGTGGCGACCATGGAAGTGCCGGCGAGCCACCAGTTCACGTTGCGCCCGGAGACGAAGTAGTCGTCTACGGTCTTGCCGGAGCGGCTGCGGAAGTAGAGTCCGAGCGCGAGGGTGATGCCGAGATAGGCGACGATGGCGGCCCAGTCGAGGAAAGTGAAGGTCATTTTGGGTTGTCGGTTCTCGGTTTTCGGTTGACGGTTTTCGCAGTATGGCAGTTTTTCAGCATTTCAGTAAGTCAGTACTTCGGAACTTAAGTGACCGAGAAACCAGCCGGGCGAAGACCCGCGTTGACCCGGTTTTCCGCGGTTCGCTATAATCGAGGAGCTGAGCGGGAGTAACTCAGCGGTAGAGTGCGACCTTGCCAAGGTCGAAGTCGCGGGTTCAAATCCCGTCTCCCGCTCCAGTTTTCTGCCGACCCTCGCTGCTGGCGAGGGTTTTGCGCATGGAGCATCCGAGCGCAGGCGCAGGATCTAAGATTGCAGGTTCAGGGGCGCGGTAGCCAAGTTGAGCCGCTTTGCGGGCGTGAGCGAAGCGGGAGCCCGCAGGCGAAATCCTGAGCCGCAAGGCGAAGGATCTCTGTACTCAGGGGCGCGGTAGCCAAGTGGTAAGGCCGAGGTCTGCAAAACCTCCATCGCCGGTTCGATTCCGGCCCGCGCCTCCAGTTTCCACCCTGAATTACATCCCAGGAGAGGTCCCTCGCTGCGGTGGGGATTTCGTACGCTTTAGCCCGGCCGGCAGCGCGGTATCATGGAAGGGAGAGGGCGCGGTACCCAAGTGGTAAGGGAGAGGTCTGCAAAACCTTTATGCGTGAGTTCGATTCTCACCCGCGCCTCCATTTTCGATCCTGAATTCTTTCCCACGAGAGATCCCTCGCTGCGCTCGGGATTTCGGCAGCAGGCTCCCGCACGTCCTTCGCTTCGCTCAGAACTCGCTCACGCCCGCTCAGCGCCTCAAGTTCGATTCTCACCCGCGCCTCCATTTTCTACCCTGACGTCCATCCCAAGAGAGGTCCCTCGCTGAATCGGAGACAACCCGGTTCAACCCAAATTCCGAGATGGCACGTCTTTCTTGTTCTAGAAACGGAACACGGCAGAACGATCGGCCAGGAGAGAATTCGTCGTTAGCATTCCGGTGCGTCAGCGCACTCTGGCCAAAAAGCGCCTCAATCGTCGCCAGGATCGGTGCCGGTTGGTAAAGCCGGTGGTTGATCGAGTTCTACTCGATCAAGTTCTTTGCAAAAACGCAGCACTTTCGCCCCTGCCCGTCCAACAGCAGGGTCCTTGCTGTCCTCATGGACGGCGAACCTGAGCTCTTGTAATTCTTCCAAAGCCCGAATGGCGCGGTCGAGTGAGTCCCGTCGCTTGCGGAGAATTGACAGTACGTTTTTGGCCACGATCTAGCCCTGCGATCTCGAAGGGCATTATGGCCGTGCCGCTCGACAGCGATAGACAAAACCAGAAGTTGTTCTGATTTTGGAACAACCGTTCTAGGCAACCTTGGCGCGCCGTCTGCGTTCCGCCCAGCGCTTTTTCATCATCTCCGAAAGCCGCCTTCTGCCCTCGGGCGAGAGTCTCCTCCGCCGCGGTCTTCCGGGCGCCCGACGAGGGCGACCTTGCCGGCCTGGTTTTCCATCGACTTGTTCAAGTAAGGTGATGGCTTCATCGAGTCGCGCGCGTTCGCTTCTCAATTGCTGAAGAATTTTGCTGAGGTCCAAGGTAGGCTCCTTTGAATGTTCCCGAGTGGCGAGACAGCTTAATACGAACGGGCGGGTTTTAAAAGGAATTGTGTGGCAATCCCCTTGTAAGAACAACGCATACTATCGTCTAATAGGCCGTCCGGAGAAGATGCCGATGAACGCCGGTCAAAGACTCAGAACCGCTCGAGAAAAACTCGGCTTGACGATTCGAGACGTGGAGACCGCAAGCGTGCGCCTGGCGGCCAAGTATAAGAGCGAGGATTACAACATTCCTCTGAGCCGGCTCTCGGATATCGAAACCAAGGGCATCATCCCCAGCATCTTCAGGCTGTACGCTTTATCCGTCATATACCGTGTCAGCTTCGAGGAACTGCTGTCATGGTACGGAGTTGACCTGGCCCAAACCGCCAATGATCTGAGCGTTTTCGACCCGCCGAAAACCCATCTCCTGCACACCACCATTGGTGCAGCCCAAGTCCGGGTCCCGGTTCGAATGGACCCGGGATTCGATATCCGGCGTACCACCAATCTCGGCCGCATGGTCGACAAGTGGGGCGCGATCCCTTTCATCTATTTGCAGCAGCTCGCGGAAACCGCTTACACGTACGGGTACATCGGGATGGAGGATTTCACGATGTATCCCCTGTTGCTGCCGGGATCGTTTGTTCAGATCGATGAATCGAGGAGCAAAATCGCGGAGGGGATGTGGCGCTCCGAATATGAACGCCCCATTTACTTTGTCGAAACCAGGGATGGATTTACGTGCTGCTGGTGCGCCCTGAAACAAAACCAGATTGTGCTGCAACCGCATCCGCTGTCCCCGGTGCAACCGCGCATTTTAAAGGATCAGCAGGAGGCAGAGGTGCTCGGGCAAGTGGTGGGCGTAGCTATGCGGCTCTCTGATTGGGTTCCTTCGCCGCCTGCGAAAGCAGGGAAAGCGCCAAGAGAATTGAATTGAAGTGGCGCTTCGTTCCGCCGCTCACATTGGGCGGCGCCAGTTTCTCCCGCTCTCCCCGCCAAGTTTCACTCCCCATCTCGGAATCTTGCGTCTCGGCGAACAGGGCCGGGATGGGTGTGCGCAACACTTCGAGCCAGGCCTCTGTATGTGCCTGGGCGAGTGCTTCCGACGCACCGCCTTGGCCGAATGTTCTCGACATCCCCCAGTGGCAGTAATCGCCGGCATCGTCACGCAGGCTTCCCAGATAAACCAGCCTGGCGAGTGAGCCCGGCAATGACGCCAGGGTCCGACCCACAAAATCTTCGTAAGCCGACAAAAGAGTCATACGTGTTCTAAGTTCGGAACATGGATCAGTTTCCATCTAGAACAAGCTTATGGCCATAAACACGGCAACTTCCATGGTGCGAACAGCGCAATGGAGGCACCACCGTGAATTGCTGTACCAAGTTTGTCGCCACTTTGCTCCTTCTGTCAACCATTAGTCTATTCAACCCCCAACCTCTCAAGGACGCGGACCCTGCGCCGCTCTGTGATCCGTCGAGCCAGAACTGCCAGCCGCCACCACCCGTACTATGAGCAGAAATGTCTTGAGCACCGGCGGCGCGGGAGATATGCTACCGCGCCGTCGGTATATGAAAGCGCAGACACTCCTGAGGTATTTGCTGTGGATTGCTCCGCAAGCGTTGCTGGCAATTCTGGCGACGCGCATGGTGCGCAATCGACTTGCGGCAAAGACCCCCGTGTTCTTTGCTTATCTTCTCTTTTCGCTCGCCAAGTTTCTCCTTCGTTTCGGCGTATACCACCTGATGGGCGGGGCGTCGTTCGAATATTTTTGTGTGTACTGGTCGCTCGCGCTGATCGATGCAATGTTTGTTCTGCTGGTGATTCACGAAATCTATATGCGTGGGTTGGGCGCTTACGAGGGCCTGGCGATGTTTGCCTCCATTCTATTTAAATGGTCGGCGGCGGTTCTGGTTCTGGTGGCTGCGGTCACCGCAGCCTCCGCGCCGGGCTCCGATCTTAGTCGCCTTGCTGCGGGTATCGTGACATTGGATCGAAGCGCGACCATCGTTCAACTCGGTCTGATTGCCCTGCTCTTCGTCGCGACCTCCTCCTTATGGCTGGTATGGCAGCGGCACCTGTTCGGCATCGCAACCGGCATGGCGATTATCATCAGTATCGAAGTTGTTTCCTTGGCAATTGCGTCCCACTATGGGCTTATTTTTGCCAGCACCTATAACTGGGTAAAAAGTGTTGCATACTTGTGTGGCGTACTCATCTGGACGGTTTATTTCCTGCGCCGCGAGGCCGTCGTCCCGTTTACCGTTTGGGACAATGACCTCCGGTTGCAGGAGTGGAATACAGCGCTCCTTAGGCTGCTGAGCAGGTAGAAATGATTTTCTTGATCGGCATCGTTCTCGCTTCCATCAGTTCACTGTTGATCGTCTGGTGGGCGGTTCGCGGAAACATCCAACCAGTTCAGGATGTAGAAGACGTGCGCAAGCTGCTGAAGCCCATCGACTTGCAGTCGTTTCAGAATCTCGTCGATCCCGCGGAAGACATGTTTTTGCGCCGGCGCCTGACCGGGAGAGCGTTTCGGACGGTGCAGCGTGCCCGGCGAGTGGCGGCGGCCGAATACCTCTGGCGCCTCGCGCAAAACGCCGGAATACTGGTTAGGGCAGGTCAGTGCGCCAGACTGGCAACCAACGCTCAGGTAGCTTCGGCGGGGCGAAATCTGGCTTCCGTCGCCGTGATGACGCGCGTGTTGGCGCTGCTGGCGCTGGCAAGACTTTCTATCGGTATCGCATTTCCCCAAACGACAGCGCGATGCAAACCAATCCTTGAACAGTATGGCGTCATGACCACGATGTACATGCGCCTCGGAATCCTATGGCGTTCCCAGCGCGCGGCTACCTAGTCGAGGTGCGCCAGCCGGGATGCTCCGACGGTCATGGCAGCATGCTGTTCCACCATGCTTGGTTGGTTGTGCAATAAGCCCGGTTCGCTGCTGCGATCACTGTTCCTGGGAGAACTTGGGCTTACCCACGGAGATAAACGTGTACTGCCGGAGGCGATCCAATTCTGCATTCTCCGCCATCCGGATTACGCGGTTGAGAAGTTCGTCGGCCTCTTCCTTACGCATGTGATTCGTGGCTGCCCAGAATTTCGGCGGATGAAACCAGATCCGTTGCTCGGTATTGGCGGTCACAGAATCCTCCCCGGGGGGAACTTGAAACAACCAATTATCTTACAAATCCAGCCCGCGCGGAGCCTGCGCCGTAACTTTTAACATGGCAGTAACAATTGAAAAATTGCGCAAGTTTGGCGGTCAGGCGGCGGCGAGCCTGCCCTCGCACGGCATCCCGGGTTGAGGTTGGCACCCGCCGCGGCGGGGTTGGGCACCAACAGCACCAGCCCCCGAATCGAGGTATTACAGAAGTATTACAAACCCGCGCCTCGCCGCTTGGTACCTTCAATGCAGGGCAATAATCTCAACGATTTCTTGGGGATGGCATAGATGAGCATCGGTGCGCGTGACCGCACGTTTCGTGAGCACATTAGTTTCCTGACCACCTTTTTCATGGCTGCCTTCCATGTGGGCGCAATCGCTGCGCTGTTCATGTTCACCTGGAAAGGGCTGGCGGTGGCGGCGGTGTTGTGGTGGATGACGGGAAGCCTGGGCATCGGGATGGGCTACCACCGTCTGCTGACGCATCGCGGCTACAAGTGCCCGAAATGGGTGGAGTACTTTCTGACCATCTGCGGGACGCTGGCGCTGGAAGGCGGACCGATGTTCTGGGTGGCGACCCACCGCATCCATCATCAGAACTCGGACCAGGAAGGCGATCCGCACTCGCCCCGCGACGGCGGCTTCTGGTCGCACATGGGCTGGATCATCACCGGCCGCGCCATCCATAACAACTCCGACGCCAACTTGCCCTACGTCCCCGATCTCCGCAAGGACAAATTCCACACCTGGATCAGCCAGTGGCACTGGGTTCCGATGGTGGTTCTCGGGGTGATCCTTCTCGCCGTGGGGGGCGTGAGCTGCTTGTTTTGGGGAATCTTCTTCCGCACCGTCATCGGCCTGCACGCCACCTGGCTGGTGAATTCGGCGACGCACATGTGGGGACGCCAGCGGTTCCTGACCGGCGACACATCGAGGAACAGCTTCTGGGTGGCCATGCTGACCTGGGGCGAAGGCTGGCACAACAATCACCACGCGCACGCGCAATCGGCGCGTCACGGGCTGGCCTGGTATGAGTTCGACATGAATTGGTACGGGATTTGCGCCCTGCGCATGCTCGGGTTGGCCTGGGACATCAAGCTTCCGCGGTTCATGACCGACGCGCCGGCGCAAGCGGCAACCTCGGACATATCCGCCGAAACTCCGGCAACTGACAAAGAGCTGCTTCCGGTCACATCCGGCGATTAGGAGAATTCCACTTCCATGAGAATGGTCGCGCGTGACCGCACATTTACGCAGCCGCTGAATTGGACGATCGCATTCTTCCTCGGTCTTTGTCATGTCGGCGCGGTGGCCGCGTTCTTCTTCTTCACCTGGAAAGGGCTGGCGCTGTTTCTGTTTCTGTGGTGGCTGTCGGGGAGTCTCGGCATCGGCATGGGCTACCACCGCCTGCTCACGCATCGCGGCTACAAGTGTCCGAAGTGGGTGGAATACTTCCTGACGGTCTGCGCGACCCTGGCCCTGCAAGGCGGACCGATCGGCTGGGTGGCGACGCATCGCCTGCACCACCAGACCTCCGACCAGGAGGGCGACCCCCATTCTCCCCGCGACGGCGGTTTCTGGGCGCACATGGGATGGATCATCACCGGCGCGGCGAATCACAACCGGACCACCGAGCTGCTGCCTTATGTCCCCGACCTGCGCAAAGACCGGTTTCACCTCTGGATCAGCGAGTGGCATTGGGTGCCGCTGGTCACTCTGGCGGTGATCGTTTACGCAGTCGGCGGATGGTCGTGCCTGCTGTGGGGGATTTTCCTGCACGTGGTCGTCGGCTCGCACGCCACTTATTTCGTGAATTCAGCTACCCACATGTGGGGCTCGCAGCGTTTTCAGACCGGCGACGATTCCACCAATAACTTCTGGATCGCCATGGTGACCTGGGGTGAAGGCTGGCACAACAACCATCATGCCCAACCGCAATCGGCGCGCCACGGCCTGGCCTGGTATGAGTTCGACTTGAACTGGTACGGAATTTCGGCGCTGCGCATGCTCGGCCTGGCGTGGGATGTCAAACTGCCGAAGCTCGCGACCGACGCACCGCCGCAAGCGGTTCCATCGCGACCCGCAGAGACACCGGCTTCCGTCGACCTGGCACAAGCCGCGTCCGGCGATTAAGGCCCACCAAGAGACTGGGTGCCCCACATTTGCCGGGGTTTGGCAAATGTGGGTCCTTCCCGCCTTTTTTCTGTTCCGCGCTCCATCCACTACAATGATCGGCGACGATGCGCGTCGCGAGCCGCACCAAGACGATCGTATTCTTCATCACGCTGGGCGCCTGCCTGATCGGCGTCGCCATCGCGCTCAACGTCACTTGGATCGTCCTGAAATGGCGCGAAGTCGGCGCCCTCGTACTGGGAATCATCTTATTCGCTTTCATCATCGCCGGCGTCGTCCTGAACACCGTCTTCCTGGTCCGCGAGATCCGGCGCAACGAGCAGCAGGACAGTTTCCTGAACGCCGTGACGCACGAGCTGAAGACACCGGTCACCTCCATCCGCCTGTACCTGCAGACCCTACAGCGGCGGGAGTTGGGCGACCATGAACGCCGCGATTTTTACCGCATCATGCTGGAGGATACTGACCGCCTCCTCGGCACCGTCGAGCAGGTGCTCAAGGCGGGCGAGGCGCGTCACAGGGCCGGCGAGAGCCATCGCGAAGCAATGGATCTCTGTGGCGTTGTCAGGGACTCGGTCGAAGTGGCCCACCTGCGCCATCAACTCCCGCCCGGCGCGCTGCGACTGGGCAACGTGCCCGCCGGCAGCATCGAGGTGATCGCCAACCGCGAGGAACTGCGCACCGTGCTGGCCAATCTTCTGGATAACGCGGTGAAGTACACGGGCGCGGAAAAGGATATCGTCGTGGATGTGCTGACGCCCGACATCGACTCCGCCGTGCTGCGTGTGCGCGACAACGGCGTCGGCATTCCGCGTTCCGAGCTGAAGCGGATTTTCAGGCGTTTCTACCGCATCCCCATGCAAGTGACCAGCGCCGTCAGGGGAACCGGATTGGGGTTGTTCATCGTGCGTTCCATCGTGCTACATCACGGTGGAGAGGTGACAGCCGAAAGTGCAGGCGAGGGGCGCGGCAGCACCTTCAGTATCCGCCTCCCCAGGGTATATCGCACATGAGCCGGATCCTCATCGTCGAAGACGAACCCCACCTGGCCCAGGGGCTGCGCTTCAACCTGGAAGCCGAAGGGCACGCGGTGGAAATCGTCGAAAGCGGCGAAGGCGCGCTCCAGCTTCTGCTGGAGGACAAGAAGATCTTCGACGCCGTCATCCTCGACATCATGTTACCCGGCAAGAATGGATTCATCGTGGCACGCGAGCTGCGCGATGCGGAGAATTTCGTTCCGGTGCTGATGCTGACCGCCCGGAGCCGCCCCGAAGACGTGCTCAAAGGTTTCGAAGCCGGCGCCGACGATTACCTGCCAAAGCCGTTCAATCTCGACATCCTGCAGGCTCGCATTCGAAGCCTGCTGCGCCGCAAAGCGTGGCTGCAAGCCGCCGACAATGGGGAAACCGCGAAGCCCCGTGAGCCGGATGTTTTCAGGTTCGGCGACGTGGTTGTTGATTTTGGCAAACTTCAGATTATTTCCGGCGAGCGCGTGTTCCAGTTGACCATGATGGAAGGCGATGTATTGCGCTACCTGATCCAGAACAGCGGCCGCCCGGTTTCGCGCAAGGCGATGTTGGAGAACGTCTGGAATCTGAGCGAAGAGACGGAAACGCGCGCCATCGACAATTTTATCGTCCGCCTTCGCCGCTACATCGAAAAAGAGCCCGCCAAGCCCCGCCATCTGATCACGGTTCGAGGGCTGGGCTACCGGTTTGTGCCCGCTCCGGACTGAGACAGCCCGAGAAGACTCGCACGCGAGTGCCGCGCGGTTTGCATTTGGTGCCGCGCGCAAGCGACAATCCTTCGCGTATGCGCACAGGGGGCATTTTCTCGCAGCCGCACGCGGAAGAAGAGGGACGGCGCTGGCTGCCGGTGGCGCTTGGAGCGGTGATTATTGTCGTCGCGGTGGCGGCGCTTTTGATCTTCGGCCGGCCGGCCAAGCAGCCCGCGCCAGCCGCGATTGATCCCTACTCCGACTACCTGCTCATCTCGGACCTGAAGCTGAGCGCGGCGACCAACTTTGTCGGCGCCAGCGTCAGCTACCTCGACGGCAAAATTACCAATGCCGGCGACAAGACCGTGACCGGAGTGACCGTCGAAACCGTTTTCCGCAACTCCCTGGGACAGATCGTCCAGCGCGAGACCGGGCCGCTCATGCTCTACCACACCGGGCTGGCAGGCATTCCCGACGTCGCCCCGCTCAGCGCCGCCCCGCTCACGCCCAACCAGACCCGCGACTTCCGGCTGACCTTCGAACACATCTCGGCGGACTGGGACCAGGGATATCCGGAGCTGCGGTTTGTGCGCATCACAACCCAATGAAGAATTAAGAATTCAGAATTAAGAATTAAGAATGGCTGGAGCTTGCGGGTGCAGTGCATTCTTCATTCTGACTTCTTAATTCTTAATTCCCGCAGCTTCGGCGCGCTGCGGAAGAAAACGCTTTTCGAATTCACCCAGCCAGGTTTCCAGCTCCGCCAGGGCGCGTTCGCATTGCAGGCGGTGACGAAGGGCGCGGTCGCGGACTTTCTTTTCCAGAGCCGGCAACAAATCAAAGGTGATATTGGCGGGCTGGAAGTCGCGCGCGTCGCTTTGCGTAAGGTAGTTCACCAGCGAACCAAACGCGGTCGGACGCGGCGGCGGCAGCGGATCGGCGCCGCGCGCCAGGGCGGCAGCGTGCAAGCCGGCGAGTAATCCCATAGCAATGGATTCGACGTAGCCTTCCACTCCTGAAATCTGTCCGGCAAAAAGCACGCTCGGGTGCGCCTTCATCTGCAGCGCCGGGGTAAGCAGTGCGGGTGCGTTGAGGTAGGTATTCCGGTGGATTTGCCCGTACCGCAGGAAGCGGGCGTTTTCCAGGCCGGGGATCAGGCGGAAGACGCGGTCTTGCTCGGAAAAACGCAGGTGGTTCTGAAACCCGACGATATTGTAGGAATCGGCGCGCAGGTTTTCCTGGCGCAACTGCACCACCGCGTAAGAGCGTTGTCCGGTGCGCGGATCCACCAGGCCGACCGGTTTCATGGGGCCGAAGCGCAGCGTGTCGCGGCCACGGCGCGCAATCTCCTCGATCGGCAGGCAGGCTTCGAAATAGTTCAGCTTCTCCCAGTCATGGCCCTCGACCGACTCGGCCGCGAGCAGCGCGTCGTAGAAGCGGTCGTACTCCTCGCGAGACATGGGGCAATTGATGTAGTCGGCGGAGCCCTTGCCGTAGCGGGCGGCGAGGTACACGCGCGACCGGTCAACCGAGTCGGCGTCAACGATGGGGCTGATCGAGTCATAGAAGAACAGGTGTGGCACACGCGACCCCGCGTGTGCGCTCAGGCGCGCGATGTCGTTGGCTAACGAATCGGAAGTCAGCGGCCCGGTGGCAATGATGGTGACGCCGGCGTTCTCGTCAACCGTAGTGACTTCCTCGCGGATGACTTTGATGTGCGGGTGGTGCGAGACGGCCTCGGTGACCTGCGCCGCGAAGATGGCGCGGTCCACCGCGAGGGCGTGCCCGGCGGGGACGGCGGCATGCCGCGCGATGTCCATGAGCAGCGAATCGGCGCGCCGCATTTCCTCCTTCAGCAGCCAGGGCGCGGTGAATTCCGAATCCGACTTGAGCGAGTTGGAGCAGACCAGCTCCGCGAAATCGGCGGTCCGGTGCGCGGGCGTGGTCCGCCGCGGGCGCATCTCGTAAAGCTCGACCTCGACGCCGCGGCGGGCACACTGCCACGCCGCCTCGCATCCGGCGAGACCGGCGCCGATGATTTTGATTTTCAACTCCGCCATAACAAGCTCAACCACAAAACAAGCTCAACCACGAAGGTCACAAAGGATCACGAAGTAACCGCTTTCCCTTTGTGTTCCTTCGTGTCCTTCGTGGTTAGATCGGTTTCTGCCAACTCTTATCCAACATTAACTCAAAATCGTCGGCCCGACAGCCGAGGGCCGACAGCCCTCAGGGAGTTATTGCTCGGCGCGTATCAGAGATTAGCTGTCGGTTGGCGATCCCGGGCCGCCGCCGGAGCGTTTTTCCATTTCCTGGCGGAGCAGGGCCAGCAGGCGGTCGCGATCGGGGCCGGTCAACTCGCGTTCCAGTTCCTTCAGCGCCAGGCCGACCACGTCGTAGTGGTGCAGGCCGGAATAGCCGGCATCGCCGGTAAGCTCCAGCCAGAGCTGGTGCATGAGCGCCTGGTCCTCCTCCCGCAGGCGCGGCGAGTGCGGGCCAAGCAGGTACTCCTTGCGGCTGCCGTCGGGCGCGATGATCTCCACGGTGGCGCGCGGCTTGGGCTCGGGCAGGCGCTCCCAGGCGTCGCCGAGCTGCTTGGCCTGCTGGTCGGCGGTGAGCCTGGTGGAGAGGCCGCAGACGATTTTCGATGCTTCCAGCCGCTGCGCCGTCAGCATGATGGTGTCGAAGACGTCGGTGCCGGGCACCACCAGCAGCGACACCGGCTTGCCCTCTTTTTCCGCGACCGCGACCACCCGCGAGAACAGCTCCTGCTCGTAGGTATCGAAGATCTCCTTGGCCTCGTACATGCGGTTGCCGCTGAAGGAGTGCTCGCGCGGGGAGAGGCGCGCGGTCATCACCACCACGTCCTGCTTGGGGGTATCGGTGCGGCGAAGGATGTCGCGCAGGTAATAGAGGCTGGGATCGCGAACCGGGACCAGCACGTTGCCGGAGCGGACGCGGACTTGCTGGTTATCGAGTTCGGGATCGGCGAAGACGCGGAACTGCTCGAGCGCCCCGTGCCTGCCCTTCTGCTGGCGGAGCGTGAAGCGCTCGCTGAAGGTGAAAATGCCGAAAAACACCAGCGAGAACGCGACTCCGGCGATGGTCGCCTCTTGCTTGGTGAAAAGATTCGCCAGGGCCGTGGCAAAGAGCACCAGCGCAATGCCGATCAGGCCGAGTGGAACCTCGCGTCCAGCGATGTGCAGGTTGCCGGGCACCTTCCACTCGCGGTTTTGCGGCTCGGTATAGCGCAGTACGAGGACAGCCAGCGCCTTGAAAGCAAAACTCCAGATCACGCCGAAGGCGTAGAGCGCGGCCAGCAGGTAGACGTTGCCGCGGCTGGCGAGAATCGTGAAGATCTGCAGCCCGACGATCATGTTGATCAGCCGGAAGCTGGTGCCATAGCGCTTTTGCGGGCGCTGGAACCAGGGCATCAGGACGCCGTCTTCGGCCAGGCGGTTGAGCACGCCGTTGGCGCCGACAATCGCGGTGTTGACGGCGCCCGACAGGATGAGCGCTCCCACCAGGACGACGAAGCCGTGGAAGATCAGCTTGGGCAACTCCGGCCCGGCCAGGTACATGGTGATGCCGCCGATGAGGTTGGCGAAGAAGTTGGGGCGGACGTCGTCGGGGATGAGCATCACCGCGAAGAACGAAACCAGGCCGGTGAAGAGCAGGCTGTACAGGAAGATCACCAGCCCGGCGCGTTCCAGGTTCTTGAGCTTGGGGCTCTCGATTTCGCGGTTCACCTGGGCCAGGGTTTCCTCGCCGCTCATGGCGAGCACGGAGTGTCCGAAGCCGACCAGCACAAGCACCAGCGTGATGTGCTGCGCCCAGGTGCCGGTGAGCCAGCCCCAGGTTTCCTTCTCCATCTTGAAGTTGGAGAGCGAGGGCAGCGGCGGCAGGTGCGAGCCGCGGCTGATGATGGTGATCAGCGACCACACAATGAGAATCACCACCATGACGGTGGTGATTTTCATGATCTGCATCGCCTTGTCGCTGGACTCGTGGATGCCCTGGACGTTCTTCCACCAGAAGTACACGCAGATAATGATGGCAAAGCCGGCGGCGAAGTAGTCTTCGTTGAATTTGACGCTGTGGCCGGCGTACTTGGCGACATCCACGACAAAGCCGGCCAGGTACTGCCCGGCGGATACCGCGCTGATCGGGCCGGTGAGAATGTAGTCAAAGAGCAGCGCGGAAACGGAGAGCTTGGCGAGCTTGGAGCCGAGGGCTTCCTTCACCACGCGGTACACGCCGCCGCGCACGAACATACTGCTGGATTCGATATAGATGGCGCGCACGGCGTAGCTGAACAGCATCACCGCCAGGATGAACCAGGGCGCGCTCTTGCCGATCACCTTCTCCGCGTCGCCGCCGGCGTAATAGGCCGACGAGGCGAGGTCGGAGAGCACGATCGCCGCCACTCGCCAGAAGCTGATGAAGCTCAGCATCACCGTGGTGGCGATGAACACCGGAATCGCCGGGCGTTTGATCTTCGAATTCTCGGCTAGCGACATGCAGTCGTGACTATCAGCTTCCTGGCGAATTCCTTGGATGCATTAGAAATCAAAATGACGGATAAGGGAAACGGCAAGCGAGTTGCGAGTCAGCCACTAGCTGCCCGCGACTACGTAGGTTCTGGTGATGCGGTCGTGCCAGCAGAGTGTGTCCTCGTCGAGCAGGGCCCAGACCAGCCCGAGTCCGAGCGACAGGGTTGAAAGCGCCATGGCGACGGAGCGGCCGCGGCGGGCCTGGCGGCGCGCCGGACCACCGTCAAACGTGATCAACCGCAGGCGCGCCATCTGCATACCCGGCGTTATGCCGGCATAGACCAGGAACAGGTACTGGTAGATCACCCAGAAGACGCAGGACGCGGCCATGGCGAACAGGAACCCGGCTTTCGCCGGCGGCATCGGCACCCCCGCTTTGAGGACGATCAAGACGAACACTGCCGCTCCCAGCAACACGATCAAGGCGTCCACCAGGCCGGCGAAGACGCGCCGCGACATGGGCGCGACCTGCAGGGGCAATTCGAATTCGACCGCCGGATATTGCTCTTGTTCCGGCGCCACGCTGATATCGGACAGCGGTGAAGCGGTATCGACCTCTTCCGGCGCTTCCAGGATGCGAGGGCGGTCCATGATCGACTCCGCCAGTTCCTCGATGGACGGCGGCATCACCGGCAGCATCACCTGGCGCGGAAACTCGATGATCTTGGATTCCTGGGAATTCTCCGGTTCCGGGCACTCCTGCGGGTCGCGAGTCGCGAGTCCCGAGTCCCGAGCGGAAGCGGCTGGTGAGTACGCCGCCGGGTCGCAACCTGAGTCGCGACTTTCGGCTGCGAATTCTTCTTCCCTGCTGTCGGCGAGCTGTCCGTTGGTGATCTCGCGGTTGACGGCGCGCTCGAAATCCAGCGGCAGCGACCGTTCGCGAATGGGACGCCGCCGGCGCGCGCGGTAACTCTCCACCCGCGACGCTACTTCGTTTCGCCAGAATGCCCCTTCGTCCACGCCCCGATTCGCCTCCCGCGATTCCGATCGCGCCAGCTCGGTGCCCCACATCTGCCCGCCTTTGGCAGATGTGGGAGGCGCATTCGCCACCGCCGCCACCAGCTTCCACTCCGGCTCGCGCTGCCGTCCGCGTGCCGTCCCCCCGGATCCACGCTCGGCCGCGACCTCGGCAAGGCTGGCGGAGAACCGCTCCTCGCTCAAGTCATATTCTTCGGGATCGATGAGAGAAGAGGCCGCGCCCGCGTGGGAACACGTCGACCGTTCGCCGCACAAGGGACACGACATCGCCGGGTTGGAGAAGGCCGAGAGCGGCGGAGTTCACGGGCCGGTTCCCAACCTCCGCGCCAGACAATCTTTTCTTCGCGCGGCTCGCGTGGTACCTTGCCTTTTGACCCGAGACAGACGGCTGATGACACTCCGCTCCCGAATCCTTACCACGGCAGTGCTGGTTTGTCATCTGCTGCTGCTTCCCCGGGTAGTAACCAGCGAGGCGCTGGGCGGAGTCGTTAGTCGTTGGTCGATGGCCGTTGGCCAAGCAGCCGAACCTGTATCTCAGCAGCGAACGACTAACGACCAACGACCAACGACCAGTCGCCCCCATCTCGCCGGCCCTGACGAACCCGGCGAAGACGTCACCATCCAGGCGCTGCAGCAGGAAAAAGCGGGCGACATCTATCACCTCCGCGGCGACGTTGACATCCGCTTCCGCCGGTTTGTCCTGCGCGCCGACGACGTGACTTACGACACCGCGACCGGGGATATCGCCGCCACCGGGCACGTCGTTTTCGATGGCGGTCCTCACGATGAGCACCTCGAAGCCGACCACGCCACCTACAACGTCCGCACCGACAGCGGCAAATTTTACGATGTCCGCGGCACCACCGGCGCTCGCTTTCGCGGCAAACAGGTGGTCCTGACTTCCTCGAACCCGTTCTTCTTCAGCGGGTCGCTGGTGGAGAAAACCGGCCCCGACCACTTTGTGGTTCACCATGGCGTGGTGACTTCGTGCCAACTGCCGCACCCCAAGTGGACATTCGCGGCGCAGAAAATCACGGTGGATGTGGGCGAGGAAGCCCGCATGTACCACAGCACCTTCCGCCTGGGCGGCATCCCGATCTTCTATTTTCCCTGGGTCCAGCACCCGGTGGATCAGTTGGGCAGGCAGACCGGTTTCCTGATTCCCACCATCGGGCAGTCCTCGGTGAAGGGCACGATCCTGGGTGAAGGAATCTATTGGGCGATCAACCGGGAAATGGACGCCACCATCGGCGCCGAGTACTTCTCGCACCGCGGGTGGGCGCAGCATGCCAGCTTTCGCGCCCGCCCCAGCGACACTTCCTACTTCAACGTGACCTACTTCGGCGTGCTCGACCGCGGTACCGGCTCGCCCAAGGTGGACCAGGGCGGCGAGGAGATCCGCGCCAACGGAGAAGTCCAGCTGCCGCACGGCTTCCGCGCCGTCGCCGACATCGATTACCTCAGTTCGTTCGTTTTCCGGCTGGCCTTCTCCGAGACCTTTACCCTGGCAGTGAATTCCGAAGTCCGCTCCAACGCGTTTCTTTCCAAGGCGTACAACGGGTACTTCTTCAATCTCGATTTCTCGCGCTACCAGAATTTCGAAAGCACCCAGCGCGGCGACCTGGTGACCATCCTGCACGCGCCCGCACTCGATCTGTCGAGCGTGGACCATCAGCTTGGGCGCTCGCCGTTTTACTGGTCCTACGAGGCGGCGGTGCAGGGCGTGTCGCGGCGCGAGCCGCAGTTCGTGACCGCGCCGCTGGTCGGGCGGGTGGACGTCGAGCCACGCCTGGCGATGCCGCTGGTCGCCGGCGGATGGAGCTTCCGGCCCGAGATCGCGCTGCGCGACACCTACTACACGCAGCGGCTGGCGACCTCCACCGTGCCCAGCAGCGGCATCGGCGCCATTCTTGACGCAGACGTAAACCGGCGCGCCCTCGAAACCTCGCTCGAGGTACGCCCGCCCTCGCTGTCGCGTATTTTTCAGAAAACCGTGAAGGACCACGTCATCAAGCACACCATCGAGCCGCGTATCGTCTATCGCTACGTAGCCGGCGTGGACAACCTGCCTGCCATCATCCGCTTCGACGCGCGCGACATCCTCAGCAACACCAACGAGATCGAATACGGCATCATCCAACGCTTGTACGCCAAAGGGACAAAGTCCACCGAATGCACCAACTCCGCCGAGCAGCAGCCCGAGCAGGCGCCGCTGACGGTGCCGCTGCCCGCCGCCCCGGAAGTGAATCCGCGGAGACCTGTGGCCGCCCCGCGAGCCTGCCAGCCCGGCCCGCCGGTGTCGCGCGAGGTGTTGAGCTGGGAATTCGCGCAGAAATACTTCTTCGATCCGACATTCGACAACGCGCTCGTCCCCGGCCAGCGCAACGTGTTTACCACCACCGCGGAATTCAGCGGGATCGCCTTTCTTACCGACCCGCGCCGGTTTTCGCCGGTGATTTCGCGGCTGCGCGCCTACCCCGGCCGCGCCACCGAGGTCGAGTGGAAGCTCGACTACGACACCAAGAAGGGTTTCATCACCGCCAGCACCACCCTGGTGACGCACCGCTTCGCCGATTTCTTCGTGGCCGGAAGCCATGCCTATCTCAACGTGCCGGGAGGGATTCTGTCTCCCACACCGGCAACGGGACCTGCCAAGTTCAACCAGCTTCGCTGGCTGGTCGGATACGGCCATCCCAACAAGCGCGGCATCAGCGCCGCCGCCAATGTCGGCTTCGACATCGAATCCGGGTTCCTGCAGTACTCGGCGTTCCAGACCAGCTACAACTGGGATTGCTGCGGCGCCAGCTTCGAATACCGGCGGTTCGCGCTGGGGTCGGTGCGCAATGAAAACCAGTTCCGGTTTTCGTTGTCGCTCACCAATGTCGGGACGTTTGGCACGCTGCGGCGCCAGGAAAGACTGTTCTGATTTGTGATGAGTAACTTTTGATTTGTGATTTGCGATTGAGCGAGCTGGTGATTCATAACCGCCAAATCACAAATGATTTCATTGTATCGTCCCACGATGCTTAATTTCAGCCAGGAATGCCCGGAATCGCGGTACAATCAACTCATATGGCGAGAGGCTGGGAATCAAAATCTGTAGAAGCGCAAATTGAGGAAAAAGCACAAGCGATCGCGAGACCGGTGAATACCCGCACAACCGATCAAGTCCAGCACATCATGGAAAAAAGAACCCTGGAGCTGGCCCGCACCAAGGTGGCGCACGAGCTCGCATCGAGCCAGAATCCGCGCTACACGCAAATGCTCCAGCGGTCTTTGTCGGAGCTGGACAAAAAAATCGCGGCCATCGATTAAGGTTGAGGCGCTTAGCGTGCGTGAGCGGAGCGGGAGCACGCTGCCGAAATCCCGAAGCGAAGCTGAGGGACCTTATTCGATCGTAACTATGCCAGCTTTCTATCCAGCAGGTCCGCGCCCTCCTCGCTGCTGCGGTAGGTCACGGTTACGCGCCCGCCGAGGGGGAACTGGTCGCGCACGTCGCCCTTGAAGACCAGCATGCGCGGGCCGGCGCCGTCGCGCAGCGTCACCACGCAGCGGTTCGTGTACCCGATACCCGACTCGTAATACGCCACGCTCTCCACCACGCCCGATTCCTTCACTTCGCCGGTGGGCATCACCACGTAGGCGCGCCCGGCACTGACGGCCACCATGCCCGGCTCACGCTTCTTGCCCAGCAATGGCATGGGCAGGCCGCGGTCGCGCAACTCCAGCAGCACGTTGATGCCAAAGATCCCCGAGATGGTCAGCAGGATCAGCGACATGAAAAGGTTGTCAACCGTCAGTGCGGGGTTGACATAAATCAGCCCTGCGATGCCGAGCAGCGGCAGCACGGCCAGGATCATCGACAGCAACAGGAGCATTTACCCCACCCCCAGAAGATCTTCCATGCCCTTCTCGTTGATCACATTTACCCCGAGTTCGCGTGCTTTGTCCAGCTTGGAACCCGCTTCGGCGCCGGCGACAACATAATCGGTCTTCTTGCTGACCGAGCCGACCACCTTGCCGCCGGCATCCTCGATGAGCTTCTTGGCTTCGTCCCGGCTGTACTTTTCTAGCGTTCCGGTGAGCACAAACGTCTTGCCCGCAAGCCTGGTGCCCCGCTGCTTTCTCGTTCCCTCGAATTTCAGTTTCGCATTGCGCAGGCGCTCCACCAGTTCGCGGTTTTTCGGTTCGACAAAAAATTCCCGGATGCTGGCGGCGATTCGCGGCCCCACTTCCTCTACTTCCTCGAGCTTTTCGATTGCCTCGGCCTCGTCGGGGAGCGTGGCCGCGGTGATTAGATCGTCGAACGACCCAAAATGCTGCGCCAGAAATTCAGCGGTGCGCTCGCCGACGAAGCGGATGCCCAGGCCATGGATCACGCGCTCCAGCGGCAGCTTCCTCGACCTGTCGATCTCGTCGAGCACGTTTTGCGCCGACTTGTCGCCCATGCGCTCCAGGCCGAGCAGCTTGTCCTTGTCGAGGTCGTAAATGTCGGCAACGCTGCGCACCAGACCGCGGTCCACCAGTTGGTTGACCAGCGCATCGCCCATGCCCTCGATGTTCATCACCCCGCGCGAAGCGAAATGCAGGATGCTCTCCCGCAGCTTGGCGGGACAATTGGCGTTCACGCAGCGGTGGTCGGCTTCGCCTTCGACGCGCACCACGTGGCCGTCGCATTCCGGGCAGCGCTCCGGCATGTGAAACTTCTTGCGCCCCCTCGGGTGGTCCTTGTCTTCCACAACCTTGACCACTTTGGGGATCACGTCGCCGCCGCGTTCCACCTGCACCCAGTCGCCGATCTTCACTCCCAGCCGTTCGATCTCGTCCATGTTGTGCAGCGTGGCGCGGCTGACGGTGGTTCCCCCGATCGGCACCGGCTGCAGCCAGGCCACGGGAGTCAGCTTGCCGGTGCGGCCGACCTGCACCTTGATGTCCTCGATTTTCGTCACCCCGGCGCGCGCCGCGTACTTGTAGGCGATGGCCCAGCGCGGCGCCTTCCCAGTGAACCCCAGTTGGCCCCACAGCCCGACGCGATTGACCTTGACCACGATGCCGTCAATCTCGTAGGGCAGCGACTCGCGCTTCTCCTCCCACTCGCGGATGAAACCCCAGACCTCATCAATGTTCTTCGCCAGCTTGCGCTTCGGGTTCACCTTGAAGCCGGCGGCGCTCAGCGCCTCCAGATCTTCCCAATGCTCCTTGCCGTAGGCGCGGCCGTTCACCAGCAGGAAGTAAGCGTAGAAGTCGAGCCGGCGCAGCGCGGTGATATTGGGGTCGAGCACGCGCACCGCGCCCGCCCCGGCATTGCGCGGGTTGGCGAACCTGGCTAGCCCCTGGCGCTCGCGCTCTTCGTTCATGCGCTCGAACGCCTTGCGCGGCATGATGACCTCGCCGCGGACCTCGAAATCCGCCGGCAGTTTGTTTTGCCCGGGTCTCTGACCTGGGTTAACCACCAGCGGAACCGAGCGGATGGTCCTCACATTTTCCGTGACCTCCTCGCCGACCGAGCCGTCGCCGCGCGTGATGGCTCGCTGCAATCGCGAATTTTGTGGCACACGCGCGTGTGCGTTTTCCGCGGCATAGCGCAGCGCCATGCTGAGGCCATCCATTTTCAGCTCGCAGACGTACTCGATGTCTTTTTGCTCGGTGAGTTCATGGACGCGCCGCTCCCAATCGCGCAGCTCCTGCTCGTTGTAAGCGTTGTCGAGCGAGAGCATGGCCGAGGAGTGTTCCACCTTGACGAAGCCCTCGCGCGGTTTGCCGCCCACGCGCTGCGTCGGCGAATCGGGCGTGATCAGCTCCGGGTGCTCCGCCTCGAGCTTTTTCAGCTCGTTGACCAGGCGGTCGTATTCGGCGTCGCTGATCTCGGGAGCGTCGAGCACGTAGTAGCGGTGCTCGTGATGGCGGATCTTGTCGCGCAGAGCCTCGATTTTGTGCTGCACCGTTTTGGCGGCAGTGGCCATAGGTGAATTATAAAGACGCCCGGAAATATGCCACGGATTCACACGGATAAATTCTTATTCTGATCCGTGAACATCCGTGACGATCCGTGGCCGCGTTTTGTCCGGAGTACACTGATCCGCTCTCGTGAAACGCGCCCTGCTGCTCTACAACCCGGAATCCGGCCGGCGGCGACGCCACCGCCTCGCCGACGTGCAGGCTGCCGCCGCGGCCTTGCAGACAGCCGGTGTGGAACCCATCGTGGAACCGACCAGCGCACCGGGCAGTGCCGCCGTGCAGGCGCGGGCAGCGATTGGCCGCGGGTGCGACGCCGTCATCGTCTGCGGCGGCGACGGCAGCGTGCACGAGGTCCTCCCCGCGGTAGTTGGAACCCCGGTCGCGCTCGGCGTCATTCCGCTCGGCACCGGCAACGGCCTGGCGCACGATCTGGGCCTGCCGGACGACCCCGCGCAGGCAGCGCGCCTGTTGGCCTCCGCCGCTGCGCGACCCATCGCCGTTCTCCGGGTCGAGTACACGCGCCCCGACGGCGGCCGCGATTTCCGCTACTGCATCGTGGGGGCTGGGGTCGGCGCCGACGCCTACATGGTTTACCGCCTCACGCTGCAATTCAAGGAGCGCTGGGGCATGGCCGCGTATTACACCGAATCCACGCGCCAGTGGCTGACGCACGATTTTCCGCTCTTTACCGCCGAGTTTCGCCACCGCGACGGCGAGTGGCGGCGCGAACGGGTCTCGCAGGTGCTGGCGGTCCGCATCACTTCCTTCGGCGGCTTGCTCGGCAAACTCGCGCCCGGCGCCGCGCTCACTCGTCCCGACTTTCAGTTGGTCCTGTTCAAGACCCGCAGCCGACTCTCGTTCCTGCGCTACATGATCGGCGTGTGGACAAATCGCCCCTACTCCCGCCCCGACGTTGAAATTCTGCCGGCGACCGAATGTCGCTGTCTGCCGCTGGAAACTGGAAACCGGAAACTGGAAACTCGCATTTACGCCGAAGCCGACGGCGAGTTGCTGGGCACGCTGCCGGTCTCGATCTTCATGTCGAATGAGACTGTGAACCTGCTCGTTCCCGCCACCGCGCCCGCCGGAATTGCTGTGCTATAGTCCCGCCCGGTATGTGGAAAATTTACGCGTTTGCGCCGCTGCTCCTGACGGTTTTCGCGTTGGTGCACTTCTTCAAGCGCGGCAGCGGCAATTATCTCTGGGTGTTCCTCATCATCTTTCTCCCAACAATCGGCCCGATCGTTTACATCATCGTCGAAGTCCTGCCGGAGTTGCGCGCCGGCCACGCTTCCTCCGGCTGGATGACGAAAAGGAAACGCATCAGGGAACTGGAAGCGGCCGTGCTCGACAACCCTTCTGCCGGCAACTACGAAGAACTCGCCGATCTTCACCTCCAGGACAATAACTACGCGCGCGCCCGCGAGTGCTTCGATCGCGCCATTTCTTCCCGCACCGACCTGCCCGATCCCTTCTATGGTCGCGCGCTTTGCTACTTGCATCTGGGCGACATCCAGAAAGCGATCCCCGATCTGGAAACAGTCCTGGCCACGGACCGCAAGCACGACTACGGCCGGGCCATGGGACTGCTCGCGCATTGTTACGCGCAGACTGGCCAGGCGGATGCGGCGGAAAAACTGTTCCGTGAGGCGCTGACGACCTCCACGCTATCGGAAACTCAATTTCGCTTCGCCGAATTCCTCGCTGCGCAGGGCAAACCCGACGAAGCGCGCGAGTGGGCGCAGCGCGTCGTCAACAAGCGCGCCACCCTTTCCGGCCCGCTCCGCCGCGCCGACGCGCACTGGATTCGCCAGGCCGAATCGCTGCTCAAGCAACTTAGCGCCAGCCCCGCGGCGCGCCGCTGAAGCCGTCCAGCAAGAGATGCTAAACAGGATTCTGTAGGCCCCGGCGCCCTCGCCGGGGCTAAGCTCATACGGCCGCAAATCTCCGCCGCAGCGGGCGCCCTCGCCCGATGCTCCCGACAGCCGATAGCCGATCGCCGACAGCCCCGTTACAATAAGAAAGTGGGGTTCTCTGAGCAATACGACGTAGTCGTGGTCGGCGCCGGGCATGCCGGTTGCGAAGCCGCCGTGGCCGCCGCGCGCATGGGCCTGAAGACCGCACTGTTCACGCTCAACCTCGACCTGATCGCGCAGATGTCGTGCAATCCGGCAGTGGGCGGCATCGCCAAGGGCCACCTGGTGCGCGAAGTGGACGCGCTCGGCGGCATCATGGGCGAGGTTACCGACGCCGTCGGCATCCAGTTCCGTCTGCTCAACACTTCGCGCGGGCCGGCCGTGTGGTCGCCGCGCGCGCAATGCGACAAGCAGCAGTACCGCTTGCGGATGCGCCAGGTGCTGGAATCGCAGCCCAATTTGAAAATCAAGCAGGCGGAAGTGGTGGACCTGATTGTCGAGGAGTCTTCAGTCTTCAGTCGTCAGTCTTCAGGCGCTGACGACCGAAGACTGACGACTGAAGACTCGCATCGCATCTGCCGCGGTATCGTCTTGCGCGACGGGCGCCGCATCGGCGCGCAGGCTGTCGTTATCACCACCGGCACGTTTCTCAATGGCCTGATCCACTGCGGCGAGCAGCAGATTCCCGCCGGACGCAGCGGCGAACCACCCTCGGTGCTGCTGGGCGAAAACATCAAGAAGCTCGGCCTGCGCGGCTGCCGGCTGAAGACCGGCACGCCGCCGCGCCTCGACGGCCGCACCATTGACTGGTCGCGCTTCCAGGCGCAGCCCGGCGACCCCGACCCCACGCCCTTCAGCTTCCGCACCCGCCGGGTTACGAACGCCGACCGCCAGGTGCCGTGCTACATCGCGTTCACCACCGAGGAAACCCACCGCGTCATCCGCGAGAACGTGCATCGCTCGCCCATGTACAGCGGCCAGATCAAATCTATCGGGCCACGATATTGTCCCTCGATCGAGGACAAGATCGTCAAGTTTCCCGACAAGCCGACGCACCAGCTTTTCCTCGAGCCCGAGGGCCTGAACACTTGTGAAATTTACGTCAATGGCATGGCCACTTCGCTGCCCTACGAGGTGCAGGCCGCGATTTTGAAGACCATCCCCGGCCTGGACGAGGCCGACATGCTGCGCCCCGGATACGCCATCGAGTACGACGCCATCGATCCCACCGAACTGGAGCGCACGCTGGAAACCAGGCAGATCGCGCGCCTCTATCTCGCCGGGCAGATCAACGGCACCAGCGGCTACGAAGAAGCGGCGTGCCAGGGAATCATGGCCGGGATCAACGCGGCGCTGGCGGTGAAGGCGGAGCCGCCGCTGGTTCTGGATCGCACCGAAGCCTACACCGCCGTCCTGATTGACGACCTCATCAGCAAGGGCACCAACGAGCCCTACCGCATGTTTACCTCGCGCGCCGAGTTTCGCCTCCACCTGCGCATTGATAATGCCGACCGCCGCCTCACCAAGTACGGCCGCCGCGTCGGGCTGATCCCCGACCAAGCCTGGTCGGCCTATGTCGCAAAGCAGGAACGCATGACGGCGCTGAAGGAAGTGCTGGAGAAGACCAGGGTCACGGGCGAGATGCTGGAGAGAATCGAGAGGTCGATGGTCGATAGCCGATGGCCGATGGCCAAGGAGGCCGAGAGTGAGTGCGTGGAATTAGACGCTTGTCATTCCGAGCGGAGCGAGGAATCTGCTGTTGCGGTAGATCTCTCGGCGAATCTTGGCGCCCCGCTCTCGCAACTCTTGAAGCGCCCCGAGATCACGATCGAACGGATTGCCGATCTGCTGCGCGAACTATTACCCGACTTCTTCAGCCGTGCCCTTGCCAACGACCAACGGCCAACGACTAACGACGTTTTTGCCGTCGACCATCGACCGCCGACCGTCGACGTTCCGAGCACCGACGATTGCCTGCTCGTGCGTCAAATTCCCGCCTTCCGTGCGCGTCCTGTCGCTCCCGACCCGTGCGCGCTTCCCTCGGAGATCCGCAACGAACTCAAGTCGGTGGAAACGGAAATAAAATACGCCGGCTACCTGGGCCAGCAGCAGAAGGCGATCGAGCGCTTGAAGAAGGCCGAGCAGCGCACCATTCCGGACTGGTTCAATTACGGCTCGGTCAGCGGCCTCTCCCGCGAGATGAAGGAAAAGCTGCAGCGCGTGCGCCCGCGCACCATCGGACAGGCCAGCCGCATTCCAGGGGTCACGCCGGCGGCGGTGTCGCTGATCAACGTGTACATCGAAATCCAGGCGCGCCGCGCACAACAGGCTCCCACCCTTTCGTCGGACTAAGTACTCCGGCGCCGCTGAAACTAAAGCTCTATACTGAAACGGTTCATGTTCATCGGACACTTTGCCGTCGGCTTTGCCGCCAAGAAGTTCGCGCCGCGCGCCAACCTGGCCGCGCTGCTGGCGGCGGCGCTGTTTCTCGATATTCTGTGGCCCATCTTCGTGCTCGCCGGATGGGAGCAGGTCCGCATTGACCCCGGCAACACGCGCTTCACGCCGCTGGATTTTGTCCGTTATTCCTGGTCGCACAGTTTGCTGATGGCAGTGGTCTGGGCGACGGCTTTCGCGCTGGTCTTTTACGGCATTACGCATTACCGGCGGGGCACGGTCGTCATCTGGATCGGGGTAGTCAGCCACTGGGTACTGGATTGGGTCAGCCATCGTCCCGACATGCCGCTTTACCCCGGCGGCCCGAAACTTGGGCTCGGACTGTGGAACTCAGTTTCGGGAACGATGATCGTAGAAGTGGCGATGCTCGCCGCCGGCGTTTACCTGTATGTGCACGCCACGCGGGCCAGCGACGTCAGCGGCCAATATCTGTTGGCGGCTTTTGTGGGATTGCTGCTGGTGCTGTACGTCGCCGACCGGTTTTTCCCGGCACCGCCGAGCGTGGCAGCGATTGCCTGGACAGGCATCGCCGCCGCCATCATTTTCCTGCCGTGGTCGTGGTGGATTGACCGGCACCGCACGAGTGATCTGTGAGAACTATCCGGCCGAGCCTCGCGCCAGCGCCTCGTATTCCTTGTCCGCCCCCGGCGACACCAGCACCCACAGCGTGTAGATCCCGATCGCGGTTCCGAACGGAATATTGATCAGCGAAACGGCGCCCAGCACGATCGCCAGTATGCGACCCCAATCCTGGCGCTGGAGCAGGCCGAGACCCGCCGCGATCCCCGTCGCCGCCTTCACCATCAGCACCACCGCGATGGCCGAGAGCAGCGGCCGGATAAACATGGGCGGCCCTCCCGGCATGGAGGGCAGTCCGAAAGGCCCGAAAATCGTGTGCGACACGATCATCAATATGACGCCGCCAATCAGCGACACCGCCGAGTACGCAATCCACAGAATTCCCAGCAGATGAGTATGGCGCGCCACGCGCCCGCTTCCCTCGACCACCGGCCCGAGCACCTGTTTACTGCAACGCGTGCAGTAGCCCTGTCCGGGCTGCAGTGCCGCGCCACACGCATCACAGAACATTCGCCAAGCCCTCCCCTCGGCTTCACCACCAGATACGCGCCCGCGCCCGCGAAAGTTCCCTCCCGGTTACCGCGTCGACCAGTATCTGCGCAAGGCCGGACGCGAGGAATGCGCTTGGGCCCCTTGGGCTTTGTCGCGCGCTTGCATGGTTCAGCCTCCTTTCGCTCCGATCCGTGTTCATCCGCGGAAATCCGTGGCTGATTTTTTCGTGGCTATTCGCGAATTTCCCCCAGCGCTCGCTCCGTAGCCTGCAGCAGCGCCTCCGGCCCCACCGGTTTTCCGGTCGCGTGCACCATCCACAAGTCGGGCGCGACGCTGCCGAAGCTCGCCATGCGCTCAAATTCCGGCCCGATCTTGCCCGCCTTCTTCATCTGCTCTTCGATCTGGAAGGCGATCATGTGTCCGATCGGATAATCGGGCAGGTAGAGGAAGTAATCGATCATGTGCGAGTACACGCCCAGCAGCACCACATCGCGCTGCTTGAAGACCGGCGCGTAGTACTGGTTCCAGGTGTCCTTGGCGATCTGCACCGTGGCCTCGCGCAGCTCCGCCGGGGTGGCATTGGGATGGTCGTACATCCAGTGCCACACTGCCATGTCCACCATCGCCACGCCGGCAATCTCGTACGTGCCCCAGAAATCGTTCAGCGTGCGCATCGCCTCATCCTGAGCGCTCGGCGCATGCAGGCCCAGCAATTCCAGGTCGCGCGCCTGAAAGACGAACGCCAGCGCCTCGGTAAACGCCGTGTTGGGCACGCCCGCCAGCAGCCACTGGTCAACGTCTTTCATGGAAAACGTCTGCTCCACGTTGTGCCCCATCTCGTGCACCGCGATGTTGAAGCCCTTGTAGTTCATCCCAGTTTTTTCGATGCGCGTGCGCAGGTGGACTTTGGCGTCGCGCATGGCGGCGCCCATGGCGTGTCCGGAGCCGCGCGCCGGGTCCACCACGATGTTTTGCGCCACGTATTGCGCGCGCTCCGGCGAAAATCCCAGTTTCACCAGCAAATTCGGGATGTCCTTGCGATACGCTTCCGCCGTCGGGTAACGCTGGCGCACGATTTCGTCGAGTTGCGCTTCGGTGTATTCCGACTTTGGCCGGAACCCGGAGTACCACACGTCGAACGGCTCCAGCGGCCGCCCCAGCCGCTTCTCAATCAGCGCCGCGACTTTCGGCGCAAGCGGCGAACTGACGATGTCCACCAGCATCTGGCGCACGCGCGCTTCCGGGATTTCGCGGTTTTCGTCGAAGCGGCGGGCGATCAGCGTCGGCGCCGTCGGCGAATACGGGTCCATCATTCGCGCCGCGAAGTACGTCTTCTGCAGCGTTGCGTAGCGCGTGTCCGGCTCGCCCTGGTTGAGCCCGTTCCCGGTTTGTTCATTACGGCTTTGAAGGGGCACAGCTTCAGCATTTCCTCGGAGGGGCGCGGCTTCAGCCCTATCTCGCGGTGGCACCGCTTCAGCCTTTCCTCGGAGGGGCGCGGCTTCAGCCTTATCTCGCGGTGGCACCGCTTCAGCCTTTCCTCGGAGGGGCACGGCTTCAGCCGTGCCGTTACGCTCTGACAATTGTCCGGCTTTAGCCGCTGAGGTACGATTCGGCACGAAGTCCGAATCTTTCTCCGCCGCCGGCTTTACCTGGTTGGTCCACGGATTCCAGTCCACCTGCGGATTGTTGACGACGGCCTCCGGAATGGTCTGGGTCACGATGCGCTCGAGCACCTGCTGTACCGTTCTCTGCCTTGCCAACCCGTTCTGCGAAACGTCATAATCCGCCTTAATCTCGTCGCGTAAATTCCAGTGCGACAACAACCGCATGCCCTTGGGAAAGAGCCTCTCTTCGCTCTTGTCGCTCCCAGCTTTTTCGTTCTTGTCATTCCGAGCCGCAGGCGAGGAATCTGTTTTTGCCGTCGACCGTCGACCAAAGCCTGCCCCGAGCGCAGCCGAGGGGACCGTCGACTGCTCCCCCACCACGTGGTACATCCAGATGTTGTACTCCGAAATGTAGTGATCGCCCTCGGCCTGCGCCTGCGCGATCGCCTGGTTCACCTCCGCCGGCACGCGCTTGGAGAAGCGCTGTGCCAGCCGCGCCTCCGCCCACTGGCGCCGCGTCCAGTGCTGCCCCTGGTTCAGCCGCTGGTCGAGGGTGGTCAGCGGAAAATTCAGCAGCACTACGAACGCCAGCTTGTTGCGAAACATGTCGTCGACGACATGCGCCCCGGCGTCGAACCCGGCGAAAGTTTCGTCCAGCGGCAGCATGGGGCCGAGGTCGAGGTCGGCCTGCGTGCGCAACTCGCGCCCGATCTCCTGCAGGTGTCCCTCGAGCTGCTCCATCAATCTTTCGAAGCGCGCGAATGTGGTATCGAGGGTTGCCTGGTCACCGGCCAAGTTCGCCCGCACGAACGCCTCGAACGCCGGCTGATCTCCATCTTCCGTCCGCCAGAACTCGCCCACCTGCTTCAGACCGCGACGGGCACGCTCGCGCTGTCCTTCGCCATACTTGGCGACCAGTTCGCTTTCCATCTTCTTCTGCGCCGCGTCGAGCCATGGAGCGCGCACGTCCTTGTGCGCGACGTTTGTCCTCGGACTCTCAATCGCCGTGCCCATTGCCTTCTCCTGTGCGGCCACCGTGCCGCCGATCACCACGGAAATCAGTATGACTAGGATGGCGCTCCGCCGCATGCGTCCTCCGTAATCCAGCGGCACAGTATAAACAATTCAGATGTGTGTGTTTGACCGCGTCGTCACAAGTTACAGAACATCTACTGCCCCTTAAACGCCACGGCCAGCGATTCCCAGCCCGAGATGCCGGCGTTGGCCCAGTTGAAGACGAAGGTCTGCACGGCCGTGCTGGAGTTGTACATGTGCGCGTAGCCGCTGGAGGAATCCATCAGGCCGGTCGAGGAGTCGTCCTGGCCGAAATACCATTCCGAATCGAGCACGTTACCCGCTCCGCTCATGCCGCATTCCGGTCCCGTGCCGTTGTTTTCCACGGCGATAATCAAGCCGGCGGCGGTCGAGGGCGTGACGCTGAGCGTGCTGTTGCTGTTCGCTGAATTCGTGCAGGAAGAACCGCCTGTGCTCACCTGGTCCCCCGTGCTGGTTCCAAACGTATCGTAAGGCGAGGTATTTGCGCCGGCGATGTCGTAGATCACCGCAATGGAGGTCACGCCGCTGTTGGCGTTGCTGAACGTCATGGTGTGCGTGTTGGGATTGGTGCAGGTCGCGCCTGCCGCGTAGAACATCTGCGGGTAGGTGGCCGGCGCGCTTACCTTCTTGAAGGTATTCGAATTGCTGTCGGTGATGCTGGTAATGCCGTTCTGGGCGGTGCTCTCCGCCGTGGAGGCGACAATCAGGTTGCCATCGCACGGGAACTGCACGGTGTAAGCTCCGGCATTCAGGCTGGTGTGATAGACACGCTTGATGCGGATCGCGGCGCCCGGAGCCGTTCCTGCCGAGGCCGCCCTGAGTGCAATGGCCGCCGCCCCAAATGTGTCGTGCGATGACTGGTTGACGGTCATCGTGGGATTGATGGCCCCGTGCGTGGTCTGCACCTGGTACTGCGCGAAGTGGCCGATATGGCGGTCCGATGGGAGCAGCTTAAAGTTGGTCCCTACCACAAAGCTGGTGACTGCGCTGGTGCAGCACAGATAGCCATCATCAATGCCGTAGTAGTAGATGAGGTCATTGTCCACGGTGGTGCTAATGCTGCCGGAGGCGACGGTCGGCCCGGTAATGTTGGACGCGCTGGTCGCCGTGCCGTCCACGGCGCTGCTGGTCGCGACGTTGTAGAACTCCGAGCAGCGCATGTGGACGTTGTATTGGGCGGCGCTCAGAGTGAGCGTCAAGTCCTGTGTTCCCGCTTTCGCCCCGAGTGCGTACTTCAGCGCGATCATGCGCGTGCCGTCATTCGAGCTCGGCCCGTTGGTCCAGCTATTGCTGTTGTTGTCCGTGATCGTGGCGGTTGTGCCGGTGCCATCCCAACTCACGCCGCAGATGAGCAGGTTGTTCGACCTATCGCCCTGGGTCGATGACCCTCCCAGCGTCGAGTTGGGTAGGTGAAATTTGAATGTGGTCGCGGTCTGGCCGCCAACGCCCCACGCCACGTCCTGAACCAGTGTGGGAAGGCCCGAGGTCATCGTGTACGCCGCCGAACCGACCGCACTGTCGCTATACCCCGGGCAGCCAATCACCTTGGCATACACGGTCTCGCTGGAGGCCACGCTGACTGAGGTTCCTTGCGTGTCGCCCGAGGTCGGGTTCCCGGTTGTGTTCCAGTAGATGTACCCGGAGCAGCCCGGAGTGGCCGCCGCGATGGTGACGCTCTGGGTGCTGCTATAGGCTCCGGCCGTAGGGCTGAATGTCGGCGTGGCGGCTTGCGACGAGGTGATCGTGTACGCCGCCGAACTGACCGCACTATCGCTATACCCCGGGCAGCCAATCGCTCTGGCGTACACGGTTTCGCTGGAGGCCACGCTGACTGAGGTTCCTTGCGTGTCACCCGATGTCGGGTTCCCGGTTGTGTTCCAGTAGATGTACCCGGAACAACCCGGAGTGGACGTCGACATGGTGACGCTCTGGGAGCTGCTATAGGTTCCCGCCGTAGGGCTGAATGTCGGCGGGGCAGCTTGCGACGAAGTGATCGTGTACGCCGCCGAACGAATCGCACTGTCGCTATACCCCGGGCAGCCAATCACCTTGGCATACACGGTCTCGCTTGAGGCCACGCTGACTGAGGTCCCGCGCGTGGCGCCCGAGGTCGGGTTCCCGGTTGTGTTCCAGTAGATGTACCCGGAGCAGCCCGGAGTGGACGTCGACATGGTGACGCTCTGGGAGCTGCTATAGGTTCCCGCCGTAGGGCTG
This sequence comes from Terriglobales bacterium, assembly GCA_049509755.1. Classification (GTDB taxonomy): domain Bacteria; phylum Acidobacteriota; class Terriglobia; order Terriglobales; family Acidobacteriaceae; genus JAIQGF01. The sequence continues at coordinate 31,264 of JBEKZP010000001.1, read as the reverse complement.
AATGTCGGCATGGCGGCTTGCGACGAGGTGATCGTATACGCCGCCGAACTGACCGCACTGTCGCTATACCCCGGGCAGCCAATCACCTTGGCATACACGGTCTCGCTCGCTGCCACGCTGACTGAGGTCCCGCGCGTGGCGCTCGAGGTCGGGTTCCCGGTTGTGTTCCAGTAGATGTACCCGGAGCAGCCCGGAGTGGATGTTGAGATGGTGACGCTCTGGGCGCTGCTATAGGTTCCAGCCGCGGGGCTGAATGTCGGCGTGGCGGCCGCTTGCGACGAGGTGATCGTGTACGCCGCCGAACCGACGAAACTGTTGCTATGCCCCGGGCAACTAATCACTCTGGCGTACACGGTCTCGCTTGAGGCAACGCTGACTGAGGTCCCGTGCGTGTCGCCCGAGGTCGGGTTCCCGGTTGTGTTCCAGTAGATGTACCCGGAACAGCCCGGAGTGGACGTCGAGATGGTGACGCTCTGGGTGCTGCTATAGGCTCCGGCCGCGGGACTGAATCTCGGCGTGGCGGCTCGCGACGAGGTGATCGTGTAGGCCGCCGAACGAATCGCACTGTCGCTATACCCCGGGCAACCAATCACTCTGGCGTACACGGTCTCGCTGGAGGCCACGCTGACTGAGGTTCCTTGCGTGTCACCCGATGTCGGGTTCCCGGTTGTGTTCCAGTAGATGTATCGGGAACAGCCCGAAGTGGACGTCGAGATGGTGACGCTCTGGGTGCTGCTATAGGCTCCGGCCGCAGGGCTGAATGTCGGCGTAGAGGACACCTTTCGCCAGGCCGCCTCTGGCGTTGTGGCGACGCCTTGCTGCGTGCCGCTGCCTTCCAGGGTCGCTCCGAACCGAAAATCACGATAGCTGGACAAATCTTGCGCAGCACCAAGTCCTGCAAACAGCACGAAACCAACAATCGAGATTGCAACATACCGAAGAGTCGCCATTTCCGTTGTCCGATCGAGGCTGTCTTCGCCGGCTAACGCAATGAGTGGCGTCACAGGCTCAGACCTCAGCCATCATGTAAGTCTGTTTGCATCGGGAACGCTGGTCTGAATTGACCGCTGAATTTCGTGCCCTGCTTTACAGCGAGCAGGCTAGGCGGACGATTCAGCACAGCGCGACGGAGCGGCAACTACATTTCTTTCTGATGCGACATGGCTGTTGCAAGTTGTCCCACCGAGTTTTTCGCGGATTTGCCTGGAGGCGGCTGGGATTTGTAACTGTTGTGAAATCGCCGTATCACTAGTCACTCGTTTTCCGGTTATAACTATTTCGACAATGAAACTCTGCTCCCCATCCCGCCGAACATCCCCGCGCTCCTAGCGCCGCGCCCTCGTTTCCTCTAAACTCAACGTTTTACCCGTACCCGCGGAGTTCTCCATGGCAGACAGCGTCGAAGTGAAGGCCGACATCATCCACATCAAGCTGCCCGACGGCAGCGTCAAGGACGTGCCCAAGGGCACCACCGCGCTCGACATCGCGCGCTCCATCTCGCCGCGCCTGGCCGATGCCGCTTTTGCTGCCAAGACCAACGGCAACCTGATTGACCTGACCAGGCCGATCGAGGCCGACTCCGAGCTACGCATCCTGACCGACCGCGATCCCGAAGCGCTGCAGGTTTACCGGCACTCGTCGGCTCACTTGATGGCCGCCGCCGTGCTCGAACTTTTCCCCGAGACCAAGCTCGGCCACGGTCCTGCCACCGAGACCGGCTTTTTTTACGACTTCTACCGTCCCACTCCCTTCACCCCCGAGGACATGGAGAAGATCGAGAAAAAAATGCAGGAGATCGTGCAGCGCAACGAGCCCTACGCGCGCGAGTGGCTGCCGCGCGTCGAAGGCCTGGAGCAGTTCCAGCGCGAGGGTGATTTCATGAAGTGCCACTTCATCGAACAGTTCACCCAGCCCGACGAAAAAATCTCGCTCTACAAGACCGGCAAGTTCGTGGACTTCTGCCGCGGGCCGCACATTCCCTCCACCGGCAAGATCAAGGCATTCAAGCTGCTCACCATCGCCGGCGCCTACTGGCTGGGCGACGAAAAGAACCAGCAGCTCCAGCGCATCTACGGCACCTCCTTTTTCAGCAAGAAAGAGCTGGACGAATTCATCAAGCAGCAGGAAGAGGCCAAGAAGCGCGATCATCGCGTGCTGGGCAAGCAGCTTGACCTGTTCTCCATCCAGGAAATCGCCGGGCCTGGGCTCATCTTCTGGCACCCCAAGGGCGGGCGCATCCGCAAAGAGATGGAAGACTGGATGCGCGAAGAGTATCTCCGCCGCGGCTATGACCTTGTTTACACCCCGCACGTTGCGCGCGTGGATTTGTGGAAGACCTCGGGCCACGAAGGCTATTACGCCCAGAACATGTTCACTCCCATGGAGCTTGACGATTCCGACTACCGCATCAAGCCCATGAATTGCCCGTTCCACATCCTGATCTACAAGGACCAGCTCCGCTCTTACCGCGACCTGCCGGTGCGCCTGGGCGAGCTCGGCACCGTGTACCGCTACGAACGCAGCGGCGTGATGCACGGCCTGCTGCGCGTGCGCGGCTTCACCCAGGACGACGCTCACATCTTCTGCACTCCGCAGCAGATCGAGGACGAGGTCGTCGCCTGCATGGACTTCGCGCTGGAAGTGCTGCGCGTATTCGGCTTCGAGAAGTTCCAGGTCGAGCTCTCCACCTGGGACCCCAACGACCGCAAGAACTTCTTCGGCCGTGAAGAGCAATGGGAGCTGGCCAACAAATCGCTGGAGAGCGCGCTCCGCCGCCGCAACATCGAGTACAAGACCATACCCGGCGAAGCCGCATTCTACGGCCCCAAGATTGACGTCAAGCTGGTGGACGCCATCGGCCGCCTGTGGCAGCTCTCGACCATTCAGTTCGATTTCTCGCTGCCCGAACGCTTCGGCCTGGAGTACGTCGGCGAGGACGGCCAGCGCCACCAGCCGCTCATGGTGCACCGCGCGCTCTACGGCTCCATCGAGCGCTTCTTCGGCGTGCTCATCGAGCACTACGCCGGCGCGTTTCCGGTGTGGCTGTCGCCGGTGCAGGTGGCGATCATCCCCATCAGCGAACGCCACGCGGAATACGCCAAGAAAATCGGCGACGCGCTGCAGGCGGACAACGTGCGCGTCGCGGTTGACCAGCGCAATGAGAAGATGAACGCCAAGATCCGCGAGCATGCGCTGCAGAAGGTCCCGTTCCTGCTGGTGGTCGGCGACAAGGAAGCGGAGGCGAATTCGGTGAACGTTCGCGCCCGCGGGCAAGAGAAGACTGAAACCGTGCCGTTCTCCGAGTTCCAGGCGCGGCTGCGCAAGCTGATTGCGGAGAAGGCCGCGACTCTGGACTGATTGGAAGCTTAACCGCCTTGCGCCTGAAGCCTGAAGCCTGGAGCCTTGATGCGTGAAGACCTCGTCCAAAACCTGGAATGCCCTGAGCTGGGCGCGCTCCATCTTCATCTTCGACCCGCTCATTTACCTGTACACCGTCGTTCTCGGCATCCTCTCGCTACTGTCGTCGTTTTTCGACCGTGACGGCGGCATCCAGCACGGCTTTGCGCGGCTCTGGTCGCGCCTGATCCTGCACACGATTTTCTCCCCGGTAAAAGTCACCGGCCTCGACCGCATCGATCGCGCGCGCCCGCACGTCTTTGCCGCCAATCACATTTCCGCGCTCGACATCCCGCTGCTCTACGAGCACCTGCCGTTCCAGTTCCGCATCATGGCCAAAAAGGAGCTGTTCCGATACCCGTTCATGGGGTGGCACCTGCGCCGCTCCGGCCAGATTCCCGTGGACGCCGCCAGCGCCATGGCTTCCATGCGCAGCCTGATGCACGCCGTCCGCAGCCTGCAAGGCGGCATGCCGCTGGTGGTCTTTCCCGAAGGCGGCCGTTCCGCCAGCGGGCAGATCCGGCCGTTCATGAGCGGAGCGTTCTACATCGCCATCAAGGCCGGCGTGGAGGTCGTGCCCATGGCGATCGTCGGCTCCCATGAAGTGCTTCCCATGAACAGCTTCCATATCCGCCCCGGACGGATGGAGCTTGTCGTCGGCGAGCCTATTTCCACCGCCGGTTACAGCCTGCGCGACATGGATGTGCTTGCCGCCCGCGTGCGCAAGGCAATCGAAGAGCTGTACTATTCCCGTTCCCGCGTGCCTGACCCGCGCGTCACCGACGGGGCGATGGGAAGCCAGGCCTGACCGCGCTAAACTAGAAGTCGACTTCACCGTGGAAGGGCACGGCGGAACCTGTCCCGACCCTGAGCGTAGTCGAAGGGGAGGGAGCCGTGCCGATCGGAACGCCAAATGGATTCGGCTTTAGCCGCTGAGGGAACACACGCGTAGCGATGCGACCCAGAATCGCCATTCCGGTCCCGCACTCCGAGCACGATTACGCTCAGCGTGCGCTGGTGCCGTACGAGCAGGCAGTGCGCCAGGCCGGCGGCGAGCCCGTCGTGGTCCCGCTGGAATGGTCGAACCAGCAGATCGCGCAAGCAGCCAAGCGTTGCGACGCCATCCTCCTGCCCGGCAGCAAGGCCGATCTAGACCCGGAAAAATACGGCGCCACACTCGACCCGCACACCGCGCCCGCCGATCCCGCCCGCGACAACGCCGACGAGCTCCTGCTGCAGGACGCGTTCAATATGCGCAAGCCCATCCTCGGCATCTGCTACGGATTGCAGGCGCTGAATGTGTGGCGCTCGGGAACGCTGGCGCAGCACCTCACTACCGAGATTAATCACGCCATCGGGCGCGAGCAGCCGCGCGCGCACACCGTCACCGTCGAGCACGGCTCACGACTGGCGGGAATTGTCGCTCCGTTCAAGGAGTTCTCCGCCCAACTTTGCGGCGACGTTGCAGGTGACCCGCAAGAGAGAATCTCCCTGGTCGTGAACTCCAGCCACCACCAGGCTGCGGATGTGGTGGGCGACGGCCTGCGCGTGGTCGCCCGCGCCGAAGACGGCACCATTGAAGGTCTCGAGGGCACTGAGCCCGATCATTTCGTGGTTGCCGTGCAGTGGCATCCGGAACGCAGCTTCGCCGACGACGAGTCCTCGCGCGCCATCTTCCAGGCCTTCATCCAGGCCGCGCTCCGGCGCCACGACCAGCCGCGCACGCCAGTACCGGATTTCGAATCGCTGCCGAAATAGCTGTCAGCTCTCAGCCATCAGCTCTCAGCCATCAGCTCTCAGCTTCAGCCATTGCTTTGACCGCTGTCATCCCGAGTGAGGACGCCGCGATTTTCGGCGTCCGAGTCGAGGGACCTTGTGTTTAATCCTTTGCGTCCTTCGCGTCCTTTGCGGTTCAATGTTCGCTTATGCCAAACGGAATCACGCTCTCTGTGCAAAACCGCGTCGCCATCATCACCGGTGGTTCGCGCGGCATCGGCGCTGCCACGGTCAAGATGTTCGTCGCTGCCGGCGCCAGGGTCCTGTTCAACTACCAGAAAAACCGTGCGGCCGCGGAGCGCGTGGTCAGCGAGTGCGGCAGAAACAAAGATCGCTGTGCCGCCGTGGAAGCCGATCTGCGCAATGTCGAAACGGCGCGCGCCTTGATCGAGCAGGCTGTCCAGCGCTTCGGCAGCCTGGACATTCTGGTCGCCAACCACGGCATCTGGCCGCCGGAAGACGTTGCCGTGGACCGCATGACCGACCGCCAGTGGCACGACACCATCGCCATCAACCTCGACAGTGTTTTCGGCCTGGTGAAGCACGCGGTGGCGCAGATGAAAAAGCAGGCACGCGGCGGGCACATCGTGCTGGTCAGCTCCACCGCCGGCCAGCGCGGCGAGGCCTTCCATTGCGACTATGCCGCCACCAAGGGCGCCGTCATCAGCATGGTCAAGGGGCTTTCCACCGAACTGGCGCGCGACCATATCCGCGTCAACTGCGTCGCTCCCGGATGGGTCGCAACCGACATGGCCGCGCCCGCGCTCAACGATCCCGCCACGCGCGAAAAAGTATTCGCCACCATCCCGCTGCGCCGCGTCGCGACGCCGGAAGAGATCGCCGCGCCCATTCTCTTCCTCTGCAGCGAGCACGCGGGCTTCATCACCGGCGAAATTCTGAATGTCAACGGCGGCGCGGTGCTGGTGGGATAGGCTAGCCTTTCCAAGGCTGAAAGCTTCAGGTTTTCCGGCGCAAGGCTCTAGGCTCAAGGCACAAGGCTGCAGCGCCGTAATACGGAAGGCACAAGACCAACAGCCCGAGCGCAGCGGGGGCGGCAGATCATAGCCCGGGGCGTAAGCCCCGGGGTAAAGACGCAAAATTGAACCCGAGCCCCTTCAGGGGCGACAGAATTTGTCCGCGAACGTCAGATCGAGCGCGTCCCCCGCGCCCTTTGGCCTTGCGCCTTAAGCCTTGAGCCTTGCGCCGGGCGAGCGTCTAAAATAGTCAGTTCACCTATGAAGTCATCCATCATTGCCATGCTTCTCGCGGCGTGCGCTGTTGCCGCTACGGTCCAAGCGCCGCAATCCTCCGCGTCCTCTGTTTCCTCTGCGACAAGCTCCCCGCACTCGCCGCAGGATGCCAATGCTCGCAAGGCTCGCTCGCTGCTCGACGACTGCATTCAGGCCATGGGTGGCCAAGCCTGGCTCAACCTCCAGGACATGGAGCAGCAAGGGCGCTCGTACCCCTACTCGCACGGCCAGCCGAACAGCCTCGGCACCCTGTTCTGGCGGTTTTGGAAATATCCCGACAAGGAGCGCGTCGAGTTAACCAAGCAGCGCGACGTGGTGTACATCAACGCCGGCGAAAATGGATACGAGGTCACCTACAAGGGAACGGCCGCCCAGGAACCCGATCCGCTCACCGACTACAACCGCCGCCGTCGCCACTCGCTCGAGGTCGTACTGCGCCAATGGCTGAACCAGCCGGGCACCGCGCTGTTCTACGACGGCGCCGCCGTGGCCGAGCAAAAGCCCGCCGATTCCGTCACCATCCTGACCGCCGACAATGATTCCGTCACTCTCTTCCTCGACAACCACACCCATTTGCCGATCAAGAAAACGTTCGAGTGGCGCGATCCGGCCGACCGCCTGAAAAACGTTGAAGGCGAGATCTTCGACAACTGGCGCCTGGAGCAGGGCATCATGACGCCGCATAGCCTGCTGCGCTCGCATAACGGCGAGGTCACCAACCAGCGCTTCATCACCAACGTGCGCTACAACGCCGGCATGCCCGACTCGCTGTTCCAGGCGGCCATCACCTACGACCCGAACAAACGGCCGGCAAAACGGCGCTAGAAGGTTTTAGGTTTTAGGTTTTAGGCTTTAGATTTTAGAAATTTCAAATTTTCGAATTTCAAATCCTAACGCCCAAAGCCTAACGCCTAAAACCTGATTCCATCCTCAGCCCCGTCCAGGCTTCGGAAACCACGATGGAATTGCCGGGATTGCGCGGATCGTATCTGACGGAGCTGGGCAGCCCCAGCCTGCAGGATTCGATATCCACGATCTGCCGCAGGTGGGTGACGTCCTGCGACGCCTCGTACGACACGCCGCCGACATCGTAGGAATAAATGAGCAGTTGGGTGGGGCCGTGGCCGTTGGCGCTGAATTCCTGCACGTCGAGGACGGTGCCATCGCAGATGCGGCCCATCTGCGCCAGGCGCTGGCGGCGTTGCCGCTCACGCTGTTCGGGCGTGGTGCGGTGGCTGCGGATCCACTGCCACACACTCGCGGCAGCCGCGGCCGTGCCTGCCGCCATCACCGCATACATACCAAGCGCGTTCATACGAATCTCGGGGGGAAACCGGCCAGTCCTGCGTGCAGAGTACTACGCATCCTGACGGCGATACATCCAGCTTACCTCTTAGATGCCGGATAGGCGAGGTTATCCCTTCGCGACCAGGTCCGCTTCCGCCAGCGCCTTCACCTTCTCCCAGTCTTTCAGGAACGCGTCAAGGCCTTTATCGGTGAGCGGATGCTTGATCATCAGGTCCAGCACCTTGAACGGAATGGTCGCAACGTGCGCGCCGGCCATCGCCGCTTCCACCACGTGCAGCGGATGCCGCAGCGACGCCGCCAGCACCTGCGTCTTGAAGCCGTAGTTGTTGTAGATCTGCACGATCTGGCGCACCAGGTCCATGCCGACGTGGCTGATGTCGTCGAGGCGTCCCACAAACGGGCTCACGTAGGTCGCTCCCGCCTTGGCCACCATGAGCGCCTGGTTGGGCGAGAAGCACAAGGTCAGGTTGGTGCGAATGCCTTGCCCGGTAAGCGTCTTGCAGGCTTTCAATCCTTCTTTCGTGGTCGGCAGCTTGACCACTACATTCTTGTGCCAGGTGGCGAAATCTTCGGCCTCGCGCAGCATGCCCTTGGCCTCGAGCGCTACCACTTCCACGCTGACCGGTCCGTCCACGATGCTGCAGATTTCCAGGATCGTGTCCTTGAACGGCTTGCCTTCCTTGGCGATGAGCGATGGGTTGGTGGTGACTCCGTCGAGGATGCCCATCGCATTGGCCTCGCGGATTTCGTTCAGGTTGGCGGTGTCAATAAAGAACTTCATATGGGACTCAATTATCGCCGATTACCATTTGGTGATTTCGTAAATTTGTAATTTGGTAATTTCGGAGGACAAAGGTCTCATTTTCAAATTACGAAATCACCAAATTACCCAATTACCAAATTGCGCGATTACCTTTCTATTCGTCTACGACGGAATTGCGTAGCGTGCCCACACCCGGAATGGTGATTTCCACGACATCGCCGGCGTGCAGCGGCCCAACCCCTTCGGGCGTTCCGGTAGCGATCACGTCGCCGGGAACCAGCGTCATGGCTGCGGTGATGTGGCGGATGATGGCATCGAGCGGAAAGATGAAATCGGCGGTGGTGCCGTGCTGCCGGACCTCGGAATTGATGCGCGTTTCCACCTCGATGCCCGCCCACGGATCCAACCCGTCCACCACCACCGGGCCCACGGGAGTGAAGGTGTCAAAGCCCTTGGCGCGGGCCCACTGGTTTTCTTTTTTCTGCAGGTCGCGCGCGGTGACATCGTTCAGGATGGTGTAGCCGAAGATGTAGTCGCGCACGTCCTCGCCCTCGCGCACGCGGTAGCAGGGCTTGCCGATCACCACCGCCAGCTCGCCTTCGTAGTGCACGTTCTGCGACAGCTTGGGCAGGCGGATCTCCGCGCCGGGGTCGGCCAGCGACGACGGCGGCTTGAAGAAGACCAGCGGCTCGGTCGGGACCTCATTCCCCAATTCGAGCGCATGCGCCCGGTAATTGCGCCCCACGCAGACAATCTTCGACGGCAGCACCGGCGTCAGCAGCTTGGCGTTCTGCAGCGGGATGGGATCGATGCGCTTCGATGCCGCGTCTTCGTCGGGAATGCGCGCCCACGCATCGGACTTGAAGACGCGCGTGACCAGCTCCCGCCCGGTGGACCCTTCGGTCTCCACCAGCGCGAATTGAGGTTCGTTGTTGATCAGCAGTCGGCAATATTTCATTTCAATCCTTTAGAACCTTTTACCGCAAAGGACGCCAAGGCGCGCAAAGGAATTCAAAAATCAAAAAGAACTCAGAAGTTGTTCACCAAACGTTTGATTCCGTCTTTCAGATGGGGGACTCTGAAATTGATGAGGAGACCGAGGTGAATGCCGCTCACTTTCAAGTGCGAGAGCAGCTGCGCCTCGTGGACGGCGAGTATTTTTTCAACCGCCTTCAGCTCAACAATGATGCAGTCTTCGACCAGAACGTCCACACGATATCCGATGTCGAGGCGGACTCCGTCATATACGACCGGCAGCGCAACCTGGGTTTGCACCTTCAGCCCCTGTTTTCGCAATTCATGAGCAAGGCAGGCTTCGTACGCACTCTCCAGCAGCCCCGCGCCGAGGAGTGAATGAACCTTCATGGCCGCCGTGATTACCAATCGGCTGATGTGATTGGTTTGGATGCGCTCTTTATCTGAAATTTCGGGGCCAGCCATCATGGCTTCCTTTTCCTTTGCGTCCTTTGCGTCCTTTGCGGTTCGCTTTTCACGTCCTTTGCGGTTCGCCTTTCACGGGAGGGACTCGGATGTTTCGTCCGACCGCGGACTCTCGTTCCCCCGCAGGTCCACCGCCGTTACAGCATAGAAGTAGTTGTGCCCCGCCGTCACCTCCCGGTCGCGGTAGGCCGGCGCCTTCACCAGTTCGGTGCTGATCTTCACCGGCGGCTGCCCTGCCTGGTGCCGGTAGACGTTGTACCCGGCGAGATCAGGCTCGGTGTTCGGCGCCCAGGTCAAATCCACAAACGGCGGCTGCCCGACTCCGCTTGCCACCGCCTGCAACCCGGCGGGCGCCGCGGGCGGAAAAACGTCATGGACAAAAACCTCTACGATCGGCGAGGCTTCGCCCTCCACTTCCTGCGATCCTCCGCGCGCGTTCACCGTGGTTACAACGGTCACCCAATATTGATTCGTGTGTTCCCACTCCGCGGTCGGATCGAGCACATTTTCGTTCGGCTGCGGCAGCAGCGGCGAGGCATAGGCGTTCTCGATGGGAATCGCCACCGGCATGACGTTCGGCTGCTGCTTGTCGCGGCGATACAGCCGGAAATCATAGGCTACGGGTGAACTCTGCTTGGTCGCTCGCGGCAGCATGATCAGGTTGATCTCATTGAGCGGAACGGACCAGCCGATGACCGGCCCTTGCGCGGTGACGCTGCCGACAACTTTTTCGGGCGGCGGCAGCGTCGGCGCCAGCGGTACCTCTACGTGGTTCGACAATCCGGCGCTGCGCCCGCGCCCATTGAGCGACTCCAGCGCATAGGTCGCGAACCCGGTGGGATTCTGCTGCTGCAAAGCCGCCGGCAGAGTATCGGTGTAACTCCTCTGTTCCGGTTTGGCGCCCTTGGCCACTGCCGGAGCGGCCGGCAACTCCGCCACTTGCGGACACTGCACCATCGCCGTGGTGTTCACGCCGCGGCAAATGCGCACCGGACCGGGATGACGGATGCTCTGCTTGTCGGTAGTCTCGCGCGGCGCCGTCCAGGTGAGCGTGACCTTGTCGCCCTGCCGTGTTGCCGCCAGATCCGCGACCGGCCGCGGCAACTCCAGCGACGGCGGGCGCGGCGCACCCGGCGTTCCGCACGCCACCAGACACAATACCGCCGTCAGCACGAGATGAAGTGGCCATTTCATGAAGGCAAATCAGGGTAGCAGACATTTGGTAATTGGGTAATTTTGTAATTTCGTAATTTGAAAGCCGCTACAGCTTGGATTCGCCGGCGCTCCCAAAAGCAAAAGGCCCGGTTGCTCACCGGGCCAAATTACAAATTGCAAATTGCAAATTACCAATTCCAAACGGAACTCATTGCTACAAGATGTACCTGGAGAGGTCCTGGTCCTTCACAATCTCCGCCAGCATCTTGCGCACGTAATCGGCGTCCACGGTGACATTCTTTTCCTTCATGTCGGGCGCTTCGAAGCTGATCACATCGAGCACGCGTTCCATGATGGTGTGCAACCGCCGCGCGCCGATGTTCTCAGTGCCTTCGTTCACCCGCGCCGCGAAATTCGCCACTTCCTCCAGCGCGTCCGGAGTGAATTCCAGCTTCAACCCTTCGGTCTCCAGCAGCGCCGTGTACTGCTTCACCAGAGACGACTTCGGCTCGGTGAGGATCTTGATGAAATCCTCAATGGTGAGCGATTGCAACTCGACGCGAATGGGAAAGCGGCCCTGCAGTTCGGGAATCAGGTCGCTCGGCTTCGATACGTGGAACGCTCCGGCGGCGATGAACAGGATGTGGTCGGTGCGTACCATGCCGTAGCGCGTGTTCACGGTGGTGCCTTCCACGATCGGCAGAATGTCGCGCTGCACGCCCTCGCGCGACACGTCGGGCCCGTGGCCGCTTTCGCGCCCGGCGATCTTGTCAATCTCGTCGAGAAAAATGATGCCAGACTGCTCGACGCGTTCCACCGCGATGCGCGTCACCTGGTCCATGTCAATCAGCCGCTGCTCTTCTTCCTGCACCAGGTACTCGAAGGCCTCGTTGACCTTCATCTTCCGCTTCTTGGTGCGCTGGCCGAAGATGTTGGGCAGCATGTCCTTGATGTTGACGTCCATCTCCTCGATGCCCTGGTTGGAGACGATCTCGAACGCGGGAAAAGATTTCTCGCGCACATCGAGTTCCACGATGCGGTCGTCGAGCTTGCCTTCGCGCAACTGCTGGCGCAGCTTTTCGCGGGTGCGGGAGTTGGATTCGCCGGGATGAATGACCTCGATGGCCGCCGGCCCGCCATCCCCGCGCGGCGTGCTGCCGAATCCGACGTTGGCGGGCAACAGCAGGTCGAGCAGCCGTTCCTCGGCGTTGAGTTCGGCCTTGTCCTGCACGTCCTCGAGCTTTTCCTCGCGCACCATGTCAACCGCGATCTCGACCAGGTCGCGGATCATGGACTCGACATCGCGGCCGACGTACCCCACTTCGGTGAACTTCGAGGCTTCCACCTTGAGGAACGGCGAACTCGCCAGCTTCGCCAGCCGGCGCGCAATCTCGGTCTTGCCCACGCCGGTGGGGCCGATCATGATGATGTTCTTGGGAATGACCTCTTCCGCCAGCTCCGGCGTGAGTTTCTGCCGCCGCGTGCGGTTGCGCAGCGCGATGGCCACGGCGCGTTTGGCCGCGTGCTGGCCGACCACGTACTTGTCGAGCTCGGCCACGATTTCCCGCGGCGTCAGCTCATCCAGTCCGATACTTTCTTCTTCGGCGGTTTGGGGCAGATAAATAGCCATAAAAGCAGTTTCAAAGTTTCAGTTTCAGCCGGCGCGGCCCACGGCTTTCGCTTGAGTCTTGCGGCGGTAAAATTTCAGGCCTTCACCAGCGGCGTTCCCGAATACCCTGCCATCCTGCGTCATTTGTAATTTCGTAATTTGCAATTTGTAATTTTGCGAGTCCTTGCCGACCCTTGAAGCAGCCGCAAACATCAGCGGTACGAAATTACAAATTACCAATTACAAATTGCAAATCTCCTCACAGCTCCTCGAACGTGAACTGCTCGTTGGTATAGATGCACATGCGGCCGGCGATCTTCATCGCTTCCTCGGCGATCATGCGCGCCGACAGGTCGGTATGCGCTGCCAGGGCCTGGGCTGCCGCCTGGGCATAGGGGCCTCCGCTGCCGATCGCCGCGATTCCGGAGTCAGGTTCGATCACATCGCCCGCGCCGCTGATCAGGAAAGTCTGGGTGTTGTCGGCCACCAGCAGCAGCGCCTCCAGGTGCCGCAGCGCCTTGTCGGTCCGCCAATCCTTGGCCAGTTCCACCGCGGCCCGGCCCAGGTTCCCGTGGTATTGCTCGAGCTTCGATTCAAAGCGGCTGAACAGCGAGAAGGCGTCGGCGGTCGACCCGGCGAACCCGGCCAGGATCTTGTCCTGGTAAAGGCGCCGGATCTTGCGGGCCGAGTGCTTGACGATGCTTTCCCCCAGCGTGACCTGGCCATCTCCAGCCATGACGACTTTGCCATCCTTGCGAACGGCCAGCACAGTCGTGGAGCGGATTTTCGGGAAATGACGGTCGGATGCTGCTCGCGGCGCTTTCATTAGGGGTGATTCGATTATAGCAGCCGCAATAGGAAGCGGTCGGCGCGGAAGTTCGGGGTGGAATTCAGATCCTCAGCTTGAACCTGCCGGAATCAGTGCTCAGCTCCGGCTCCTGCGGAAACTCGCCTTTTTCGTTCCGGTAGCGCCGGCTGTAGGATTCGCTTTTCGCGATGGCGGAGGTCTCCAACTCGCCGTCCGGTTCCCCATGCTCCCACTTGCGATGGCGGCGGTGGTGATACAGCGACCCCAGCCCCCAGTTTTCTCCCGCGTGCCCGAAGCCGAATAGCGCGAAGAGGAACAACAGCGGGATCAGCTTGCCGCCATTGTCCAGGTAGCGCCACATGGGCTCGTTCGGTCCTGGCACATTCCAGGTGGCGAGCATCAGGTGAACCATGTACACCGAGCCCAGGATGGAGATGGGGCGAACCGCCAACCCAAGCACCAGCCCCACGCCAATGAACAATTCGATGAATGCGGCCAGCGCCGCGAATCCCGCGAGATGCTGCCCGGCCACGCTACTGAGGAAATCGCCGTAGAACCCGGCGGCGGCGCCGTGAGCCGCTTCCGAGACAAATTGCGGGAACTCGATTTTGGCGAATTCCCATGACGAGATCTTGTGCGCGGCGGCGAACAGGAACAGGACACCCGTTAGGACTCGAACCACGGCCAGTGTCTTGCGCAGCCGCGAGTGTGAGTATGCCATGGCAGCTCCCGGCGTCCGGGGGCGGGCTCTCCTGCTCGCCATCATGTACCCAGTGCGCCCCGGAAACCAAGACTTTTCTGCACCAATATAAGTGCATATCTTTGCACCCCAGCCATTTGCAAAGCTCTGCACCGTCAGCAGTTGGGCCGATGTCCAGGCAGCGCTGGATTGATCGGCGGTTATCAGGACACTAGGATCCCGGTGCCTGCCGTGGTGGGGCGAACGCTGGCGCATCGTCCAACTGTTACAATTTCCGGTTTTGCCGGGCGCCCGACAAAACTCATGGAAACGACGGAGAGAACATGCGCGAAGTGATCGCCACCAGCCACGCTCCCAAAGCTATCGGCCCGTATTCGCAGGCGATTCGCGCCGGCGGGATGATCTTTTGTTCCGGCCAGATCGCGCTCGATCCCGCCACCAACCAGCTTATCCAGGGCGAAATCGCCGCCCAGACCGAGCGCGTATTGAAAAACCTCTCGGCCGTGTTGTGGGAGGCGGGAAGCAACCTGGATCAGGTGGTTAAGACCACCGTCTTCCTGAAATCGATGAACGATTTCGCCGCCATGAACGAGGTTTACGGCAAGTTTTTCAGCAAGCAGCCGCCGGCCCGCTCCACGGTTGAGGCGGCCCGCCTGCCCAAGGACGTGCTGGTGGAAATTGATGTGATTGCCGTGTTGTAGGCGATTCAGTTGGGTTTCCTGCGTTGCCCGATAACGCTGAAGGCAAGCAGCGCCAGCCGTTGTTCCCGCGACAGATTCAGAAACTGCACACCGATCGCTCCGCGACGGCAATACCGCACCAGCGCCTTTACATGAATCGGCCCGCCGGGTATTCGCAACTCCAGCGACACGATGGTGTCCACGGCGTAGGGTGCGCTGCTCAAGAAACACATCCCGTCGTCATTGATATCGGAGGCCAGTCCGAAGTGAGTGGCCATGCCTTGCCCATGCATGATGGGGAACCGCACCAGCCAGCGTGGGGAAGCGCGATCTTCATCTGTTACCCGTTGTGCCGGCATCAGCACCCGGCACGCCAGCGCGAAACTGTCCACTTCCACCGGATCCATACCCTCTCCTTACGCCAGGAGCGACGTGGACCCAAACTACCTGCACTTGGATGGCGCAGCAACGTCACGCAGGTAACAGCTTCGCAGCCGCACGGGTAACGGTACCGAGGTGGAATTGACTCCGGAGAAAGCAAAACCGGCCATCTCGGCCGGTCGGCGAATCCATATTCTGTGGTTGCCCAGATCAAGGTCAGCTTATGTCACTTTGGCCCTAACCGCCTGAAGACTGACGACTGGAGACTGGCGACTGGGTTACGCCTTCACTACTTTCCCGCTGCGCAAACACGACGTGCATACGCGCAGCTTCTTGGTGGCGCCCTTCACCTTGGCGCGCACCGGGCGCAGATTGACGTTCCAACGCCGCTTGGTGACGTTGTGGGCGTGGCTGATGTTGTTGCCGAACTGCGGTCCCTTGCCGCAGACATCACAAGTTTGTGCCATGACTGCTCAGAATCCTTCCATTCCCAGTGGGGCAAAACATAGATTTTACAGGAGCTGCACTGATTTGGCCAGCCTCAAGCCGCGCTGCCTTTGCCCCTCGGGGCGATCTTCTCCAGTTGCTTCTTGAGTGCCGTGTGGGTGCGGCGCAGGTCGAAGGAAGACTGCAAGTTCATCCAGAACTGTTCGGTTGTGCCGAAGAATCGCGCCAGGCGGACGGCCGTGTCCGCGCTGATTCCCCGCTTCTCCAGCACGATATCGTTGATCCGCGGCGCCGGCACGTGCAGCCGCTTCGCCAGTTCGTAGGCCGATAGCTCCATGGGCTTGAGAAACTCTTCCCGCAGGATCTCACCGGGATGGATGTTCCATTCTCGTGGTCGCCGCTTCATCTCTGCCTCTGATTTGACTGTATCCCAATATGCGATACTTGTTTCATGCCTGCCGTAATCCAGCCCAGCCCCAAGTCGGTGAAGGTCCATCTCTCCACCGGCGCCGGCATGGACATTGAGTGGGCGGACGGGCACAAGAGCATTTACACCTTTCAGTACCTGCGCGACGCCTGCCCCTGCGCCCTGTGCAACGACGAGCGCGTCAAGCAGGACCGCGAGCCCGGCGAGCGCCCCAAGCCCGCTCCCGGCGTGCTGCCCATGTTTACTCCGCCGCCGAAAGCGACCGTCGCCGAAGCCGTCGGCAAGTACGCCATCCGCTTCACCTGGAGCGACGGCCACGAGCACGGCATCTTTTCCTGGGATTTCCTGCGCGAGTTCTGCCCCTGCCGCGAGTGCTCCAGCTTGCGCCGCGAGATGAAACCGCCGGGCGAGGGCGTTACCCGCACCGTGCCGCACTGATGCAGTTTCGGTTTCGAGTTTCGGTTTCAGGTGCCCAGCCGCGCAGCACACGCCCACGCCCGAGATGCAATAATGGACTTGGAACCCGAAACTGAAACTCGAAACTGAAACTGTGACCTTCCTCGACGAACTCAATCCCCAGCAGCGCGAAGCGGTCGAAACCGCCGACGGGTCTATCCTCATCCTCGCCGGCGCCGGCTCGGGCAAGACCCGCGTCATCACCTACCGCATCGCCCATCTGATCGAGAACCTGGGAGTGCAGCCCGAGGCCATCCTGGCGGTCACGTTCACCAACAAAGCCGCTTCCGAGATGGCCGAGCGCGTCGAGCACCTGGTCGGCGGGCGTTCGTTCGCCAAGCCGTGGATTTCGACCTTTCACTCCATGTGCGTGCGCATGTTGCGCCGCGACATCGAGGCGCTGCGCGTCAACAACGTCGGCTACCGCAAGGATTTCGCCATCTACGACGAAGCCGACCAGCAGGCGGTAGTAAAAGGGGTCTTGCGTAGGTTTGGATTGAGCGACAAAGACTGGCGCCCACACGCTGTTTTATCGCAAATCTCCCATGCTAAGAACCTGATGTGTAGCCCTGAAGAAGCGTACCTAGAAGCGGCCAACATCAATCGTGAGAAGCTAGCGAAGATATACGCCGCATACGATCAGGAACTGCGCAAGGCCAACGCCATGGATTTCGACGACCTGCTGCTGGAAACCGTGCGCCTGCTCAAGGTCGCCGAACCGGTGCGCCATTACTGGAACAACCGCTTCCACTACATCCTGATCGACGAGTACCAGGACACCAACCGCCCGCAGTACGAGCTCATGCGGCTGCTGGCCGGCGAGCGCCACAACATCTGCGCCGTCGGTGACGAGGACCAGTCCATCTACTCCTGGCGCGGCGCCGACATCCGCAACATCCTCGAGTTCGAAAAAGATTTCGGCGACGCCAAGATCATCCGCCTGGAGCAGAATTACCGCTCCACCCAGAACATCCTCAGCGCCGCCAGCGCCGTGGTCGCCAACAACGTCAAGCGCAAGGGCAAGAACCTGTGGACCTCGCGCCAGGGCGGCAACAACATCGGCTATTACGAAGCCCCCGACGGCGAGAACGAAGCCCTGTTTGCCGCCGACCTTTTCTCCAAGTACCTGCAGCAATCGGCGCAGGAGGGCAAGGACGAAGCCCGCGCCCGCGCCGCCGTGCTCTACCGCACCAACGCGCAATCGCGCCTTTTTGAAGAGGCGATGCGGCGTTACCAGTTGCCCTACCACGTAGTCGGAGGTTTCTCGTTCTACGAACGCGCCGAGATCAAGGACATGATCTCGTATCTCAAGGTCGTGCAGAATTCCGACGACTCCATCGCGCTGATGCGCGTCATCAACACGCCGGTGCGCGGCATCGGCCGCACCACGCTCGACACGCTGGAGCGCATCGGGCTGGAAACCGGAACCTCGCTGTGGGGCGCGATTGGCAACGCCATTGACGGCGTGCTCGTGCCGCCGCGCGCGGTCGCCTCGCTGAAGAATTTCCACGACATCATTGCGGGTGGACGCGCCATGCTCGCCGGCAATTACGCCCAGTGGCTTGGCGATTCGGTGGACGAGAGCCCCAGCGAGCCCGAAGATCGCACCGCGCCCGACGCCGCTCCGTCTACCGGCGCCGATGAATCCTTCGACTTCGGCGCGAATCTCGATATCGCCGCCTCAGCCGCCAACAATTCAGATCGCGATTCAGATTTAGGCGTTGTAGGCCCCGGCGCCCCCGCCAGCGGCGAACCGCGCCCCGGCACCACCGAGCTGCTCAAATACCTCCTCGACCGCACCGGCTACATCAAGCAGCTCGAGGAAGAGGACACGCCCGAATCGCTCGCCCGCGTCGAAAACCTGCGCGAACTGGTGAACGCCGCCATGGATTCGCGCGACCGCGGCGAGTCGCTCCAGGAGTTCCTCGATCACGCCGCCCTCGTCAGCGACCAGGACCAGTACGTCGCCTCCGCCAAGATCACGCTCATGACCCTGCATTCCGCCAAGGGCCTGGAGTTTCCCCTGGTGTTCCTGGCCGGCATGGAGGAGGGCCTGTTCCCGCACTCGCGGACGTTCCTCAATCCCGACGATGTCGAGGAGGAGCGCCGCCTCTGCTACGTCGGCATGACCCGCGCCATGGACCAGCTCATCGTCAGCCGCGCGCGCTACCGCCGCCGTTACGGAACCGATATGCCGGAGGCATCGATCGCGTCGCGTTTCCTGGAGGAGATTCCGCCGCAGTTGCTGCAAGACCTGGGCGCGCCGCGGCGTTCAGCCTGGAGCGCAGCCGATCGTGTGGCTCGCGCGCCCTCGCGTGTGGGGTCCGATGACGACTACTCCTCGACACACTACGACTACGAAAGCGAAGACCAGCGCTCGGCGTACCCCCGCCAGCAGCGCGCTGCGTACTCGAATTCGCATCCCACCTACAACTCGATTGACAACATCGCCGAGTTCTTCGCCTCGCGGGGAAAGAAATTCACGCGGCCGAAAATCGAGGTCTCTGCAACCGCCGGGCGTACCGGATTTCGCCCCGGCCAGCGCGTCAAGCACCCCAAATATGGCGAGGGAACCGTCTACAAGCGCGAGGGCGACGGAGAAGACGCGAAGATTACGGTACAATTCCCAAGATTCGGCCTGAAGAAGCTGGTGGAGAAATACGCGCAACTGGAGCGCGTCTGAAACAAGCTGTCAGCTATCAGCTCTCAGCTCTCAGCTATCAGCTCTCAGCTGCCAGCTATCAGCTCTCAGCTCTCAGCTGTCAGCTATCAGCTCTCAGCTGTCAGCTAATTAAGCGTGGCTGCTTCGCGGTTGCGGACCGGCTTCGAGCACGCGAAGCGTGCGACAGAACGTAGCCCACGGCGTAAGCCGTGGGTCAGCGTGGAACAAAAGATCAAGCCCGCTTTAGCGGGCGACAGAATTTCCAATCCAACGTTAGCGAGAACTCATGGCAAACACGGAAGCACTGTCCAAAGAAGAACGCAAGAAAACCAAGCGCGCGGCCCGCAAGAAGGCCACGATTGAGAAACCGAAAAAGAAACGCGACTACGCCCGCGGCTCCAAAAAGCGCAAAGTGAAAAAGATGGCGCGCGGCCAGGCGAAACGTTAACAATCGGCCCTCGGCCGCCGGCGCACGGCGGCTGAGGGCTTGCTTTACTCGAAACTGAAACTGAAACCGAAACTCTCTTGGCCGACTCAACCGCGACCACCGACAAGAATTCAGCTCAGCACTCCGGCTCCCAGCTTCTCGCCCGCAAGTCCATCGACAAGCTGATCTCCGACTCCGAACGGCCCGAGCACCGGCTCAAGAAGACCCTCGGCCCGTGGAGCCTGACGGCGCTCGGCATCGGCGCCATCATCGGCAGCGGCATCTTCGTGCTCACCGGCACGGCTGCCGCCGGCGAACACTTCGAAGTCCCCTCCATCCTGCACGCGCAAGTGCTCGACCTGATCGCCAACTTTCTGCGAACCGGATCGAGCGCGGGTGCGCTGATGCACGGGCGTCCTCCGGCCGGCCCGGCGATCGCGGTCTCATTCATCCTGGTCGCCGTCGCCTGCAGCTTCGCCGGACTGTGTTATGCCGAACTGGCGTCGATGATCCCCATCGCCGGCAGCGCGTACACCTATTCCTACGCCACGCTTGGCGAAATTTTCGCCTGGATCATCGGCTGGGACCTGATTCTGGAGTACGCGGTCAGCAACGTCGCGGTCGCCGTCGGATTCAGCGGGTATCTGAAAGCGCAGCTCGCCGCCTTTGGCATCATCTTGCCCGATGCGTGGTCCAGCGCCGTGTACGCCTCGGGAAAATTGACCGGCGCGTACTTCAACGTGCCCGCGTTTCTCGTCGTCTTCGTCCTCACCATCCTGCTGGTGCGCGGCGTGCGCGAGTCGGCCGAAACCAATAACATCATGGTTGTCGTCAAGCTGACTGCCATCGTGATCTTCCTGATCGTGGGCGGCATGCTGGTGCGCCCGGCAAACTGGCATCCGTTCATGCCATCGGGATTCGCCGGCGTGGTCACCGGCGGCGCCATCATTTTCTTCACCTACATCGGCTTCGACTCGGTTTCCACCGCCGCCGAAGAATCCAAGAACCCGCAGAAGGACATTCCCTTCGGCATCATCGCCTCGCTCATCGTATGCACCGTCCTCTACGTCGGCGTGGCGCTGGTGCTGCTGGGCATGATGAAGTACTCGACCTTCACCGAAGGCGCGGCCGCCGAAGCCCCGGTCGCCTACGCGCTCAAGCAGCTTGGCGCCAACCGAATCTGGCAGTCGGTCATCATCATCGGCGCGCTCACCGGGATGCTCTCGTCGCTGCTGGTTTTCCAGTACGGCCAGACGCGCATCTGGTTCGCCATGTCGCGCGACGGCCTGCTCCCGCGCATCTTTTCCGTCGTGCACAAGAAGTTCAAGACGCCGCACTGGTCCACCTGGATCGCGGGATTCGCGGTTGGCATTCCGGCCGGAGTGGTGGACATTGGCGACGCCGCGGACTTGTCGAACATCGGCACGCTGTTCGCCTTCGTGCTCGTCTCCCTCGGCGTCATCTTCCTGCGGCGCACGCAGCCCGACCGCCCGCGCGGCTTCCGCGTCCCTCTGGTGCCGCTGTTCCCGCTGATCTCGGTGGTGCTCTGCGGCGGCCTGATGACCGGACTCACCGTCATCACCTGGATCCGTTTCTTCGTCTGGCTGGCGATCGGCCTGTGCATTTATTTCCTGTACAGCCGCCGGCACAGCGAGTTCGCGAAAAGCTAGCCACGGATTTGCACGGATGAACACGGATAACAAAAACGTCGACGACCGACAGCCGATCGCCGATCGCGAAGGGCCAACGACCAACGACCAACGACTAACGACCAACGGCTTGCCGTCGACCGTCGACCGTCGACCGTCGACCTTCATCCAATCTCTCCCCAAGGCCGAGCTCCATCTCCACCTCGAAGGCTCCATCGGCCCCGATGAACTCGCCGAGCTGATCCTTCTGCACGGGGGCGGGCCGGTGGATCGCGAGCGCCTGGCGCAGCTCTACCAGCACCAGGATTTCGCCGCATTCCTCGACGCCTTCCGCCGCGTGACGCACTGGCTGCGCACGCCCGAGGACTACGAGCTCATCACCTATCGCCTGATGCAGAAGCTCGCGGCCGAGAACGTCCTCCACACCGAGGTTTACGTTTCCGTCGGCGTGATCCTGTTCCGCAATCGCGACTTCGATGCCATCTTCGAGGGCCTGGAGCGCGGCCGGCAGCGCGGCGAGCGCGATTTCGGCGTGTCGCTGCTGTGGATTTTCGACGCGGTGCGCCACTTCGGGGTGGTGGCCGCCGAGAAGGTATTCGACAAAGCGATCCCGCTGCGCGACCGCAATGTGGTCGGCATCGGTATCGGCGGCGACGAACGCCGCGCCGCACCCGAACTGTTTCGCGAGCTCTATGCGCGCGCCCGCGACAACGGCCTGCGGCTCACCGCGCACGCCGGCGAATCCAGCGGCCCGGAGTCCATTCTGGGCGCGCTCGACGCGCTCAAGGCGGAGCGCATCGGCCACGGGCTCACCGCGTACCAGGACCGCGAGCTGATGGCTCGCCTGGCGCAAACCCAAGTCCCCGTCGAAATCTGTTTCACCAGCAACCTGCGCACCGGCTGTTGCGCGGCGGCGCGGCAGCATCCGCTGAAGACCTACTACGATCTCGGACTGATGGTCACGCTCAATACCGACGATCCCGCGATGTTTGAAACCTCGCTCTCGCGCGAGTACCAGGTGGCGCAGGATACCTTCGGCTTCACCGACGCGCAATTGCGCGAGCTGGCCATGAACTCCTTCCGCGCGTCGTTTCTGCCTGAACAGCGCAAGCGGGCATTCCTGGCGCGGTTCTAGAGTCCCGAGTCCCGAGACGCGAGATTGCCTTCTCTCGGGACTCGGGTCTCGCGACTCAAGACTGGTATACTGCGCGGCAACGAACGGGAGAAGACGAATGCCGGAAGAGAACAGCAGCGGAACCACCGCCAAGAAGAAGCGGGCCGTGAAGCGTCCTGCCGCGAAGAAAAGCTCATCGCGCAAGCGCGCCGTCAAGGCCAGCACCGCACCGGCCGAAGCACCAGCAGCCAAATCGTCAGCGCCACCAGTGACCGGCGACCGCCTCAGCGAAGTGGCGCGCACCATCGGCTCGACCGTGGGCGACATCGTCGCCAAGACCAAGCGCGCGCTGCACCGGGAACCGGGGACCGAGACTTAACGCGCAGCAGCCGCCCGTCCTTCACACGCGAGGGCGCCCCTTCGACTTCGCTCAGGGCAAGCTGTGTACCACACGGCTGAAACTGAAACTGAAACTCGAAACTGTTTTCAGATTTTCTGCACTCTCTGCACGTCGTGCACGCCGGGAATTCTCCGCAGCCCGCCGACGATCCGCTCCAGGTGTTTCAGGTCCTCGATGTCGATGACGAAATCGACCGTCGCCTGGCTGTTGGCGGTGCGGGCCTCGACGTTGTGGATGTTGATGTTCTCGTCGCTGATGAGCGCGGTCATCTGCTTGAGCATGCCGCTGCGATCGTCACAGAACACGGTGAGCTTGACCGGATAACCGGTGCGGCCGTCTTCTCTGGCCGCCTTCGCCCACTCGACGTCGATGCGCCGGTCGGATTCGTACATCAGGTTCACCACGTTGGGGCAGCCCTTGGCATGCACCGCGACGCCCTTGCCGCGGGTCACGTAGCCGACAATCTCTTCGCCGCGGATGGGATTGCAACATCGCGCGCGGTACACCAGCAGGTCGTCATGCCCCTTGACGGTGATGGCGCCGCTCTCGCCGCCGAAGACGCGGCGCAGCAGGCCGCCGGGTTTTTCTTCGGGCGCGGCCTCCTGCGTGGGTTCCGCTGCCGAGGAAGGCGCCAGGCGCGCCAGCATCTGCCGGGCTGAAAATTTGCCGTAGCCGATTGCCGCCATCAGGTCGTCGGGCCGGCCCAGGCCCACTTCGCCGGCCACCTTTTGATACTGCTCTTCGGAAATGCCTTTCATCGGGACGCGATATTTCCGCGCCTCTTTCTCGATCAGCTTGCGGCCGATTTCAATCGCGCGCTCGCGCTGGTGGAGATTGAGCCAGTGCTTGATCTTCTGCCGCGAGCGGCTCGACTTGACCAGCGCCAGCCAGTCGCGGCTCGGCTTGTGTCCGGTTTGGGTGAGGATCTCCACGATGTCGCCGCTCTTCAGCTTGTAGCGCAGCGGCACCATGCGCCCGTTCACCTTGGCGCCGACGCAGGAGTGTCCGACCTCGGTATGCACCGTGTACGCAAAATCGATCGGCGTGGCGTCGCGCGGCAGCACCACCACCTTCCCCTTCGGGGTGAAGGTGTACACCTCTTCGGGATAGAGGTCGATCTTGAGGGTGGAGAGGAATTCGCTGGGATCGCTGATGTCGCGTTGCCACTCCACCACCTGGCGCAGCCACGCCAGGCGCTGCTCGTCGCGCGCCGATACCGGCCCGTCCTTGTATTTCCAGTGCGCGGCGATCCCCTCCTCCGCCATGTGGTGCATCTCCTCGGTCCGGATCTGCACTTCGAACGGCGTCCCGCTCTCGGCGATCACCGAGGTGTGCAGCGACTGGTAGAGGTTGGGGCGCGGCATGGCGATGTGGTCCTTGATGCGCCCCGGCACCGGCCGCCACAGGTTGTGGATCATGCCCAGCACGGCATAGCAGTCCTGCACCGACCCGGTGATCACCCGCACCGCCAGCAGGTCGTACATCTGATCCACGGTGATTCGCTGCCGCTGGATCTTGAGGTAAATCGAGTACAGGCGCTTGATGCGGCTTTCCACCCGCGCCTGGATGCCGGCTTCTTTCAGCTTCTCGCGGATGAAGCTCTCGATCTTGGCCAGGAATTCCTCGCCCGCTTTGCGCCGCGCCTCCACCGCCTCGTGCACCTGCTGGTAGGCGATGGGATCCACGTAGGGGAAGCCCAGGTCCTCCAGTTCGCCGCGGATCTTGCCCATGCCGAGGCGGTGCGCGATGGGGGCGTAGATTTCCAGGGTCTCGCGCGCGATCGCCAGCCGCCGTTCTTCCGGCAAGTGCTGCAGGGTGCGCATGTTGTGCAGCCGGTCCGCCAGCTTGATGAGGACCACCCGAATGTCGTCCACCATGGCCAGCATCATCTTGCGCAGGTTCTCGGCTTGGCGCTCCTCGCGGGTATGAAAATCGATTTTGCTGATCTTGGTGACGCCCTCCACGATGTGCGCCACCTGGTCGCCAAACTCCTTTTCGATTTCCTTGATCGTCACCGAGGTGTCTTCGACCAGATCGTGCAGCAGCCCGGCGGCGATGGCGACGGTGTCGAGCTTGATCTCCGCCAGCACGCAGGCTACTTCCAGCGGGTGCACCAGGTAGGGTTCACCGGAAGCTCTGGTTTGTCCGGTGTGACAACGGAGGGAAAAGTCGTAGGCCTTTTTGATGAGGTCGAGATCGTCGTTGGGCCGGTAAGCCTGGACCTGCTTCATCAGGTCACGGAAACGTGTGACCCGCAAGACGTTGGTCGCGATCTGCTGGCGGAAGGTCGCCATGCTTGATTATAGCCGCAGGCTCAAAGCGTTAGGCTTCAGGCGTTAGGTCTTGGGCGTTCGGAACAACAGCCGAATGCAACCTACGGCCTAAAGCCTAACGCCTGCTTTTCTGCCTGCCGCCTGCTTTTCTGCCTACCGCCTGCTTTTCTGCCCATTGACACCCGCGAAGGCCGCAGCGTAGGCTTGGATCGCTCAAACGGCCCGAACCGGGGTGGGTCCTTCCTTATACGCTGACTCGCGTTAATTCATTCGGAATCAACTAACCAATCGGCAAAAAGACGCAGCCGAGTGCTGTGTCATTTCAACCAGACGTGAAATTCAGGAGGACAATAGATGAGGAAAATACTGTTTGCCCTTGCCGTGCTGGCGCTTGTGGTGTCAGCCACGGTCACCGTACCCACCGTAGCCGCCCAGAGCCATACCGATTCCGCCAGCTCCGGACCACCGCCCGTCATTCAGATCTACCGCGAGGAAGTGAAGCCGGGGAAGGGCCCGCTGCACTCCAAGACCGAGGCGGCGTTCGTGGCTGCCTACAAGAAAGCCAACCTCAAGTATTACTATCTGGGCACGACGTCCATGACCGGGCCCTCCGAGGCGTGGTTCCTCAGCGCGTACGCGTCCATGGAGGACGTGGAAAAGGCGAACCTGGCATTCGAGGCCAACAAGGCAGTGCAAGCCGAATTGGATCGCGTCAGTGTGGCCGACGGCGACCTGCTGACCGGTGTCCGTTCCACCTACCTGTTCTACAACAAAGAACTCAGCTACCGGCCGGACTTCAACCTCGGTGAATACAAGTACTTCATGGTGGACACGTACCGCATCAAGCTCGGCCACGGTGAAAAATTTGCCGAGATGCGCAAGGCGGTGAACGCCGGGCATGAGAAGGCCAATATCGACGAGCACATGCTGGTGTACAACGTCGGGCTGGGCGCGCCCGCCGGCACCGTGATGGTGTTCCAGCCGGTGAAGTCGCTGAAGGAATTTGATGAAGCCGCGAAGACCCACGGAAAAGGCTCCGCGTATTACGAGGCGATCGGGGACGCGGGCAGGAAAATGTTTGCCGAGTTCGCGCGCGAAGACGAGCAGTTTTTCGTACGTGATTTCCTGGCCATCAGTCCGGGGATGAGCTTCGTCTCGGAGAAGGTAATCGCGTCGAACCCGAGCTTCTGGAAGCCGAAGACCGAGATGGCGAAGGCGCCTGCGGCCAAGAAGGAACCGGCCAAGATAGAAAAGAAATAAATCTGCTTGCGCCACTGTGCCCGGCCGGAGAGGCCGGGCATTCTTATTTGTGATTGAGTGATTTGCCCGGTTGCGCGTGACTTGCCGTGTGCACACCAGGCTTGCAATCGCAAATCACTAAATCACAAATCACAAATCACTAAATTACAAATCACCAAATCGCTAATGGCATACGATGTTTGGCATGAGAGTTCTCGTCACCGGGGCTTCGGGGTTTATCGGCTCGGCGTTGATGCCTGCATTGCGTGAGGCGGGACACGAACCCGTGGCGCTGGTGCGGCGCGCGCCGCGTCAGGGCGCCGCCGAGATCCAGTGGGACCCCACCGGCGCCATTGACGGCGCAATATTCAGTGGCGCCGATGCGGTGGTGCATTTGGCCGGCGAAAGCGTTGCATCCGGGCGGTGGAACGAGCAGCGCAAGGCGCAAATCCTGAACAGCCGGGTGCAGGGTACGCAGACCATCGCCGCCTCCATGGCACGGGCCAATCCGCGCCCGCGCGTGCTGGTGAGCGCTTCGGCGAACGGCATCTATGGCGACACCGCGGACAAGCTGGTGACCGAGGCGGAGCCGCCCGGATCGACCTTCCTTGCCGAGGTCGGCCGGCAGTGGGAGAACGCCACCCGCGCCGCCGGCGACGCCGGCATCCGCACCGTCATGATGCGGACCGGCCTGGTACTGAGCGGAAAGGGTGGAGCGCTGGCGCGCATGCTGCCGCCGTTTCGCATGGGTGTTGGCGGCCGCCTCGGTGATGGACGCCAGTGGATGGCCTGGATTGCGCTCGACGACCTGATCGCGCTCTTCCTGCACGTGCTGACCCATGAATCGGTGCGCGGCCCGGTGAATGCCGTCGCGCCGAACCCGGTCACCAACGCCGAATTCACCCGCGCGCTGGGATCCGTGCTGCACCGCCCGACGCTTTTTCCCGTGCCGGCGTTTGCTGTGCGCGCTGCCTTTGGTCAGATGGGAGAGGAATTGCTGCTGGCGAGCAATCGCGCCGTGCCCCAGGCGGCCTTGGACGGCGGATTTCAGTTTCGCTATCCGGAAATTCGCGGCGCGCTGCAACACGTGCTGAAAAGCAGGTGATCGGTTAGCGGTTGTCGGTTATCGGTTGGATCGCATCCGAATTCCGAAGCGCCGAGCTAATTTCTATCGCCCCCGATTACCGAGAACCGAAAACCGAAAACCGTCTACTTCTCGAGAAACATCTTCACCGCCACCACCACCAACAGGGCGGCAAAAGCCTTGCGCAGCACGGGGCCAGGGACATGGTGCGCCCAGGCGCCGCCGAAATACCCGCCCAGCAACACGCCGGCTGCGATCACCAATCCCAGTTTGAGGTCGGCTTCGCCGCGCTGGTAATAGCTCAGGAAGGCGAGAATTCCCGTCGGCGGCAGCAGGATCGCCAGCGAGGTTCCCTGGGCCAGCTTCTGGTTCATCTTGAAGAAGTACAGGAGTATGGGCACCAGCACCACGCCGCCGGCCACGCCCAGCAAGCCGGAAAAAATGCCCACCACTATGCCGGCCAGAACACCCCAGATGATCCACATAGCCACCTCGATAGTTGCAGTTTCGCTTGGCCGTCGCTTAGGCTCTCGGCGTTCGGAAATTCGGGGCCAGTCTCTGATAAGCCGAGCGCCGATGGCCGAGCGCCGATGGCCGACCGTTGATTACAACGCAATCCAGCCGGCGCGGATGGCCGCCGCCGATGCCACCGCCACGATCAGCCACAACAAGACGCCCTGAATCAGCGGGCGCGCGCCGACCTGCCTCAGCGTGGCGCGCGAGACACCCGTGCCGATCAGGTACAAGGTCGCCGTTAATCCGATAATCCCCAGCCGTGCCAGCCCGTGGAACGCGGGCGCGCCCGCCGGCATCAACGTGTTCGCCACCGCCGCCAGCACGAAAAACAGGATGAACCATGGCCACGGTACGCGCGTCGAAGTCGACGCGGCGCGGCTGCCGTTGTGGTTGTCGAGGCGCCGCTTCACCGCCGCCGTGCCCAGGGTCATGGGCACGATCCATAGCGCGCGCGCCAGCTTCACCGTGGTGGCTACCCCCAGCGCAATCGCGCCGTACTTGGCGCCCGCGCCGACCACCGAACTGGTGTCGTGAATGGCCAGCGCCGCCCACAACCCGAACTGCGACTGGGTCAGGTGCAGCGACGCTCCAATGCCGGGAAATATCAACAGCGCAATCGAATTGAGGATGAACACCGTGCCCAGGGCGACCGACATTTCTTCTTCATCGGCTTGGACCACGGGACCGACGGCGGCAATCGCGCTGCCGCCGCAAATCGCCGTGCCTGCCGTGATCAGGAACCCCGCCGTGGGCGGCACCTTCAGCAGGCGCGCCAACGTCAGCCCGACCAGCATCGCGAAGCTGATGCCGACAGCGGTGTAAATGAACCCCGAACGGCCGGCTTTCAGGATCTGCTGCAGGTTCATGCCAAAGCCCAGCCCGACAACCGATGCTTGCAGCAGGTACTTCGTGAACCAGCGCGACTGACTGCGGAATGGATTGCCGAACATGAGGCCGAGCACCAATCCGACGGTGAGAGCAAGCGGCGGCGATGCCCACGGGGTCAGGGCAAACAGCAGGCCGGCAAGGAACAGAATTTTGGTGAAAGTTTGCATGCAGCAGTTAGTAGTTAGCGCCTTCCGCCAGGAACGCGACCCCGCCACATCGTAGCATTGCACCGAACGCTGGCGCAGCGCCGCCCGAAACGTGTATTCTTACCGCCGCTTCAGGTGGGGAGGCAACCATGAAGAAAGCTCTGTACCTTGCGCTTGCACTGCTGTGTGCGACTGCCGTGTTCGCGCAGGAATCCAAATCCAGTTCAAATCCGGTGAGCGACACGGTTCGGGCGATGCTCGGCGGCCGGGCGAAAAACCTGACCGCCGCCGCCGAGGCGATGCCGGCGGACAAATACTCGTACAAGCCAACCGAGCAGCAGATGACGTTCGGCACCCTGGTCGAGCACATCGCCAACTCGAATAATTTCTTGTGTGCCAAACTGGCCAACCAGGCTGAACCGTCTGCCAAGATCAGCGACAAGGATCCCAAGGACAAGCTGGTCGCCGCGCTGAAGAACTCGTTCGCTTATTGCGAGACGGCGCTCAAGGGCGTGCAGGACTCGCAACTCGGCGAGCCGGTAACCATGTGGGGCGGACGCCAGGCGCCCAAGGCAGCCGCACTGATCGGCCTGACCAACGACTGGGCTGACCACTATGGGCTGGCGGCGACCTACCTCCGCCTGAACGGCATACTCCCGCCGACGGCGCAGAAACCGCCGGCCGCGGTCAAAAAGTAAGAAGTGAAATTGGGTAATCGGGCAAAGTCTAGCCCGTAGTTCCGCGACGGGAACTGGCGGCCCGGACTACCGGCTACGGGCCGCCGGCTTCGTACTTTTCCCGATCGCCCGATTGCACAATTACCCGATTCCAGAGTCCCACTTCCGCGCACCCTTGGTTGCCGTTTCGGCATCCAATCCACTGCTCACAACTCGTTATGACAACGCCATTTAGGCCCCGCAAAAGCTCCATTCGATGATCGATTTCCGCCGCTGAGCGTTTCCCTGCCGCAGCCGGCGGGTTCGAAGTGCTTTAATAACTGGTTTGAGAACGATGGCACATCCCGCAGTACGATTCCGGCGCAGATTCAAAGCGATCCATCGCCGCTCCCGCGAGTGGATGATGATCGCCAAGGCGTTGGTGTCCACGCGCCATCCGGTGCTGGCGCACATTATCCCGATGCGCCGCTGCAATCTTTCCTGCTCCTATTGCAACGAGTACGACGCTGTCTCCAAGCCGGTGGCGCTGGAAACCATTTTCCAGCGCATCGACCATCTGGCCTCGCTGGGCACGACCATCGTCACCGTCAGCGGCGGCGAACCGCTGTTGCATCCCGAACTGGACGACTTCATCCGCCACATTCGGCAGCACGGCATGATCGCCGGGCTGATCACCAACGGCTACCTGTTGACCGCCGACCGCATCGGGCGCCTCAACCGCGCCGGGCTGGAGCACCTGCAGATCTCGATTGATAACGTCGATCCCGATGAGGTCTCCAAGAAAAGCCTCAAGGTGCTCGACAAGAAGCTGCAACTGCTGGCCGAGTACGCCGAGTTCCACGTCAACATCAATTCCGTGGTCGGCGGCGGCATTCATCGCCCGCAGGACGCACTGGTGATCGGGCAGCGCGCGCGGCAATTGGGATTCACCTCTACCATCGGCATTATTCACAACGGCGACGGACAAATGCAGCCGCTGGACGCGGTGGAACGCTCCATTTACCACGAGATGAAGAAGCTGGAAAAGGGCAGCTACTCGCGCTTTAACGGCTTCCAGGACAACATCGCCAACGGCCGGCCGAACAACTGGCGCTGCCGCGCCGGCGGGCGCTATCTCTACATCTGCGAAGACGGCCTGGTGCACTATTGCTCGCAGCAGCGCGGCTACCCGGCCAAGCCGCTGATGCAGTACACCCTCGCCGATGTCCGCCGCGAATACCTCACCGAAAAAAGCTGCGCGCCGCACTGCACCGTGTCGTGCGCGCACCAGATTTCCTACCTCGACTTTTTCCGCTCCCCGCAGACCACGCAACTCATTCCGCCCTCGCCCGCCGAGGCGCCCGATCTGGTCCAGATCCAGTCGGATTAGTTTCCAGTTTCTAGTTTCCAGTTTCCAGAGAGTTTCAGTTTCAGCACGAAAACTAATTGAGTGTCATCCTGAGCGAGGATGCGCCCGCAGGCCCGCACGCCCGGTTGCGCGTTTTGTAATTATCTTAATGTACGGGAGATAGAGGGAGACGGCGGGGTTTTGCGGGATAACTCACAGGGAACCAACACGTTGCGGTCGAAAAAGTCGCCGGGCGGAGCTGCGCT